>CAVSVC010000058.1:0-253474 GCA_963731045.1 uncultured delta proteobacterium | reverse complement strand
ACCCTGGTGCATCTGCCTGAAACAGGCATTCGTGGCAACACGCACTTTCCATTCTCGGATCTGAACAATCTCCAAATCGCAGACCTGCTGTCCAAGTTTCTGGAGAAAGGCTTGAACTGAGCCATTTTCCAATGCATGGTGCGACGGCAACCACGGCAATGACCCATAGCGCCATCGCTGAGGCGCTCGACGGCAAGATTGTCGACTAGAAGGGGAAAGGTTATCAACAAACAATACCACGTCCGAAAACCAAACCAATAGGAGGAGTATCCATGTACAACGCCAAAGCTTACTCCGCTGTGAGTGCAACATCGTCGCTTGCCCTTACCAAGATCCATCGCCGCGATCCAACTGAACACGACGTGCAGATCGAAATCCTCTTCCTCCTGCGGCATCTGCCACTCCGATCTCCATGCGGTTCACAACGAGTGGAGCAGCATCATGCCAACGGTTTACCCGATCGTGCCGGGTCACGAGATCGTCGGCCGTGTCACCAAGGTCGGCTCCGCGGTCAGCCAGTTCAAGTCCGGCGACCTTGCCGCGGTCGGCTGCCTGGTCGACTCCGACGGCACCTGCCCCCATTGCAAGGATGGACTTGAGCAGCTCTGCCCGAACCAGACCCCTCACCTCAACTCCCCGGACAAGCACCTCGGGGGCGTTACCTATGGTGGCTACTCCGAGAGCGTGGTTGTCAACGAACGCTTTGTTCTGCGGGTTCCCTCCCAATCTCAACCTTGCCGGAGCCGCGCCCTCCTCGCGCCGGAATCACAACATACTCGCCCATGCGCCGCTGGGGCGTCACCAAGGACAAGAAAGTTGGCGTGGTCGGTCTCGGCGGACTGGGCCACATGGGCGTGAAGTTTGCCCATGCGTTCGGAGCCCACGTCGTTGTCTTCACCACTTCACTCAACAAGAAGGAAGACGCGATCCACGTTGGCGCCGACGAAGTCGTCGTCTCCCGCAACGCCGACGAGATGCAGAAGCACGCCGGTAGTTTCGACTTCATCCTCGATGCGGTCTCCGCGAATCACGACATCAACGCCTATCTCAACCTGCTCGGACGCGATGGCAACCTTACGCTTGTCGGCGCACCGGAGAAGCCTTTCTCTGTGTCTCCCTTCAGCCTTCTGTTCGGGCGCCGCAGCCTGTCGGGCTCGATCATCGGCGGCATTTCCGAGACGCAGGAGATGCTCGACTTCTGCGGCTCACATAACATTAGCGCCGATGTGGAAGTCATCCCCATCCAGAAGGTCAACGAAGCGTACGAAAGACTACTCAAGTCCGATGTGAAGTACCGCTTTGTCATCGACATGGCTTCGCTCAAGTCGGCGGCAGGCTCAAAAAGCTGATCAGATAGAGTAGAGGGGCGGGCTTTACGCTCGCCCAACGCACGCATGCGAGAGGCTTTAACCACTCATCACGGGACAGAAAGGATGGAAACATGAAATACACCGCAATGCTTTTAGCACTTTCTCTGCTCGTTTCAGCAGGCGCTGTTCCGGGTCAGGCACTAGCCGCCGAAGCAAACAAAAAGTCGCAGACGATATCCCGGGCCGGCTCTCAGCCTTCCGCCAAAGGGCCTGCCGAATACTTTACCGGCAATGTCCGTGTTGACCCCCTGTTCCCTGCAAAGGATAATGCGCACGTTTCCGGCGCGTATGTCACCTTCGAGCCGGGGGCCAGATCCGCGTGGCACATTCACCCGACAGGGCAGCACCTGATCGTTACCGCCGGCGTTGGCCGGACACAGGAGCGGGGAGGCCCGATAGAGGAAATCAAGGCGGGAGACGTGATCTGGTGCCCGCCAAAAATAAAACATTGGCACGGAGCTTCACCCACCACCGCAATGACGCATATCGCCATCACAGGAACAATCAACGGCAAAAACGTTGAATGGATGGAAAAGGTCACCGACGAGCAATACAACGGTAAATAAGGAGTTGATCATGAATAAGGAACACACAGCGTTTCCGGCAAGTTATATTTGCCTTAATGTTTGGTTTTGTAGCCATTGCGGAGGCACAAAATATGGACGCTCATCAGGCTCTGAGTGCAAAACAGCAAAGTATCGTCCCCATTGCCGCCTTCACTGCCAACGGCGATCTGCAGAAACTGAAAACGGCCCTGAACGAAGGGCTGGATGCCGGTTTGACCCTCAATGAAATCAAGGAAATCCTCGTGCAGATGTACGCCTATTCGGGTTTCCCGCGCAGCCTAAACGGCATCAGCACCTTTATGAGCGTCATGGAAGAACGGGAGAAGAAGGGCATCAAAGACGAGATTGGTAAGGAAGCAAGTCCCCTGCCTGCTAACAAAAGCAGGCTCGAACTTGGAACGGAAATTCAGACACGCCTGGTAGGAAGGCCGGTCACCGGGGCGATCTATACTTTCGTTCCCGCCATAGATCACTTTTTGAAGGACCACCTGTTCGGAGACATCTTCGGACGCGACAACCTGGATTTCCAGAGCAGGGAGATCGCGACCCTATCAGCCCTGGCCAGTATGGAGGGGGTCAACTCCCAGTTGCAGTCTCATTTTAGCGTCGGGTTTAATACAGGCCTGACCGAGGCGCAGATGAGGAGCCTGATCTCCGTTCTCGAAGCCAAAGTTGGCAAGAAAGAGGCGGATAATGCGAACGAAAGTCTGAGCAAGGTTTTGCGCAGCAGGGCTGGTCTAACGGGGGGATAACTCCACAAGGATTTATGGGGAGAATTCTATGAAAAAAGCGGCCTATGTGCTGCTGGGAGGGGTAGTAATGATGATGAAGCAATGTATCTGCAAAGGATTCTGGAAAGGTTCTGATTGCGTATTTTTCGCGGGCCGGAGAAAATTACAACGTCGGATATCTGAAAGTAGGCAATACCGCAGTCATGGCAGGATACATCCACGAACGGCTGTCGGGTTCAGATATTTTTAAGATTGAGCCGGTTGTTCCGTACCCTGATAAGTACGATGAATGCACGGAGGTTGCGAAGAAGGAGCAGCGCGAAAATGCCCGTCCGGCAGTTAAGACGCATATTGCAGATATCAATAAGTACGATGTCATATATATTGGATACCCGATCTGGTGGGGAACGATGCCGCAGATTATGTTCACATTCCTTGAGGAATACAACTTAAGCGGCAAGACGATCATTCCGTTCTGCACCCATGAGGGAAGCAGGTTCGGCAGTAGCGTCAATGACCTCAAGAAAAAATGCCCTGAGTCGAAGTTTCTCGACGGTTTGGCGGTGCGCGGATCGGATGTAAAGAAAGCACAGAAAGAAGTCAATGCCTGGATTGACAAGACAATGAAAGCGGTTAAGTAGCTAAATAAGACTGTCCTCAAACAGGGCATTAACAACCACATCTGTATTCACATCAGTAAATTTGTGCTTTTACTATGGCTTTTTTCATCTTACGGTCATCGTGAGAATAAGGGAGGCTTTTGGGTCTCCAAAACCGAGAGTATCTTGCCAAAATGCGAGGCCCAAAGGATCCTATTCGTGAATAGGTTTTTATCTGAGCGGTTTTGCGGCAAGGGCAGACCCCTCTACTTTCCGTAGCGCGGGGGCCAGCGGCCCTCGCGGAACCAGAGACGGTACTCCTCCATGCGCTCTCGCTGCTCGGCGGGCGACCGGCGGCGGCACGTTCCATATTCCGGCGTGCCGGGAGCTGCACCCCATCGCCGCTCCACGCAGTCGTTGGGATTGTAGGCGATTTCGAGCGCCGGCGTTCGCTGGTAGATCTCGGCCAGGCTCAGCCGCCAGGGACTGCCGTCGCTGCGGGAGTAGGTGATGAAGCGCTCCCGGATGCTTTGGGCATGGAGCCGCTCGACTCGGGCCGCGGCGGCCGTCGCGCCCTCGCCCCGCAGAACGTAGAGCTCAGGATGGCGGCGGATGCGCTCGGGCAGGTCGGCCAGCACCTTCATGGCGATCAGCAGGCGCATGTCCCGGGACGGGGTCGAGTAGTCCTCCCAGAGGCCGGTGGTCTCGAAGATGGCCGGGCCGCGCGGCATGGGAACGACTGTTGCCGGGTGGGCACGCATGTACACTTCCCCGTTGTCGACCGAGCGCACGCGGGCCTCGAGTTTCTCCATCAGCGCATCCAGGGTGGCCGCGTAGGCCGCGTCCGGGTCCAGTCCGCGCGGGTTGATGAGCCGCTCCATTCGCGCGTAAAACTCCCCGGGCGTAAGGCCTTCCTGCTCGGTCGAAAAGGGCGGCATGCCGAGGCGGCCATTGAGGGCGTTGTTGGACAGCGGGCGCCATCCGCCTCTTGAGCCGCCGGAAACCGGGGGACGGTAGGCCTTGAAGCCGGGGCCGGCGCTCGGTGTTGCGGCAAAGAGGAAGTTCCCCTCCCAGAAACGCTCGCGGGCGACCGAGTTGTCGGGCTGGGCGTCCACCGCGAGCAGGAGTCCGCTGCGCTTCTCCGTCTGGGGGACCCACTTGACGATGACCAGGGTATGTCCATAGGGGTCGGCGAAGACGGTGCCGGGCCACAGGGCCGAGCGCTCGAGCGGCACCGGATAGAAGTCGGTGGCGTCATCGCGCAGCGCTGTGCGTCCACCGCCGGAGGTGACCCTGTCCATGATCCTGCGGCTCACCTTCACGAAGGCGCCGGCAGGAGCGGCGGTGCGGACGAAGGTATGATCGATCTCAGGAGGGCCGCAGCGCGGCGAGCTGCTGGCACTGCCCCGGCTGCAGGCGCGATAGCTGAGGGGCAGGCCGAGCTTCCAGGCAAAGTAGGCACGCAGAAAATAAGGCAGGTCGGCGCAATCAGGCTTGGCCGGCACCTGCCTGTCCTCACCCCTGTTCAGGTAGTCGTAGAGGAAGTTGCGCTGGGAGTCGCGCAGTATGGGCTCCAACGAAGGGAAGCTCAAGGATTCCTCGGGCGGGGCATCGAACAGGTGCTCGATCCAGGCCGCATAGAGCGCCTGCGTTGCCACATCCCACTCCCCTTTGCCCCGGTTCCCGGCACCCCCGCCGACCTTCACCTCGGCGCAGGCCACCACCCGGCCCGCCCGCATCGCCTCGATACGATAGCTACCGGGAGCAGGTGCGAGCAGCACCCCCCGAAGGCTCCAAGGGGGGCCGCCGGCTTTCACGGTGGGCAGCTTGGCCTGGCGGCCCGCGGGGTCCGTGACCAGCAGCTCTTCCAGCTCGCCGCCGGTCGCGACCGACAGGACCTGCAGCTTGTCGCCCGGCCGCGGCACGAGCGGCGCGGTCCAGATGCTGGTCTCGTCCCCCTGGCTGCATGAGGACGTGGCCCATGCCCCGTCGGCGGCTGTCAATACGAGCAGCAACAGATGTAGGGCGAGCATGAAGTGCGAGACGTTACGTGCAAAGCTCGCGGTGAAATCACCTGGGGGTTGAATTGTGCCTTTGGTAAGTTGCATCACCAATCCGTTCTCGCCGAACAGGAGCTCGGTCGTCAATAGGAAGGGAAACTGTAAGAGGCAGTCGCTCAATGTATATAGAGTGAATTATGATTGCCTGACCCGCTCTATTTCTTCCATCGCAGAATCCGGCGAACGATCCGTCCCACGGCGGAATGAGGCGCAAGCACACCTGATTCTATGTACCTGTTTAAGAAAAGAAAATCAACGAGGAGGGCAAGCACGTGCATCTGTGAAAATGCCGTGGGACCCTTCACCGGGTGAGGATTGCACCTAGAACACAGGAAGTAACGCGCGGCTCGGACGGGAAAAACACGCCCTTCGCTATGGTCCAATATCTTGCCAAAATCCATCCCTACCAACCAGAGGGGCGGAAGGAAGGTATGCTAATGACATTGCAAATGAATGACATTCTCGACCATGAAGTCCATTCAGAAACCGAAATGGTGGGAAAATAGTGGGAAGAAAGGTAATCATGGTTATCATCACATTTTGTAACCCATTTAAACCATGGCCCCCCGAATGGATTTGGAACAGGCGAGCCACCGATTTCCAGTCAGTAGCAACTTAATCCCGTTCCTGCGACCCTGACCTGATCTGACCATACCAGTAGCAAAAGGGGTGGACCGGACTCCCGCTCACCCCTTTTTTTTCATGTTTTTGTTTCCGTGTGTTCTTTAGGGGACACCTCATGATTCCGTGAATAAATCGAACATCCCAGTTCAAGCGATGAAAATCATATCTTGCGCTTTCGGATATTCCCGAAAGCGCAAGAGAGATAGCAGATACTGAGGCCCGAAAAAAGGAAGTTCTGCTGTGATCTCCGCTAACGCTTCCACCTACCTCTTTGCATCGAGGCTACGCGAATAAGTGATGATTACCGATGGAAAGTGTGACCGGAGAATAAAGAAGAAAGGCGAAACCATTTCTGGTCCTGCCTTCGATTTCGTCGAGGTTTCCTATTCCCCAATAATCTTACGGACTCAATGGCGGGGGTGCTGCAACGAGAAACACTGCCATTTGTGCTCTTGTCACAGGATCATTAGGGCAGAAATTTTCCCCGCCGCAGCCTCCTGTGATTCCGTCGGCTGCAAGCTTCTCGATGAACCCGCAGAAATTCTCTCCGAGGGTTGTAACGTTTACGTCGGAGAATACCGTTCCCGTGCAGGCAGGCGGAGCCGCTACTCCCAGAGACTTCTCTAAGAACACGGCCATCTCGCTCCGCTTAATCGGCGCATCCAGAAAAAGACCGGCACACCGGAGGCGATAAAGACCAATCCTGTGAGCGATTCCCTGGGAGAAGTCATGAGCGTATTGATGAGAAGCGCTACAGCGACTACGGCAAAGAAGAGCGGTAGCCAGGGATAAGCCGGGATGCGGTAGCCGCGGGGGGCATCAGGAATCCTGAAACGAAAAATAACGAGTGAAATGGAGGCCAGTGCATAAAAAACCCATCCCGCGAAGACGACGTAATCCGTGATCTGATCGAAGGTCCCCGAGACTGCAAGGACAGCCGCCCACCCGCCCTGGATAAGAGCGGATCGCACTGGAACGTGGGTCCTGGGATGAACGGCCGCCAGGAACTTTGGCATCATGTTTTCTGCAGCCATGGCATACGGGATGCGGGCGCTCGTGAGGACCGAGCCGTTGAGTGCGCCCATGGCCGAGATGAAAAAAGCGGTCGAAAGAAGAACCATTGCGGAGGTCCCGAGAAAGGTCGACGCCGCTTTCGTTGCTGCGGGCAACCCTTCCGGATGAAGCCTGGAGTTGGCACTGAGGAGCTCCGTAAACGGAAGGGCGTACACGTAGGAGATGTTGGCGAGGACATAGATGAGCATCACGCCGCCCACCCCGATAATGAGCGATAGCGGAATAGACCTTTGCGGGTTCTGAATTTCGCCCGCCACCATGGGCATATTGTTCCAACCATCGTAGGCCCAGAGTGCAGCCAGAACCGCGGTTCCGAAGGCGGCAAAACCGGGCCAGGTCCCGCCCGCGGTGTGGGGAAGAAAATGACTCCAGTTCCCCGTGGGGCTCAATATAAAGATGGCAAACGTGAGCCCTATGATGATCAAGACCTTTAATGAGGTGACGAAGGACTGAATCCGTCCGCCGAAACGGACGCTCAGGCAGCTCAGCCCCGTAAAGAAAAGGATGAGCCCGACGGCGAGAGGAGTGCGGAACGGTGCTCACGCCGGGAATGTTTGCAGCTCCGAGGAAGGTTGCCCCGCCCACCGCAAAGGCGGCAATCGAGCCGGGTGAAGCGATCCAGAAACGCATCCAACCGTATAGAAAACCGATGAGATCGCCGTAAGCTTCGCGCATGTAGACATATTCGCCGCCGGCCCTGGGAAAGAGGCTCCCGACTTCGGCGTAAACGAGAGCGCCGAGAAAGGAAAGAATCCCCGCCGCAGCCCAGGCGAGGAGCATCCAGTGAGCGGCGCCCACGGTTTGGGACATAATCCCCGCTTTGAGAAAAATCCCAGTTCCGATCACCGTGCCCACCACAAGGGCCCCGGCATGAAACGGTGTCAATCCCCGGACCAAAGCACTCTGTTCACCCACCAAGATCTCCTTTATTATTCAAGCTGCAGTCGGTCTATGTTTTCGGGATATTGTACTCAAATTTCTCCTTGATTTTGCACGTGGATATCCCCCTCTTTGGAAAAGAGCAAATCAGCAGAGATTTTCGAATGAAATGCCTGCATTTGCTAACATGTTGCGGAAAAGCTCTCTATTCGAGGATGCTCAAAGAATGCCCAGAGACAAGGCGCCGAATCCCGAGAAGTGGCATGTACCTGAGTGCATGCCACAACGACGAGGGTTGAGGGGAACAAAGGTGATGGGCGTTTTTCAGCCTTCCCGCTAATGTTTCAAGAGCTTTTCAAAAGGCACATCGATCATCTCAGACTCCATCCATTTTTCGTCATCATAATGCCACCATTCCTCGGGCAGGGGAATAAATCCCCCCTTTTTCATCAGGCCTTCGAGAAGCGTCCGATTCATGATAACTTCTTTCTGAAGGTCCTGGTATCGGCGATGGGCCCGGGGGGTGAAATCATCGAACGCTGTCGGCATGAGAAGTTCGTTCCCGTGGCGATCCACAAGAGTTACGTCGACTGCCGAGCCCCGGTTATGACGGGACCCCGTTTTGGGATTTGCCACGTATCGCTCATCGGGAAGGACAGCCCAGAGGACCTTCTGCACGGCCACCGGCCTGTAACAGTCCCATACCTTTAGACCGAGCTCCATTTTTTCGAGTTCCTTCTGCACGGTATTCAGTTTGAGGGCGGTCGACCGCCTCAAAAAACAGGCATTTGAATCATATAGTTTCTTCCCGGTGAAATTGTCTTCCGTGGCATATTTGATATCAACCATGATCCGGGGGTTTATCTCCTTAATATTGACAAGATCATCTGCCCTTCGGGCCAGGTTCACTGCTGTTTTGACTTCCATGGGGAATGCTAACCCGGCCGCCAGCTCATCTTCCACGCCCATGATGATAAGGGGCTTTTGGGCAGGATCGAGCCATGCGAGAATCTTTAGAACCCTCTCCTCGGGCATGGCAACGCAGCCCGCGGTCGCCTGTCCGTCTTTCCATACGTGTAAGAAGATCGCACTCCCCATCCCTTTTACAACAGGGTTCGTGTTGTATTCGATCACGAGTCCATATTTATACTTATCATCATCTCTCTTCATCCTTTCCCAGGAGGCCGCGCTGGGTTTACCCCTGATCCATTTGTTGTAGTCTTCTGAATCGACATCATCCACCCAGTAGTCCTCGTCCGTGGCCTCCCGGTAAAGCATCTTGGTTGCAACCGACGGATAATAACCGAAAGCCGTCCCCAGAGTGAAAATACCGCTCGGGGATTTTCCGTCTCCCTCTCTCTTCCCTCCGATCGGGGCAAATCCCTGCTTTCCGATAGAGCCGGCGAATCCGGGAGAGGCAAGCCGCCACGCGCCATTGTTCCTTTCCACGAGATGAATTGTGACGTGAAACGAAGAGCGGTCGTTATTGGTTGCAAAGATGAGCTGACTGGATTGCCCGATTTGAGCAACATTCCGGGAAATGTATTTCTGGATAAACGGGTCAATGTTATCCGACTGATCGCTTCCTTTGACACTGGCGGCCGAGAACAAGACCAGGATGGGAAATATCGCTGCTGCAAACACTCTAAACCGTTTCAAACATTTTTTCTGCATACGCGATTATTCCTTTGTTCCCCTACGGATGAGCTTAGAGTCGGCAAAACAAATCCGATATACAAAGATGAGATGCTGTTGTGAAATGAGCTGAATATAAAGAAAGGAAGGTGGTTTGTCAAGAAACAGGCAGGGCAAGTGCTAAGATTTATGTGCTCGAAACAGAAGCTGATCTATTTTGGCAAGATGGGTCCCTTGTGAAAGGCCTTCGATATGCAAGACAAACCTATCCCCCGGATTCGTTCCCTTTCCTATGGGTTGAAATGTCGTAAGGAGTGAAATTTGCAAAAGATCACGGAGAAGAAGTCGACGATCTAAATCTTAGGGTTCCAGAAGTTGAACATATCTTGCCAAAATCCACCCCTCCCAACCAGAGGGGCGCAGGAAGATATGCTAATAATATTGAAATGAATCAAATTCTCGACCATAAAGTCCATTCAGAAACCGAAATGGTGGGAAGATAGTGGGAAGAAAGGTAATCGTGATTATCAGTTAATTTTGTAACCTATGTTGGTCGGAATGTACCTCGACCCGGCATATAGGGGGAGAGGCACTATATGGACGACACTTCATTGCCAGGAAGCCCCGCCTGCAAGGGCGGGAGGCTTCACTACGGCCCAGACGAAGAAAGATACATCGAGGGAGAATGACTGATCGAGGAAGGAAGAGATATCGGCGGGACATCAAGTCCGATTTCGTCCCGCGCAAGACCGGGGATATGTCGCGAATCCTGTCGTGAAAATTGTCGCAAACCTGTCGCAAAAATCAACCCTTCGACTCCCCAGCATAATTGCCGGGGCTTGCTCAGGGTAGACCCTGAGCGGCGCTTCCCATCTCCGCCTTCGAGGGCGGGGTTTAGCGCCGTCGAACGGGTCAATGTCTCTTTTCCCCGAGGCGGTAAACCAGATTGTGCGTCTCACCTTCGGTTAAGAGCAATCCTTCTTCGACCATTTTTTTCAGGTCCCTCTGAAGAGTTCGGCGGTTGACCTCCGGACATAGACGCTCGAAGTCCTGGATGGACAGGCTGCCGTGCTCCAGGACATGCTCAACGGCCGGAGTTCGGCTTCTCTCTTCGCAAGCTCGGTCAGCTTCGCCTGGATGGCGTTCTGCTGCTTCAGGAGATCATTTTCTTCCCCCCCCCCCGGCTGAGAGGGTAAATGGCCTAAGCCTCGGCCGGGATGTCGCCCCATACGGATGTTGATAAAACTTTCATGGCAGGTTCGTGAGGCACCACAGACCTGATACGGGCTGCATGCACAAAGAATCGCGCGGCGCATGGAGCATAGGGCCAAAAGACCGTGAGTCGTAAGGCGCAAGGGGTGCTGCTAAATGCACGCAGGGCGGACGCCATGGAAGTTCAAAGTCAGGTCTGACCCACAAATGCAGAACGCGGCTCGGACAGAATCTTAGCGAGAGTCTTTCGTGATTCTCCCAGAATCAACAATGAACGAACAAGCAGATCAAGAGAAACGGAAGGATCTCCTGCTTCCATCTTTGCTACCCTCGACTGACTTGACTTCAGGAGACGAGCGAGTTGCTCCTGAGTCAGGTTTTTGTCCTTCCGGCGTTCTTGAAGATTCCTACTCAATGCTAGTTTCATCTCCATATAGGCGGATTCTTCAGGTGAAAGCTGCAGAAACTCCGCAACCGTGCCAACCTTCCATCCTGCTGTTTCAAGTTGTTTCTTCTTTGCGCTCTTCATATCCTTCTTCCTCCATCAGGCATCATAAAGGCGAATCCTTCGTTTACAGTTTTCAATTACCTCCCCGGGCGTTTTTTGTGTCTTTTTCTCGAATACCTCCAAAATGACGAGGGCATCCCGGTCAATTCGATACACAATGCGCCACGTCTTGTTTTGATCATCGATACGGAGCTCGTGGCATCTCGAACCAATCGATGGCATCGGTCGTGAATGAGGCAGCGAGAGTAACTCCCCCCGCTGCAGTTTGCGCAGCAAATAGCCCGTTTCAATCCTTGCTGCGCACGAAAGCGGCGGAGTCTTTATCTCGCCGTGTAACCAGACTAACGGCTTCTCTTTTCCTTTCATTCAATCTCAATATATGTCATTTATGACATAATGTCAACGTAAACCTTGACAAACAACGGCCGGACAAAAGAAGGAAAACTCCTCCGTGACTTCCGTGGCTCTGTGGTGAATACTGTCTTTGCTCCCGAGAGAGTCAGGTTTTCCTTGGGGATATTACAGACTTTTAGAAAAGTGAAGGCGGGCAAGAAAGGCAAGATATTGCAGAGACGGCTGAAATCTGCTACACTGAACCGAAGATTTTCAAAGGGAATTACCTCCGCAGAAATCACTCCGGAATGCCCACGTAGCTCAGTGGTAGAGCTGCTGATTTGTAATCAGCGGGTCGGCGGTTCAAATCCGTCCGTGGGCTTATAATTTCAATAACTTAGCTTGGTTTACATAATTCGTTGAAGAATTTTTGAAATTCATTTGAAAAATTCTCCGGCAAAATGGGTCAATTTTCGTTCTTTTCCTCGATTCTTCAGGTAACTTTCAACGATAGCCTTCGACCGCGGGTCTAAAGAACTCAAGGTTCTCTTAACCTCCTCCAATATTGTTATCGCTTCCTCCAGATTTCTCGTTTTTGTGCTTTGTCTTATCAGCTTCCCATTGTGAGTAAAATTAATCCACCAGAATGGAGACGGTGATAACTTTACCAGTCCTTCCGGGGCATCGTATCCCGTTTTCTTCCTGCCCACTATTCCTCCCTGGCCACTTCGATTAAAGGCGAGCTTTTAAACTTCTCAGACTACCAATTCCAAAATTCAAACGTCTCACTGTCGGACTTATTGCTTCCTCCCTAAACTCTCCAATGCCTCTTTCGTATCCTCTGCCCTCAAATGAGTATATCTCATTGTGGTTGATATCTGGGTGTGACCTGCTGCCTTGGCTATTTCCTGAAGTGAGTATCCCCTCTTCGCCATGTCCGTTAAGCTTTTGTGCCGAATATCGTGTATCCGAGCATCTTTGACCTTCGCCTTTTCACAACAGGTCTTCCATGAAGTTTTAAGTGATCGGTACGGTTTCCCACCTCGCTTCTGGAAAACATAGGGGCCCACTACCTTTTGCAATCCTCTCACCGCCTTCATGCGAGAAAGAAGCTCAAAGAGGGGCTGGCTTATCCAGATCTCATCCGGTACCCTCTTGGTGCTGGAGCTTTCCCCAAAGAGAATCCTTCGTTCTTTAAGATCAACCTGACTCCATCTCAGCGTAAGGATCTTACCCGACCTTTGGCCCGTGTAATAAAGTACATCCATGATGTCAGACAGGTGGCGAGCATTTGGGATAGATCGAGCTTCTTTCTTAATGGCTTCGAATTCTTGATCGGTGATGTAACGGTCCCTCTTGTTCTCGCGGAATCCTTCCACTTGCCTCACCGGGTTTCCTTCGACATAGCCCCACCTGATGGCCTTGGAGAACGCATCGGAAATCAGAGATTTTTCCCGGTTCATGGTGGGTCCGGAAACAGTCTTCTTGGTCCTCTCCGATTTTTGCTCCTTCCGCCACTCAAAATACTTGTAGATATCCTGAGGCTTGATTCCGTCGATGGGACGGACTCCAAAATATTTCAGTGGATAGATCGAGTTTGTCTTGTCAGATCGGGCTGATTTCTTACTCGGACTGATCTCTGCCAGATAGCGCTCGATCAGCTTCGCAAAAGGAATCGATTGCCCCAGTATTTCCCTAACCTTGTCCTGCTTTTCGTACCATTTCTTCTGGACTTCGAGGAGAAGAATCGTGGCTTTTGTTATGTCGGCCAGGGGAATTCCAGTGGATTTCCTGAGATTCTTCCACACGATCCACCAAAATGGAGAACCAGGCATCTTAACAAGTCCCTGGGGAGCCTTGTATTTCTTCTTTCTTCCCATACGGGCCAGATTACCGCAAGAAGACACTTCTGTCAACCTCCATTCAGAATTTCGTTTGCCAACTTTTCGATATCGTTCGTTGGCATCTGCCTCTTCTCCCATTCCTCGATCACGTCTTCTCTGAATCTCCAGAGTTTTCCGAATCTGATCCCCGGCAGATACCCTATCCGGGCGAGTTTGCAGATCTGACGTTCCGTTACACGAAAACGCCTGGCAAGCTCATGGGAGGTCAAGTAGGTCATTTCCTAGGCCATTCATAAGCTGAGATTAGGACCCGGGAGATCCCGGACAGCAGGTCGCACAAGACTGATCCCCGTCGCTTCCTTGGCAGAAAAGGTACGCCATTGCCGTCTTCTCTGATTCCGCCCGGGGCAGTCCCCCATCATACTCCATGATTGCAGCCCGTTCTTCGAAGATGAACCGTTTCTCTTCGGTTAGACTCGATAGAAACCGCTCTCTGTCGTTCATTTGCTGTCGTGCGTCGTTTAGCTTGGATCGGTACTTCTCCAGGAGATTCATGCTGGAACATCCCAAGAAAACACTTACAATATTTACAAAATCACATTTGGCCAGAATTTTGTTAATTTTGTAAATGGTTTCATATTCATTTTTTCCTCTCAAATACTTTAGGGTTCACCCGGTAGGTCTTGGCGCTCGGACGGCCTGGTCCGGAATTGTCGGCCCTGTTCGATCCCTCGGCGCCACCTTCCCGAATATATCCCCGGTCCAAGAGAACCTTCAGCCCCTGTTCCACTTCTTCCATGACACTGATACTCGTATGGTGCATGATGTCCCGGCCTTTGAAGGTTTCCGGCCTTATACGGTCCACGTAGTCAAGTATCTGCCGGGCAAGCTTGAATCTCCTGTCTTCCTGCATCAATCCAAAAACCGCTATGGCATGTTCTTTAAAGTAAGCCCCTATTACACAGGAAGCACTCACGGAATCAACAGAAATCGGAAGATCTATGGCTCCTGCCTCATACTCGGCGAAATGGAGAAGACCGGCGATTCGGGCCACGGCCCCGGGTAGCTTACTGCCCCAGTCGGCCAGGTATTGAAGGCTTCCGCCGGGCCTCATCTCTTTTTCAATATCGTTATAGAATTCATCCCAGGTGCGTTGGGCTTCCGGCGACAGTTTTAAATTCGTCAATGTGAAGGGAATCTCCAGAAGTGAGAATAGATGATTTCTGTAACGTTGAGTCAGCGAAGGAGGAATACTTGTTTTCTGCCTCTCCCGATAACCCAATCGGGATTTACAACGCGCGTAGAGGAAACGGGCGAGCAGCCCCCGCCCCCGGAAATGACGGTTTTTCCCGACCTCTTCAATGACTCCGGACTGTACCGCAAGGCAAAGAGTCAATGCCGGAGTCTGCATGGTCTTTGCTTCTCTGCCTACTCTGTGATTACTCCAGAAATCACCTGCATGGGCTTTCAGGAAAAGATCGAAGTTCCCTACACCGTCTTTTAAGTACCGTCCCGCCATGATCTCGAAGAGCCCGCCTTCCGGGGTTATTATGCTCATCCTTTCACGGTTCTCTGCCATGAGGATACCCATCTTTTCAGGGGTTACGTCGTCAACAAGAAAGATGGGGCTTCTTGGTACGGGATTCTCGGCTAGATCCCGGGCTATCTTGCTGGCTTCGTTCTCGAACTGCCGCCTCTTATCCGGGTCTTTCTCCTCTGCCGCTTTCTTCTGCTGCCTCTCAAGCCTCTTCTCCCTGATTTTGTAACTATTCTGCGCATCCAGGATAGCAGACACCATCTCCTCTTGACGGGTCTGCTGAAATTCATAGAGCGGTCTTGCCATTTCGCTTACAGTGCTGCTTTTCCGGTTCCCCGAATCGTAAACTGGACAGAGGTAGCAGTTGGAAGGCTCTTTGTGGGTTTTCAGATCAATATTTGCCTTGTTTGCACAGGCCGTGGAAACGGCAGCAAGGTAGACACTTGCCGGCAGGGCGGGGTCAACCTGGTTCACTTCCGATACTGCCTCTACCATTTCCCGTCCTGGACTCCCTAATGCATCAACAGGAAAATCTGGGAGCGAGGAGTATTCGTCAAAAGGTATAGGGTCAGGCCAGTCTTGTTCTGCAGTTACCAGGGCTGTCCTTGTGACAGTTTGGAGTTCCCGTGCGAAGCGTTCAACTTCGAGTAATCCCTCTTCCTTAGCTCGCTGCATGAAGGATCCCGCCCCTATAACCGGGTCCCCATTTCGCATCTTGTCAAGGGTACGTCTATACATTAGCCCGGTGCGCCTCTGGTCAAAATCGGCCCCAAAGGTGATCTCAAAGGCCCGTTGAATCTGTTGCTCTTCTATGTTGCAGTCAACGAGCAAAGCCATGAATGCAGCGTCTAAATCGGTATAGCCCGAAAAATGACCCTCCCTGTATGCGGTTCTAATCTGCCATGCAAGACAATTCAGAACTTGGTCGGGGTCGTGTCGATCGTAGGGCAGGAATTCATGAGGTAGCTCAGGAAGCTCCCTTGGATTTTTCCAAGCTCCCCATGTGCGGCCGTTCGTAGGCGGTAAGATAACGTAATTCCTCTCAGCGGCCCGATAGGTGAATACAAGTCCTGATCGTGTATAAACCTTGCCACTCCCGGATAACTTCTGCTGGCAACGGAAATAGTATTGTCTGCCCCGGTTTGTGTTCTGGCTTTGCGGTTCGATATTCAAGCGATTCAAAAGCATGTCGCAATGTCTGATAGTCTCCTGGTCTTCGGAGTCGAGGCCATGCAGGCCAACGGGGACTTTCCAGCCAATCCAGCCCCGGGCCTTTTCCCAATCCGCATTTCTTCGAGCGTAGGGGGAACATAGCCGGGGCTGTTCCAGCCTTTAAAGGGTGGCTCCTTTGCCGTCTTGTAGTCCTGGCCTAAGTTGTATTTGGGATGATAGCCCTTGCAGTAAAGAGGAACAAAACCAGCAGCGAGATAATCGGAATAGGTAGGGTTATTGTTTATTCCGCTGTCCATCTCTTTTCTCCATCTCCATCTCATTCACAAGGCTTTTAAGGTCTGCCCATGCGTTGGCAAAAGCCTTGAAACTCCCACTGAGCTGTCCCGAAAAGTATCCTCTCACAATTTCGGGATCTGTCGGGTCGGTCTTCAAATATGAAGAGCCCCCTGCCCCTTTCGTCTCTCTTTAGGTCGATTAACTTGAACCCGACGAGCATTATTGCTGCCGAAAGGTACAGGTCGTGAGTCTCGAAGGTTCTTGTCATTTCTGCTCAATCTCCATATCAACAAAAAAAGGGAGCAACCGATTTGGCCGCTCCCTTCATTCTTCCCACTTCGTTGAATTGGGGTAGTTTTACTCCGATTCAACCAGGAATTCCGCAAATCGATTTTTCCTCTTTACGAACCCTCCATGGATTCCATAGCTTAAGCCCACACAACCTACCCTGAGCAAATTCGCATTCGAAAAATTGCTTGACAAGCCGGTGATATCTGATATATATAGATATATCAGACAAATCCGAAAGGAGGTGAATCCTCATGCGCCCTCGAAGCCACCTGCCCGACCCGGAACGTCGGGCTCGATCCCGTCTCGCCCAGATCCTTCACGAGCAACCCTTTCTCTGCGGTAGCCTCGTCACCATGCAGCGGACTTGTGGGAAGCCCGGCTGCAAGTGCACCCGAGGCGAACTTCATCCCGGCCTTTATCTGGCGCTGCGGGTGGGCAAAAAACGAAAGATGATCCATGTCCCTCTAACTATGGAACAGGCGGTCCGTCAATGGGTTGTCAATTATCAGGAAGCTTGGCAGTTGATGGAGCAGATCTCGGAGTTCTGTCTCAAACGATTCTTGGTGAAGAAAGAACAATTGAAAGGGAAACGCCCATGATGAAACGATTCTGCTGCTACATCGAAAAGGTCTTCGATTTTGGCACACAGCTCCGCACGCTTGGCGATGCCCGGAAGCGCCCCCGGATTCCTACCGTCGCTATTTGGGGAAGTGTCTTGTTCCTGTTTGTGATGCGCCACAGAAGCCTCCATGGGATGGAACAAGAGAGCCGACAGCCCAAGCGGGTGGAGAAGTTGATCGGCAAGATCAAACCCAGTGCCGACCGGATGGGGGATGTCATGAGTTTGATGGAACCCGATCCGTTGCGAGTGAGGCTCTCTCGGATTAACCATCGACTGAAGCGAAACAAAGCCCTCCGAAACAAGTGGCCTCTGCGGGTGGGGGTCTTTGATGGCCACGAGTTTTTTTCCCAGTCGATCTCGATGTTGTCCCCAATGTTGTCAACGGACGGTCAAGGTCAAAGATGAAGAGGTGACCGAGTATTATCATCGCGGGGTCGTCTTTCATTTAGTGGGATTCCCGATCGCGATGCCTCTGGATGTGGAGATGATTCGGCCCGGAGAGGGAGAGGTGATTGCGGCCAAGCGACTGCTGGAGCGTGTGATAGATCGCTATGGACGCTTCTTTGATGTGGCCTTAGCCGATGCCATTTATACGGAAGCCCCCTTTTATAACCTCTGTCTAAAACATCACAAACAGGTGATCAGCGTGCTCAAGGGAGAACAGCGGGTGCTCCTTCAGGATGCCCAAGGTGTCTTCTCTCTGAAGAAACCGAAAGTTTGGGAAGAAGGGCGATCTCAGATCCGGGCCTGGGATGCCGAAGGCTTTAGCACGGCGGAAGGGATTGAGGTGCCTCTGCGAGTTCTCCACACGGAGGAAACAGTGACCCAACGACATCGCAAAAACCACCAATGGGTCGAAGAGACCGAGGTTCATCACTGGTGGTGGGTGACGACGCTCTCCATGTCCCAAATGCCCACCCGAATGCTCTGGCACATCGCTCATCGACGCTGGGAAATTGAAAACGATTTATTCCACACCTTGGTGACGCACTGGTCTCTTGATCACTGTTTCAAGCATCACCCTACGGCTATCCTTAATTTCGTCCTGACCCTCTTCATTGCTTTCATGCTCTTGCAGAGTTTCTATTACGGGAATCTCAAACCTCAACGGCGCATCTATTTAACCTTGATCGGTTTGGCTAACGAACTCCATCTGGGATTAGTCGTCATGGACATTCCTGCTCCGTGGGTCTCCTTACGAGGAGGATAGTTCAACCGCCTCGCCTTCGATCTTGCGACCTTCCTGTTTCTCCCTTTCAGGGATAACGGAGACCTCTTGCCTCCGTGCTGCTTCCCCCTCGATTTTTGGCTCAAAACCCTGTTGCGAAAATGCCTCTTACCCCTTTCTGGGCCATCCCGCAACCATTTGGTCCTTCCACGTACCCGATTTCCTCGGTCTGGCTATTGCTGCTCCCCCCTGTTGCGAAATTCCTGGCAAAAGTGGGAGAACATTGACATTTGTAAGGAAGTAATGTATTCTTACAGTAAGGAGGTAAGGAAGTATGCTTGCAAAGAGGACCTCGAAGAACCAGATTACCCTTCCCAAGGAGATCGTGAAGACCTTCGGAGAGGTCGATTATTTCGACGTTGCGATCGATGGAAACGCTATTCGCCTTACACCGGTCAGGATCATGACGGCTGGCTCCCCCCTTGAGAAAATACGGGAGAAGGTCGAGAAGCTGGGATTGACGGAAAAAGACGTCATCGGGGGGGTGCGGTGGGCAAGAGGGCAAAAGAAGGCTTAAGAGTCGTCCTGGATACCAATGTGTTTATTTCGGCCCTGTTGTTTCGGGGAGAACTTTCCAAACTCGTCGATAGGTGGCAGGGAGGAAAGATCACCCCGGTGGTCAGCAGACAGACTTTTAATGAGCTCGTCACCGTTTTGAGTTATCCCAGATTTCGTCTCTCCTCGAAAGAAATCAAGGCAGTGATTGACGAAGAAGTCCTTCCCTACGTGGAGGTTACGGAAGTCATGCACCCCGTCCGTGGGGTCAGTTCAGATCCGGAAGATGATAAGTTCCTATCCTGTGCCGTCTCGGCCGGAGTCATGTATCTTGTGACCGGGGATAAAGACCTTCTTTCCCTGAGGGACTATCATGGTCTCCGCATCATCAGCGTCAGGGAATTCATCGAGGCAACGGAGCATCTCTAAATGCTAACAACCAGGGTTAAGGTTGAGGTTCAGGTTAAGGATTGAAGCCAGACAAGAACGGATCGCAACTTTTAGAGATAAATTCTTAGATTAGGCCACATAAGAATCCAACGAGGAAAGACCGGAAGAATGATATTGAATATGATGCTCACCCATCCGTCCTGGGACGGCATTCTGCGGGAACGATGTCGAGGCCTAATTTTTCTGACCCTCGCAGAACGGTGAGTGTGGTTCTCACTCCAACCTTCTCTTCCGTCAGAATCTTGTGCAGGTCGTCTATTCCGGCCACCGGCCGGCCATCAAAACCGACGATGACATCTCCTTCCACTAGGCCGGCTATTCTTGCCGGGCTGTTCTCCTCTGTCGAAACGACGAGGATGCCGGTTTCGACGGGGAGACGATGGAATCGCACCATGCGCCGATGGAGCGTCACGTTCTGCCCCCCGAGCCCGATGTAGCTTCGTCTGACCCTGCCCTCCTTGATCAGTTTCCCCGCAACGAACTTCGCCGTGTTGATCGCTATGGCAAAACAGATGCCCTGGGCAGCCAGGATCATCGCTGAATTGACACCGATCACCTCCCCCTGTGAGTTGACAAGGGGACCGCCCGAATTCCCGGGATTGAGAGCCGCATCGGTCTGAATGATGTTATCGATCAGGCGACCGGACAAGGACCTGAGGGACCGGCCCAGTGCGCTGACGACGCCCGAAGTCACCGTGTACTGAAAACCGTAAGGATTTCCTATGGCAATCACAAGCTGGCCGACCCGTATCTTCTGGGAATCGCCCAGGGGTGCAGGCACCAGATTCTGGCCGTTGATCCTGACCACTGCCAGATCCGTATCACGATCATCTCCTACTCTCTCTGCCTCAAAGCGGCGACCGTCCGGGAGCGTCACATCGATCCTCGTGGCCTGGTGGACGACATGACTGTTCGTCAGGATGAATCCGTCCGGTGTGAAGACGAATCCCGACCCATTGCCACGCAACTCTTCAGGCTGACGAACGTGGTTCTGTTTCGCCTCTTGCCTCTTATGAACGTCGATGTTCACCACCGAGGGACTGATCCGTTCAGCCGCCGTGATGACGGCCTTTGAATAAGCATCCAGTAGAAGGTCGTCAGACGGATATGAAGAGTCGAACGGCTTTGCCTCGCCGCCCTTCCCCCCGCCGGTTGAGAGCAGCCGCAACCTCTGCTTCATCATCTTTTCTTCACCCCGCCATCATTTTCCCTTTAATCTAATTACCGACCCCTGTCTTTTCAAGCCGGGGCCACCCGTTCATTCGAAGTCTTGGAAAACGGTTTTTCCGGGTTCATTCCTGTCATTACAGGGATAACAGACTGACGATGCTGAAAATGCCGGAGATCGTTATTAAGAGGCCGGCGATTCTGTTTACCCATCGCAGTCCTTCCATGTCGATCCGCTTTCTGAAAAAGAGGACACCGGAGCTGAGAAACAGAAACCATAATCCTGAACCGATAAAAACTCCCAGAACAAGAGTTAATGCAGACGGCGTACTCAGGTCATGTCCTAATCCAAGTGCAGCAAATGCTGCAATAAACGCGAAGACCGTCGTTGGGTTCGTCAGCGTGAGAAAGACAGTATAGAGATAGGACCTCAGCATTCCGGTGCTATGGATAGGGACCTTCGGATCGGCAGGGGAGGCACGAAATGTTCTTACCCCCAGGAATAGGAGAAACGCTCCTCCAACCAACCGAATCCAGATCCGCTCCGTTGCGATCACATCTGAGACGACCGTGAGTCCAAATGCAGCAACACACCCGTAAAGGAGATCTGCGGTTGCCGCTCCCAAACCGATCGTCAGTCCGCGCAAACGTCCACAGCCAAGTGTCTCGCGGATACACATGATTCCAATCGGTCCCACTGGTACTGCCATTGAGAAACCAATAAGGATTCCTTTTAAAAAAACAGTCAGCCCCATATTCTCATCTCTGATCGCCCCTTCTCATGGGCCCTGATCGATTTACCTCGGCCCATTATACCACACAGCACCCAAAATCATGACCGACATCCCGGTTGTTGATAGCGGACGAAGTGCTCCCCCCTCTCACAAGGTGGACTGCATTTGAAAGGGAGGGTTTTGAAGCTTCCGGTCGAAGTGTCTTAAAATTAGAGTTAGATTCAGAGAAAGGAGCGTGATCGAAGATGATGAAGCGTTTCGCAATCCTTTTCGTGACGATCGGTCTTTTTCTCGCTCCGCTGCAGAAGGATGCCGCAGCGCAGATCGGGAGGGGAAGTCCTCAATTCAGGGCCATTACAGGCGTTTCCATGGGTGGGTACGGCGCCATGAATATCGGTCTCGGCCATCCCGGCCTTTTCAACACGATCGCCGCTCTCGGAGGCCCTCTGGACATGGGCTATCTTCTCAAATACATTGTCAAACAAGAAATGATCTCTCCGAGTACCCTGTGGTCTCAAGCGAAGCGGGCGAGAGATCAATGTGCCTTTTCAACAAGCGGTCATTCCCATCTTCCCGCGAGATCGGGGTCCATACTGAGTCTGCACTCGCACTCACTGATCCGGTTTCCACTCCCTTCGCAGGCGGTCACTGAAAAACAACCCGGACATTTGAGGTTGGCCAGTATCTCCTGAATGCGGCACCATTTGGAGCATGAAAGTTTCATGGTTTCTCCTTTCGACAAATCGCCCTGCAAAAGCGGACTGAGGCCGATTTCAACCTCTTATTATTAATGTAAGCATTCGTTCCCATGACGACAAGACGACCCCTCACCCTCATCCATTTTTACCTGCGCTTTGCTGCAAATGGAAAGGGGGAAAAGTCTGCCTGGACCCGTTTCCAGCTCTATGGTATCAATAATCTTACAGAAAAAATTGAAAGCCCGAAGCATCCTGAGAATCATCAGTTCCCTTCGTGCTTCCTCGGGAGGCGTCTTCGGGAACAGGAACTATCTCGAGATGATTTACAGCCAATATACCGGAAAGGGAAGGTGGGCCGGCCTTTTCGAGAAACTGGAGTCTGATGAGTGAGAAGGTAATTAAAACAAATGGTTAAATCTATGATGGTGTACCTGGATCATCACCGGGGCCGAAGGTTCTGAACGGCCAGATCACAACCTTCTCTGACGCCCAATGCCCCCATAAAGTCCACTTCTGCCAGAGAACGGCCCAGGATTTCTCCTGTCTTCACATCGATGATCTTGATCTGCAATAACCATCTGGTGATACTGGGGTAAAGGACACGTCCTACGACAACGGCTTGAGCGTCGAGCTCTCTTCCTATCTTCTTTCTTATTTCGTCATCCAGTTGCCCCTGGTGCAAGTTCTCCTGTCGAAATAGTCCCTTGAGCTTTCTTCGTTCGATGATCTCCATGTCAGGAAACTTCTTTTGGAAGCTGATAGAAAAGGTGTCGGAGACTTCTCCCGTCTCATCCCCCTCAAAAGGGAGGATGGCCAGCCTCCTGTATTCGAGGAATCCTTCCCGGATGAACCCGCTTCCTCCCCCCTGCAAAGGAGTTTTGATCGCAGAACAGGAAGAGAAAAGAGCGGTGAGAATCAGACAGACAACCGCCCAAAGAGGCGTTCTCAAAGGTTTTCTTTCCATCGTGATTTCCCTCCAAGTGGTCCTGAATCATTTCCTGATTTCATCACATCGCCCGGATGGCCGGATAGCCTGAAACTAAATATAAGCCAGGAGAGAACGGCCTTCAAGGTCAGCAGATCCCGGATTTCCCCTTGCTTCAGTGGCGCCATGCCTGTCAGAAGGACCTTCTCTTGACAAAAGGGCCGAAATTCAGCATATATGTGAACGTTATAACAAGGTGATCAGGGAACTCCCGGGCCGGCCCCGGGGGGATGAAGAAACGATTTCGGTGAGGGTGGGGAAAAAGGATGGTAGAGAGAACATTTTGAGAGGAGGTTGCTAAAGATGGCAGAGAAAGGAGTGGGATCTATGGGTGAAGCGAAAGAGGAGGTTTTCAATCCTCCCGATTCTATCCGGCTGAGAGCCTACGTGAAGGACATGGACGAATACAAGGCCCTGTATGAAAAGTCCGTGAACGATCCGGAAGGATTCTGGGGAGAGATGGCGGGTGGACTCGACTGGTACACAAAATGGAATAAGGTAATGAATTGGGATTTCAACAAGCCGGAGATCAAGTGGTTTGAAGGCGGGAAGCTGAATGCCAGTTATAACTGCCTTGACAGACACCTCAACACGTGGAGAAGCAATAAGGTTGCTCTGATCTGGCAGGGTGAGCCCGTTGAGGAGAACCGGGTCTTTACGTATCAGCAGCTTCATTACCATGTCTGCAAGTTTGCGAATGTGCTGAAGAAGCTCGGCGTGAAGAAGGGTGACCGGGTCTCGCTCTACCTGCCGATGATTCCTGAACTGCCCATCGGCATGCTTGCCTGCGCAAGGATCGGGGCGATTCACAGTGTGGTCTTCGGCGGATTCAGTGCGGAGGCCCTGCGGGACCGAATCAATGACTGCGGATCCAAGATCCTTATCACGGCAGATGGTTACTATCGAAACGGCAGGATTGTTCAGAACAAAGTCAGTGCCAATGAAGCCCTCAAAGATTGCCCCGGCGTGGAAAAAGTCATTGTGGTCAAACGGCTGGGCATAGACGTCCCGTTTGTCAAAGAGAGGGATCTTTGGTGGCATGAGGAAATGGCCAAAGAGGACATCAAGCTTAGCTGCGAGCCCGAGGTGATGGATGCCGAGGACACTCTTTTCATCCTGTACACCAGTGGAAGCACAGGGAAGCCCAAGGGCGTTATTCACACCACGGCAGGTTATCTCCTGTTCGTACAGCAGACCCTCAAATGGGTGTTTGACATCAAAGATGAGGATGTTTTCTTCTGTACGGCGGACATCGGCTGGGTGACCGGTCACAGTTATGTCGTCTATGGTCCTCTGGCTCTTGGAGGCACGAGCTTGATGTTTGAAGGAGTGCCTACCTATCCGAATCCCGACCGCTTCTGGGAGATCGTGGAAAGGTATAAGGTCAGCGTCTTCTATACTGCGCCGACTGCCATCCGAGCCCTGATGAAGGATGGTGAGGGATGGGTCAAGAAGAGGGGCCTCTCCAGTTTGAGAATCCTGGGGTCGGTGGGGGAACCCATCAATCCGGAAGCCTGGAGATGGTACCACGTGAATGTGGGACAGAAGAGGTGCCCCATTATGGACACCTGGTGGCAGACCGAGACCGGAGGATTCCTCATCAGTCCCCTGCCGATCACGCCGCTCAAACCGGGTTCGGCCACGTTTCCATTCCCGGGGGTGATGCCGAAGATCCTGAGAGAGAATGGAACCGAATGTGATACGGAAGAAGGCGGGTCTCTGGTGCTGACCAGGCCTTGGCCGGGAATGTTGCGCGGCTTCTGGAACGACCCAGACCGGAAACGGTTCAAGGATACCTATTTCAGTATGTTCCCCGGTTGCTATTTCACAGGGGACGGAGCCAAGAAAGACAAAGACGGCTATTTCTGGCTTCAGGGAAGAATCGACGACGTGATCAATGTTTCAGGCCACCGAATCGGGACGGCCGAGGTGGAGAGCGCCCTGGTCTCTCATCCTTCCGTTGCGGAATCCGCCGTGATCGGGTACCCCCACGAGGTGAAGGGACAGGGCATCTATGCCTTTGTGACGGTCAAGACGGGGATCAAGAGCGGTGACGATCTGAGAAAAGAGCTCCTGGCCCATGTCAGAAAGACCATCGGCCCGATTGCCACGCCGGACAAGCTTCAGTTCGCCGATGCCCTTCCCAAGACCCGAAGCGGGAAGATCATGAGAAGAATCTTGAGGAAAATCGCAGAGGGAAGAATCGAAGAGTTGGGCGATACCTCGACACTGATGGATCCCAATGTCGTGATCCAGCTGGTTGGCGAAAAACTGTAAGAGAAACCCTCTTTTAAACCATCAAGCAACTCCTACCGCTGAAGCGCTGAGGGCAAAGTGAAACCCCTCAGCGCTTCTGTACGGTTCTCGGCCTCTCACAGCAGAAGATGATTTTTTCCATCGCCAAGCTGAACCGGCTTCCCAAAGAGGAACGAGACCCGTTGTACCTCCTCCTCGTTCCCGATTCGGTCTTCGAGAAGTTCCGCATCAACCGCAAAACCTTGACCAATCCGTTTGGAGAGCGGGTGGTCAGAGGGGTCTTCCCCCCTGACGAAAACTTCGGGAGCATCGAGGTCAAACACCGGTTCAAAGACGAGGATTGTGTCTATTCCTGCCAGGTGGCCTTTGAAGCCTTCATGGAAAGCCTCCGCCTCGATTTTCTGATTATTAACGATCCTTTTTCAGAACGGTTCAATGTGGATGTCGATGAGCGGGGCCGGGATACCTTGTACGGCACAAGTTCGAGAAACATCCCCGAGGAGATCAGGGCCATGAATGCCGGTCTCGCACCCGGCATGGTCAGGCGAGGCCTGCGGCTCATGGGAGAGAGCGTGAAATGCCTGGAGACATTTATGGAGCTCTTTGGATTGAAGACCCTCACCATCGATGCCTTCTTTTATCATAATGCCATCCTGTGGGAGAGATATGGTTTCGGCTACTTCAAAGGCAGAAAGCTGATGGAACAGATCGATCGGGAGTTTCAGCCCGGAGGGCTCCTCTACAAGCATCTGGATGACTCCACTCCCTTTCGCAGAAAAGGAATGGAAGGAACGGTCCGGGGAAGGAGCTGGGCGATCTACGACGGGATCTGTCTGGAGGCCTTCGGCACCGATTGGGAAAGTCCGATCATGTATAAGGTACCGAGGAAGGAGTTCAAGGACAATACTTTTCCAAACCAGACCTTCTGACAGGCTGCTGAAAAACGCCCATCTGCCGCGTTATGGCCGCCTCACAATCTCGGCGGCGTGGCAAGAAGTCGCTCCTTATTCGTCGCGACGCCACCCCTCATCCTTCGTCGCTGTGGTACCTGGAGTACGGTCCTGCACTCCTCAGGATTTCGGCCGCCTTGCATCTGGTCATTTTTGAGCAGCCTGTGGAGAGCTGCTTTTTCACTCTGTTTCGGATTTCGAGCTTTGCAGTCGCTTTATTTGAAGGTCATCCGGAGCTCGTAGATTCCCTCGTCCCGCCGTTTCTGAATATCAAAACCCATCTTGTCAAAGACATGGAGCATCGGCGTATTCTCGGCCAGGACTTCAGCAGAGAAACCGAGAAGGCCCTGCCGCTTTGCCAGATAGGTGAGATAAGTCAGCATCTCGGTCCCAATCCCCATATTCTGATAGTCATCTCTCACGGCGAATCCGACTTCCGCCGTGTGGGTGGCCTCATCGATTCCGTATTGTCCCACCCCGACGATTTTTTCCTGCTCCTCATGGCGGACCACGGAAAGGATCACCATCTGTCTCGTATAATCGATGATCACAAAATCCTGAAGACGTTCGTGAGGCATGTCTTTTCGCACCGAGATAAACCTTCGATAGAGGCTGTTGTCGGAAAGGGAATAGAAGAAATCCTTCAAGAGGGTCTCGTCGCTGATTCTGACCGGCCGAACGAAAATCTCGAGACCCGTTCGGGTCGTGCGATGTGTCTCCAGGTGCTCAGGGTATTCCCCCCTCTTTCCCGGAATGAAGGCCTGGTCCTTGAAGACCAGACGAAGCTTCTTGGCCTCCTCGATCAACCAGGGCCTGAATTTGGGATGGGCGATGGAGATCAATTCCATCGCCCGCTCCCGAATGTTCTTTCCCTGCAGATAGGCGATCCCGTATTCCGTCACAACATAGTAGATATCGGCCCGATGGAGTGTGACGCCGGCCCCTTCCTTCAGAAAGGGAACGATCCTGGAGTACGTTTCATTCTCAGCCGTAGACTGCATGGTCAGAATCGTCTTCCCACTGGGGGACAACACGGCCCCCCGCATAAAGTCGGCCTGCCCCCCGATTCCGCTGTAAATAAGCTTGCCGATGGACTCAGCGGTGGCCTGGCCGGTCAGGTCGATCTCCAGGCCGGAATTGATTGCCGTCATCTGGTGGTGCTGGGCGATCACCAGAGGGTTATTCGTGTAGTCGATGGTGCGGAACTCAATGGCGGGGTTATCATGGATGTATTCATAGGTCTGCCTCCGACCCATGCAGAAGGCTGCGACGGTTTTCCCCCGGTTGATCGTTTTTCTCGAATTGTCAACGACCCGTCTCTTCATGAGTTCCACAATCCCGTCCGTCAGAAGTTCGGAATGGACCCCGAGATGTTTCTTGTCGTTCAGATTGGACAGGATGGCGTTGGGGATGCTTCCATAGCCGACCTGAATGGTCTCCCCGTCTCTGACGAGGCGTGCCACATACTTTCCGATCTCCTGAGTGATCTCGCTTTCCGCTTCAGAGATATACTCGAGGATGGGTTCATCATAGGGGATGATGAAATCCACATCCCGAATATGGATGAATCCGTCTCCATGAACCCGGGGCATGTCGGAATTGACCTGGGCGATCACCAGCGAAGCTTTCTCTGCGGCCGCCTTGACGATATCGACACTGACCCCCAGGCTGACATACCCATGTTCATCGGGAAGGGAGGTTTGAATCAAAGCCACGTCGAAGGCGACCAGCCCTCGATAAAAAAGGTCCGGAACCTTGGACAGAAAGACAGGGGTATAGTCCGCTCCACCCGTGTTCACCGCCTCCCTCGTGTTCTTTGCGATGAAGAAGGAGTTGTGCCTGAAATTCTGCTTAAAGGTCTCATCGATGTAAGGGGCGACTCCAAGGGTCCATACCTGGAAGACCTCGGCATCATAGAAGGCAGTCGGATGAGATTCGATGTAGCGGGTGAGGGCTCGAACCAGATATTGAGGTTCCCCGCAGCCGGTTCCGATGAAGATACGGCTCCCCCGGTGGATATGGCTGAAGATCCCCTCTTCCGATGTAAACTTGGCGGGGTAGTGTTTCTTGATCTCCTCTATTTTGCGAACACGGATGTCCTGCTCCATCGTCGATCTCCTTTTGGTTGGGTGAACCTTTCTATCATTTATCTATACCACAAATTCAAGAACTCCAAGGTTAACGCGAACGAGGTTCGCAGCTGGTTCTTGATATTCAACGGCCATTTACTATGCCAAACCCGCTTATCAGATATATTAATAGATTCCGAATGGTTACACATGGTGTGATTTTTCACTTGACAAAAATGTGAGTAAAATGTAAGAAGTATATGTGCCACTTGAGAAATTTTTCTCAAATTCAACGATGTTAAGTAACTACCTGCAATTATTAAATAAATATTTGCTGATTTCCTGGGGATGACCAGTGAACTGGTCATCCTCAGGATTCTCCATTTTTCTTACGAATCGATTTCTCGGGCTCTAAAGGAGTTTGCCCGAAATGACGAAGAAGAACGATGGGATAAGAAACCCAAACGAGGGAATTGAGATAAGCGGAGATTGAAATTGTGAATCTAAAAGAGATCGTTGGAATCGTCGGGGGCAGGATCTTAACGAAACACACCAAACTGGACATAGAGATCCCATTCTGCGGAGCCTCCGATCTAATGAGTGATGTCCTGTCTTTCATGAAACCCGGCTCTCTGCTCCTCACCGGCCTTGTCCATCCCCAGTCTGTTCGAACAGCGGAGATGGCCGATCTTGCTGCCATTGTGTTTGTGAGAGGAAAGATTCCCGGTCTTGAGGTCGTCAGCCTGGGAGAGGAGTTGGGGATCCCCCTGATTGCGTCACAGTACAGCATGTACGAGATATGTGGTCGTTTGTATCAGGCGGGGTTAGAACCCGTCCTTAAGTAATCCTCGCTCCTGTTTTCTATCCGTTGGAGAAGGCGATTGGCACAGGTCCTGAAATTTACAAAAGTCCAGGAGCTTATCTATGAATTGCCGATCGAGCGGGTGATGAAGAAGGATGTCATCACGGTTTCTCCCGAGACCTTGATGGCGGAGCTGAAAGAAGTTCTTCGAATGAACCGGATTTCGGGGGTGCCCGTGGTTGACAATGGGCAACTCGTTGGGATTATTTCCATCGAGGACCTCATTAAGGCCCTGGTAGAAGGGGATATTCAGGCTCCCGTTCGAAAAAGGATGACAACACGGATGATTACCGTTCGGGAAAAGGAATCCGTGGTCGAAGCCGTGAAGAAATTTGCCCAATACAAGGTCGGCCGGCTCGTCGTGGTCAACGAACAGGGACAGCTCAGAGGAATCCTGACCGGAGGCGATATCACTCGCGGACTCCTGGAGGCGATCAGCCTAGACTATCACGCAGAGGAAATCAGCCGGTATCGGGCGAAGCACATTTTTGAGGATATCGTTTCCGATCAAACAAGCCTCATTCTGAGATACAAGGTGAAAGCGAAGGACTTCAACAAGGGCGGAAATGCCTCGAGTAAGCTCAAACGGGCCCTGGACCGGCTGGGAGCTCTCCCGGAGGTGATTCGTCGTGTGGCCATTTCGGTCTATGAAGCGGAAATGAATCTGATCATTCACACCACCGAGGGCGGTGACCTGATTGCGGAGATGCAGCCGGACGTCATCCGGATCAAGGCAATAGACCATGGACCGGGAATTCCCAATGTGGAGCAGGCGATGAGTCCCGGGTTTTCGACGGCACCGAACTGGATTCGGGAACTGGGATTCGGCGCAGGGATGGGCCTTACGAATATCAAGAAGTGTGCGGATGCTATGGAACTGATGTCGACCGTGGCGGTGGGAACGCAACTGGAAATCGTCATTTATCTGCGGCCGGAACTGAGAGAAGAATCGGTCTCTCCCGGCAGCGAAAGGTGTGGAGCCATCATGATTTCCCTCAAAGACATCATCGAACAATTGAATCTGGAGCCGCTTTCTTCATCGCGGGATGTGGACCGGCCTGTGGCGGGAGGATACGCCTCGGACCTCCTGAGTTGTGCCATGAAGGGCGCCGCAAAGGACTATCTCTGGGTCACCCTTCAATCCCATCTGAACGTTGTCGCGGTGGCGAACCTGGCCAACCTTGCGGGGGTCATCATTACCGAAGGGAACCGGCCGGATAGCGAAACGATTGCGAGGGCGGAAAAAGAGGGAGTGGTTTTGCTGGTCACGCCCAAGACCACGTTCACCGTCGTTGGAGACCTCACCTCCCTGGGGGTCAGAGGGAATTCATAGACGGTAACGGAAGGCCCACACCGGAAACGCCGGAGTGCTTTGTCAAGGGTACCTCGGGGAATGCTAAAGCCTTATCAGGCGGATTTGCACATTCATACGGTTCTTTCCGGATGTGCGGAGGTGGAGATGGTTCCTCCGCTGATCATCCGGCAGGCAAAACGAATGGGCTTAAGTCTGATTGCGATTACCGACCATAACACCTGTGACAACGTGGAACCCCTCGTTCAGGCGTCGGCCGGAACGGGGGTGCACGTGCTGCCCGGCATGGAGTTGCAGTCGAAAGAAGAGGTTCATCTCCTCTGCCTGTTCGATACCATCGAGCAGTGCCGCCAGTGGCAAGAACAGGTTTCTCAAAAACTCCCTCCCCTTACCAACAAAGAAGAGATCTTTGGAGCTCAATTCGTTGTAGACGCCGCCGGAGAATGGGTCCGGACGGAGGAGCGGCTTCTATCCGTCTCGGCGGACATCAGCCTGGAAGAGGCGGTGTCGGGGGTTCAATCCATCGGCGGGATGGTGATCCCTGCTCATGTGGACCGGCCCTGCTTCAGCCTCCTCTCCAATCTGGGAATGATCCCTGATTCCCTTCAGGTCGGGGCATTCGAGGTCACGCCCCGGTTTGTGCCGGCCGTCGGATTGAGGATCTGGCCCCAGCTGGAGAAACGGTGCCTGGTCGTCAATGGTGACGCACATCGGCTCGAGGAGATGCGGGGCCGCACATGGTTGACGCTGGAGACTCCGGAGATCGGGGAGATTGAACTGGCGTGCAAGGGAGAGAAAGGAAGGCAGGTCCGGGTACAGTGGCCCGAAGTGCATTCTGAGATCGGTTTGGGAGGAGGACAGGATGAATGAACTTGAGACCATCGATTTGGAACCCCTCGACAAAATGGTAGAGGAATTCGCCGGGAAAGCAGGAACGCTCATCCCGGTTCTGCAACGTGCTCAGGAGATCTATGGGTATCTCCCTCCGGAGGTGCTCAAAAGGATTTCCGAGAAGACGGAAATTCCCCTCAGCCAGATCTACGGTGTCGTTACTTTCTACGCTCAGTTTTACCTGACCCGGCGCGGAAAATGCATCATCAAACAATGTGACGGGACGGCCTGTCATGTTCGGGGGGCAGGGAAGATTGTCGATGCGATCGAGAAGGAGCTGGGGATCAAGGCAGGGGAAACGTCGCCGGATTACAAGTTCACCTTCGAGGTCGTTTATTGTCTGGGCTCCTGCGGCCTCTCTCCGGTGGCGACCATCGATGACAAAGTGGTCGGCCGTTTGGTTCCCGAAAGGATGACCCAGATCCTGAGAGAGCAGAAGTAACCCGGCCGTTGCAGAAATGACCCCGGACAAACCGCTCTCCAAGGCTTCGAATGGCGGTTTTCGGGAGATCTAGGGGTAACGGGAGGATTTCACTTTAAGTGACTTCTGACAACAAAACAGCCCGCCGGTGCCTCGACGATAAAAGGTTCGCCTGCTCGCCGAAGCGGCTTCGCGCAGGCAGGTCGAAACCTTTCCGACCGGCTTGTTCGGGGTCATGTGGTTGGGTTTATGCATCGTCAGGGGTAATGTGAAGGAGTTGTCGCTCCATATTCTGGATATTCTTGAGAACGCAGTTGAGGCAGGGGCTTCGAAGATTGAAATCAGCATCGACGAGGATCCCCCGGCGGACGACATGGTGATTGTGATTCGGGACAATGGACGGGGCATGGAGCCTGAGATAACGGCGAGGACCCTGGACCCGTTCTTCAGCACGCGTAAAACCAGGCATATCGGTTTGGGACTGCCCCTCTTTTCCGAGGCTGCCCGCCGCTGCGGGAGGCGCCTTTGTCATCGATTCCGAGCCGGGGAAGGGAACCACTGTCAAGGCAACGTTCCGCCGAAGCCATATTGATCGGGCGCCCCTGGGGGATATCACGACGGCACTGGTGGCGATCCTGTTGTCCGATCACCCGATCGATCTGAATTATGTTCACAGCATCGAGCGGAAGGAATTCCGGTTTGACTCATCCGAGATCCGAAATGAACTGGGAGAGGTTCCGCTGACGCATCCGAAGGTGCGGGCGTGGATTCATCAATTCATCCGCGAGGGTGAAGAAGGCCTTCTTGCAGAAAGCAGGAAAGAGCAATCGTTTCCATCAGGCGGAGGCCGACAGGTGTGAAAAAATCCGGGGATCCGGTCGGTGCAAGGATATTTCCAAGGTTTTGCAAATGCGCAACTTTCCCAGTACCCATGCCCGCCCTCTATACGTGGGGGGATTTTTTCACACCTTCTCGGGTGTAACGAGGAAGGAGGAGGAACGTCATGGCGCGACTGAAGAATGTTGAGGAGTTGAGAAAGATCCGTGCTGAGGCTCAAAAAGACCTCATGGTGCGCACGCAGACCGGGACGCGCATTATCGTGGGGATGGGAACATGCGGGATCGCTGCGGGGGCGAGAGAGGTCCTGCAGGCCATCCTGAAGGAACTGGAGACTCGAAAGATCGAGGCCCATGTGGAAACGGTCGGATGCGTCGGGATGTGCGCCAAGGAACCTCTGGTCGATGTCGAACAGGCAGGAAAGTCGAGAATCCGATATGCCAATATTATCGCCTGAAAGTGTTCCCCGGTTGATCGAGGAGCATCTGGTGAAAGGGAATGTCATTCAGGAATGGGCGATCGGCCGTCTGGACGCAAGAAAGATCCAGTGAGTTTTTTGGGTTGAAGTTTAACGTTCACATATGAAGACGGGTGAGCTGACCCAACAACCCTTTTTCAAGAAGGAGAGTGAACAAGGAGGCAGAAATGGCTGAACCCTTTTACAGAGCCAATGTGCTTGTTTGCGGCGGAACAGGGTGCACGTCTTCGGAATCGCTGGAAGTGATCCAGGCCATGACGAAAGAGATCTCCCGCCGGGGACTGGAGAAAGAGGTCCGCATTGTTCAAACAGGGTGCAGAGGATTCTGTGCCATGGGTCCCGTCATGATCATCTATCCCGAGGGGATTTTCTACTGCCAGGTGCAACCCCGCGATGTCCAGATGATTGTTGAGGAGACACTCGTCAAAGGCAGAATCATCGGACGACTGACTTACAAGATTCCCGATTCGCACAAGGAACTTCCCCGTTACCAGGAGATTCCCTTCTACAGCAAGCAGGTTCGCGTCACGCTTCGAAACTGCGGCATCATCGATCCGGAGAAGATCGACGAATACATCGCCCGGGGCGGATACGAAGGCCTTTCCCACGCCCTGTTTGACATGACCCGGGAAGAGGTGATCGAAGAGGTGAAGCTTTCCGGCTTGCGCGGCCGGGGTGGGGCCGGGTTTTCTACCGGGAGCAAATGGGAATTCACTGCAAAGGCCCCCGGAGAGATCAAGTATGCCGTCTGTAATGCAGACGAGGGAGATCCCGGGGCCTTCATGGACCGTTCCATCCTGGAAGGGGATCCCCACAGCCTCCTTGAAGGGATGACGATCTGTGGCTATGCGGTTGGAGCCAAAGAGGGTTATGTCTACTGTCGCGCCGAGTATCCCCTCGCCATCAAGCGTCTGAAGGCGGCGATTGTCCAGGCAGAGGAGTACGGTCTGCTGGGAGACGGCATTCTCGGCACGGACGTCAGTTTCCATCTTCATATTAAGGAAGGGGCGGGAGCCTTCGTCTGCGGTGAGGAGACCGCCTTGCTGGCTTCCATTGAAGGCAGGCGGGGTGAGCCCCGGCCCCGGCCGCCCTTCCCGGCGATCTCAGGACTGTGGGGCAAGCCCACCAATCTGAACAACGTCAAAAGTTATGCAAATATATCCCAGATCATCGTGAACGGGGCAAAATGGTTCAGTACGATCGGCACGAAGCGAAGCCCCGGAACAGCCATCTTTGCACTCACGGGCAAGGTGAATAACACGGGTCTCGTGGAAGTCCCCATGGGAATTACGCTTGGAGAGATTATCTTCGACATCGGAGGTGGGATTCCAAAGGGGAAGAGATTCAAGGCCGTGCAGACCGGAGGCCCCCTGGGCGGCTGCATCCCTGCCCAGCACCTGAACGTTCAGGTCGATTTTGACTCCCTTCAGGAAGTGGGCGCGGTCATGGGGTCCGGCGGGATGATCGTCGTGGACGAGGACACCTGTATGGTCGAATTCTCCAAGTTCTTCCTCAATTTCGCCCAGGCGGAATCCTGCGGCAAGTGCGTCCCTTGCCGAGTCGGGGGAAGGCGGATGCTGGAAATCCTGACACGGATCACGGAAGGGAATGGAAAGCTGGAGGATCTCAACACCATCCGTGAAATCGCCAAAGGCATGCAAACGGGGTCTCTCTGTGCTCTGGGACAACTCACCCCGGGCCCTGTGATGGCTGCGCTGCAGTATTTTGAGGCCGAGTTTCTGACCCACATCCTGGACAAAGAATGCCCGGCTGGAAGCTGTAAAGAACTGGTCCGCGCCCGCTGTACCAATGCCTGCCCTGCGGGGATCGATGTCCCTTCATATCTGTCGCTGATTGCCCAGGGGAAATACGGGGAAGCCCTGGAAGTCCACAGGGAACGGAACCCCTTTGCCCTGACCTGCGGCCGGGTGTGTCCTGCTTTCTGCGAGGAGAAATGCAGACGGGGTGACATTGATGAGCCCGTTGCCATCCGCGTTGCGAAGCGCTTCATGGCCGATCATGAAATGGAAAAACCCTGGACTCCGCCGAAGATAGAAGGATCGAAAGACAAAAAGGTTGCCGTCATCGGCGCCGGTCCGGCAGGACTGACGGCAGCGCTGCGACTGGCCCAGCGGGGTTATGCGGTAACGGTATTCGAGAGATTACCCATGGCGGGGGGCATGATGGTCGTCGGGATTCCGGAGTATCGACTTCCCCGGAATATTCTGAACAAAGAGATTGAGAATGTGAAAAGGGCTGGGGTGGAGATCAAACTCAATCAGGAATTGGGAAAAGATTTCACCCTGGATGGGCTGCTTAGCCAGGGAGGATTCAGCGCCGTGGTCTTAGCCATCGGAGCCCACAAGAGCCGTCGGCTCGGAATCCCGGGTGAGGATCTGCCCGGGGTTTACCATGGCACGCAGTTTCTGAAGGATGTGGCCATGGGTAAGAATCCGGATGTGAAAGGGAAAAGCGTGGCTGTCGTAGGCGGCGGTGCCGTGGCGATTGATGGGGCTCGAACGGCCCTGAGGTTAGGGGCCAAAAAGGTCCATGTGATCTACCGCCGAACCCGGGAAGAGATGCCCGCATGGAAAGCGGAGATTCATGCTGCTTTCCAGGAAGGGATTCAATTCCATTTTCTCACCGACCCTGTCGGTGTCCTCGGTCCGGACCACGTCACGGGAGTGGAGTGCCATCTGCAAAAACTGGGTGACTTTGATGCGAGCGGCCGACGCCGTCCCATTCCCATTGAGGAGAGCGAATTTGAGGGGGCTGAATTTGTGCTCGATGCAGACCTCTTCATTCCCGCCATCGGACAGACCCCGGAGACCGACTGCCTCCTGAACGGAAGCAAACCCGTTGGGGTGAAGAAGGATGGGACGGTTACCGTGGAAGCCAATTTGGCAACGACCCGGGAAGGTGTTTTTGCTGCAGGTGACTTGGCTTTGGGTCCCGCGACGGTCATCGAGGCCGTCGCTCAGGGAAACAAGGTTGCCGTGGCGGTGGATACTTATCTCAAGGGCATGACCGAGGAGAGGCCTAAGTTTGTCACGGAGATTAGAGAGATTCCGCAGTCTTACAACATCGACGATTATGCCGAGGCCAAGCGGCCCGTGATACGAGAGTTGCCCGCGGGAGAACGGATCAACAATTTTGAAGAGGTGGAAGGGGGCTTTGATGAACAGAAGGCCCGAGAGGAGTGCAAGCGGTGTCTGCGCTGTGACCTGGAGTGGCTTGAAATGATGGGACTCCGGCCCGCAGGCCAGGAAGGTGGCATGATCGTGAAGTTCGGAGGAACGAAAGCCTGAGCTTTCTTCGTAAGGCGCAAGTCGCAAGTCGTCAGGGGCAAGGGCCCCAGCTGCAGGCGCCCGACGCCTTACGCTCTCGCGCCTTACCACTTACGGATTTTTGAAAAGAAGGAGGTCACTGGCCCGATGGAAAAAATGATCAATTTAAAAATTAACGGACGTCAAATTCGGGCGCGTTCCGGACAGACCGTTTTGGAGGCGGCAAAAGGAGGCGGAATTGACATCCCGAGTCTGTGCCACCATCCCGCCATTACGCCCCACGGTGCCTGTCGCATCTGTCTGGTCGAAATCGAACGACAGCGGACCCTCCAGCCGGCCTGCACGTTTCCCGCGGCCGAAGGGATGAAGGTGGAAACGGAATCGCCCAAGGTCGTGGAAGAGCGGAAGTTCGTTCTCCAGATGTTATTCTCCGAACGTAATCACTACTGCATGTTCTGCGAAATGAGCGGCGACTGTGAACTCCAGGCCCTGGCATACCGCTACGGGATGGATCACTGGACCTATCAGAATCCCTATCCCAAGATTCCTGTGGATGGGACGCGCAAGTATTTCATCATGGACCATAATCGCTGCATTTTATGCCGCCGCTGCATCCGGGCATGCAACGAGCTGGCAGCCAACAGCACCCTCGGAGTGAAGTTCCGGGGGGCCAAGACCATGATCTCTGCAGACATGGATTCTCCCTTCGGAGAATCCACCTGCGTTGCGTGCGGCACCTGCCTTCAGGTTTGTCCTACGGGGGCCCTGGTGGATCGAAAAAGCGCCTACACGGGGCGGGAAACCCAGGTGGAAAGGACAAAGAGCGTCTGCATGTTCTGCAGTGTGGGTTGCGGTACGGAAATCGTCACCCGTTCGGGCCGGGTTCTCCGGGTGGAGGGGCAGTGGGAGGAGCATAACAAAGGGGTCCTCTGTGTGGCAGGACGATTTGAGCCGGTCTACGACAACCGGCAGCGGATCAAGACGCCGCTGCTTCGAAAGAACGGGGGAATGGTTTCCGCAACGTGGGACGAGGCGTTCGATACGATTGCTGAAAGACTGAAAGGCACCAAACCGGCCAAGATCGGCGCATGGACGACCAGCAAGACCCTGAATCTGACCATGAGCGAATTCGTAGCCGTTTTTCAAGGAAAGATCGGTGCCCAGGTCGGTGTCCTTGAGCCGACCCTCAGCGAGCTCGAACTCCCGGTGGGCGGCTCCCTGAGCGAACTGGTCTCCTCAGGACTGCATCCTCGTGGTCGGCGCAGACCCCCTCACGGACCACCGGGTGCTCGGCTATCACATCAAGCGCGCCCGGATGAAGGGAGCCCACATCATCCTTGTCTCTGCGGAGGAGAATCAGTTGAGCCGGTTTGCCCACAGGCGATTTGCCTCTGAAGATCTGGACAAGGCCATCAAAATGTCCCAGAGCTGTGCATCTCTTTCGGTGGTCTACGGGGCCGGGACCACGAGGAAAGAGGCTGAAGAACTGGCGGTCCTCAAGCGAAAGGCGCACTTCATCCCCGTCTTTCCGGCCACGAACGGCTACCATGCGAAGGTGTTGGGCCTCCACCACGGGCTGAATGGCCACCCAGACCGATCTGATGTACCTTCTTCTCGAAGATGTCACCCCGAGGGAAGAATGGGTCAAGCGGGCAAGGAGTGCGAAGTTTCTTGCGGTCCATACGAGCTACCACGGGCCGATCACCGAAACCGCGGACGTCGTTTTACCGTCCCTGTTGTGGTACGAGCAGGAGGGGTCCCTCTATAACCTGGAGGGAAAGAAGGTTGCCGTCAGGAAAGCGGTGCCTCTGCCGGAGGGATTGATTCCGGAGAACGAAGTGTTGACCCAGCTGGCAGCCCGTTTGTAGCTGCCCATTCATCCCGTCCCTCCCCGACCTTCGAGGGGAAAGTGAGGATCACGGGCTGGTTCCAGTTCTATCGAGTCAGGAGGAAAAATCATGGCGAAAGTGAAGGTTGCAATGGATTGGCTGGCCGCCTGCGCGGGGTGTGAGATGTCGGTCCTGGACATGGACGAGAGGCTTGTCCACCTCTTGGAAAAGATAGAGCTCACCTCCACGCCGATTACCGACCTGAAGCATCCCCCGAAGGAAGGGGTGACGGTAGGCATTCTTTCAGGGACGGTCAATAACACCACCAACCTGGAAGTCGTTAAGGAGATGAGAGAGAGGTGTCAGATCCTCATCGCCATGGGAGATTGTGCCGTTTTCGGGGGCATCATGACGATGCGGAACTTCTTCAATATGGAAGAGGCCCTGAAGAGGGCTTATGTTGAAACAGAGAGCACGGTCGACGGGATCATCCCCAGTTCCGAGGAACTGTGCAGACCGATCAAGGCGTGCCCGATCAAAGATGTGGTGAAAGTGGATGTCTACCTTCCCGGCTGTCCGCCTTCGGCCGAGGCGATTCATTACGTTCTGAGTGAATTGCTGGAGGGACGTATCCCCGTCTTATCGGGTGAAAACCTGAAATACGATTGAATCGGTACTGCGGACGGTCAGGATGAAACACCAGGGTCGCTTTTTCCCTGGAGGAGGAAATGATGATGCAGAAGATAACCATTGAACCTGTAACACGAATCGAAGGCCACGCCAAGGTCACCCTTCACTTGAATGGCAAAGGAAAGGTCGAAAAGGCTTTTTTCCATGTGAATGAATGGCGGGGCTTCGAAAAATTTACGGAGGGCCGTCCTTTTTTTGAAATGCCCCAGATTACGCCGCGGATCTGCGGGATCTGTCCGGTAAGCCATCATCTCAGCTCGGCCAAGGCCTGCGACGGAGTGGTCGGCGTCACTCCCCCCCGGACGGCACAGCTCCTCCGGGAACTGATGCACATGGGTCAGTTCATCCAGTCTCACTCCATGCACTTTTTTGAACTGGCAGGGCCGGACCTCCTGCTTGGCTTCGATGCCGATCCGGCCATCCGCAACGTCGTGGGGGTGATTCAGGCCAATCCTGAACTTGCCGTCAAAGCGGTCCGTCTCCGTGCCTTCGGTCAGGAGATCATTCGAAAACTCGGCGGGCAAACGGATTCATCCCAATCACTCCATCCCGGGAGGCGTCAATGCGCCCCTTTCCTTGAAGGATCGCGATGAGATCCTCAGCCAGATTGATGATATGATCGATGTGGTGAAAGCGGCTGTCACCGTGGCCAAGGGATGGTACGAGGGGAATATGGAAGTGGTCAACCAGTTCGCCGTCTTTCCATCGGCCTACCTGGGGATGGTGGATGAGAACGGGGGGTTGCAGTTATACGATGGCTGCCTTCGCCTGGTGGACAAGACCGGAAAAAAACTGGAGGAGTTTCATCCCGGCCGTTATCTGGACTATATCGGAGAGCATGTCGAGGAGTGGTCCTACCTGAAATTCCCTTTTTACCTCAAGATGGGATGGCCCAAGGGAACCTACCGGGTGGGTCCTCTGGGACGGCTCAACGTGGCCGACAGGATCAATACCCCCCTGGCCCAGGAGGAATTCCTCAACTTCAAATCCATCGGCGGCGGCAAGCCCGTGGAGGGCACCCTCTGGTATCACTATGCCCGGCTCATTGAAGATCTTTATGCCATCGAACGGGCCAAGGAGATTTTACTCGATCCCGATGTCCTCCTGACCGATCTTGCCACGGATTACACGACCTTGACCGGAGAAGGCATTGGATGCATCGAGGCCCCGCGTGGGACGCTCTTTCATCATTACAAGACGGATGCGAACGGCATGTTGACGAAGGTCAACCTCATTGTCGCCACCGGCCACAATAACTGGGCCATGAGTAACTCGGTGGAGATGGTTGCGAAGGCCTATGTGGATGGAAAGAATCTGACAGAGGGGATGCTGAATCGGGTAGAGGCCGCCATTCGCGCCTACGACCCCTGCCTCTCATGTTCGACTCACGCCATCGGGGCCATGCCTCTTGTCATCGAAATGGTGGATCCCGACGGGACGGTCATTGACCGCATTGCAAGGGATTAGCAGGCTGCTGAAAATAGGTCAGCCTTAAGGGGGGAGGGGGGCTCTTTGCAGAGGGTACCCCCTTTTTTTGCGACGCGTATGGAGAAAATCATGGTCTCGTCTAACAGTCAGGGTAACGATGCCGATGCTAAAGTCAATCGCATAACGCATGAGCGTCATAATGTATAAACCGAAGCAACCGACTATCGTTCTCGATATTCGTATCGATGCAGGAAACTCGTAACACGAAAGTCCTATACTTGAGCCGCCGATGCCGATTTGCTTACGCGCCGCCTCAGAGCTATAATTCTTTAAGATTGTCTCGAGGAGTTTCGAAAGGAATTCCCGCTCTCATCAAGAAAAGGATCTTTCTGACCCGATTGCCCATGGAATGTCGAACCCTGCTCATCGGATATGGAAACGTCTACTGCCACGACGACGGTGTTGCCTTTTACATCATTAATACGTTGCGGCGTCGCCGGGGGATCCGGGAACTTCAGCCGGACGAAGATGGTCTGGATGAATTAGGTTCTGAAGTCGACTCCATCGTCCTTCACCAGCTGGTTCCGGAAATCATTCCCGTGGTGGCCGATCATCCTTTCGTTGTTTTTATTGATGCCCATACCGGTACGGTCCCGGAAGAGGTGAGATGCATTCAGGTCCGGGAGGAACACCTTTTTCACGCGGTGACTCACCACATGAGTCCCGGCATGGTGTTGGGCATGGTCCGGGAGACGAAAGGGACGGCCCCTTCAGCGTTTCTGGTTTCGGTCAGAGGAGAAAACTTCGACTTCGGGCTTGGCCTTTCGGACCGGTGCAGGCAGAATGCGGACACAGCAATCCAGAAGATTCTTGACCTGGCCAACGGCTTACGCTGAGTCGAAATGGATTAGAACCTGTCCGTCAAAGACTTCCTCCTTTTTTCAAAGGGGACCTGGCTGGGGATATTGGATTGACGGCGTAATCTTCGGCAAACTTTTTTCACTGACCGGCACGTCGCGCTACGCCCTTTAGGGCGGAGAATTTCATTTCTTTTTACGCGATGCGCTGTGCGCTATGCGTCTTTGCCTCACGATGCACGAACTTTCCGTTACCGAACAGATTCTCAAGATCACTCTGGAGCATGCCCGCCAGGCCGGGGCGGACCGGGTCCTCAGGGTCAATCTCATCGTCGGTGATCTGACAGGCTTTGCAGGAGAAAGCATTCAATTCTATTTCGATCTTCTTTCCAAGGGCACCGAGGCGGAAAAAGCCTCTCTATCGATTACACGTGTCCCCACCCGGGCCCGCTGCCAGGCTTGTCGAGGGGAGTTTACGCCGGATCGGATAGCCTGGGCCTGCCCGGAGTGCGGGGGATCCGTTGAAGAGATCGTGTCTGGAAAAGAGTTCTATGTTGAGAGCATTGAAGTCGATTCCAAGGGGGAAGGAGAAGGGGAATGAAGAAGGTCGAGGTCATCACCCAGATTCTGAACGCCAATGACCTGGTGGCCCGGGAGAACGGTGATCTCCTGAAAAATCATCATATCCTTGCGGTGAATCTGATGGCCTCTCCCGGGGCGGGAAAGACGAGTGTGATTCTTCAGACGGCAAAGGCCTTGTCGAATCGGATCCGCCTTGGCGTGATCGAGGGGGATGTGGCCTCGCAGCATCGATGCGGACAAGGTTGCCTCCGCGGACCTTCCGGTCGTCCAGATCAATACGGGAGGAGAATGTCATCTTGATGCCCTGACCATCCAGAAAGCCCTGAAAACACTCCCACTCCAGGACATCGATATTCTCTTCATTGAAAACATCGGGAATCTCATCTGCCCGGTCGAATTTCAGCTCGGGGAACAGATCCGCGTCGCCGTGGCCAGTGTTCCTGAAGGAGACGACAAGCCCTACAAATACCCGGGGATCTTCACGGCTGTCGATGGAATCATCGTGAACAAGATCGATTTGATTCCCTATGTGGATTTCAACCGGGACGGGATGCGACAGGCGATCCTCCGTCTCAATCCGAAGGCCGAAATCTTCGAGCTCTCATGCCGGACGGGTGACGGGCTGCAGAGCTGGACGGCATGGCTGGAATACCAGTGGAAGGCCCTGAAGGATTAATTAGAAAATCGCATAGCGCATAGGGCATAGCGCATAGCGTAAGGACCCAAAACAAAAGGTAAAACCTAAGCCAGAACCCATTTCCAGGGTTCTGCCAGCCCTGCCTAGCCGCAGGCAGGGCTGGCCTCCGGGCATGGGGCATTAGAAGAAAAGCAGGACACCGGAATAGAGATGGGATCTATATCCGCTCTACACATTCAGGTCAAAGGAGTTGTTCAGGGGGTTGGGTTTCGGCCCTTCGTCTACGGGCTTGCATCGAGACTTGAGCTGAAGGGATGGGTCTTGAACACGACCTCCGGCGTCGTCATCGAAGTTGAAGGACCTCCCCCGGTCCTTGAACAATTCCTGCGGGACCTCGTTCAGACGGCTCCTCCGCTTTCCCGTATCGAACAGGTGGAACATCGATCCGTTCCGCTCAACGATTACCGCCGCTTTGAGATCCGCGAAAGCCATGCAGAGGAAGGGTATGTCCTCATCTCCCCGGATATGGCCACCTGTGAGCCCTGTCGCCGTGAACTGTTCGACCCGAAAGACAGACGCTACCGGTACCCTTTCATCAACTGCACCCACTGCGGCCCCCGTTTCACCATTATCTCGGATGTGCCCTATGATCGGCCCTTGACCACCATGGCCCCTTTTAAGATGTGTCCGGCATGCCAGGGGGAATACGACGATCCCTTGAACCGTCGCTTCCACGCTCAGCCGAATGCCTGTCACGTCTGCGGTCCAAGGATCTGGGCCGTTCCGTCATCCTCCAGGACTCAAGAGGTCCTCACGGTTCCGGATGGAGAGCCCCGGAATTCAGAAACGATATCAAGATGTGCGGAGTTGCTCTGCTCGGGGGCGATCCTCGCCCTGAAAGGCCTGGGCGGATTTCACCTTGCATGTGACGCGACGAATCCGCAGGCGGTGAAAACCCTTCGGGACCGGAAGCAGCGTGTTGCCAAGCCCCTTGCCGTGATGATGGCCACATTGGATGATGTTCGAGAGCACTGTGTCCTGACCCGGCAGGAGGCGGCGCTGTTGAGCAGCCCGTCCTGCCCAATTGTCCTTCTCGAATGGAAACGAACCATCGACCGTTGTCCGGGAAACGGCACCGGGAAACCGCTATCTCGGAGTCATGCTTGCCCTACACGCCCCTTCATCACCTCCTGCTGCACGAGGTTAGGCGCCCTCTTATCATGACCAGTGGGAATCTCTCCGAAGAGCCCATCGCACAGAACAACGCAGAAGCGTGGGAACGTCTCCGCGACCTCGCTGACGGGTTCCTTTTTCACAATCGGGAGATCTATGCCCGATACGATGACAGCGTCTGGTTTGTTCCGTCCGTTGCCGATGAGGAGGGAGAGACCGCTCCGGTGGCCCAGCCCATTCGGCGATCGAGAGGGTATGCCCCTTTTCCGCTGAAACTGCCCTTTCTCTCCCGTCCGGTCTTGGCCTGCGGTCCCGAATTGAAAAACACCTTCTGTTTCACACGGGATCGGTACGCCTTTGTCAGTCAGCATATCGGGGATATGGAGAACCTGGAAACCCTGGAACATTTTCAATCCTCGATCAGCGTCTATGAGAGACTCTTCCGTCTCCGTCCGGAGGCCCTGCATTCACGATTTGCATCCGGATTACCTTTCCACCCGGTATGCCGAGGAGCGGGCATTGAGAGACAGCCTTCCCCTGGTGGGAGTCCAGCATCACCATGCCCACGCCGCCTCCTGCATGATCGACAATGGGCTCACAGAGCCTGTCATCGCAGTCACCCTCGATGGAACAGGCTATGGGATTGACGGGACGATCTGGGGCGGCGAATGGCTGGTGACGGACCTGAGAGGCTTCCGTCGCGTTGCCTGGCTGGAACCGCTCCCTCTACCGGGAGGGGACTCCGGTGTCCGTCATCCCGGCCGGATTGCCACCGCTTATCTCTATCGACCTTTTTGGAAGCGTGCCTCCACTTCCCTTTTCACTCAAACTGGAGAGAGTGGAAAGAGAGACGGTCTGTCTTCAGGTTGAGAAGGGGATCAACCTGGCATGGACCTCTTCCTGCGGAAGGCTATTTGACGCCGTTGCCGCTCTGGCAGGCGGATGTGTCCGCGTCGACTATGAGGCCCAGGCAGCGATCGAGATGGAGATGGTGTGCAAGGAGACGCAGGAATCGTATCCCTATGACTCTCCGGTCCGGGGCCCGGTCGATCGCCTGGGGCGCACGGGAATGAACTGCCCGGCGAGGGTCTCGCCTCTGAGATCATTCTGAAACCCCTGCTGGCGGCGTGTCGTTGAGGCCGTTGAGCAAGGATCAAACCCTGGCCGAAATCGGAGGCAAATTCCATCGAACCGTGGCGAGAATGGTGGGGGAGATGAGCCATCTCATCTCCGAGAAGACGGGTTTGAAAGGAGTGGCGCTGACGGGAGGGTGTTTCCAGAACCGTCTTTTGCTGAAGATGGCCGTCGAAGAGCTGCGGAAGCACGGCCTTCGTCCATTGCTCCATCAGAACATACCGACCAATGACGGCGGGATTTCCGTTGGTCAGGCTGCCGTTGGCCAGTTTGCTTTGGAGTGAGGGATCCGCAGCCGGTGATCTTGTGTTCTGAACGTTTGCTACGAACTGATTTTGAAACTGAGGGGTTTAGCGGAAGATCTCCGATACCATGAAAAGACCTTAGCGTGACGGTAAGTCTCCCGTTACGAAGCCCGTTTCGTTTAGGCAAGCAGAGGGGTAACGCCTCCACTTCTGTAAAGCGGAAGGACGTGACCGAATAACGGTGTCAGATCGTTCCCTAACCGCTTCGACGATGATGATTTCAACTATGAAATGGATTGACGAATTTCGTGATCCCAGACTGGTCCAAGCCCTCGTTGCAGAGATCCGGGAGCGTGCGAATCGACCCCTGAGGCTCATGGAGTTTTGCGGGGGGCATACCCATGCCATCCTCCGGTTCGGGATACGCGATCTGCTGCCTGTTCATCTGGAGATGCTGTCCGGCCCCGGGTGCCCTGTCTGTGTTACCTCTTCCGCGGATCTCGATCGGGCCATTGCCCTGTCCCGGATCCAGGGAGTCATTCTGGCGACATTCGGGGATATGGTCCGGGTTCCCGGCAGTCACGGAAGCCTGCAGGATGCGAGGGCAGAGGGCGCGGATGTGCGAATGGTCTATTCCCCTCTGGATGCGGTGACTCTGGCAAAAAGGAATCCGGACCGTTCGGTGATCTTTCTCGGGGTCGGATTTGAAACGACCGCCCCAGGGGTTGCAGCCTCCATTCTCCAGGCCCGTGAGGAGAGGGTCAAGAACTTTTTCGTCTTCTCATTACACAAGCTGACCCCTCCGGCGACAAAGGCTGTTCTCGATGGGGGAGAGGTGCAACTTTCGGGAATCCTGGGACCCGGCCATGTGACGACCGTCATCGGGACGGACGCCTGGAGGTTTTTGCCGGAGAAGTACGGCATTCCCATTGCGGTGGCAGGGTTTGAGCCTCTCGACATCCTGCGGGGAATCAGCATGCTTGTGAATCAGGCGGAGAAGGGCCGGTCCGCAGTCGACAATGCCTACTCGACGAGGCGTGGTTCCCCGGGGAAACCCAACCGCACTGAGCATCATGGGCCGGGTTTTTGAAGTGTGCGATGAGGACTGGCGCGGCATTGGGAATCATTCCCCAGAGCGGACTGCGTCTTCGTGATGAATTCGCAGAACACGATGCCTCGAAAGCATTCGAGGTCTGTGTCGAAGCCTCTTCCGATCCTTCCGGGTGCAGGTGCGGAGAGGTGCTGCGGGGAGTCATTTTGCCACCGGATTGCCCTCTGTTTCGTCGCATCTGCAATCCCGAAAATCCTGTAGGTCCCTGCATGGTTTCCGGCGAAGGGGCCTGCGTGGCTCACTATCGATTTGGAGAAGGCCGCCTTGAAACCTAAAAGAATCGAACTTGCCCACGGCGGAGGGGGTCGGCTGACCCATGAGCTCACCCATGAACTGTTCAGACGCTATTTCTCCAACGCCTTTCTCGATCCCCTGTGTGATGCGGCGGTCCTGCCTCCGCAAGGGGGCAGGATCGCCTTCACAACCGATTCCTACGTCATCCGTCCTATCTTTTTTTCCGGAGGCAACATCGGCAAATTGGCCGTCTGCGGGACGGTGAACGATCTGTCCATGGTCGGCGCAAAACCTCTCTTTCTGACAGCGGGCTACATCCTCGAGGAGGGGCTTCCTTTCGAGGATCTCGAACGAATCGTCTGCTCCATGGCGGAGACGGCAAAGGAGGCCGGAGTTCAGATTGTCGCCGGGGATACCAAGGTGGTTGAGCGGGGGAACGCGGACAAGATCTTCATCAATACCGCGGGAATCGGCTGGATACCGGACGGGGTCGAACTTTCTCCGGCAAAGGTCCAACCCGGCGACATCATCCTTGTCTCCGGAAGCATGGGAGATCACGGCATGGCCATCCTCAGTCAGAGAGAAGGTCTGGGGTTCAGCTCCTCCCTTGTCAGTGACTGCGCGCCTCTTCACGGTCTTGTCCGGGTGCTCCTGGAGAACCACCGGTCCATCAGGGTGATGAGAGACCCCACGCGGGGAGGTCTGGCAACCGCCCTTGTCGAACTGGCCCAGAGCTGCGGCCTGGGATTTGAAATAGAGGAGGCCCGGGTTCCCGTCCATGAAGGGGTACGGGCCGCCTGCGAACTCCTCGGTCTGGATGTGTTTTACGTGGCCAATGAAGGAAAGCTGCTGCTTGATCGTTGCGCCGGAAGAGGCCGAGGGGGTGCTTCAGACGATGCGCCATCACCCCCTCGGATTGGAGTCAAGCGTGATCGGTCAGGTGGTGGAGAAACACCCACGAAAGGTCGTCTTGAAGACCATTCTCGGAGTGAGAAGGATCATGGAGATGCTCGCCGCAGAGCAGTTGCCGAGGATCTGCTGAACGGACACGTGCCATGACCAAGCTTTTTCATATCCAAATCGGTTAGGGTTAAGGCTACGAAGCCCGTTTCGTTTAACGGTGGGCGGCTACGGGAAGTTCTTAAAACCGAAAGACGTGGCCGAATGCCGATACGGGCGTCGTTACCCTGACCGTTGAACGAAACCTTTATTTTCTAAGGGGGTTTGCCATGGAAGAAGAGATCGTGCAGGTAAAGATTGATCCGCTCTACTGGGAAAAGCTCTCGCAGTTTCATCCTGCGGACGTTTGCAATCGAACCGAGGCTGTCTACCATTCGGGCCGCGAGGGGTTCGTCCTGGGGGTATTCAACCGGAGATATCTGATCCTGCCCAAAGCGAGGAAGATCCTTCGGATGGAATGGAACGATCAGACGGTGGAAGAGGAACTCCACCCCTTCTTTTATCTCATGGTCCTGTTTTATCTGGTTGAGGCCAAGGAAGTGAAACCCGCTCATACATGGGTGAGCGAAAAGGATCTGAGAGGAGGCTCCACCTTTTTTCGCGGGCTGCACCGCCTTCATCCGGAAGAGCTGTTAATCCTTTACGGAAAGGACCCGGAGGGCTTTCTTCAGGCCGGGAGAAGGCTGGGGGGAAGCGAGATTCTATTTGGTGATAAAGGGTTTGCCCTGGAAGTATTCCCGAAAGTGCCTTTGGCCTATGTCCTCTGGAAAGGAGACGACGAGTTTCCGGCCAGGATCACCATCCTCTTTGATCCGACCATTGAATCTCACCTGTCTCTCGACATGATCTGGTGCATGGTCAGCGAGACAAGCAGCCGCCTTGCAGGCCGCCGCTGAGGCGCACCGATCGGGAGCAGGAAGATCCCCTTCCCACAGAAGATCACAAGGCCTTTAAGATCTCTTCGGCCAGGTCTCTCAGATCACTGTCACTCGCCGTCATTCCCAGGATTTGAAGTCTTGCCCTGAACCCCTGCTGCTCAGCGGAGGTCTTCTTCGGGGAGAGGTCTCTCATGATTTTGAGAACCTGAATGACCTGATCGGATTCGGAGTAATCCAGCAGGAGTGAGAGGGCGCTCCAGTCATCAGGCAGGCCGTATTCCTCCAGAAATGCCCTGGCTGCCGCATCAAACCGATCTGTGCCGTGACGGTTTTCCATCTCGACCAGCGCCTTCTGATATTCCTTCGTTCCCTTCTTTCCCAGAAAGAGCTTGTCCGCCTCTTTCCGGTATTGCTTCCTCATCCAATTCGAGCGCTGCGAAGGCTTTCTTTCCGCCGGGGCCTCTTTGGGGGCGTAAGGGCGGTCCTTTCTCCTGTCGATCTCCCGCCAGGAGGGTTTCTCCCTTTCATCGTCGTCATCATATGGGGCCATGATTCACCTGGGTGGTAACGCTATTTTCAAACTAATTTACGTTGTGGAAAAAGTCAATGTCTGTCTGCTGCCAGAACAGAAGAATCAGCCATCTTGAACGTCCCATCGGGTTCGAGACGGAAGACCCTGAGGAACAGTTCGTTTCCGGAGGCCTCGATTTCGCAAAAGTGAAAAAACCGAAGTTCCGGACCGGCGAAGAGGTCGTCAAAGCGACGTGTCCGTGGGTCGGTCCAAACCTTGTGTCTCGGTCCGCCGCCTCCTCCGGAGACAACGAAAAGCTTGTCCCCAAGGCGAAACCGTTCATAGGTATGGCTGTGGCCGCTGAAGAAGAGACGAGTCTTTCGGTATCCAAGAAAGGGCTCAGCGAATTCTATTTCAACTTTCCTGTTCGGACCCACGACGCGGCTGTTGGTAAAAGGCGGCTCGTGGGAGCATACGACGATGTGATCCAGGCCCGATTCCTTTTCAAACCTCTCCAGTTCCGCGCGATACCATTTCGCCTGGCGTTCGGTCTCTTCTTCGGTCAGAGATGAGAAGTTGGAATCCACCATGACCAGCGCCACGTTTTTCCAGACGAAGCTGTACCAGCGTTTTCTTTCCAGATGAGGAAATCGCTTAAAGTAGTTCTCCAGGGCTTTTTTGTCGTTTCCGTAGAACTCATGGTTTCCCAGAAGAGGAAAGAAAGGAATCCTTTTCTCGCGTGCCGACCGATATAAATTGTCGAAATCCTGCCAGTGCTTTACCGAGCTGCCGCGTGTGGTCAGGTCCCCCAGGTGGAGGACGAAGGACGGGTCCTGTTTTGCGATTTCGGCGGCGATCCATTCCCGGTCCCGTTGGTTTCTTTCCCGCCAGAATTCCCAGTGGCTGGTACTTTGCGTATCCCCAACGATCACAAATCGGTTTTTGGTCGGGTCGATCTCATTCAAGCCGGCATAGGATGGCTGATGAAGATCGATACTCTGGAGACCCGCGGAAGGTTGGGCGCAGAGAATAAAGCCAAAAGCGATTAAACACATAAGTTGGGAAACGGTTCCAGCCTTCATCATTCCCTCAAGCCAATTGGTAGAAATATAACACGCCAAAAGCACCGTGACACCCGTATTCTGCCTGTGAGAAAAGACACAACCCGGTTGACGAGATGCCTTCGGGCGCAAATCTGACCGGCATATGCCCCGTCAAAGGACACAAATAGGAATGGGAGTACTTTACCGGGAGGTCCTTCAACACACTTAGGACCGTCGAACGGCCCCGCCCTTTAGAGACTGTGTCGCAAGTCCGTTCATGGTTCGGCAAGCTCACCACGAACGGATTATGACAATTTAGAAATCAAGTACTTAGCCGTTCGCCCTGAGCGTGTCGAAGGGCGAGATCCGAATTACGACACAGCCTCTTAAGACGGAGAGCCTCACAAAATAGGTACCACTACCTATAGAAATCCGCGGTTTGCTGCGTCACTCTAAAATTAAGGGGGTTAAATCTTAATCTGTACCGAAAAAAGATCCCCATCGTCAGGGGATAGACTAAACTGGAAAAGCGGCAATTTTGCGGGTAGAGGAAAGCTGTTCTTACAAACCAAGTCTTTACCCCTGGATGATTATCCTGGGTGTCCGAGATAACGGACACAGGAAAGGAGGATATTCACTATGAAGTTTTCTACCATAGCGAACTTATATAGAATTTCACGAAAACCGATCAGGAAAGCCACTTATGTTTTCATCGGCGTAACACTTTCCGGCATGCTCAGTGCCTCTCTCGCCCCGGCAGTGCCGCTCGACTTTTTTGGCGAGCCCCCTGCGGGCGATCCGTCTGCATTGACCGGGCCTTTTATCGGGCTGGAATTCGCGGAAGTTTTGCTCGCGACGCTCCCCGATGCCAACGATGGGGCCTTCGAGGGAGGGTTAACCGGAACCTTTGAAGATCCTGGCGAAAACAATGCCTTGCCGGTGGCCCAGCAGACGAGCGCCACCGTTCCGACCAACGGCAAGCCGAGCCCGCTCTTCGGGGCCCGGTCATTCACCCAGAAAATGTTGCTCTTCGAGGAGTTTGGAAGGGAACGGCTTGATCCCTATACGCCGGCGCCCACCATGTCCTTTCCGCACCCCACGGCCGGGCCTGCACCCGAGCAAGATCCGGGTGACTTCGCGATGAGCGCACCGGCCGGCGCAATGCTGGAGGGCTTCCTCGCTCAGAAAGGGATTGCCCCTTTTCCCGCTCAGTTTTCAAACACCATGGAGGAGAACCCATGGAAACTCGAAATTGAAGATTTTCTCGGTCGGTCCCTTGATACGCCTCCTGCGGAAGGCCGTCCACCGGGCCGGGGCTGGTCCCACCAGCGGTGGAACGAATTCTATCCTCAGGTCTTCCTTAAGACTGCCCAGGCAGGCGCCCGCGTGAACGGCGGCTTCCGGGATCAGAAACAGATGCACCGCTACGAACTCGGGGAGTTTGGCCCGGGCGGGCTTTACCACAATACCGCAGGAGTTCCCGGAACGGAAGGAACGACCAAGGGGATCGCCATTCGGTTCCACCCGAACATGCCTGTTCAGAATCATAAGTCCCTGTGGACCTTCGATGGTACCCTACCGCCCAAATTGGCCATGGCACGCTACGGTGAGGCGGTCCTGATGCGCCATTACAACGCACTGCCGATCGACCCGGCAGCGAACCGGGGCTTCGGAGTGCACACCATCACCACACATGAGCACAACGACCACACCGGAGCAGAGAGCGACGGCTTCACCAACGCCTTCTTCTTCCCCGGGCAGTTCTATGACTACCGATGGCCGATGCAGCTTGCCGGATACGACACGATCAACACCAGGGCTATGGACCCCCGGGCTGCATTTCCCTGTTCGCCGGGGGAAACACTCTTCGTCAACGACGCCAACCCGGGCTTGAAGACCTGCGAAAACGGTTCCATCAAGATTCGTGGCAATTGGCACGAGACGATGAGTACCCATTGGTTCCACGATCACATGCTCGACTTCACGGCCCAGAATGTCTACAAGGGCAATGCCGCCATGAGGAATATGTACAGCGCGCTGGATCGCGGCAAGGAAGACTTCGATGATGGAGTCAACCTCCGCCTCCCGAGCGGTACGGCTTTGCCCTGGGGCAACCGGGACTACGACGTCAACCTGCTCATTTCAGACAAGGCCTGGGATCGGGAAGGCCAGCTGTGGTTCAACATCTTCAACCATGACGGTTTCGTCGGTGACGAGGTGCTGACCAACTTGTTGTGGCATCCCTACTTTGACGTGCGCGCCCGCCGCTATCGCTTTCGCATCCTGAACGCTTCGGTCTCGCGCTACTTCGCGTTTGCGCTGGTGCACCAGATCAAGGGCGAGGATGGAGAGATACCCGGACCGCCGGGCGCCGGAGTCTCTTATAACCGGGTGCCTTTCCACATGATTGCCAACGACGGTAACATCATGGAACACGCCGTTCCCTTTGACGGCAAGATGGATCTCGACGGCGACGGCGATCTGCTCGACCACAAGGGCCAGCTCCCGACCCAGGGCATTGCGGAGCGCTACGACATCGTCGTTGACTTCGGGAAGTCTGGTATCAAGCCCGGCGACAAGTTGTACTTCGTCAATGTGCTTGAACACACAACCGGGAGGCACCCTGGCCCGAGGATCCCGCTGGAATCGATTCTTTCCGAGCAATATAAACCCCAGATGGTGGACGACGACAATGACGGCGTGGCCGACCGCTGGGTCGATGGCGACCCGGCAGTTGGAAGGTTCCTGGAATTCCGGGTTAAGGCCTACTCAGGGAAAGATCTGAGCATGGATCCGATCGACTTCGAACCGGGAAAGTTAACGATGATACCGCTCACCATCCATCGCGATGATCCGGTGGATCAGTCGAAGATGGCTAACGCGCGGCATCGAACTTTTGAGTTCGTTCGCTCGGCCGGCACGGACGAGGCTCCATGGACGATCAAGACGGATGGAGGCGCCAGCTTTCCAATGGATCCCAGACGGATTTCAGCAGCGCCTCCGCTCGCCAACGGCCCGACAAAAGCGGGCTTCAGCGGGGAAGGGACGCTTGAGGTCTGGAGCATCCTTGGCAATGGCGGCTGGAGCCACCCGGTCCATATTCACTTCGAAGAGGGGGTTATCCTCCGGAGAGGTGGACTGCCTCCCCCCGAATGGGAGAAGTGGGCCCGCAAGGATGTCTATCGGGTCGGCCCTGAGGACGACAGCACTGAGAGTCTCGAAATAGCCATCCGGTTCCGGGAGTTTGCCGGGACCTACATGGAGCACTGCCACAACACCCAGCACGAGGACCATTCCATGCTGCTGCGCTGGGACATCGAGCATCCGGGCCAGCTCCAGACGATGCCCGCGCCCCTGCCCACCTGGGATGGGGTGGAATACGTCGATTCCGCGGCTCTTCCGACTTTCCGGACGGGCGACGGGATCGGGCCATCGTTTGCGTTTTAATAGCGAACAGTAACCTGAACGCCGGGGCCGGGGGAGCTGTACTAACAGTCCCCCGGCCCCGGCCAAAAGGAGAAGCCCTTAAACCACGACAAGCGGTCCCATCCCTTTCAAAAATACAATCCCTCGCCCTCGAAAATACAGCCTTCACCTGATTCCCTTTCATGCCAAATTACGGTTAGTTTGATTCGTTAAGGGTTGAAGATCCAAAGGAGGAGAAATCATGCGAAGAATTCATCAAGCAGGCATCCTTCTACTGCTCATCGGAACGATGCTGACTCTGCCAGGAATCTCTGCCGCAGCTACCGGCAGTGGCGGCTCCATTTGGGGAGCAGACTACTTCCCCAACGTCCCGCTGGACACCCACGAGGGGAAGACGGTGCGGTTCTTCGATGATCTCATCAAAGACAAAGTCGTGGTGATCAACTTCATTTACACCCGCTGCCCGGACGCCTGTCCGCTGGAGACGGCCAGGTTGCGCGAAGTTCAGAAGATCCTGGGGGACCGGGTGGGCCACGACGTCTTTATGTATACGATCACCATCGATCCGGAATATGATACGCAAGAGGTGCTCAAGCGATATGCGGAAAAATTCGAGGTGGGCCCGGGCTGGCTCTTTCTGACGGGGAAGAAAACAGATATCATTCTGCTCCGAAAGAAGCTGGGCCTTTACAGCCCGGAGGATGAGACCGGCAAGCTCTCGACTCACACCCTGAGCCTCATCATCGGCAATCAGAAAACCGGCCGCTGGATGAAGGCCTCGCCCTTTGAGAACCCCTATATCCTGGCGACGCAGGTCGGCAGCTGGTTGCACAACTGGAAGCTTCCTCCGAGAGGCGGACAGGATTATGCCAAGGCCCCGGAGCTGCGGACGATGTCGAAAGGAGAGGAACTCTTCCGCACGCGGTGCGGCGCCTGCCATACAATCGGGATGGAAGATATGTCCGCGGCGAGAAAGCAGGACCTCGGGCCGGATCTGTTGAACGTGACTGAAAGACGGGATCGGACCTGGCTCATCCGCTGGATAGCGGAGCCGGAAAAGATGATAGCGGAGAGAGACCCGTTGGCCATGGCCATGCTGGAAGCGTACAACAATGTCGCCATGCCCAATCTACGGCTGAACGGAGCCGAGGTCCAGGCCCTGCTCAGTTATATCGAAGAGGAGAGCGGGAGAAAGCGGCAGTACCAGCATGGGGACCGGCCCGGGGAACACCATCATCATTAAGGACCAACAGCAGTATGACTGGAATGGAAAGTTATCTCGGGGGATCTCCGCTGGCTGCCATCGGAGCGGCCTTCGCAGGAGGCATTCTCGCCAGTCTTGCCCCCTGTGTCTACCCCATGATTCCCATCGTGTCAGCCTATGTGGGTTCCAGATCCACGGGAGAGAAGACCCGGGGCAGGGCATTCCTGCTTTCTCTCGGATATGTCGTGGGGATGGCATCGGTCTATTCGCTGCTGGGCATGATCGCGGCATTGACCGGAGGTTTTTTCGGCCGGATCAGTACCAGCCCCTGGGCCATGCTGATTGTGGCCAATATTTTCATATTGTTTGCCCTGAATATTCTGGAGGTGATTCCGTTTCCGGCCTGGTTTTCAGGGCGTCCCCTGGAGCCAGCTACGGGAGGCGTCATAGGAGCGTTCCTGGTTGGAGCGGCCTCGGGACTGGTGGCCTCTCCATGCACTTCGCCGGTCCTCTTCGGCCTGCTGACTTACGTTGCAACGACGCACAGTGTTATTTACGGAGGCGCGCTGCTCTTCACCTTTTCCTTGGGGATGGGTATTCTTCTCATTGTCATTGGCACTTTTTCGGGGCTGGCCACTGCGCTACCCAGGCCGGGCCGCTGGATGGTTGGAGTAAAGAAGCTCCTCGGCTTGCTGATGCTGGGGCTTGCGGAGTATTATTTGATTAGAGCCGGTCAGAGCTGGCTTTAGCGGGGGTGAATATGACCAAAGTTGTGAGAATCCTGTTGGTTGTGCTCTCGGTCCTCATGGCAACGGTTTCCTCGGGCTGGAGCGTCGAGATAGGCGACCCCTTGCCGGATTTTTCCATACAGACCTTTGAAGGGAGTCGTTCCTCCCGTGTCACGTTAGAGGGAAAGCCCTTGTTATTGATCTTCTGGAATACGTGGTGCCCCTATTGTATGGAGGAGCTTCCCAAAATCAACCGCGTGTCCGAGAAGCTCGGTCCAACGGGACTGGCGGTGCTCGCCATCAACACCGGCATCAACGACTCCGAGAACAAGGCCCGCGCCTACTGGAAAAAGCAGGAATACGTGTTTCCCAGCGGGTTCGATCATGACTTTGAGATTACTACGGCCTTCAGGGTCCGGGGGGTTCCAACCATTTTCCTGGTCGATTCCAAGGGAATCGTGCGGTACAAGGACGCCGTGGTCCCCAAAGATATGGAAGAGCGTTTCAAGCAGCTCAGTCTCAAATGATGCAATAATGAAGGATGAGTATCGTGTCTCTCTATCGCCTCGTTTTGGCCGATCATCATGCCATGCTCCGGGAGAGCATCGGAAAGATGCTTTCGGAAATTATCGACCTGGAGGTAGCGGGTGAAGCGAGCGACGGGCAGGAGCTTTTTCCACTTCTCAACCGCAGCCATCCGGACCTGGTCGTTCTGGATATCGCCATGCCTCACCTTGGCGGGGTTGAGGTCACGCAGAAGATCAAAGAGGTCTATCCTCAAATAAAAATATTGATCCTGACCATGGAAAAAAATATTGATTATCTCTGCCAGGCGCTCTCTTTCGGGGTGGAGGGGTATCTCCTGGAAGAAGAGGGGATCCTCGAGCTTTTTTCCGCCATCCGCACCATCCGGCAGGGGGGAACCTACATCTCACCCCGTCTCGCTCTGCTTTTGCCGGCCGATCTCATGACCCGGTGTCGCTTCACCTCCAAAGCCCCTTCCTCGGTGACATCACGAGAAAGAGAGATCCTGAGGCTCATCGCAGAGGGAAAATCGAATTCGGAAATCGCCGATCTGCTCTTTATCAGTGTCCGCACGGTAGAGCATCATCGCGCTAGCGTGATGAATAAATTGAGTCTCAGGAGAATCACGGATCTCATCAAGTATGCCATCCGCAACGGTTATACCCCTCCTTAATACCGAAAAGCGGGTTGCCTGAACCCGGGCAGGCCTGGAGAGCGATTTGACCGGTTTCGTTTTTGCTGCTACAGGGGCAAATTGATATCGGGGTTGGATTGCGGGCTGCCTTATTCTGACGGGGGTTTAGGTTTTTCGTAGGGTTTGGTTTCAACTCCCCTGGGGGTGATGATCAGGGTGACCACTTCTCCGGACTTTCCGACCTTGTCCAGGTCTTTCCCGTTGTAGATCAAATCGAGGCCTCCCGCATTTCCAACCAGAAGCCGGATTTGATCCGAGGCCTGATAAGAAGCGGTTTCCCCGGGTTTAAGAATCATTTCTTTTCCAGGTTGGTCGTTGAGGTGGATGCGAATCCACGTTTCTTCGATGGCTTTCAACTGCAGGGAGAGAGGTGCTGTCTTTCTTCTGAGAGACCGTTCCTGCCGGTTGAGGAGGGACCGGGGCGGGTTTCTCCTCAGTCACAGGTTGAACAGGAGCTTCTGGTGGAGGAGGTTGAGGTGGTGCAGGAGGTGGAGGAGAAAGAGGAAGCGCAAAATAGAGCAGAATGACACACACGAGGATGATCCCGAGAACTCCCCAAAGGCCCCGCCGATTTTTTGCCTTTGGAGCAACCGTTTCTTCGACAGGCGTTTCCGGACGGAGAACCTGCCTCTTCTCATGGCGATTCTGATAGCGGAGGACCACATCATTTGGATCGATTCCCAGGAATCTGGCATAGGCCGAGAGAAAACCCTTTACGTAGGTTGCAGAGGGAAGCAGGTCGTACTGGTCTTCTTCAAGGGCCGCAAGAACTTGCTCGGTGATCTTGGTATTCTTCGTCACCTCTTTCAGGGAGAGGTTTTTTGCCTCCCGTTCTCTTTTGAGATAGTTTCCCAGGGATTCCTGGGGTTCAACGGAGGGATTGCGTTTTGTCATTTCTCGCCTCTTGCCCTTACCGGTTCGAGGAGCGGGCACTGCGCCCTCCGATCAATAACCAAACCGATTCAAGGCGCGGGGATCCCGTGTCCAGTTTTTTTCGATGTTGACCCACAACTCCAGATAGACCCTCTTTCCCAGAAAGGATTCAATCTCCATTCGGGCCGTTTCTCCAATCTTTTTCAATTTCTGGCCACCCTTGCCAATCAGGATTTTCTTGTGAGTCTCTCTCTCCACGTGAATATTCGCCTGGATGATCACAAGGTTCTTCTCGGGCTGCTCCTTAAAGCTTTCCACCGTAACGGCTGTCACATAAGGGATTTCCTGATAAGCCTGCTGGATCACTTTTTCCCGGATGATTTCCGAAACCAGGAATCGTTCTGTTTGATCGGTCATCACCTCTTCCGGGTAATAGGGTGGGGATTCGGGGAGGCATCTCAGAATTTCACCGAGCAGGATGTCCACTCCTTCACCGGTCATCGCCGAAACGGGAATGATCGCTTCGAAGGGACGGAGTTTCTGAAAACGATCTATCACAGGAAGGAGGATCCCCTTCTTCACCTGATCGATCTTATTGATGACCAGCAAAAACACCCCCTGATTTCCCTCGAAAGATTTGATCATCTGCTCTTCTTCCTCTCCTGATCGAGAAGAGGCTTCGACGAGAAAGAGAAGAACGTCCGCATCCCGGCCGGCTGAGAGAGCGGTCTCCACCATACGCTGGTTCAGGGGGGAGCGCCCTTCATGAATGCCCGGGGTGTCGAGGAAGATGAGCTGGCCTCCTTCCACATTCTTGACTCCGAGAATACGGTTCCGGGTGGTCTGAGGCTTAGGGGAAATGATGGCAACCTTCTCTCCCAGGAAACGGTTGAAAAGGGTTGACTTCCCGACATTGGGTCTTCCCAGGATGGAAATGAAGCCGGATTTAAAAGAAGCCATATCTTGAGGCACGGATCATCTTTTCGTAAGCGCGCAAGTCGCAAGTCGTAGGGGCGGAATATCTTCCGCCCGCGCAATTCACCCCTTACGCCTAACGCCTTGCCACTTGCGGAGAAGGGTTTCTAGATTCTCGTTTCCACTTCAGCGGGTTACGACGGAAGCGTTAAGTCCAGCACTTCCTGGATGTGGTCGACCAGGACCAGGTTCATTTCCGTCCTAATATAGACTGGCAGATCGCTCAGATTCTCTTCGTTTCTTCTCGGAAGAATCACCGTTTTGACACCTGCCCGCCGGGCGGCCAGAACTTTCTCCTTGATGCCTCCCACCGGCAGCACCCTGCCGCTCAGGGTCAGTTCACCGGTCATGGCGACATCGTGAGGGAAAGGCATTCCCTTCAACAGGGAGAGGAGGGCTGCGGCAATCGTAATGCCTGCCGAAGGCCCGTCTTTCGGGGTTGCTCCGGCCGGGATATGGACATGGATATCACTTCCCTCATAGAAATCTTCGGGGACACGAAGAACGGGGGCATGGGTGCGTATGTAAGAAAGAGCCGCCTGCGCGGATTCCTTCATCACGTCGCCGAGAGAACCCGTCAGGATCAGGCCTTTCTCTCCTTTCATCCTGGAGGCTTCAATAAAAAGGATGTCTCCGCCGTTTTCCGTCCAGGCCAGTCCGGTTGCTACCCCCACGCGATCCTTTTCCTGGGCTGCTTCGCGAAAATATTTTCTCGGGCCAAGAAACTCTTCGACGACATGCTCGTCGATCACTTCCTTCGGGACATTTCCCATGGCCACTTCTTTGGCCACTTTTCGGCACACCGAGGCGATCTCTCTCTCCAGGTTGCGGACGCCTGCTTCACGCGTGTACTCCCGGATGATCTTGTGAACCGACTCCGGGGTAAACGTCAGGAGAGCATTCTTCAACCCGTTCTCCTCTTTTTGGTGAGGGATCAGGAAATGGGCTGCAATCTTCTCTTTTTCTTCTTCGGTGTAGCCTGAAAGATGAATGACCTCCATCCGGTCCAGCAGTGCCGGCGGGATGAGGGACAGGTTGTTGGCCGTCGTAATGAACATCACATGGGAGAGATCAAAAGGGACGTCCAGGTAATGATCCGTAAAAGAGAAGTTCTGCTCCGGATCAAGGGTTTCGAGCAGTGCGGCCGCCGGATCCCCACGGACGTCCTGGCCCATTTTGTCGATCTCATCCAGCATGAAGACGGGATTGAAGGTGCCGGCCCTGCGGATTTCCTGGACCACCCGGCCGGGAAGGGCTCCTACGTAGGTCCTTCGATGACCTCGTATCTCCGCCTCGTCTCTCACTCCGCCCAGGGAGATGCGGATGAATTTACGCTCCAGGGCCCGTGCGATCGAGCGTCCCAGAGAGGTTTTTCCTACTCCCGGGGGACCCACAAAGCAGAGAATAGGGCCCCTCATCGGATTTTTCAGCTTCTTCACGGCCAAAAACTCAAGAATCCGTTCTTTCACCTTTTCAAGGTCGTAGTGATCTTCATCGAGGATCGCTCTTGCCCGGTTGAGATCGAGATTGTCCACGGATTTCCTATTCCACGGCATGGCGATCAAATAGTCGAGGTAGGTCCTTGAAACGGTGTATTCAGCCGAGATTGGATTCATTCGCTCGAGTCGACCGATCTCCTTCTGTGCGATCTCTTCAACATTCTGGGGCATCCCGGAGGCCCTGACCTTCTCCTTAAGCTCGTTGATTTCGGCGAGAGAAGGGTCTTCCTCGTGCTGCTCCCGCTGGTTTCGAGCCGCCAGAACGAAGGGCATGGTCCTTTGAGAATTTCCCCGTTTCCTTGTTGGCCTGGATCAGGGGATGAGGTCTGAAAGACGAGGATTGAATTTCACGGCTGAAAAGATGAAAGACCTTCCTGAGGCGCTCGAGGGGATCGAGGGTTTCAAGAATGTCCTGCTGCTCTCTGATCTCCAGATGAAGAGTGATGGCAATCAGATCCGCAAGCCGACCCGGATGATCAATCTTGTCCAAAGACTTGAGAATTTCTTCAGAGATCGGTTTCCCCATGGAAAGAGAAATCTTAAAAAGGATTCCGATGCTCTGGACAAGTGTGTCGGAGAGCGCCGTTCTTTCCTGGAGTTCGCTTACCTCCTTGACGTCCGCCTTAAAGTAGGGACTCTCCCTGGAAATATTGTGCAGAGAGACCCTCGTTACTCCCCTCCAGAAGAATCTTGGCTCCTTTATTGGGTAACTTGACGAGTTGAAGGATCTTGCACACCGTTCCCACAGGAAGAAGATCTCTCGGAAGAGGATCCCTCAAAAAAGGATCCCGCTGGCTGACACATCCGATGAACCCGTTTTCCAGGATGGCCTGATTCAGAATGGTCAGCGCTTCATCGGACTGAAAGAAAAGGGGAGTCACGACGTACGGGAAGACGATGATATCTTTGAGAGGAATGAAGAACAATCGTTGAGGCAGTGAATAGCTCTCGGATTTGTAAAGAAACTTCACGAAAAGCTCCTGGCCCGGTCCGGAAACAGAAAAGTGGCTATGTAAAGACCAGTCCCCCCGTTAACGAAGATGAAGGATCTCCTTAACGGCAGCCCAAGCGTCGGGAGAGGACCAATCCCTTTCACCGACGATTCTGGCGACGATCATTCCCGAGGGATCGATCAGGAAAAAAATGGGAATGAATTTTACGCCGTAAGCGCGAGCGGTTTTTTCCTTCGGGTCTAACAGAACGGGAAACGAAATCTTCTGTTCCTTGACGAGGTTCCTGATCTTCTTTTCCTTTTCTCCATCAATGGCCAGACCGAGCACGGTCAACTGGGTCTTCCTCTCCTGGTAGAACTTTTCCAGGTATGGAATCTCCTCGCAGCATGAGGGACACCATGTGGCCCAAAAAAGCAGAAGAACAGGCTTACCCCTGAAGTCCTTCAACGCAACCTGATTCCCATTCAGGTCCTTGAGAGAAAAGGGAACGGCTTCTTTTCCCTCTTCGACCTTCTGCACCCCAAAGGATTCCAGGGCGGAACTCAAGGTGGCAGGGGTAGGATCTTTTGCTCGGGCAGGGCAGGGCAGGCAGACTGCAATGCCTATCATCAACCCAAAAAGGAGTCTCTTCATTTCCCCCCCTGGTCGTCGTGTTACGACTAAAACTAATACATATTTTCTTCTCCGTCAATGTCTTATCTCGGCTAACAAAGCCACTGCGGGATGCAATTGCCTGCCTATTCAGAGGGGATTCGCCCACGGGAGGATCTCGCTCGAAAAGAGGCTACCTCTAACGGCATTTCCCCGCATCCAATGCCTTCCCCAGTTTCCTTTTTCTGACTCCGGTGCATGGTCTCCAGTCAAGAAGCAGATTTATTGACCCGTTCGACGGCGCTAAACCCGGGGGTTTAGTACCGCTCAGGGCCTGTTCTGAGCTAAGTCGAACGGGTCTACTCTGAGCAAGCCCCGGCATTTATGCCGGGGAGCCGATGAGTTGACTTTCTTTATAAAGAATATTATTTTTATCCACAAGTCAAGAATGGGAAAATATGAAACTGTCAACTCAAAGTCGGTATGGCGTAAGGGCTGTCCTGGATATTGCGTATAATTCAGAGGGGATGGAAACTCAAGTCAAGGATATCTCGAAGAGGCAGGGAATCTCCCCCAGATACCTGGAACAGATCTTCCAAAAGCTGAAGAGAGGTGGAATACTCGGTAGTAAGAGGGGGCCGTCGGGGGGGTATTCTTTGGCAAAAAAGCCAGAGGACATTACTGTAGGGGAGATCGTCAGGATAACCGAAGGACAGATCGATCCCGTCCCTTGCCTGAATTCGGGGGATCGAAGCCAACCCTGTGAAAGAGCAGAAGAATGTGTAACCAGAGTCATCTGGAACGAAGCAGGAAATCGCTTAAAAGCGTACCTTGATTCCGTAACGGTCAGGGATCTATGCGAAATGGCCCAGAAAATGGGGGTGAAAAAGGAGTTAGACCATAGATTCATATACTATATATAAGAAATAATGAATAGTTCGGCCCATCCTGCCAGGGTTCATGCAACCCAATCTTCTTAAAACCACGGCCGGTGATCCGGGTTCGAATTACAGTTTTTTTTGATGGAAAATACATACTTGAGCCTATTCACTCCCCAACATAAAAATTGTTAAGATTCGATTATCGTAGAAAGATCCTATCTCGGTATTATGTCGTGAGTTGACTCAAGCATCTTTAATTTTTCAAGTAAAAGCTCTTGGCTGGGGCCTGATGAGAATTGGGTCCGCTTTAGCTAATGCCTTCACCCCCCTTAAGGTTTAGCCAAAGCCAAGAGCTTTTTTTTTGGAAAAGTAGTCAGCATGGGTCTAAGCCGGTACACTCATTAGCAGGCTGCTGAAAAACGCTCATCTGCTGCGTTGCCCTTACCCTTCGTCGTTGCGACGTACATCCAAGTACGTCTCACTCCTCAGGATTTCGGGCGCCTTGCATCTGAGCATTTTTGAGCAGCCTGCAAAAAATGACTTTTTCAGCAAACTGTTAGAGTCTGTCCATAAACAACCTTCTTCGTCCGGTTGCCCCGGCGTCAAGCATGGTTTATCTGGGGGGTTCTTTCTTTATCCCTTAAGTGAGGTTTATAATTGAATCGGAGGAGGCGACAAAGATGAAAACGATTCTCTTGATTCTTGCAGGGCTTTTTCTTATTCCCAATCTGGATGCGGCCACCCTTTACAGGTGGGTCGATGACAGGGGGGGCCTTCATTTCACAGATAATTATGAAACCATTCCTGCCCCTTATCGCGACCGTGCCAAGAGCCAAACCAGCGAAGACGAGCCGAAAGGAGCGACGTCATCGCTTCCGCAACCCACCCTTGAGAAAAGCGGAGAGATCACCCCTGACCTGAATCCCCTGAGTCAGAATGAGACTTACTGGAGAGATCGCGCACGGCCGTGGAAAGAAAAGCTGGCAGAGACGAAGGAAAAATACGAAGACGCGACTAAGAAGTATATGGAAAAATCAGAACAATTGAGCCAGAGAAAGTTCGGGAGCAGGACCCAGTACAAAATGGATATCGGACAACTGGATAAACTGAACGGGGAGAGGAAAAAATACGAAGCGCAGATGAATGAAGCCAAGGAGATGCTCGGAAAGATTTCAAAGGAAGCGGAGGAAGCCAAGGCCGATGCGGAATGGGTGAAATGACGCTTCAATTAGCTTGAAAAAAAAGTCTCGTCCAACAGCTGACGTCAACCGAAGCGGGCATCGTGACCCTAACCGATTTTCATGATTCGAGCCTGCCTGCCGCAGGCAGGGGTGCCCGCCGGGCTTGAGGAAACTTATTAACGCGGAGGTGATGCCCATGATGAAGCTGATTTCGATCTTAGGGGTCCTGGTTCTGGGTGTGTTCGTGTCCGTATCAAGCTCTTTCGCTCAGCACAGCCATGGGCAGGGGAGCGGCGCCTCCATGAAGATGGAGACCAGAGAAGTTCTTGTGGAGGGGGTGAAAGTCATTTTTCAGATCATGCCCAACGAAGAACATCGTAAAATGTTACAGGACATGAAGATGAAGGAGAATATCGTACCGGGGACCACCCATAATATTGCGGTCACGCTCAAAGACGAGAAGACCCAGAAGGAGATCCCTGATGCGAAGATCAATATGAAGGTCATCGATCCGAAGGGGAAAGACCAGATCAGCGCGCCCAAATACGAGGAGATGATGAAAACATACGACGCCTATTTCAATCTTTCCGAAAAAGGCAAGTACCAGGTGATGATCCTCTTCAAGGTCGGGGAGAAGAAGGCCGTCCCGGCAGGGATCTACTACGAGGTGAAATAGCGGGGCACAGGGGATTGTCTATGGATGCCAGGGAGAATGATAAAAAAACAGAGCGTATCGACCTTCCGATCTCAGGAATGTCATGCGCCAGTTGTGCGGCAAAGATTGAGAAAGGATTATCAAAGCTGGAAGGGGTTTCCGGAGCCGCTGTCAATTTTGCAGCGGAGAAGGCGACGGTTCACTTCCATTCGAATCAGACCAGCCTTTCCCAATTGATCGCTAAGGTGAAGGACCTGGGATATGAGGCGAAGACCGGAAAAGTCCTTCTCCCGATTCAGGGGATGACGTGCGCGGCCTGTGTCAGAAGAGTGGAAAAAGCCCTCGGATCGGTCCGGGGTGTGATTCAGGCCGATGTCAATTTTGCCACAGGAAGGGCCTCTGTCGAATATCTTCAGGGAGAGGCGGCTCTCCCTGATTTCAGGAAAGCGGTCGAAGAGGCGGGTTACCAGGTCCTTGAGGTAAAGGAAGAGGATATCGTTGAAAAAGAGAGAGCGGCCAGAGAGGCGGAACTTGGAACCTTGAAGAGAAAGTTCATCACGGGGATCCTTCTCCTCATTCCTATTCTCATCCTCATGTATGGCGCATCGGTCCTTGAAGAATGGATCGGCCTTTCCCGGGAGGCCAATTTCTTCATTCAGTTTCTCCTGGCGACTCCCGTCCAGTTCTGGGCAGGGCGCCAGTTCTATGTGGGTTTCTGGAAGGCAGCGAAATATAAGACCAGTGACATGAATACTCTGATCGCCGTGGGAACTTCCGCCGCCTATCTCTATAGCCTGATCGTCACCTTTGCCCCTCATCTGATCATGGTCAAAGGGCTCATGGTGGATGTCTACTTTGACACCTCGGCAGCGATTATCGTCTTGATTCTTCTTGGGAGGCTCCTCGAGGCCAGGGCAAAGGGCAGAACTTCCGAAGCGATCAAGAAGCTGATCGGGCTTCAGCCGAGGACGGCAAAGGTTATCCGGAACGGAAAAGAAATGGACATTCCGGTTCTGGAGGTCGTTCCCGGGGATCTCGTTATCGTCCGGCCCGGTGAGAAGATTCCCGTCGATGGGATCCTCAAGGAGGGATACTCCTCTGTTGACGAGTCCATGGTGACCGGCGAGTCGCTGCCCGTTGAGAAGAATGCCGGCGACACTGTCATCGGAGCCACCCTGAATAAGACGGGGACGTTCAAGTTCCAGGCCACCCGGGTTGGAAGGGAGACGGTCCTTGCTCAAATCATCCGGCTGGTTCAGGAGGCCCAGGGTTCAAAGCCCCCCATAGCCCGGATGGTCGACGTGATTGCCAGCTACTTCGTTCCAGTTGTCATCTCGGCAGCGGTGGTGACCTTCATCGTGTGGTATGCATTCGGCCCCCATCCGGCCTTGACCTATGCCTTCCTCAACTTTGTGGCCGTTCTCATCATTGCCTGTCCGTGTTCCCTGGGATTGGCCACGCCCACTTCCATCATGGTCGGGACCGGAAGAGGCGCTGAGCATGGGATTCTCATCCGGGGAGCAGAAGCGCTGGAGACAGCCCACCGGCTCGATACGATTGTCCTGGATAAGACCGGGACGTTGACAAAGGGGGAACCGGCTGTCACCGATATTATCCAATCGGAGAAATTCTCCGAAAAGGAAATCTTATTTTTCGCCGCCTCAGCCGAAAAAGGTTCGGAACATCCCCTGGGTGAGGCTATTGTGAAGAAGGCAAAAGCAGAAAGCTTGGATCTCCACGATGCGGTCGACTTCCGCGCCATGCCGGGGTATGGGATTGAGGCAACGATTGACTCGAGAAAGGTTCTTCTTGGGAATCTAAGACTGATGGAGGAAAGGAATATTGTCCTGAACGGATTTCCGGAGAAAGGGGAAGTCCTTTCCAGCGAGGGAAAGACGCCGATGTTTGTGGCCGTTGACGGGCAAGCGGGAGGCATCATCGCGGTTGCGGATACCTTAAAGGAGAATTCAAAAACAGCCGTAGAGGTCCTTAAGCGGATGGGACTCGAAGTGGTGATGTTGACCGGTGATCACAAACGGACGGCCAGGGCGATCGCAGACCAGATCGGGATCGACAGGGTTCTGGCGGAGGTCCTTCCGGAGAGGAAAGCGGAAGAGATCCGGCGACTTCAGATGGAAGGGAAGAAAGTGGGGATGGTGGGTGACGGGATCAACGATGCGCCTGCGCTGGCTCAGGCCGATGTGGGAATCGCCATCGGGACCGGAACCGATGTCGCCATGGAGTCATCGGACATCACACTGATCGGAGGAGACCTGCGGGGGATTGTGACGGCAATCGCCCTGAGCAAGGCCACGATCCGAAATATCAAACAGAATCTCTTCTGGGCCTTTGCCTACAATACCGTGCTCATCCCGGTGGCGGCAGGGGTTCTTTTTCCATTTTACGGGATTCTGCTCAATCCCATCTTTGCAGCCGGGGCGATGGCTCTCTCCTCTGTCACGGTGGTCTCCAATGCCCTCAGATTGAGGAGATTCAAACCCCCGATGAACTGACGACAGACAACGAATGAAGACATGGAATGATGGAATAATGGAATAATGGGAAAAATAAGATCCGGGGAGAAGAAACCACTGAAATAATAAAAAGTGAATTAAGTTTTGCTCTTCTATGTTTTGATCTTTACCCAATATTCCATTTTCCAATCATTCCATTATTCCAGAATTCTCCAAAAGAAGGACGGGTATGACGACATTCTTTGCTGATAACACCTTTTCGATCGGCAACACGCCCCTGGTCAGGATCAACAGGATGGCAAAAGGGCTGAAAGCAATCCTGCTGGCCAAGATAGAAGGCCGCAATCCTGCCTATTCCGTCAAATGCCGGATCGGAGCCAACATGGTCTGGACCGCCGAGAGGGAGGGGTACCTCAAGCCGGGAATGGAGATTATTGAACCCACAAGCGGAAATACGGGGATTGCTCTGGCCTATGTTGCGGCGGCCCGGGGTTACAAACTCACGATCACCATGCCTGATTCGGGAGAAAGATATCTTACCGGACCGCTCTTCGAAGGGTTGTTTGACGACTCGGGTCTTCCCAAGATATAAGTTGATTCTTGATGGCCCTTCGACGGTCATACAGCCAGCTTCTGGCTTTTCGGTCTAACCAGAGCAAGAAAGTGCCAAGGGGAGAAAGGAAAATGATTTTTCACAGGTTTTCAAGAAATCTTCTTCTTTTTTCTGTTGCGAGTCTATGCTTTCTGCTGGGAGGCCTTTCCGCCTACCCAATGACAGAGGATGAGAGGAACAATATCAGTGTCTACGAGAAGTTCGCAGATGGGGTTGTCAACATTACGAGTAGTGCCCTTCAGATGGATTTCTTTTTCAACGCTTTTCCAACCCAGGGGTCAGGATCCGGCTCGATCATCGACTTGAACGGGCACATCCTGACCAACCATCATGTTGTGGCCGGCGCCCAAAAGCTGGAGGTGACCCTGGCAGATGAGTCGAAGTGGTCCGCCAGATTGATCGGGACAGATCCGGACAACGATCTGGCCGTGATCAAGATCGATTCCCCAAAGGAAAAACTGAAAGTCATCCCCATGGGAGACTCAAGAAACCTGAGAATCGGACAGAAAGTTCTGGCCATTGGGAACCCTTTCGGATTGCAGCGGACATTGACGACCGGGATCATCAGCTCTCTCGGAAGAACCATCCGGTCCGAGGTCGGGAACATGATCGAGGATGTCATCCAGACGGATGCCGCAATCAATCCGGGAAATTCCGGAGGTCCTCTTTTGAACTCAGACGGAGAGATCATCGGGATCAACAGTGCCATCATCAGCCCCTCAGGGGGTAATGTGGGGATAGGCTTTGCCGTTCCGGTCAACACCGCCAAACGGCTCATTCCCGAGTTGATCGCCAAAGGATATATTTCCTATCCGTGGATCGGTGCGACCATCCAGACCCTCATCCCCGAAATTGCGAAATTCCTGAAGCTCAAGGTAGACCGGGGAGCCATGATCGCGGAGGTCGTGAAAGGAGGCCCTGCGGATAAGGCAGGACTCAAGGGAGGAAATCAGAGGGTTCAGGTTGGCAATACCATCGCCATCGTGGGTGGAGACGTTGTCGTCAGAGCGGACCAGCATGATGTCAAGTCACACGATGAACTGATCCGATACATTCGCGAAAAAAGACCGGGAGACGCCATCTTTCTGAAGGTGCTGCGAAAGGGCAGCCACTCGGATGTGAAGGTGACACTCGGTGAGCGGCCAAGGAGAAAACAGTGATCAGTAGGCAGTGAAACAAGAAGGCAGTAAGCAGTATGCAGTAAGCAGAGAACAAAAAACAGTAATCAGTGACAAGTGATTAGTAGGCACAGTGAGTTGACCGCAGTTCTAAAGTTTGGGAAGCGGTCCATCCTTGTTAGGCCAGAAAAAAATGACTTATTTTTTAACACATTAGAATAAGTATTTGAAATAATAAAATAATAATTAGTTGATAAAAATAATAAAGAAATATTAAAAAGAACTTGACAAGTTTTCTTCCATTGTCGTATAGTATCTTTAATCTCAAGAATCGAAGATGCGAATAATGAAGAAGACAAGTATCAGAAAAGAGGGCGGAAAGGCTATGATAATGCGTGGGATGTCCATGCGTTCTCTTTCGGGAATGGGAGGTCCGCCCGTGTAGCCTTCATCTATCTTCTCTTTGGAGCACAGGACAACCCACTACCCGGAAAGATGGTAAGTGGGTTTTTTGTTTTTTATACAACGACGAGAGGAGGCAAGAAAATGTCAGAATGGGGATTTGAAACGTTGGCGCTCCATGCCGGTCAGGAGATTCCCGATCCCGCCACAGGAGCAAGGGCTGTACCGATCTATCAGACGACGTCCTATGTCTTCAAGAGTACGGACCACGCAGCGAACCTCTTTGCCCTAAAAGAATTCGGCAACATCTATACCCGGATCATGAACCCCACAACCGACGTTTTTGAAAGAAGGATGGCCGCAATCGAAGGCGGGACCGGCGCCCTGGCCGTAGCCTCAGGGCAAGCTGCCGAGGCGTTTGCCCTGTTGGCGATTACTCAGGTAGGGGACGAAATCGTTTCGGCAAATAATCTTTATGGAGGGACCTACCAGCTGTTCCACTATACGTTTCCAAAGCTGGGAAGAAAGGTGAGGTTTGTAGACTCCACGAAGCCGGAAGAATTCAAGAAAGCCGTCACGGAGAAGACAAGAGTGTTCTATGCTGAAACAATCGGCAATCCGAAGCTTGACGTCCCGGATTTCGACGCGATCAGCCGGATTGCCCATGACGCAGGCATTCCGTTTGTTGTTGACAATACGGTCGGTGTCGGATTGGTCAGGCCCATCGACCACGGAGCGGACATCATCGTTGAATCGGCAACGAAATACATCGGCGGCCATGGGACATCGATCGGAGGTGTCATCGTTGATTCCGGAAAATTCGACTGGAATAACGGCAAATTCCCCGAGTTTACTCAACCGGACCCAAGCTATCACGGGCTGAAATTCTGGGATACCTTCGGGAATTTCCCGGGGTTGGGCAACGTGGCTTTCATCATCAAAGTCAGGGTCGAATGGCTTCGCGACCTGGGGGCAGCCCTGAGTCCGTTCAGTGCGTTCTTGTTCCTCCAGGGATTGGAGACCCTGCCCCTGCGGGTCAAGAAACATTCAGAGAACGCACTTCAGGTTGCCCAATTCCTGAAAGGGCATCCCTTGGTCAGCTGGGTCAATTACCCAGGTCTTAAGGAGCACTCAAGCCACACGCTGGCTGCGAGGTATTTGAAGGGAAGATTTGGGGGACTGGTTGGGTTCGGCATCAAGGGAGGGCTGGAGGCGGGGAAAAGGTTCATCAATTCGGTGAAACTCCTTTCCCATCTTGCCAATATCGGAGATGCGAAGAGTCTGGTGATTCATCCTGCCTCAACGACCCATCAACAGCTCACCCGGAAGGAACAGGAGGAGACAGGGGTCACGGAGGATTTCATCCGGCTTTCCGTCGGGCTGGAGGACGTGGAGGATATCAAAGGAGATATCGACCAGGCACTGAGAAAGGCGCAGCGAGGGTGAAGAAGACAGAAGGCAGTAAGCAGAAGGCAGTAAGGCAGAGTAGATCAGTGAGCAAAGAGACAGAAAGCAGGTAACCAGTAATCAGTGACCAGTTAATCCATGGCCAATTAGCAAGGGACCAAAAAATGGAAAGCAGCTGCCAGGTGATCAGTGATCAATTGAACACAATGATACAGAAGGCAATTGGTGATCGGTCGTCAACGAAACAGAAAACAGAAGGAAGGGTGAAAGAGGATGTTTGCAGGAAATCTATTGTTTAAGAAGAGCGGCGGGGCAACTTCTTCATCTCGCGCTGAGGCTGAGGTACCGGAACAGATCAAAAAGAGTGAAGGAGAACGCAGTGTGGGGGTTGTCCGACCACAGCACTTTCGCTTTGCCCATCCCCCCAACGAACTGGTACTCGACAGCGGAGAGAAACTCGGCCCGATCACGGTAGCGTATGAAACCTATGGCAGGCTGAATGATCAGAGATCGAATGCCGTGCTGGTTCTTCATGCCCTCTCCGGGGATGCCCATGTCGCAGGAATCCATGAGGGCAGTGACCAGGTGGGCTGGTGGGACAGTATGATCGGCCCGGGCAAGGCCTTCGATACGGACAGATACTTCATCATCTGCTCCAATGTCCTGGGAGGCTGCAAAGGAACGACCGGTCCCGCTTCCGTCAATCCCGCAACAGGGAAGAAATACGGCCTTGATTTTCCGATCATTACCATATCGGATATGGTCGCCGTGCAAACCCATTTGATCGATCACTTGAATATCGAAAGATTGCTTGCCGTAGCAGGAGGTTCGATGGGCGGGATGCAGGCCCTGCAATGGTTAACCGGCCATCCCGAGCGGTTGAGGAGCGCCCTGATCATTGCGACGACTGCAAAGCATTCGCCGCAACAGATCGCTTTCAATGAGGTAGGGCGGCAGGCGATTATGGCAGACCCCCACTGGAAAGAGGGTCATTACTACGGAGGACACCACCCGGCCAAGGGGCTCGCCGTAGCCCGGATGATCGGCCATATCACCTATATGAGCGAGATTTCCATGGGCGAAAAGTTCGGAAGGCGACAGAAAGACGACGGGAAGCTCCACAAGCTGAGCATGGGGTTTGAGGTGGAAGAATATCTTCGCAACCGGGGGGATAACTTTGTCACGCGATTTGATGCCAATTCGTATCTTTATATTACACGGGCGATCGATTCCTTCGATCTTTCCCGTAGGAGAGACCTCCATGAGGTTTTCAGGGGGATCAAGGCAAAGGTTCTCGTTCTGGCTTTCAAATCGGACTGGCTTTATCCTGCTTCTCAATCCCGCGAGATTGTCAAGGCCTGCAAGTTGGCCGGGGTCGATACGACCTACTGTGAAATCGATTCGACGTATGGGCATGACGCCTTTCTTCTGGAGGTCGAGGAAGAGACTCACCTCGTTAAGCATTTCTTGCAGAAGGTTTCTTTGGAACACGGCGTCATCCATAAGGGGGAGGTATCGGCAACGTGACCGCTGAGAGCACCTTGTTGGAATACAGAACGATTCTGAACTGGGTGGAACCGGGTTCGTCCGTACTCGATCTCGGCTGCGGCGACGGGACGCTGCTCGCTCTTCTTGTTGAAGAAAAAGGCGTCAAGGCCCAGGGAATCGAGATCAATGAACAGGCCATTTACAGATGTGTCGCCAAAGGGCTGAGCGTCTTCCATGAGGACATCGATGACGGCTTATCCGGTTATTCGAATCACTCTTTTGATTACGTGATCCTCCACCAGAGTCTGCAGCAGGTGAGGAGGCTGGATACCGTATTGACGGAGGCCATGAGGATCGGGCACAGGGTGATCGTCGGTTTTCCGAATTTTGTGCACTACCGGGCCCGGCTCCAGATCTTTCTAAAAGGCAGAACACCGGTCACGCCGTCCCTGCCCTATGAATGGCATGACACCCCCAACCTCCATTTTCTCAGTATCCTGGACTTTACTCAGTACTGCCGCAGGCGAGGGTTCAAAATCGAGAAAAAAGCCTTTACGGGAGAGCGGAGAAAGGTCACGATTCTACCGAACCTGTTTGCCCTGACGGGAATCTTCTTGATCCGAAACCGGGATGACTAAGAATTCAGTAGCTCCGACCGCGTCCTCCCACTCTATCCCGGGCAAGGTGTTCTCCGCTATGTGATCTTTTTTTTCAATCTGAAATCTGAAATCTCAAATCTTCAATCTTAAATTTATTTGACCATCTTTCTCATCTTCTCCAGCTGGGCCTGCATCCTCTGTCCCTTCTCACTCTTGGGATCAACTTTGACATACTCCTCCCAGGCTTTGATCGCTCCTTTGATGTCCTGTTTGTCGTGGAGAAGGACAAGGCCTATGTTGTAACGGCTGTTCGCGTGTTTAGGATCACTCTGGGCAGCCTTCTTGAATTCCTCAATGGCCCGATCAAAATCCCCCAGGCTCCTGAACATGATTCCCAAATCCGTCCTGACGTCCGCGTTGTCCGGTTTCGCGGCGAGGTACTGAGTGTATGCCTGAATGGCTTCTTTTGGCTTTTGGGTGTCAAAATAGAGGTTTCCCAGTTCGATCCAGGCTGCGAGATTCTTCGGATCCTTTTGAACAATATCTTTCAGCGTCTGAATCTTCGATGCGAGTTCGGCAGGCGGAGGCCCTTGCGGGGCGGGTTCCGGAACTTCAGAAGCGGCCATTTGAGGTTTGGGCGCCATGGCAGTCTTTGGTCCATCTGTCTTCTTTCCTTCAGAGTCGATGCCGCTACGGCAATACAAACGGCTCCAGTGATTAATCCAACCAAAAGGCAATGACAACTACAGAATGACGGTCTCTTTCTTCATAGACATGTCTCCATTTTTTTTGAGAAATTCTAACCCAAAAGAGGGGCAAAAGAAAGCAGAAACTGAGAGTTGTTCGTAACCCCTCGGTTTCGGTGGGTCCGGCAGTACAAAGGAACCTGGAGGAGCACCATCTTGGTGCGACTCTGTCGCGCCTGCGCGCTGAAGCGCTTCGGGCGCGCAAGCGCGGCTGGAAGCCGCTCCTACCACGGGGGTGGGTAGATCTTCCACCGTAACCGAGGGATTAGGAGTTGATCAGAGGATCTTACTTCAATGAGTTCTTAAGCAATTCCTTGATATTTTCGATGAGATGAGGTTTCTCGATATAAGCCCATGCCCCTCTCTCTTTTGCGGTCCTCTTCATCTCTTCCTGACCATGGGCCGTTATGATGATGACGCGGGGCTGAGGGAACATCCGGCGCGTCTTTTCCAGGACCTGCCAGCCGTCCGCCTCCGGCATGATCAGGTCGGTGATGACAAAATCAAAGGGCTGCGCCTCCGCCGCCATGATGGCTTTCTGACCGTTTTCCACTGCAAGAACCTCATAACCCTCGTGGGAAAGGGCTTCGGCCAGCGACCACCGGATCAGAAATTCATCGTCCGCAATCAAGACACGACAGGAAGGACAGGGGCTATTTTGTTCAGGACCCTTTTTCGGTCCGGGTTCCTCATTCATTGCATCTCAACCCCGCGGGCTCAGTATTCATTCTCATTATTTAACATCTCTTTACACGCAAATAGTATGCCTTATAGGATCCAATGGAAAACCACAAGAATAAATATTCCAAGAATATCATAACATACCGATTTTACAATGGATAAGTTTTCCATCCGACCGCTGGAGAATATCGAGCGGGCATATCGGACTATTGCACTATGTGATTTTCCGCTGAGGATTGAGGGATTTCGCCCACCCCCCCGTGAGGAAATAACGGTTCGATCCAGAAAAAGATGGGTTTCGTCCAGGCGAGTACGAGTTTTGACACCGATAAACGTAGCCCTTTTTTTACGATACGGGCTTCGTAACCGTAGCCGGTTTTCATTGTTCGACGGCCGTACCCATGGGGCCTATGGCTTTGAAAACGGCTCATGTGTTAAAATAATCTTTGAATACTTCCAGATACGTTTTCCTCTTAATTCGCTAAATTCAGTCATAGAGAGTTTCTTCCCAGGGAAGAGCCGATGCGACGATCTTTGCCATTGGCTTCGATTTAGCGGGAGTACCATCTACCCCAATCGCCACGTTGCGGTGGGAATGAACCGCATAGACGGTATTCTGTTCGAATAGATCGCTATAATTCGGCCCATTCGCCGTACAGATAATCGATAAAAGGAAGCTTTGAATGCCTGTCCCTTTCCGGCCCTCTTCTCTCATCTTTAAAGTCATCCTGGTGACAGGTGTGATCCTGATCTTTGTTATCTCCTTCAATGTCTGGTGGAATACAACTCTTCATGAAGCCAGCATAGAGAAGATGACCCTCGAAAAAACAAAGATCATTTCGGAATCTCTTGAAAACAACATCCTCCGGGCCATGGAGAGGGGAGGGCATTTTGATATCAACCGAATCCTGCAGGGATTTGCAGCTTACAAAGGGATTTGGAAGATCAGTATCTTCAAGCCCGACGGCACGATCATGTTCTCAACCAGTCAGGAGGACATAGGCAAGAGGGTCGGGGAGGCCGAATATTATCTGAGAAATCAATATTTCATTCGGGAAGCGACTGTTCGAGGCTCCGAGGGGAAGAGGGAAAAAGAAAGGGTTTACTATTACAACAAGGTCATTTCAAACGAGCCCAGGTGCCACCAATGCCACAAGCAGGATGAGAGTATTATTGGGATTCTGACGGTGGCAAACTCCCTAAGAGAAATGGATGAAACGGTGTCCAGGGTCAAGATCCATTCGAGCATTTTTGCGGTGATTACCATTGCCTTCCTGGCCACGGTCCTCGCGATTCTGTTCCTCAAGTTTGTTGAGTTTCCCATCAGGAAGTTGACGCATACCATGCGGAGGGTGGAGGAAGGCGACTTCGATGCAAGGGTGGGCCTTAAAGGCAAGGATGAGATGGGAAGGCTGGGCGACAGCCTGAACTTAATGATTCGGAGTCTCCAGACGGCCAGGAGTGAGGCGGAGAGGTATCACCAGGAACTGGTACAGAGGGCGGACCGCATGGCCACGATCGGAGAACTCGCTTCGGGAATGGCCCATGAGATTCGGAACCCCCTGGCAGGGATCCAGGGGGCCATTCAGATCCTTGCGGAAGGGTTTCCAAAAGAGGATGGCAGGAGGCAAGTAACGGACGAGATTCAAAAGCAGATCCTGAAACTGGAGCGGTTGGTCAAGGGGTTGCTCAATTATGCCAAACCCGTTCCGGCCAACTACTTACCCACGGACATGAATGAGCTTGTCGACAAGGTCATCTCATTCTTTCTCGCCCATCGAGGAAGATCCGAGAACCTGAAGATTGACAAACGATATGATGTTTCCCTTCCCAGGGTCATGGTGGATCCCAGTTCCATGGAGCAGGCTTTCTTGAATATTCTTCTCAATGCACGGAAGGCGATGGCCAATGGAGGGACCCTCACCGTTGCCACCCGTCTCCGGCACGGGGGGGAAGAGGGAAACGGGGGCCCGGAGGTTCAGATCGTCTTCGAAGACACGGGGATCGGGATCCGGGAGGAGAACCTCTCCAAGATCTTCAATCCTTTCTTCTCGACCCGTTCGGATGGGACAGGTTTGGGGCTGTCCATTACAAAGAATATTGTGGAGCAGCATGAGGGAAGGATCGAAGTCGAAAGCCAGGTGAATGTGGGAACGAAATTCACCATCGGTCTGCCAGCGGTAAAGTAACGTAAGGCGTCAGGCGCAAGTCGCAAAGTGTAAACTCCAACAACGAAGGCTAAGGTTGAGAATCAGCTTAAGGGGCGAAGGCAGGCAAGGCAGGGTTGCAACTGTTAAAGGTGAATTCCTAAATCAGGCCGTGTAAGCATCTAATTTGAGAAAGAACGCTCTCGCGCCTGACGCCTTGCGCCTTACGAATTCGAGGTTCTTATGGCAAAGGCACGGATTCTGACAGTTGACGATGAGTACCTGATCCGGTGGACCCTCCAGCAAAACCTGGAGAAGGAGGGCTACGAGGTCCTGTTAGCTGAGTCCGGCGAGGAGGGACTGGACAAAATCGTGAGCGAGGCCCCGGATCTGCTGCTCCTCGACATTAAAATGCCCGGGATGGATGGCTATCAGGTTCTCGAAAAGGCTCTCAGAATAGATCAAACGATTGTTCCCATCATGATCACGGCCTTTGATGATGTGGAAAAAGTGGTCAGGGCCATGAGACTGGGGGCCTTTGATTATATTACCAAGCCCTTCGAATTTCAAAAGGTCCATCTTTCCATCCAGAAAGCACTCGAGGCCTCTCAGCTTAAGAGAGAAATCAAACGCCTCAGACTGGAGACGAGAAACAGATTCGGTTTTGACCACATCATTGCCGCAAGCAGGGAGATGCAGAGCGTTCTCAGGATTGCCGAAAAGACCGCCCAGAGTGATACCTCTACGGTCCTGGTCCAGGGGGAGAGCGGCACGGGAAAAGAGCTCATTGCCCATGCCCTGCATGATCGGAGTCGAAGAGAGGACAAACCCTTTGTCACCCTCAACTGTGCCGGCTTTCCCGAACAGATGCTGGAAAACGAGCTCTGTGGTCATGAAAAGGGGGCGTTCACCGATGCCAAGGAGATGAAAAAAGGGCTCCTGGAAGTGGCCGACGGGGGATCGCTCTTTCTCGACGAAATCGGGGATATGAACATCAATCTCCAGGCCAAGATCCTGAGACTGGTCGAACAGAAGAGCTTTCGGCGCGTCGGGGGAATCAAGGACATTCAGGTGGATGTGAGAATCATTACCGCAACGAACAAAGACCTGATGAAGCTGAAAGAGGAAGGGAAATTCAGAGAAGACCTTTTCTACAGAATCAATGTTGCCTCGGTGAAGATTCCGCCCCTCCGGGAGAGACCGGATGACATCCTTCCCCTGACGAAACATTTCATTCAAAAGTACAACGAGGAATTCCACAAGAGCATTCAGAAGGTTTCAAAAGGGGTTGAAGATTTCTTCCTCAGCTATAACTGGCCGGGTAACGTAAGAGAACTCAGAAACGTGATTGAACGGGCCATGATCCTCGGAGAAGGGGACACCCTTCTGATGGAACACTTGCCCCTGGAGATCCTCGGCCAGGCCTCCAAGCAGGGGGTGGAGATCGAGGGCATTCGAATCCCTCCGGAGGGGATCTCCCTCGAAAAGGTGGAAGAGGCCCTCGTCAAGCAGGCCCTCAAAATGACCCACGGAAACCAGACCAAAGCGGCAAAACTTCTTGACATATCCCGTGATGCCCTCCGCTACCGGATGCAGAAGTTCGGCATCCTCGAACCGGAATCGAATTAACTCCTTCATACCGCGATGCGCCCCACTTCAAGACTTGAGGAATTGCTGCCTCAAACCCTTGTCATACCTCACCCCGGGCTCGATCAGAACCATGTTGAGGACAATTCTCATTGTGGTTATAATGGGGCACACGGTGCTCTCTCCGGCTTCCCATCCCAAGGAGGTATGATGGAGGGCGATCATTTTAGGCTCAGTGTTTTGATCCCTGTCTACAATGAACGATTTCTCATACGGGACCTCCTGCAACGAGTGCTTGCCGTCAAGGTGCCCGGCATTTCCGAAATCGAAGTGGTCGTTGTTGACGATGGTTCAAAGGACGGGACACGGGAGCTCCTTCGTGACCTTGCAACCCGCGAGAAGCGAGTCTGCTACATCGAACACGAAAGCAATCAGGGTAAAGGAGCGGCAATACGCACTGCGATCGGTGCTGCGACGGGCGACCTGATTGTCTTTCAGGATGCTGACCTTGGAGTACGATCCAAACGACTACGCCCGCCTCGTGCGACCCTTCTTCGAAGACGGGGCGGACGTCGTCTATGGTTCACGTTTTTTGCCGTCAGATCGGCGGAGGGTGCTCTACTTCCGTCATATGATCGGAAACCGCTTTCTGACCTTCCTGAGCAACTGCTTCACGGACCTCAACCTCACCGACATGGAAACATGCTATAAGATGTTCCGGGGGCCGCTCCTGAAGTCCATTCCAATCCGCTCCAACGATTTCGCCATGGAGCCGGAAATTACAACTAAAGTGGCAAAGCGTGAGTGCAGGATCTTTGAGGTGCCCATATCCTATCTTGGGCGGAGCGACCGCGAGGGGAAGAAGATCGGCTGGCGGGATGGGTTTAAGGCGCTTTGGGCCATGGTCAAGTACTGGCTGGTGGACGACATGTATGCCGAGGACGCGTACGGCTCCCATATCCTTCACAGACTCGAACATGCCCAGCGATTCAATCGCTGGATGAGCGAACGTATTCAACCTTTTGTGGGGGCCCGGGTACTGGAGATCGGGGCAGGGATCGGAAATATTACGGAATGGCTCGTTCCTCGTGATCTCTACGTGGCAAGCGATATCAACCCGCATTATCTTGCCTATCTCCGCAACATGTCGCTCGGCAGGCCGTACCTTAAGGTTGAGCGCATCGATGTCGAAGATCCGGACTGTTTCGGAACCTGGCGGGAAGCCTTCGACACAATCGTCTGCCTCAATGTCCTGGAGCATCTGCATGCTCCCGATGCGGCCTTGAAGAACATGGCCGGCGCTCTGGAAAAGGGCGGGCGTTTACTGCTCTACGTTCCCCAGCATCAGGGGCTGTATTCGAGTCTTGACGAGGTGCTCCATCACCGGTGTCGGTACTCCAAAAGGAAACTCTCTGAGGAACTGGCCGAGGCCGGTTTCGACGTGGAAGAGATGGCGGACTTCAATCGGTTCGGCGTGCTCGGATGGTGGTGGAACGGAAAAGTGCTCAAATCGCGCAATTTCTCACGCGTCCAGCTGAAGCTCTTCAACGCGATGATCCCATTTCTGCGTCGTATCGACCATCGCCTGCCCTGGCCCGGACTCGGCTTGATCGTCGTGGCACGCCGTCGGTAGAAGTTCGCCTGGCTACCAGAGAGAATTTGCTGTAAATCTTCTCACTGCGAGAGGAATTTTACAGAATCCCCATTTCCTTCGTTTCCCGCCCCTCACGACTTGCGCCTTACGACTCACGGACGAGGTGATCGAATCGATTTGACGAATGGCACAGGTTCAGATTATCTTTAAATTAAGATCCTTGTGAAACCAGCTTGATTGCAAATGGAAATAACCGGAGGAGTCTCAGGGGAGAAAGAATGAAAAGGCGATACCGGATCTTCGCTTTCATCCTGGTCGTCATCTTGCCGGCAGGGATTCTTGCAGCGGGATTTCAGGTGTATCCCGGAGCCAAAGTGCAGGAAATTTTCGAGGCAAAGCAACCTGAGTCTGGAAATAAGATGGCAAAGACGCCAAAGGTGATCGTTTTCACGACCAACGATCCCTTTGAGATTGTCGTTGCTTTCTATCAGGGGATCGGGAGAGAATACAGAGTTCCGGGTAGTCCGGGAAGGCCAACGAAGCTCTCCACCGGACAGGAACTGAAGGAAGCCTACTTCATCTTCGACGGTGCGGGCGATATCACGACTTCAAAGCACTGGATCAAGATCCAGCGGCCGTACCTGAGCAGGGAACGAACGAAAGAGGGCCTTCAGGGAAAATACGGAGCGGTCCGGGAGGTCACTGCCATCATCGAAGAAGACAAAAGGAGCTATCCTTAAGAAGACAGTCGTTGGTTCTGAGAATTCGTTCCCGTCCTCATTTCAAAATAGAATTTTCACTGCGCGGTCCCCGGGAATGTAAAGGGTTTCAAGGCGGTATCAGGCTACGAAAGAACGAGACTGAGCGGCATAGCCCATAATCTGTCGCTCAGTCTAACCGTCTCCGTTCCATTGTGACCGAGGATCGCTGCCTTGCAGTGATGTGTCGCGGATAGAAAGGCTTTTAACCCTGACAAATCCCGTTCTTCCCATCTCGTCCCCCACTTAATCTCAACGGCGATACACTCATTCCCTGCTTCGACGACAAAATCCACCTCATGTCTTCCCTGAACATTCCAGAAGTGGAGGCGTGCCTCTGTCCATTGGGCATTGAGTAAGCTCAGCAGGTTTTGCGCAATATAGGTTTCAAGCAAGGCTCCGGTCAGCGGACCAGGGGAAACAAGGTCAATCCTGTCGACACCTGCGAGATAGGATGCAAGGCCTGAATCGCTCATATAGAGCTTTCGGGGATTTCATCAGTCTGCTTGATCTGTTTCCCAGGTACGGCGTCAACCTGGTGATAATGAAGGATGTCTCAAGCAGGGAAAGATACCTTGACGTGGTGGAGGTCGTCAATTTTGCATCTCTCCCAAGCTGGCTTACGCTCAAAAGCTGCCCGGTCCGGAATACAGTCAGCCGAAGAAAGTTTCTGAACGCCAGGATGTCTTCGATTTGACTGATCTCCCTTATATCCCTCTGAAGATAAGTCTGCTCGTACCCCTTGAACCAGACAGATCGGTCCTTAACTTCCCGTAGGCACACGGTGGGCATTCCTCCCCCAAGAATATCCTTCGGGTCAATGCGGTCCAAACCTTCCACTTTCGGCACAACAAGGGTATTTGAGAATTTCTTCAAAAACGGCGATTCCGAAGTCCGACAGCTGATTTCTCTTCGGCTGAATGGAAGCATTTCGAAATAGACCGAGCGTCCGGCAAGGCTTTCTCTTATGCCTTTGAGGAGAAGAAAGTTGGCGGAGCCGGAAAGGAGGAACTGCCCCGGTATTCTCTTTCTGTCTACAACCCTCTTGATAGCGGTCAATATTTCCGGGCACTTATGGGCTTCATCGATGGAAAGAGGTTCGTCTGAGCCGACAAAAAGATCCGGGTCGGATTTCGCGGCGGCGAGTTGTGCAAAATCATCGAAGGTAACGTAACGCCGATGCTCAAGACCGGGTTGTTTTTGAAGGAATGTCGTCTTCCCTGTCTGCCGCATCCCGGTTACGACTACTACAGGCATATCCTTGAGTGCTTCAAGCACCGCTTTTGAAATATCACGGTTAAAGTATTCTGTCATAATTCGATATTATAAGGTGTCAAAATGACAATGTCAAACGTATTATCATGACACATATTCGTAATTCATTGTAATATAAGAATATTTTCTAAGCCTTGGTGAGCTGGTCTTTAACCCTATGCGACAATTTCGCGCTTGACAGGCAACCCCGATAGATGTGTCTTCTTTGTAGATACAAAAGGAGAGAATCATATGAGAACACGAATCCAGAAATGGGGTAACAGTCTGGCTTTGCGTATCCCGAGGTCCTTTGCAGTGGAAATTGGACTGGAACAAGATTCACCGGTTGAGCTATCCCTGGAAGGAGAAAAGCTTGTTGTTCTGCCCACACGTGAATCCAAGGCAACACTCGATGGCCTGCTGGACCAGGTGACCGATGACAATCTGCATCACGAATTTGATACCGGTCCAGGCATTAGGGAACGAAATATGGTGATTTCGAAGGCTTACACCCCCCAAGGTTTGCCCCGAAGCCGTTCCGACCGGCCCGTCCGGGTTTATGTAACTCACTTTTCAAAAGTTGGGTCTCTTCAGGGCAGGAACTTAAAGAAACTTACTTCATTCTTGACGGTGCGGGCGATATCACGACTTCAAAGCACTGGATCAAGATCCAGCGGCCCTATCCGAGCAGGGAAAAAACGAAAGAGGGCCTTCAGGGAAAATACGGAGCGGTCCGGGAAGTCACCGCAATCATCGAAGAAGACAAAAGGACTTATCCCTAAGCCCGTCAGCATGTGGAGCTACCGTGCCGAAATCATCCGGAAGGGGTTTTCGATCGTTATTCCTTCGATGACCTGACCGGATTGGAGGTCTTCCGTAAGGATTTTTGAGGCCTTTCCCTTCAGTGCAGCGGTGACGATAAGGGCATCCCAGAACGAGATCCGACATTCTTCCTCGATTCGCGAAGCTGTGAGAACCGACACCGGATCAATCAACTCCACCTGCCAGCTCAAATAGTCCTGCAGGATGTTTCGGACTTCGCCACGTGAGAGAGGATGCAATATTTTCCGAGTTAACGTGACATAGCATTCCTGCAATACCTGCACGCTCAAAACCCCTGAACGATGACTCCAAATATCAATGAGCAGCTCCCTGGCAGCCCGATGCTTTTCTCCTGAGTCCAGATCGTGCGCGTAAACCAGGATATTCGTATCAAGAAAGACTCTATCTCCGTTCATGGAGTTCTTCCCGTGTTGCGAGAATGCGTCCTCCAAGATGAAACCCTTTCATCAAGCGCGAGAGTGCTCTCCGTCGGGAGGCCTCATATTGATCTTCTTCCGTAATGATTCTGGAAAGCTGTTCGGTCAGCGTTGAGAATATAACGCCTTTTGGGATCTGGCTCTATGTCAAGGAAAAGGAATACTTCCTAAGTTATGGGGAGTTTCCTTATTTTAGAAATCAGAATTTGGTCTCGATCCAAAATGTTCAGTTGCTTCATGGCTACCACTTGTACTGGTCTGATTTGGATGTTGACCTGGAGATTGATAATCTGGAATATCCTGAAAAATATCCTTTGAAAAACAAGAACAGCCGGGAACGATCGGAGCCGTATGTCGAAACGAGAAACCGAAACCTCTTAATCATTCCACTGCCTTTGGGGCCGAATCGGACTCCGCTTGGACCTGACAACCAGTTTCCCATACTCTACAGTCGAACCTCGGAAAACAAGAAGTGCCAGTTCTCGCAATAGGCATCAAACAGGGACCGTATTGACGATCGGCGGGGAGGAGGTTGACTTATCGGAGAACCGTGTCTGCTGCGGATGCGAAAGCGAAGCTTAGCGCGTATCTAAAAGTGTCCCAGGAAGGCCCAATCATCGTTACCCCGAAACGGAAACCACGCCGTGATGTTAGCGTGGAGGTGAGAACTGTCGACGCCTTCTGATCGCCTACTCCCCACGTTTTCAAAAGATTATGGCGATGGCGAAACAGCGAATTTTGATACGGGTGGGATTGAACACGAGGACTTCTCGGAACAAATTGACGCGGAAGCCCTATTCTGGGGGAAAGAAAACCCGTGAGCAAGAAAGCGGCCTGATGCACGTAGGTTAATGTGATTCGTTTCTTGGTTTCATTCGGTTAGCTCGAGTTCGTTGGGTTTGAACCCAAGAGGGAAAGGTGGTGGAAATGCGAGTTCCAGCAAAGAAAGCAAAAATCCGGAAAATTTCATCCTTTCCCTGCTTTCCCAGAGGACCGGCTCGATGCAACCATTCAGATTGCGCCGGAGGCCTTAAGAAGACGAAACTGGTCCGGTGAAGGACGTCACCGACGCGGTTGAATCGGTTGCGAAAGAGGGCTACGGGAAGAGGATTCTGAGCGGTCATTGATACAGGGGTGACCGTCTCTGTGTTCCGTTTCCGGGGGAATTCCGCGAGCGAGCCATATCTTGATGATTCTGAAAAGATCTGCAAAGATTCTTTACAGTAAAGAATTCGTACTATAAAGAGGGGCAGAATGATGCGAATTTACCAGGGCAAGTCCAAAGCACCAGGTCACAATTCCAAAAGGGGCTTTCAAGAAACTTCACCTGGAATTTGGAGATTTTTCACCAGATTATTTCGATCTGATACTTTCGAATGTTTGGATCCACGGAAAGACATTGGCATATTTTCCATCTGAGCCTGGGCGATCAGCATACGATCAAAAGGATCGCGGTGAAGGTCGGGGAGGGTAGAGACATGAAGCGCATGGTTCATCCCAATTGGCAGGGGCTTAAAGGCATTTATTCTCAACTGTTCGGCAACAAAATGTTGTGGTTCACCAGCCAATTCCAGCCTGCCTATCTGAGCCTTGATTGCGATTTCCCATCCCGTAGCGGCACTAACGAACAGTTCATTATTCGCATCACTAATGACATCGCGAGCAAAAGAGGAAAGCCTCTTATCGTCATTAATCCACCACAGGAACACATGTGTATCCAACAGGGCTTTCATTGTTCAAAGGATTCCAGGATTATCTCTGGCAAAGGAGCATCAAAATCATTTCTAATATTGAGCCTTCCTTTTGCACTTCCGGGGACTCGTTTCGCAGATTTCTCGTCAATAGGGTTTAACCGGGCGACAGGTCGCCCGGATTTACAAATGATAATCTCTTCCCCTCTCTCTACGCGGGCAACTAATTTTGAGAAGTTGGTTTTAGCTTCGTGAATGTTTACTTTAGCAGACACATGGATAACCTCAAACTCAATATTAGACTAAGTCCCGGACTAAGTCAAGTCTCTCGCTTCCTCCCTTGAACATTAAGGCCGTTGATCTTTCCCGTCGGACTCCCGTCCATCTGTCTTCGCTTATAATCACTAGTTCCATATGATATTAATAAGTTACGCCTCAGTCATCTCTCCGCTTGACATATCGATATGTACATGATAGATTATTCGTATACATACAATGGCGGAGCATCTTTATGTTAAGGTATAAACACTTGAGGCTGGATCAGTTGAAAATCGAGCAAGCGAAGAGAATTCTTCGGGCCAAGACCGAAACAGAGGCCATTGACAAGGCTCTGAATAGGGTGATCCAGGAAGATCAAGAGAAGCTTCGAAGAAAGAAATTGTTGGGAAAGATAGTCGAACTTCTTGAAAAGATTGGCAGTATCGACGAGGATTCTGCCGGCTGGGTGAGAATGGCGAGAGAAAAAATAGAAGCTTCCCATGATCGCGGTTATTGATGCAAGTGTGGCTTTAAAATGGCAATTTAAGGATGAAGAGGCAACAGGTCAGGCGACAGCCCTCCTTCGGGACTTTGCAGAAGGGAAAATTGAACTGATCTCTCCCACGCTTTTCACGTACGAAGTCATCAGCGCCGTCAATGTGGCGATTGAGAGAAAAAGGATTAGCGAAGAAGATGGCTATAAAGCCATTGCCAACCTCATGTCGTTGGGGATCGAACTGAAGGCCTTTCATGACCTGATCGAGCCAACCTTTCGGTAGTGGGTCAGTTTGAGATTATGAAATGATGGTACGAGTTAAAGTGGGCACAGATTATGCTTATTTTAGGCTGGTGAACGATACTCGGTCGGGTTTAGACCGAAGATAATTCTTGACAAAAGTTTTTACATGGTTCATTATCAAATTGATCCCATCCCGAAAGGAGGTGTTGATATTTAACCCTCACTGAAGGAGGTTAATATGATATTCACTTTTAAAAAAATCAGAGAAACGATTGCTGCTTTTAAATTTAAAAAGACCAAACCGCCGAAACATTATCCCACATCGGGAGAAGATCAATATACCATGAAATTTATGCGACCGGCCTACAACCCCAAATAAAACTACCAAGTTTGTTGTGATGCTATGCGTGCTTTGCCCATCCGTATTGATGTTCAACTATCTAATTCGTTCCTTTACAGAGTCATGCGACGTGGGGGCTGTAACAGGTATAGGTGCAATTTTCTTCACAATTACTTATGAAACATTACGTGAAAAGTTTTTTGCTGCAATTCCATTTTATAAATTTAACCCATATTTCGGAAATAAATTAGATGAAACCATTCGTGCCCTCAGAAGGAAAAAGATTGAATGCCAAAAGACGTAGATCCGGTCCAGAGGCACGTGGCAATCATGAGGATCATTGTTAGTCTTATCCTCTTGGTAGCTGGATTATTGATTGTGACGGCCCCCAACCCAATTATATCCGCACAATTTAATGATGGAGTCCAAAAGGCGGCCTTTGGTTGGATTGGTGCCGTCATAGGATATTGGCTTGCCTAATTTTTTATTGACAATGCTTGAGCAGTCATGCTATGCTTGAGACATGGCTGACAAGAAAAAACGACATTCCGATATTAATTCCCTTGCCTCTCAGATCGTAGCAGAAGCCACCCAAGGCCATCTTCCAGAAGAACCCACCCCAACGCCCGTCAAAGAAAAGAACCCAGCCGCCGTTGCCCTCGGAAGGCTTGGAGGGTTAAAGGGCGGTAAGGCCAGGGCCGAGAAGCTATCTCCGAAGAAGCGTAAGGAAATAGCTTTGAAGGCAGCAAAGGCAAGATGGGCAGGAAAATGAAAGATGTATTTTTTCGAATTAAATACATGTATCAATGTTTTAAGAATGTTAGAAAACATATATAATATATACATTTCAATAACTTATAAATCACAAAATTAATAATAACCCCGCCAATAGTTACTACGTATAAAATACAACTTGACAACAACCCCCTGTTTGCCTTAGAATGTCCGTAACACATTTTCAAATGACAATGCCACGTGAAAGGGGGTGAAAATACATGGACAAGGATGCACTTCGGATGGCGATTAAAGCCCTGGAAGAAGACCTTATTAGGTTGAATGCGGAAGTGAAGAAAAGAAGGCAGGCCATCAACACGCTTTACGAGACTCTTGGGGAAATGGCTCCCTACGATATGGAGGACCAGGCTAAACCCATAAGGCAAATGCGACCTGATCTGTTTTACGGTAGAGTTTTCGCAGAAGCTGTCTCCGAGTTTTTGAGTATGGAGGGGCATGCCTGTTCTGTTGAAGAAATCATTAGGGGTCTTGAGGCTGGGGGGTTTGATTTCCCGTGGGACACAAAAGTCGTGTCCGTATGCAGCATGTCTATAACAAAGAATTCACTATTCCACAAGTTGCCAAACGGAACCTTTGGGCTTATGGCTTGGTATCCGAGTTTGCAGCCAAAACGAAAGAAAATTGCAAAGAATGAAGATTTTATGAAGGACCAAGAATCGCTTGAGCAAGAAAATGCTGACAACGGAGGAGAATCAACCGAATCATCGGCAGAGGCAGCAAAAAAATAGGGCGGGATTTTGTGGTCCCGCCCAAAAATTAATATCGGAGGCTTGCCTGAGCGGCTTAAAGGATTCGCCTTATAAGCGAACGTAGGTGCTGACACACCTACCGAGGGTCCGAATCCCTCAGCCTCCGCCACTTGCCCCAAAAATCCGGAAGACCCTGGGGCGCATGGTCTGTACCTACCCAACTTTTATTATACCAAAAAACTACCCCATGTCAATAGGGTCTTCCGAGAAAGGAGGGCCTTATGATCCTACCTAAAAGGAAGAGGCTTATCTTCCGGGCTTGGATTACCGTAAATGGCTTGCGTTTATATGCAAGAGATTACGGTCATAAAGCTGGGCTATTTGGATTTAAGCCCAAACCGACAGAGGGGAAGGATTTACTTCCCCTCTCCCTTTTTGATACTTGACCGATCAAGGATAGTTTTTCTTTTCACAATCTAAAATAATACTTGACAATGCTTGAGCGGTCAAGCATAATAGTAATTATGAATAAGCTAAAACAAGAGAAACAGAGGCAAGTGGTAGCAGCACTCGTTGAAGGCAATTCAATCCGGGCAACATGCCGAATGACGGGCGTTGCTAAAGGTACGGTCCTTAAACTCCTTGTGGATCTCGGTAAGGCTTGTGCAGAGTATCAAGACAAGGCCCTCCGAAATCTCACTTGCAGTAAGATCCAATGTGATGAGATTTGGGCCTTTGTCTATGCCAAAGAAAAGAACGTTCCCAAAGGAAAAGAAGGGTCAATTTGGCTATGGAGATGTTTGGACCTTCACGGCCATTGATGCAGAATCTAAACTTGTTCCTACCTGGCATATTGGAAACCGTGATATAGAAGATGCAACAATCTTCATGAAGGATTTGGCCGGGCAGGTTAAAGAATAAGGTCCAATTGACCACGGACGGCCACAAGATGTATTTGGAGGCCGTTGAAGAGGCTTTTGGGTGTGAGATTGATTTCAGTCAGCTTGTGAAGATATACGGGAAGAGTCCTGAGAAAGTGAAGCCCGCTACAGCCCCGCCGAGTGCATAGGAACAGAGAAGCATAAAATAAACGGTAATCCGGATGAAAAGGATTTCCACAAGCTACGTCGAAAGGCAAAACCTGACCATGAGAATGGGTATGAGAAGGTTTACCCGGCTAACCAATGCCTTCTCAAAGAAGGTCCATAACCTTGGGTATGCGGTAGCCCTCCATTTCATGCATTATAATTTCTGTCGGATTCATCAGACCTTGAGAATGACACCGGCAATGGCAGCGGGGGTTACGATGAAACTTTGGGATCTAAGCGACATCGTAAATTTATTGAGTTGAAACTGACCCACTACCAACCTTTCGAATGGCAAGAAGATATCACCTTTCTCCTTACGACTGTGCCTATATGGCCCTGGCCGAAAAAGAGGAATGCAGTCTGTTCACAGACGACAAGAAGCTGTTCAATGCATGCCGCGATCGTTTCCCCCGGGTTGAATGGATCGGGGACTACAGAAGCTCTCCTGCTCGAATCTGATGGTTCAGCGAACCGTGTTGACGATCGGTGGAACAGGACATTTCCATTTTGGTTTTTTCACGATATGCGCCACATGGCTCCTTGACCGGAACGTGCCCTGCAAGCCCCGCATTGACAGGCGGGGTCGAGGGGCACAATATAAAAGAAAATGCCTCACCGGAAGCTCCGCCCTGCGGGCGAGGAGCTTCACAATCCCAATCATCCCTCCTTGCGATTAAAAAAGATCAAGGGACAGCCGAATATCTGGGAGGGCAGAGTCACGAGGAGTTATTGTTTTACCTTTCATATCTCCGGAGAGATCTATCTGCTCAGGAGGATTGGGACTCACGATATCCTCAAAACCCCGTAATGATCCAATATTGGGTTCATTGGGTGACTTGGGTTTGTTGGGTTTGAAACCAACAAACTCATCAGCCCTTCTTTCTGACTAATGGTCACTCCTGCCTGCCGGTGTAGGCAGGCAGGGATCACTGATGACTGTATCTTCACCGCCCACGGTCCTTCCCCGTCTCACCGCCTTCTAATTTTCTCTTCTGCTCTCGCTCTTGGTCTTGGTGCCATTCGTGCTGCGAGGCGATTTCCTTTATCCCCCCGTCTTTCATCTTCCTTGCTGTGTGATAACCCTATGCCCTATGCCCTATGCGCAATCCGGTTTGTCATTCCCCTTGCGACTAACGACTTTCCCCTGACGGTCTTTTGAATACGGGCTCTATAGATTTGAAGAGCACCCATGTGTTAAACTTCTCCCAAGATACCGTAGCCACAACCTCGGTGTCTATCCTCCTCTGAAATTCATTATCATAATTCCTCTTAAGGACTTAGAATGCGCTTTTTGTTTTTGGGCGTGATCTACCTGATGTTTTTCTTTTCGGGCGCCGCCGCGCTGATGTATGAAGTGGTCTGGGTCCGCTCCCTGGGATTGGTGTTTGGAGGGTCTCACCTGGCTGTCACGGCCGTTCTCTCCATTTTCATGGGAGGTCTGGCGATAGGCAGTTACATCCTCGGCAGATATGCAGACCGGATTGAAAGGCCCCTGAGACTCTACGGATTCCTGGAACTGGGTATCGCTGCCTTTGCCGTGATTTTTGCCGGATTAATCAAAGCATATCCTTCTATTTATGTTTTGTTGGCACAGGGCAAAGACCACTCTACCGTCTATCTTACCTTTATCCGGGGTGTCTTTGCAGTCGTTGCACTGATCATTCCGACTACGCTTATGGGCGGGACACTTCCAGTCCTGACGAGCTTTGCATCCGGCCGATTCCGGAGACTTGGAACTCAGCTCTCCTTCCTTTACGGGCTTAATACTCTGGGAGCCGTGACGGGAACGGCAGCAGCCGGCTTCTTCTTTCTTCGTTTCTTCTCTGTCAGCACAACCCTGAAGGTAGCTATTCTGATCAACGCCTTAATCGGCGTTACGAGTATTCTTCTTCAGAAAAGAGCCGCGGAAGTCCTGGAATTGTCAGAGAGCGGGACAGAGGAACATTTGGCATCCCCGGGAGACCGAACAATTCCGGAGACTCTGCAACCGCAAACAGAAAGGACTCTATCGCTGAAATTGGTCCTGTGGGGCATCGGAATAAGCGGTTTCTGTGCCCTGGGCTACGAAGTCCTGTGGACCAGGGTTTTAACCATTGTTGTAGGTGCGAGTGTCTATGGATTTACGACGATGCTGATGGCCTTCCTCACAGGAATCGCTCTTGGCAGCAAGGCTTACGGGTTTTACGCGAGAACGGGGCATGGCACGGAGAAACAGGTTGAGAGATCCGTTTTCGGATTTGGTATCGTGCAGGTTCTTATCGGAATGACTGCCCTGGGAGTTACTTATTTCATTCGCGACCTTCCCGGTGTTTCTTTACGCCTCCGGGAATACTTTCAACAAATGAATCTAAATGTCTTTCAGTTACAGCAGTGGGCAAACCTCACCCTTGCTTTCTTTTACATGGTGGTCCCAGCTTTTTTATGGGTGTCGCCTTTCCTCTTGCCGGAAGTATCCATGCCGAATACAGGAAACGGATCGGGAGCGCCGTGGGGGAAATCCTTGCCTACAACACCGTTGGGGCCATCCTGGGTGCGGCGTTGAGCGGCTTCGTCATGGCTTACCTCTTCAGTATAGAGCGGTCCCTTCAGATGTTTACTGTAATAAATATAGGATTTGGGATCCTCATCATTGCGAGCCTTATGAGGAAGAAACTGCTTTTCCGGACGGTAGCCGGTCTGGTTCCCGCAGTTCTGATTCTTATGGGCCTTTTCCCGAACGTACTCAAGATGTGGAATACGAAGTACTTCGCCATCTTCAGGGCCAATCAACCCGAAATCTTCCGGACTCCCGAGGCAGTCAAAGAAGCCCTCGATAACACCGATGTTCTCTATTATCGCGAGGGCGTGGAAGCAATCGTAAGCGCGATCAAGATAAAGGGCGGCAATCAAGCCTTCGTTACCAACGGGAGGGTGGAGGCATCTGACAACGCTGGGGATATGCAAGTTCAATATACGCTGGGCCATCTCCCGATGCTTCTCAACAGAAGCCCACAGAAATGTCCTCGTGGTCGGACTTGGGAGTGGGATGACGCTCGGGGCAACATCGGTCCATCCGACCGTGAAGAGAGTTCTTCTCCTGGAGCTTGAGCCGGCAATGCTCGGGGTGGCGAAAACGTTCAAGGCTTACAACCACAATGTCCTCGATAATCCGAAACTTGAAATCATTTTCAATGACGGACGAAATTTCCTGCTCACGACCAAAGATAAATTCGATGTCATCACTGCCGACCCGATTCATCCCTGGTTCAGAGGGGCAGGCTACCTCTATACAACAGAATACTTCAAACTGGCCTCGGAGCATCTGAAAGAGGGCGGCATCATGTGCCAGTGGCTACCCATTTACGAAATGACGGTTGAGAACTTGAAATCGGTGGTGAAAACCTTCCAGGAGAGCTTTAAGCACACGGTTCTGTGGCTAACCTATTATGACTCGGTGATCGTCGGTAGCAATTCTCCGATCCGGGTCGATGAAGACGAACTGGAGAAGAGGATTAATGAAGTTCCCGCGATTTCCAATGATCTCAAACGGGTGATGATGGGTTCGGCAGATGATTTCTTAAGCTACTTTGCGATGGGAACCAAAGGGATGAGGGCTTTCGGTGAAAAAGGAATTGTGAACACCGATGATAATCTGTACCTGGAATTCTCGGCTCCCCTGAACATCGGCAAGGGTTTTCTGATGGAAGAGAACCTGAATGCACTTGTGAAACATCGTGAGGACATCCTTTCTTATTTGATTCCGGAGGAGGAACGTCGTGCAAGAGAAAAACAGGTGATCAAGTGGGAGCAACGTTGGGAAATGACCAATCTGTATGACCGTGCTCATGCCCTGTTTCTTGGCGGAGAGCATTCCAAGCCCCAATTTCAGTCTCTGCGGGCAGAGTTGGACGGGAAATACCCCTGGTATGGCCCGTGGAGATTCCTGAACGATGAATATACGTTGGTTGTGGCAAGGGAGCCGAAGCTCCTTAAGAAGCAACCGCTTTTTCTTGTGAATGAAAAGGGAAAAGTGGTCAAGGTTGAATTATCTTTCGTGCTAACCCGAATTAGCAGGGAGATGACGGTATTAGATATTGTCGATAACGATGCTAAGGTGATCTACGGCCACTTCGACATTCCAGGGGTGAACACGGATGATAACGTGGGGCGTTTGGTTGACGACGTCATGGCTCGTGTTGAGGAATTCTACAAGAGAGAATCTAAAGAGGCTGCAGCGCGGGGAAACATCTACCCACAAACAGAACCCACGCTTAAGAAAATCAAAGAGATCATAGAGACAATGGTGAAAGAAACCGAGCCACCACCCACTCCCTCCCGTTAACATTAAGATGCACTCAGGGGATCAATCGATATGTTCTATAGGAAGGGATTCTTGATCGTTATGCCTTCGATGACTTGACCGGATTGAAGGTCTTCCGAAAGAATCTTCGAAGCTTTTCCCTTTAGTGCCGCGGTGATGATAAGAGCATCCCAGAACGAAATCCGACATTCTTCCTCAATTCGCGAAGCTGTAAGAACCGCCTCCGGTTCAATCAGTTCTACCTGCCAGCTCAAATAATCCTGCAGGATGCTTCGAACTTCGCCACGAGAGAGAGGGCGCAATATTTTGCGAGTCAACGTGACGTAGCATTCTTGCAATACCTGCACGCTCAAAATCCCTGAGCGATGGCCCCAAATATCAATGAGCAGCTCCCTGGCAATCCGGTGCTTTTCTCCTGCGTCCAGATCATGCGCATAGACCAGGATATTCGTATCAACAAAAACTCTATCACCGGTCATGGAGTTCTTCCCGTGTTACCAGTATGCGTCCTCCAAGATGGAACCCTTTCTTCAAGCGCGAGAGCGCCCTGCGCCAAGATACCTCATATTGATCTTCTTCCGTAATGATTCTGGAGAGTTGTTCGGTCAGCAACCCGGAAACAGACATATCTTTCTTTGCGGCGACAAGCTTCGCCTTCTTGAGCAGGTCTTCTTCGAGGGAAAGTGTAATATTCCTTCTCAAATTGCGTTCCTCCTTTCAGGCCCGGACCACCACGGTAGTAACGTGTAACACATTATTACGTGCAAATCAATATCGATCCATCCCGTCGAAGGAAAGGGGGAGTGGAGATGGGTTTCCCACTGTGGACCCCCTATTGCATCGGGACGACATACGCTTCGCACGCCTTTGGGCTTTGCTCTTTTAACCCTATGCCCTTTGCTCTATGCCCTAGGCGGGTTTTCGTCGGTTGCGTGAGATTCCCCACCTGTTGTGGGATATTCCACGGCGGGGTAGAAGGTTTCACAAGCATCACAATCGGATCGTCAGCAACGGTTCGCCAGGAAAATCATAACCAACTGATTTTAAAAAGATTCTCAATAAGTCATAAACCGGACTTCTCATGTGTCCAGGCAATTTATTTCTGGAACGGGAGTTGCAATTGATAAGGTCATTCTCAAAGGAATTGGAAAGTCATGAAAGAGATTCAAAAGAAAACCCAGCTTGTTATCATTGTAACCCTCCTCCTGGTATCAGCCTGTCTTTCTGTATCGGAAGCTGGTGTGCAGGCTTCCTTCCTTTACAACCTCTCTGATTTCACCGGAACGATTCCATACAGCTGGACAAGGGTGTCTGTAGATAGAGATCGAAATGAAGTCTATGTCCTCTTTCAGAATATCATCAGGGTATTCAATGACTCCGGCATGGAGATCTACCGTTTTGGGGATGACCTCGACCTCGGGCACATTGTGGATGTCGTAATAGACAAGAGTGGTGATATTCTGTTGCTAACGTATAAAGACTCAAAATCCTCCGTTGTCCGCTGCAATTATCGAGGGGAACCAATTTCAAGAATAGAGCTGAAAAATTTGCCTGCAAATTTTTCGGATTTTTCACCAAACCGGATGGTTTACAAGAATGACAACTTATATTTTGCCTCCTTGATGGGATTAACATTAGTCACCACGGACATGGCTGGGAATTTCAAGAATGGATACGATCTCTTTCCCCTTCTTGAACTTGAAGAAAAGGATAGGGGAAACGTGGAGATCAGCGGCTTCAGTGTGGACAAAGAAGGAAATGTTCTGTTCACAATCGCCGTCTTATTCAGGGCCTACATCCTTTCCCCCGACGGCAAGCTTGCATGGTTTGGTAAGCCGGGAGGCGCTCCGGGAAGATTCAATGTGGTTGCAGGAATCGTAGAGGACAGCAAAGGGAATTACCTGATCGCCGACAAGCTGAAATCTGCAGTAATGGTTTTTGATAAGAAGTACAATTTCCTGACTCAATTTGGCTATCGTGGCTTCAAGAAAGGTAATCTCATCACTCCCGGATGATATTGCAATCGACAACAGAGACAGGACTCTACGTTACCCAGGCGATGAAGAGAGGAGTGAGTGTTTTTAAGATAACCCACCAATAGAAGAATCTCGCATGGCGCATAAGTCGTAAGGCGCAAGGGGAAAAATCAAAAGACTCGTAGAGAGCGTAGAGCAAGACAAGGCCAGATACGCACGACGTTGGGAACGAAAAAGGAATCAAGGAAGAAGAGGGAAAAAACAATAGAAGAGGGGGTGGTAACTGGCAAGAAAAGGTGAAGGGAATTGGTTAAAGGCAAAAGATTTAATAAATCAAGAACAATTTAACCATCCTCCGAAAAGGGTAAACCCATTGTAAGGTGGGGACACAAAGCCAACGGGTCCTAAGATTGACGAAGAAAAGTCAATCTCAGGACGGCTGGGTTGCCGGAGAAAAAAGAATGACAAATCAAAAAACAGGAGGATGAAATGAAAGCAGTAAGATTGAGTTTGGTTATCATGGCAGCAGCCCTGTTAACCATCGGCGTAAGCGGTTTGGCATTTGCCTTCCATTCAGGCGGTGTCGCAGAGTGCGGTGGCTGCCACAGCATGCACAGCCCGGCTGGAGGAGGATCATTCCTTGTTAATCGGTACTGATCAGAGTTCTACTTGTCTGGACTGCCACGAACATGCTGGCGACACCGGTCCAAGCAGTTACCATGTCAGCACTGCCGAGACCGATATGCCAGCCGGTATAGCCCCTAAACAGAGGACCCCTGGAGGAGATTTCGGCTGGTTGAAGAAGACCTACACTTTCACTGTTAGGAGGTACCCCAAATATTGAGAAGGGCGAGACCCACGGTCACAATATCGTTGCAGCTGAGTAAAGGATACGTAGCTGATACAACAAATACGACAGCCCCTGGCGGCACATTTCCGTCAGGCTCAGCTTGGGTGCGAGAGCTGCCATGATCCTCATGGTCAGATACAGAAGACTGAGCGATGGAACGGTGATGGCCCCGGCGGTTGGAGTTTCCGGAATAGCCTATTAGAGCCTCCGGCTCATACAACAATGCAGTAACGAACGAACCCGATGCCGACAATGCAGTCGGCGCTTACAGACTTCTTGCTGGTGATGGATACTCGAAGGGCGGCGTGACTTTCAATGGTGTTCCTGCTGCAAAAGCCCCATCGACCTACAACCAGACCGAGGCTACAAACCAGGTCCGCGTAGCTTACGGGGTGTCTACAGCTAAAGGGCACGTTACCTGGGGGAATTGGTGTGGAACCTGCCACGGAGCAATGCACTCCACCGGCAACTATGTGCACCCGACAGACCAAAATCTCGGTTCAACCACCGCTGGTATTTACAACGCATACGTGAAGTCTGGCGACATGACTGGCACCGAGGCTGCCGCATTTTCCTCACTTGTGCCGTTTGCGACGGGAAAGGGTGGCGGCGATTACGCCTATCTTGCTACTCTCGCAGGTAATGCTAGCCCAACCTACGCCGGTCCGAATAGCACAGACCAGGTTACCTGCATCTCCTGCCATCGGGCGCATGCATCAGGCTTCCCCGAGATGCTTCGCTGGAATATGGAAAACGAATTCATGGTTAAGAGCGGGGTCTATCAAACCTCGGAACGGGGACGCACCACATTAGCAGAGCAAGAAGCAGGCTATTACGACCGCCCAGCTAAACAGTTCGCAAGCTTCCAAAGAGCACTCTGCAACAAATGCCACGCAAAAGACTAATTCAACCCCCGTCCTCCTCTCCCTTTTGGGAGAGAGTAGGGTAGTGAGGGAGAGTTCAAAGGGGTTGGCATCTGCCAGCCCCTTTTTTATGAATTTCATGTGTTTTTATCTTGATTTAGAAAAGAGGCCTTGAGATAATCTGCTTATGATCAGGGAAGATGCCTGACCTATTGATGATTCTCTGCCAACCCGTATAACATCTATGCCGGTCGCTCAGCGAACCGGGATCGATAGAACATTCTCGATTCTGGTCCAGAATGCTTGTCGTAAAATGTCTTAGTGCCCTCATCTTCTGGAGGCAATTTCCGCCAGCTTGATGAAGGTGCAGCGTCAGCGATAAATTCCGATGTCCTCGCATCCTTAGAGCTAAAAGGAGATGGATTCGATGGCAAAACAATCTTTCTGCTTTCTGCTTTCTGCCTGCTGCCTTTGCAGATTCTCTGCCTCATTTCGTCATACGCCCAGTACCCTATGCTCTATGCTCTATGCCCTATGCCTTCTCTTGGCACTGTCCGGTTGCGAGTCTGTCATGACCCAGGTGAGGCCTGCTCTTGAGGAAGAGGGAGAGGTCTATCTCTATCTCCAGCCTCTTCCCCAGGAGGCTGAAAGATTACGGTTCAGGATTGAAGACATTTCTGCCGTGAGCGGAGATGGGAGAGAAATTTCCCTGACACTCTCATTGAGAGAACTTAGGGGAACTGAGACCAGGAGGCAGAGACTTCTTGCCTCAGGTCCTCTGCCTCCTGGAGCCTATAGAGGATTCTCGCTAAAGGTGAGGGACGCGGTTACGAAAACAGAAGAGGGCGAGGCCAACCTTCTCGTGCCGGAAGGTTCTTCGAGAATAGAATTCCCATTCAGCTTGGCCAGAAGAACCGGTCACGTTCTTTCCCTTGAATTCAAGTACCATGATTCAATCCAGGGCAAGATCAACTTCGTTCCAACCTTTGCCCCCTTCTCTCCCACTAGGCCGGTTAATACACGAATCGGCTACGTTTCGAATTCCGGTTCAAACGACATCCTGGCTTTCGATAAGAAATCATTGCAGGTTTTTGGAGTCATTCCCACCGGGAACAGGCCAGCGGGAATGGCCCTGGATCAAAGAGCCCTGAAAGCATACGTCGCGCTTTCAGGTGATGACGCGATTGAGATGATAGATGTTTTGGCCGGGGCTACTGTCAATAAGATGAGGCTTAATACAGGCGACCGACCGCAGGAACTTAGTTTCACCCCTGATGGAAGGGTCCTTTTGGTCGTTAATGCCGGTTCGAATAGCGTCAGTTTCATAGATCCCAATTCCCTGTTTGAAATAAGTAGAGTCAATGTGGGCAATGGTCCCCGCTCTGTTCTAATCGACCAGACCGGGAGAAGGGCTTATGTCTTCAATAGCCTTTCGAGCACCATATCTGTTGTTGACATTCCTAACCGGGCAGTCATAACGACGATTGGCACGGATCCAGGACCTCTGAGGGGACAATTCAACCGAAGAGGTGATCGACTCTTTGTCATCCACGAGCTTTCCTCTTACTTGACGGTAATTGATCCTCAAACGCTTTCCGCTGTCAGACGATTTTCGGTGAGATTCGGGATGAATTCGATCAAGGTCGATACCCGGACAGACTTTGTTTACCTGGGCAGGAAGATCGACCCCATGGTCGAAGTGTACGATTCCATTTCTTTTGTGCCTGTTGATTATGTCAGAGCAGGAGGAGGTGTCTCTTACATGACCATTGATGGGGAGGAAAACAACCTGTTCATGGTCAGCCCTGAGAAGAATAGAGTGATGATCAGTAATGTGGTGAGCAAGAAAATCATCGGCGAGATGGACGTAGGCGAAGGGCCGTACTGGGTCACGATGATGGGTGAACGGTAAGAAACAGAAAAGGTTTCACCACGGAGGCATGGAGGATACAGAGGAAAAGAAGGGTTTCACCACGGAGGCACAGAGAACTCAGAGAAAAGGGTAATTTGTGGTTTAGTTTCGGTTAAGTAACCGAAACTAAACCACAAAGCCTCTGTCTCTTCAAGACCAAAATCCTACTCAGTGATCTCAGTGTCTCCACGGTGAGAAGGCCTTTGATATCACTGTCCAATTTAGGTGAGAATGGTCGGGAGTTGAGCCGATTTCCGTAAGGTTTTTGGTGCTAAATCAAAAGACTCCGTTTTCTCTCTGCCTATCCTGTGGTCAGGATAGGCAGAGAGAAAACAAGCCTCAAGTCTTTCTCTGTGTACTCTGTGTCTCTGTGGTGAAGGTCAAATGTTATCTTCTCAGTGATCTCAGTGTCTCCGTGGTGAGAATATTCTTTTATGGACATTAACGACCTCACGCATGAAGTCATCAGCGCAGCTATCGAAGTCCATCGGACCCTTGGACCGGGCCTATTAGAATCTTCTTATCAAGAATGCCTATGCCGAGAGTTGGATTTGAGAAAAGTTTCCTACCAGAGACAAAAAGAACTTCCCATTGAATACAAAGGGATTACGCTGGAGTGTGGTTATCGGTTGGATATTCTTGTAGAGAATAGGTTAATTCTGGAATTGAAAGCCTGCGAGAGTCTTCAAGGAATACATGAAGCTCAACTGTTAACTTACTTGAGGTTGACCGGACTCAAATTGGGTCTCCTGATTAATTTCAACGTGAGGGTTTTAAAAGACGGAATAAAACGGATAGCGAACTAAAGCTACTTCGCCATAGAGCACAGAGTGTAGAGAGAACCCTGCTTTCTAACTCTTTGGTGAAGGTAAAACGATTATGTATTCTTGCCTCCGGTTGATAACTCCTTAAAAGGACAGCATTTTGTCGCTCTGGCAGGTCAATAACATTTAAGACGTTTTGGCATGCCAGAGCGACAAATTAATTTCTCTGTGACCTCTGTGACTCTGTGGTGAAACAATTCCTTATCCTTTCCGTATTTGTTTTGCTCTTGCTACCCGACGTAGTGCTTGCGGATAGCATCCGGGGTACCCTTGACTTCAGCTACAGTTCTCTCACCTCTAAGTCAACCGATGCCACCGGAACCACTACAAAAACCGACACGACCACCTACAATCCCCGTTTTACGCTCAACATCGACAAAACCATCTACCCAAACCTGAAACTAACTGCAGGCGGGGTTGCCGAGAAAATAATCTCCGACCTTGAAGTCAATGATCAGGATACCAAAACGACACTCACCAGGATAAGACCATTTGTTGACCTCAAGTTGGACACCCCGTTTTACACAGCAGGAGTCGGCTATAATCGGAGGGAGGAAAAGACCAAAACGTTGGGGACACCCTCCATCACCAATGTGAATGAGCAGTACAATGGCATTCTTGGATGGAGGCCCACAAGCTTCCCATCCATGGAGTTCCGATATACAAGGACAAATACATTCGATGATGAACGCTCGATTCAAGACGTTAAGCAGGACTTCTACTCGCTCATGTCGAAATACGAATACAAAGGCTTCAGGGTTGACTATCAGGGAACCTTTACAAAGACAAGCGACAAAATAGTCAATACCGAGACGGAGGATTTGCTGAACAGTGCGAGACTGAGCTACGCAAACACGTTCTTTAATCGCGTTTCCCTGAGCACAACCTACAATTATACTCACCAGGAGGTGAAAACAATTGCGACAGGGACCGGCGGATTCGTGAGCCTGCAGGTGTTTCCCCTTGCAGGTCTTTCGGAGATCGATGATACCCCAAATGATGGCGCACTTCTTCCGAATCCGGCCCTGGTCGACGGCAATCTGACAGCAAGCAGCGGGATCAATATCGGCGTTCCACCTCTGGGTGGAGACAGCCGGGCGAGAAACATCGGTCTCGACCTAGGGGTTACAACGGAGGTGAACCAACTCCTTATCTGGGTTGACAGGGAGTTGCCTGCAGGCATCTCAAATTCCTTCTCCTGGCAGGTCTTTACCAGCCCCGACAACCTAAACTGGACGCTGGTTGCGGCTATTCCGTCTGCCCCTTTTGGCCAATTCCAGAACCGGTTTGAAATAGACTTTGCAGGCGTGACAACAAGATTCATCAAGATAGTCCTTGATCCCCTTACGCAATCTGAGGCCGCAACAGTTCCGACATTTGCTAATCCTGACGTGATCAACATCACTGAGCTCCAGGCATTTGCGAGAACACCCGCTGCAGAGGCGCAGGGAAAGGTGAAGCGGACCTCCCACATCTATAACCTGGATACGAAGACAAGGATCCTGGACTATCCAACCGTGTTTTACGACATGACCTATTTCTTGAATAAAGTGGAGCCTTCCGGCCAGAAGGACACTACCCTTTCGAATGGGCTTTCCGGAATTCATAGGTTTAGCAGGGTCTTTTCAACAACCGCAAAAGTAGCAAGAGAGGACGGAAGAGAACGCGACGAGAAAAGAATTGCCTATGTCTACAATGCTGCATTAAATGCCGATTTCTTCAGGACTCTCAGGAGCAGCTTGATCGCAAGTGGAAGGGATGAAGAAATTGGCGGAAGACCAAGCAGAAATCAATCGATCCTTGTGAATACCACGGCTGAATTATACAAAGGCATCGATGTTAACGTGAATGGGGGACTGACATTTGCAAAACAGGAAACCGGTGAACGCCAGAGAGGGACCATCATTAATTTCATTTCCACAATAGCACCCCGCAGGGATTTAACTCTAAACCTCAGCTACTCTGACACCAACACGCACCGGTCCGGAGGGGGACTGCAGAGTTCAACCGATCGTACGCAAAGAGGGGAGATAACAGCGACTTACAATCCCTTTAGAACGCTTAATATTTTTGCAGGGATCGAGGTGATCAAACAGACTGGCGAGGATACGAGAACGACAAAAAATTATGGTCTGAACTGGGTTCCCTTTCCTGACGGGGCTCTTCAGTTCAGCTTCATATTTAATGAGGAACTGAGATCGGAAGATAATGGTTTGAACAGGATTATTGCACCCTCTTTAAGGTGGAATATCACAAAGCGATCCTTTGTGGATCTGACCTATCAGGTTATTAAGAGTGAGTCCAACACCCAGAAGACAGACTCAAAGATCATCAGCTCCAACGTGAAGATATTCTTTTGACGTAAGTCGTAAGGCGCAAGTCGCAAGGGGTTAAAGACCCCAAAACGACTTCGACAAAGACCTGGGAGAGAGCATAGGGTATACAAAACCGCAGACAGCAAGAGCATAGAGCAAATAAGGGAAGACATTCGACGCCGGAATTGGTTGTTGTTGAGGGTTTTCTGGGTTATATTCTTACTACTTCCTTTCCCCTTTGCTCTGTGCCTAAACAGGGGGATTTACATGAGAAAAATGGTTAACCGGAACACCCGCTCATTAACATCGCAGGTCATTGCGAGATCGAGGCGTGCGGTAATCCCGTTTCGCTTGAGATTGCTTCGTCGCTTCACTCCTCGCAATGACAGACTATTGATGACGCTTTTATTATGCGTTTTTTTACTGGCAGGCTGTGCGACTACAAAGCAGAATACTTATGTGGACCCGAATATGGATTTTGGGGCCATCCAGACCGTTGCAGTTATGCCCTTTGTCAATCTGGCGCGAGATACGGTCGTGCCAGATAGGGTTAGGGATGTTTTCATAAACAAACTCCTGGCCACAGGCGCTATCTATGTGCTTCCACCGGGCGAGGTAGCAAGAGGGGTTGCAAGGGCTGAGATTGCGACCCCAACTACGCCCTCGTCGGAGGAAGTGATAAAGCTGGGCGGTATCCTTAAAGTGCAGGCTGTTTTCACCGGCGTAGTTAAGGAATACGGTGAGGTAAGAGCCGGAACAACCAGTGCCAACATGATCTCTGTTAGCCTACAGCTATTCGAAACTCAGACGGGCAAAGTAGTTTGGACCGCGTCTTCAACAAAGGGCGGAATTACGATATGGGATCGGCTCTTCGGTGGAGGCGGCAAAGCCATGAATGAAGTGACAGAAGAGGCGGTCGATGACCTTTTGAAGCAACTATTCAGGTAAACAGAACAAATGACATATTTTCACCACAGAGGCACAGAGGGCACAGAGAAGAGCAGGTTTTTGATTTGCCGGGAGACGGCGGCAAATCAAAAGGCCTCTTTATGGCCTCAATTCCTCCGTAGCGGAATAATCGTTTTATTCTTAATCGTTTCAATTGTGGCCTGCACAAGCGAGAAACAAGCCGTCAAGAAAATGGACCAAATCCCTGTAAAGGATTTTCCTATTGTAGTTTATCCGGTGGAAAATCTTAGTGGAGGGAGGGCGCCTACCCAGGAGATCAGGCAGGTATTTATTCAGAAACTGAAGCAGAGAGGTTTCGACATTCTGGGGGAGGAAGCCCTTGAGAAATTCTTGCTTAAGAACCGTATTCGATATACCGGAGGTTTAGATAGGGCAACAGCCAAGGCCTTCAAAGAACAAATTGGAATTCAGGGAGTGCTTATTATCTCCGTGGAGTTTTACAGTGAAGAGATCCCTCCCAAAACTGCCTTAATTGCCAGGCTTGTTTCTACAGGGGATGAACCAACAATCTCCTGGATCGACGGGGTGGGAGTGGCAGGGGACGACTCTCCCGGGTTTCTAAGTCTTGGGCTCATTGAGGATTCAAGGCTACTTCTCGAAAAAGCGGTTCAGACCCTTGTGACCTCCATCGAGATATTCACGTCAAGTCCGACAAACGTTCGGGTTGCCCACAAGGTGAAAAAGCGGTATCATCCGAAAGTAGCCTACCGTTCCCCTTTGCTTGAAACTGATAAAAAGCATACCGTGGCTGTTGTTCCTTTCTTTAATGTCAGCGAAAGGAAGTATGCCGGGGAAATCATGGTTCTGCACTTTGTCCGGGAGCTGAAAGACTTTGAAAACCTGGACGTGATCGAGCCCGGTCTCGTCAGGCAGGAGATGTTGAACGTGAGGATTATTATGGAAGACAGCATCTCTATTGCCCAGGCCGAGGTCCTCTTTGGAATCTTAAACGTTGATCTTATCCTCGCAGGCAAGGTGATGGATTACCAGGACTACAAAGGTACCTGGGGAAAGCCCAAGGTCGATTTTTCTTCCCAGCTCTTCGAGCGTAAGAGTCGCACGGTGGTCTGGAGTTCGAGAAGCTACAATGATGGGGAAGAAGCAGTCCATTTCTTCGACTTTGGGAAGGTGAATACGGCCCACACATTGACAAATAGGATGGTCGGGGCGATTGGGCGAATTGGTCACGAGCGGCCCTCCGAAGAAAGCTCCAACAGCAAAATAAGAGCCGGTTCAACCAATTATAGGAAACTGATACAACATTTATCTCACCACAGAGACACAGAGGGCGCAGAGAAAACGATCTATGGGAGAACGCAAGGTTTGTTTTCTTTCTTGCTTGTCCTGGCAACAGGACAAACAAGAAAGAAAACGGAGGCCTTTTGATTTGGCGGTACCTCCCCGCCAAATCAAAAACTTTCCACCTCTGTGCCCTCTGTGTCTCTGTGGTGAGATAATAGGAGTCTTCAATGAAATACCTGATATCCACGTTGATGACTATAATTCTTCTGCTGATCGGAACTGCCGCACTTGCGGCTGAGGCGGATTTGCCTGTGATTAAAGGAAAAAAGATTGTTGCGACGGTGAATGGGGAGCCGATTACCCTCGAAGAATACAAACGAGACTTAGCCTCTTTGGATACGAAGGAAGGCGAGAAGAAAGCGGAAAAGGAACAATCCTCGGCGCTCCTGAAGCGACTTATTAATACCCGGCTGATCGTACAGGAAGGAAAAAGGTCAGGGCTTGATGAACTGCCCGAGATTAAGCAAAGGGTTGAAGTATTCGCGAGGGTCACTCTTAGAGATGAGTTGATGGGAAGGCATGTTAAAGATATAAAAGCCGGCCCGCAAGAGGTGGACAAGTTTTACAAAGACTCCATCAAAGAAGTGAAGACGAGTTCAGTCCTGTTCGAAAAAGAAGATGGCGCAAAGAAATTCGAAAAGGCAATCAAGGAAGGGAGTAAATTCGAGGAGACCCTGCAGAAATTTCTTTCAGATAAGACAGCTAAGGGGAGCGAGGTAGGAAAGTATTTGAAGTACAAAGAGGTGATGCCAGAGATTGCATCGGCCATTGGCAAATTGAAGATTGGGGAAATGAGCCCCATTGTACGCCTGAAATCGGGGTTTGTCATTTCGAGACTTGAGGATATCAGGTATACCGAAGATCCAGAGGCAAAAGAGTGGGCAAAACAGGAGGCTTTGAAACAAAAGCAGAAAGATGCCCTGGCCAAATTGGACAAGGACCTGAAAAAGAAGTATTCAAAGGTCAATCAAAAGATCGTCGATAGTCTGGACTTCGGGACAAAGGAGAAGTTCGAGAAACTCCTCAAAGATAAGAGAGTTGTGGTAGAGATCACGGGAGAGAAGCCAATCACTGTTGGTGAGTTGGCAGAAAATATGCGGCAGCAGCTCTTTCATGGGGTGGACAGGGCTATTGAAAGCAAGAGACTCGAGAAGCGAAAGGCCCAGACCTTTGAAGAGATGATCCAAAAAAGGGTTCTTATGAAGGAGGCGTTGCGGCTCGGCATCGATAAAACCGATAGCTACAAGTCGCTGGTGAAGGAGCATGAAGATTCCCTCGTTTTCGGGGCTTATGTGCAAAAGGCGGTTGTTCCTGAGGTCAAATTGCAGGAAAAAGAGGTGGAGGACTACTACAACGCGCATATCAAGGAATTTACTTATCCTGAAATGATGAGGATGAACAGCCTGGTTTTCAGGGCGAGAAAAGACGCGGAGTCTGCCATTGAGAAACTGAAGAAAGGTGTCGAATTCAAGTGGCTCGTGGATAACGCAGAAGGACAGGTCGACAAGAACAAAGAAAGCGTAATGAATTTCGATGGTACACTCTTGACTGTAAAGGACTTCCCTGAAGAGTTTCAGAAGGCTGTTTCAGGAGCCCGCTCCGAAGATTCGAGGCTTTACGAGAGCTCGAAGGGCCATGTTTACGTTCTGGCCATTCAGGAGGTTATTCCATCAAAGCCCCAGCCGTACCAGGAAGCCGGGGGGGAAATTGCCAAGAAAGTTTACAACGAGAAGCTGAAAAAAGCAGTGGAGGACCTGGCGGACAAGCTGAGAGCCCTGTCAGACGTGAGAATCTACTTAAAAGACGAAAACTAAGAAGTGCATTTCACCACGGAGACACAGAGGGCACAGAGAAAGAAGGTTTTTTTTGTTTATCGGGAGGTACCGATAAACAAAAAGAGCTCTTCGTTAATTAACAACCAGTGTCATCTATAAGAGATCTTTTGGTCCAGTCGTCGCCTGCCAGCGCCAAGGCTCGGACGAGCGAGCGATATCGGGAACCAATGCGGCAGATGAGCATACAAACCGTGCTGGCCCTCCGACACTGTAGTGAAGGAGGGTCTCCCGACTGGATCAAAAATATTTCCCTCTGTGAACTCTGTGCCTCTGTGGTGAGAAAGATTGGAGAATTTATGTCTTTCTCTAATATAAGACTTAAGCTGATCATCTTGGGGATAATCATTGCTGTCTGCGGGATGGGTTTCTTCGCCTACGCCCAGATCCCGAAAAAGGGCTTCAGCCCGGGCTCCGAATCAGGAAAACCGGGGTTTGCCCGGAAGGATTGCCTCGACTGCCACAAGAAATTCTCCGACAATTACATGGGGATGAAGAACATTCATCCGATGGTCAAGCAGAAAAAGTGCGAGGACTGCCATCTTCGCCATGGCTTGGTGGGAAAACTGATACTCAAGAAGGAGGGAAATGAGGTTTGCTATCCTTGCCACAGTAAAGAAAAGATAGGCCTCAACAAAAAGAACGTCCATACGGCACTCAAGAGAGCCAAGTGTACCGCCTGCCATGATCCGCATGCCTCCCAGGCAACTCACCTGCTCAAAGCCGAAGGCAACCAGGCCTGTTTCCAGTGTCACAAGAAAGAGGATTACGAAAAGAAAGTCATTCATAAGATCGAGCAGACAAAGGGCTGCACTGCTTGCCACCTTTCCCATAGCTCGGATGAGAAGAACCTTCTTGTCAAAGCCGAGCCTTCCCTTTGTTTTACATGTCATGACAGCAGCAAAGCCCCCTTCAAAAAGGCGCATGGTGATTATCCTGTCGGCAAAGCATCCTGCTTGAGTTGCCACAATCCCCACACGTCGTTGCAGCCGAAGCTCATGAAAACGAGTGTCCACAATCCTGTTGCAGGAGGGTGCGATTCCTGCCACAACCCGGCTTCGTCAGCTAAGCCCTTTGAAACCACCGAGCGCGGAAGCAAGCTCTGCTCAAATTGTCACGAAGCCTCCGCCCTCAAGGCCGGGGGAACCATCGAGCATGCTCCTTTTAAGGAAGGGGAGTGTTTGGCCTGTCACAGCGTCCATGCCTCGGAGCAGGTGAAGCTCCTCGTCAAGAAAGGTAATCTGCTTTGTTTTGACTGCCACGCTGAGAAGAAGGAGAATGTTGCGGTCAAACATAAGCCTGTGACCGATGAAAAAGGATGCGTTTCCTGCCATCCCCCCATGCTGCAAAGGTTAAGGGACTATTGATCGCAAAGGACGGGGAACTGTGCTACACGTGCCACGCCAAGACCAAGGAAGCTCAAAAAGCCAAGACGGTCCATGCTCCCTTCACAGGAGATGAATGTGGTTCATGCCATAATCCTCACGGATCGAACATCAAGAATATCCTGAAAGACCGGATGGACAGAGTGTGCTATACCTGCCATACCGATGCAGAGACAAAGTTTTCAAAGACTTACACGCATAAACCCATCGTTGATGCACAATGTGATGCGTGCCATATTTCGCATGCATCGAATGAAAAGAACCTCCTTAAGACAACAACTGCCAAGATGTGCGCTTCGTGCCACGCCGACCTGATGAAAGAGGTGACCGGAGGATCGAACCATGCTCCTTTCACAGAAGGGGAATGCCTGACCTGCCACGACGCTCACGGAAGCAACATAAAAGGGACCATCGTCAAGAAAGAGGGACCTCTCTGTTTTTCCTGCCACGAAGATCTGAATAAAGAGATAGAAAAGGGAAGAAGCAAACATAAACCCGTTCTTTCGGACGAGTGTACAAAATGCCATAGCCCGCACAAGGCGAAATTGGAAAAACTCCTTCTGGCCAAGAGCCCTGATCTCTGTCTGACCTGCCACAAGGATTTAAAGACAAGGATGGAAAAAGAGAAAGCTCATTCGCCGGCAGCCAGAGATTGCGAGAGGTGCCACAAGCCTCATTCCTCAACTGAAGCGTCTCTAATCAATCAGAAGATTCAACCCCTGTGTGCTGAGTGCCATGACTATAAGAAGACCTCTTATAGGAAAGCTCATCTCAGTATCGATCCGGAAGTGATGGATTGCAGGAACTGTCATGAACCGCATGCATCGAAAGATCCGAAGTTCTTCAAGGCAAACATGCACGCACCCTTCGCAGGAAGAGCCTGTGAAGAATGTCATGTCGTTCTCGATGTTGAGAAAAAATGAAAGAATTGGTTTCACCACAGAGGCACAGAGGTCACGGAGGAATATTGTTTTTATCCAGTCGGGAGACGACGACTGGATAAAAGGCTGTCCCTCCAAGGAAGAAAAGGACCTAGCTCGTTTGGATAACATGCAATCCTAATAGAAATTTGGTAAACAATTGCCATGCCACGAAGTGGCTGAAGGTCTTTTGGTTTGTCGCCGTCTCCCGACAAACCAAAACCTCCTCCTTCTCCGTGCTCTCTGTGCCTCTGTGGTGAAAAGAGGTTTGCGAAAGGATTTCGTATGCGTTTCCGATTCAGATGGATCTTGCTATTTATCCTGATGGCCTCTGTCCTTGTTTTCTCGATTGCATACTCACAGGACAAGTTTAAACTGAAACCGGATGCTAAAGGGAAGCTCTGCCTGACCTGCCATGAGGCGTTTAAGGAAAAAATGAAGAGCCAGTTTGTCCATACTCCTGTTAAGGAAGGGGAGTGTTCCGAATGCCACAACCCGCATGCTTCTTCTCATGGAAAGCTGCTGTCGGAAGACCCGCAGAAATCCTGTTTGAAATGCCATGGAGACGTTATTCCTGCAAAAGCGAAGAGTGCCCACAGTATCGTCCTCCAGGGTAATTGTGTCAAATGTCATGATCCTCACGCTTCGAATAACAAGGGAAACCTGTTGAAGGCTGGAAATGAACTCTGCTTCAGCTGTCACAAAACGATTGGGGACACCATTGCAAAGGTAAAATTCAAACACAACCCGGTAGAAAAAGGATGCCTGAATTGCCACAATCCGCACGCTTCCGACAAGGCCGATCATCTCCTGAAAAATGACATGGTGGCTCTTTGTTTGGAATGCCATAAAGCTGACCGTCCCGCCTTTGCCAAGCAGCATGGCAATTATCCCGTGGCGAAGGCGGATTGTTCCTCGTGCCATGACGCTCATGGTTCCGATAAGGCAGGAATCCTTTATACGAATGTCCATCCGCCGGTGGCCAACCGGATGTGCACGCAGTGCCACGAGGCTCCAACCTCCCCTGACCCTTTCAAAACCCGGAGAGTAGGTTTTGAGCTGTGCAGGGGGTGTCACAGCAACATGATGAACGAAACTTTCAACCAGAACAGGATTCATTGGCCGCTGATGGATAAGACGGGGTGCCTGAACTGCCATGAACCTCACGCATCAAAGCAGAAAAATTTGGTGAATATAGATATAACGAGTCTTTGTGGAAAGTGTCATTCGGATACGATCGCGAATATGGAGAAACTTGCCGCTAAAGATAAGGAAGAGAAGGCGGCTGCAAAGGGAAGACAGCTAAAAGGAGAGCTTGTTCATAAACCGGTCCAGGATGGAGAATGTCTGACCTGCCATTCCGTTCATGCCTCAAACAGCACTCTGCTTATGAAGCAGCCCTCCATCATCAATCTCTGCGGGACCTGCCATGACTGGCAGAAACATACCTCCCACCCCATGGGGGAGAAAGTGGCTGATTCAAGAAATAAGAACCTGAAGATGGACTGTCTGAGTTGCCACAGGTCCCACGGGACGGGATACCGATATATAATGCCTTTCCCGACAACGACTGATCAGTGTGTGCAGTGCCACAAACAATTGAAAAGGTGATGAAGCCAGTGATCAGTGATCAGTAATCAGCTATCAGTGGTCAGGGTAAATCTAAGTTTTTTTCAAAACAGAACCCCGAGGTGACATGACCATGCAAAGCCTTTTGAAAAGAACTCGAAAAGTAATTTTTCACCACCCACTCGCCGGAGGCTCGTTCGAGGCACAGAGGACACAGAGGGGGCGTTGTTTTTCGAGAATCGGGAGACGACGATTCTCGAAAAGGCCTCCTGTCTTGGGCACAAAAAATTCTTTGGACGAGAACCTTTTTGTTTGTCGGCACCTCCCGACAAACAAAAAAATGGTCTTCTCTGTGCCCTCTGTGCCTCTGCGGTGAAAATTAGTTTTGTCTTTTAGTTATTAGTCTTTTTTTGCCGATGAGCGCTTTCAGCGCCGAGCAGATCCGATTCCGGCACGTCCAGTCAGTCTATGTTGACGATAAGAACGCTGGTATGAAACAGCCCGAGGGGATTGCCTGCAACGACAAGAATCTTCTCGATTGTGGGAGATACAGAAAACAACCGTCTTCTCCAATACACGTTCCAGGACAAGAGCACGAAAGGGGGGAAGGAGATCAAGGTTCAGCAGCTTTCTTACCCTATTCGGGTCCAGTTGAATTCCAAGGGAGAGATCTTTGCCCTGGACGGCAAGCAGCGCCGCATCGTCCGGTTGAGTCCGGAAGGAGAGTATAAAGACTATGTCACCCCTGAAGGAATCCCATCCCCCGCTTCTTTTGTTCCAAGGAGCTTTAAGATCGATTCGAAAGATAACATCTATATCCTGGACATATTCGGGGCACGGGTCATTATTGCAGGGCCGGACGGAAAGTATCAGAAGCATATTAGTTTCCCGAAAGAATACGGATTCTTCTCGGACCTTCAGGTAGATTTCAAAGGGAATATCTTTCTGGTGGATTCGATCAAGGACATGGTCTTTACCGCTGCAAGAGACGCCAAGGAGTTTTCTCCACTTACGAAAGGCTTGAGGGAATATCTCAGTTTTCCCACAAGTATCACATCGGACAACAGGGGCACCCTTTATCTTGTGGACGAGAATGGGGCCGGAATTGTTATTCTGGGGGCGGACGGTTCTTTCCTGGGACGGCAGTTGACCATGGGATGGACAGAAGGGCTCCTCTACTATCCTTCGCAGATGTGTCTCAACGAGAAAGGCGAGGCATTCATTGCTGACCGGGGCAACAGCCGGGTCCAGATCTTCAATATAATAAGGTAGCTGGAATGTTGGAATACTGGAAGATTGGGTCTATCCGATTAATTCGTGTTATACCAAACCGCGTTGTGTCTTTCACACATTACTGGGAGGACAACTGGGGCTTAAGCTTCGTAGACTTCCTCGTTTGCGATTCTTTTTGCTGCATATAAGAGAGCTGCCCGGACATCATCTTCTTTCAGGAACGGATAGTCCTTTCTCAGGTCGCCCAAGGTGGCTCCATACGCAATCTTCTCAACAATGATTTCTACCGGTAACCGCGTTCCTTTAATGACCGGCTTGCCAAGCATAATTTTAGGGTCAACAGCGATTCTTCTCAACAAGCCTTTCTCAGTCATTTTCTATCTCCTAAAGGGATAACCCGAATCTTGCTCTTTGAAATAATGACGTAATGATTCAAGAACTTGTCCCTCATCATGGGCAAGGAAAGTTGGGCGATCCCATTGTGGCAAGCAGGAAATAATTTCATCGATCATTTATATCCGGAAGAGCACTGCAACGCCGGGAGATCCGAATGATTTCCTCCTCGATGCCGCTGGCCCGCCGTCGGCCTTGAAGGCGTTCCAGGCGTTCTTCGAGAGAGTGAATAATTGCCTGTGTAATGGATTCCCCGCCTTCTTCTGCAACTTTCCGAGCCAATTTCTCAGCTAATGAGTTTTTTATGCTGATGCCCATTTCTATCACCTTGCCAACATATTGATTCTATAATTTTCTATGCATGCTTTAAGCACATAAGTCAAGATCAAAGCGTGCAACCAAAGAACACCTTATGGGTGCGCCTTCTTCTTTTGCAGGGATAGCATCAAGAATGACACGGTGCCTGCGATGACGAAGAAGATTACCTGGGATTCATGCAGCAGGATGGCGAATACCAGGGCCTCTTCCCTGCTGATTCCATAGAGCGTAGTCAGCGCAAGGGTGATCATGGCGTGAAAGACACCGATTCCTCCCTGTACCGGAGCAGCAAAGGCCAGTCCGGCAATCACCAGAAGAAACAACCCATCCATCAGATCGAGATGCCTGGTGGCGGGCATTGCCAGGACCGGGATCCATGTCATGAGCCAGTAGCAGACGCACCATATGAGTACGGTAAGAACTAAAAATTGCAGCTTCTTCTTCATGTGAAGAATTGAAGTGATGCCCTGTAACACTCCTCTGGCAATGCCTCCGATCTTCTGAAACATCGCCGCTTCCTTCGTCCTGTGTCTAAACAGAAGAACAAAGGCTGCAAATACGATGATCAGCAATCCCGCCATCAGCCCAAGAGCCCAGAGGGAGTGAAGCGCTCCGGTCACTCTGTCAACAGATGGGCCGCAAGATAGCATTGGTGATAAAGAATCCGAAAAAATCAATTTTAATGAAGAACACGGCGACAGCAAGAATGCATAAGTGTGACGAGATCGGCAATACGTTCGGTGATGACAGTGCCGACCAGGGATTGAAAAGGCACCTTGTCGGTTCGGTTGACGATGACGCAGCGCGTCATTTCACCGATGCGGGGAAAAGCATAGTTAGCAAGATAGGCGATGCTTACAGCGTGATAACAGGAAGAGAGGCTCACGTTGTAACCGAGGGGGTCGATGAGAATCTTCCAGCGCCAGGCGCGAAAGAGGACTCCCAGCCAGAGTAACGGCAGAGGCAACACGATCCATCGGTAGTTTATATGTCCTGAAAGAATAGATGAATTCTTCCCACTTCACTCCCCTGAATGCAAGCCATAAGAGCAACAGGCCCAGTGATAGAAAAGCAAGGAACTTAAGGGGTTTGAGGATGTGCCTTTTCAAAGTCTCAGATCGATTAATAAGTTGATTCTAAATCAGTTTTTTTGATCGTATCATTTCACTGCAGACGCTGAGGAAACCTGACATACTCCAATGGTTCTTTACATTATTTGGGGACTCAACGCAAGATGACCCGTGCGGCTTCTTCGACAGGGCAAACTATCCGTAACATCCAATCGTTCTTGAATCTTTCTGGTTTTTAATGTACCTTTATTGTGAAATAAGGAGGAGTTGGCATGCTCATCGAATATATCCATCATGCTATGACAAAAGCGACCTACGAGAAACTGGAAGATGGGAACTATTCGGGGAGAATTTCGCAATGCCCTGGTGTAGTCGCCTTCGGAGAGACACTGTACAAGTGTCAGGAGGATCTGCGATCTGCTCTTGAGGGGTGGTTAATTGTGAAATTGCGCCATGGCGACAGGCTGCCCGTGATCGGAGGCATTAACCTCAACAGAAGGTTGCATGTTCCTCAAGAGGTCTCCGTGCATGGTTAGGTGGATGCCATGCAAGAGAAAGGATTTCATCAAGAAATTAAGGAGGCTCGGCTTCGAATCGGCCGAGCCAGGCGGAAAACATTTTTACATGCGCCGCGGAACATTCACCTTCACCCTCCCCAGCAACGCCGAATTTACTGTGCCGCAGTTAAAGACCCTTCTCAAAGAGATCGAACTCGGCCTTCACAGGAACATTTCCCTGAATGAATGGCAAGATCTTTAGGTGTCTGAGGGGAACTTCACCGTGCCTTTCCTGCCTCCGGCAAGCAGGGTGACTCCGTGGAGAGACTATTTTGCAGGATATGAACGATCCATTCTACATTCAATGGCACATCACCAACCGCTGCAATCTCCGGTGCAGGCACTGCTATCAGGACGACTTCTCCACTAAGGGCGACCTGGACTGGTCACAGCTCCGGAAAGTCTCGGACAATATCCTTTCTACGATGAAAGCCTGGGGCAGGACGGCCTGCATCCATCTCACGGGTGGAGAACCCCTGCTGAGACCTGAGCTGTTTCCGCTTCTTGAAGAACTGGACCGGAAACCTGAAGTCCATGAACTGGGAATCATCACGAACGGAGTTCTGTTAGACCGGGAGAAGGCTGAGAGGCTCTCCGCTTTTTCCAAGTTGAAGAAAGTGAAGATCTCGATGGATGGTGCGGATGCGGCAGTCAATGACGCCATTCGTCCGGAGGGGACATTCAGAAGAGTGATCGAAAACGTCTCGGAAATCAAGAGTGACAGCCGGTTTGAAATTCAATTCATGATTACTGTCATGCGGCGGAACTTTCGAAACGTCCCCTCCCTCATCGATCTCTGTCAGGATTTAGGCATTGGCGGATTGATTATCGAGCGATTCATCCCATGGGGCCGGGGAAGAGGGATCAAAGACGAAGTGCTGACCCGGGAAGAGTGGAGAGAACTCATTGGAACATTTGTCGAGCATTTTTCCATTGAACTGTCAGAAGGGGAAACGCTTCCATACCAGGCCTTTGAAGTGGTCTTCCACGGCGATGATATGGAATTGTTGGGCGCTCCCTGTGTGATCGGGACCGATGGCGTCTGCGTCATGCCGGACGGGTCTGTCCTTCCGTGCCGAAGGTTTCCAGTCTCAATTGGGAACCTGCTCAATCAATCCCTGAGAGAAATCTGGAACAAGTCCGAAATACTCAATCAGCTCCGGGAAAAAAGGAACTTGAAGGGCCTGTGCGGAATATGTCACCTGAAAGATTGCCGCGGATGCCGGAGCCTTGCCCTTTTTTCAACGGGGGACTACCTGGAAGAGGACCCTCACTGTCTCTGGCCCACGGATATCCCGTCTCACTGCGGTGTCCATTCCTGAGAAGGTATCCTCCATAGCAGTTTGATTCAAAAATACAATTACATCCCCAAAATGGTAGCCGCTCCGACGAAACCGGAGCGAAAACAGCGCACCCTGAAGGGTGCGGCTACTAACCCCGCAATAAACCCCTTTATCTGGAATTGCGCTAAGAGTTTGCTTTTTCAACCGACCGATTTTTTCCCGCTTTCTCCTGTTTTTTCCCTTGACAAATAAACAACTTGTGATGCTATAATGACCATAATCCAATATAAGGGGGGGAGAGACGGAGTGGTCTCTCCCTTTTTTGTTTGTGGACATCCCTGCAATAAACGTCAGTATTTTCTGAGAGTTAGGTAGTATGCTGAGGATACGGACTGCTAGCAGAGAATTCATAGCTTACCTCGTCATAAGAAAACACTCGTTCTTGTCTAAATCAGATGTTTATTCGTTGTTTTGCTCTAATTCTTACATCGAAACCGCATGGTTGCTGAGGCCGTCATCAATGAGAGAAACAGGCTCCTGCTTAAAAGTCTGTCATTGCAGGCGGCGTCATGCAGAGTGTGAAGGGAGGAGCGAAGAAGACTTGTATTGCGGACAGGGCCGCTATGGGTGTTCAGATACCGGGTCTGCTCCATTTCTCAGGGAGGATCATCGTGTCAGAGGAAGCTCTTTCAGGTCCGTATTCGGTAACAAGCCACTTCAATTTTCGAAGGAACTGCTCGTGCCGGTTTCAGAGCTCACGACGGTGAGAGGAAAGAGGAGGTGAAGTCATGGGGAAGAAGGTCTTAATGTGTTTGGTTGTTCTGGTGGCTTTTCTATTTGTCCTCAGCGCCCGGGGGTATGCTGCCGACAAGGCGGAGTACGCCGGCGCTGAAACGTGCAAGGGATGCCATGAAGAATATTACGGTGCCTTTGCAAAATCAGCCCATGGCAAGAAGGCAGTGCCTGATAGTCCTGCCAACCGGGAAGGATGTGAGTCATGCCATGGTCCCGGCGCAGAGCATAGCACAAAAGGAGGGGGAAAAGGCGTTGCCATCTTTGGCTTCGGGAGAGGTGCGGATCCGAACGCCAGGTCAGCGAAATGCCTCGCCTGCCATGAAGACTACGAAGCATCTCGCCTCATGGGATATCGGCAGACACAAGATGATGGGCGTGTCCTGTGACAACTGCCATTCCATGCACCCGGGACCCGGGAAAGTCCGCAAAGGTCAAGGATCCCGACGTCTGCTATACCTGCCACAAATACATCAGGACCCAGCAGAACAAGCAGTCTCATCATCCGGTGAAAGAAGGCAGGGTCAAGTGCAGCAGCTGCCATGAAGTCCACGGAACCTTTGGACCCAGAATGGTGAAGGCCGATTCCGTCAACGATCTATGCTATAACTGCCACGCTGAGAAGAGAGGACCGTTCGCATTTGAACATCCTCCCGTGCAGGAGAATTGCCTGGTCTGCCACGAAGTCCACGGAAGCAACCACAGCAAGCTCCTGGTGAGAAAGGTCCCCTTTCTCTGCCAGAGCTGCCACACGAGGACAGGCCACCCAAGCAGACCTTACACCAACTTTCAATCATTCACGGGGCCCGCGACGGCGAACAAGAACAAGTTCTTCGGACGCTCGTGCCTGAATTGCCATGGAAATGTTCATGGGAGCATGCTCTCCCCAGGCTTTGAACGATAGGAGGTGACAAAATGAGACGAATCATGATCATACTCGTGCTGGTAGTGTGTTTCATCCCCTTCTCCCGGGTGTTTTCCGAGGAGGCCCGGATCGAGGGCGAGATCTCGGCGGTGGCCAAATTCATCAATGTGGATGCCGCTGGTGGTGGTGAAGCCAAATTCACCGAATACAAGGATCTGAGGGAGAACGGCGGCTTCTATGGCAGGGCCCGCCTCAATTACGATACGGAGAAATATTTCTTGAACTTCAAGGCGAGTGATGTCGGTTATGATACCCAGAAATACAAAGTCGAAGGCGGGTTATGGGGGAAATTCAAATACGACCTGTTTTACCAGGAGATCCCCCACAATATCACCTTTGACGCGAGAACCCCTTTCGTGGGTGCGGGGAGCAGCATCCTGGCTCGGCGCTGCGAACCCGAATGCTGCCACCTGGGATACCTTTGACTATTCCACCGAGAGAAAGCAGTACGGCGCAGGTCTCAAGCTGAGTCTGCTTAAACCATTCTTCTTTGATGCCTCGTTCCAGAGGGAAGAAAAGGACGGGATCAAACCCACCGGCGCATCGGTGACATCACCCGGCGGCATTGCCGTGGAGCTTCCGGAGCCCGTCGACTACCTTACAAACAACCTGAAACTTGAAGCAGGGTATGCCAAGAATCCTCTCTTTTTGTCGCTGATGTATCTTTACAGCGATTTCAACAACAGCAATTCCAACATCAACCTGGTAGGCATTACCAACCCCGTCTTCAGTACCCCGCGCCTCATCTCCCTCCCTCCGGACAACACGTACAATAAAGGGGCCTTCAGGGGAGGCATGAAGCTGCCTTTCAACAGCAAATTCAGCACCAACCTGAGCTTTGCAAAGGGGGAATCGGACTCATCCATTTTCCCGAATTTCGACGGAGAGGTCGAGACGCGAAATTATGATTTTGTCCTCACGTCCACTCCTGTCCGTTTCCTCGATACCAAAGTGTTCTACAAGTATTACAAGAGGGAGAACAAATCGAACAGAGGGGCGTTGGCGACGGTGGTGGGAGCGGCCGACACGGCGGACTTCCTGGATTACAACACCCGCAACTTTGGAGCCGAGGCCGGCCTCAGGCTTCCCCTCAAGTTCTATCTTAACGGGGGTTATCAGTATGTAAGAACGGAACGGGAATTTGCCAAACCTGCCGAGGCTCCTGACCTTGTTTTGCCCTCCAACAAGGATAGAAGTTTTTTTGTGAACTTGAAGTGGAGTCAGCTGGAGTTCCTCGACATTATGGTGGGTTTTGAGCGGTTGAATCGGGATGAATTTATGACTCCCAATGTTCAACCCAACAAAATGTATGCTTATTCCGCCCAGAATAGAGATACGTGGAAGACCTCTGTCGATCTCTTTCCTCTGGAAAACCTCAATTTCGGGTTTGAATACAGGCATAGAAGGGGGGAGTATAACGGCACCGTCTTTGGCCTGAAAAAAGATGAGAGAGACGAATTCGGAAGCAATGCAGCCTACACCCTGGGAAAGGTGGCCAAACTGTACGGAAACGTCGATTTCGGATTGATCAAATTCACGCCTGATCTCGTGAGGACAGTAGACCCTGTCGACTTCCCATGGGATGCCAAGCAGAAGGACAGGACCTTTGCCTACGGTCTCGGAACCGAGATTTACGCCATCCCCAACAAGCTGACATTCGTATTTCAGCATGATTATCTGAAATCGAATGGAAAGGTTGACTTTACCATCGATCCCGGGCTCCTGGTTGCGGCAAATGGATTGGGCGGGGCCAACCAGGACAATGTTGATATCATGCACTCGGAGGACTATACCCTCTATTCCTTCAAGATCAAGGCGATCTATCAATTCACGAAGTCTCTCATAGGCTCACTCGGATATGCCTACGAAAAATTCCGCTACAGTGATGACCAGCTGAATGGGTACCTGTTCGTCGTGCCGGCTCCCGCCTCGAACCAGGCCTTTATGACAGGGGCATACAAAGACCAGTCATACAAGGCGAATGTGGTGTTTGGCGGGCTCACTTACAAGTTCTAAAGGGTCTCTACCCGGAGTTCGCTCGGTTGTTTGGCAAGCAGGAGGGTTTTACCATGCCCTCCTGCTTTTTTTCATTAACCGGTACATGCCCCATGACCCGTAAGGGACTTGCGGGGGGTGCGGGCCGCTCACATAGCCCATGTTTTTGTCTTAATCGAAGGTGCCCGCGTGTCGAATGCAACGGCCAATGGTATACACATCGAGTACGAAACGTTCGGGGACCCGTCGGCCCGCCCGCTCCTTCTGATTGGTGGACTTGGCGACCAGTTGATTCATTGGGACGATGATCTCTGCAGAGACCTCTCGCAGCGGGGCCATTACGTCATCCGGTTCGATAACAGGGATTCGGGCCTCTCCACGAAATTCGATCAGGCAGAGGCAGCTGATCTCGCGACGCTCACGAGTGGGGATAAGAGCACTCCACCCTACACCCTGGACGATATGGCGGAGGACGCGGTGGGTCTTCTCGACGCCGTCGGGATCCGCAAGGCCCATATCTGCGGTGCGTCCATGGGCGGGATGATCGCCCAGACCATTGCGATCCGCCATCCCTCCCGCATCCTGAGCCTGATCTCAATCTACTGCGTCTACCGGCAACAAGGATCTTCCTCCACCGAGTCCTGAAATGATGGAACGGCTCTTCGCTCCCGCTCCCCTGGAACGGGAAGCATACATCGAGCACATGGTGGCACTTTTCAAAGCGATGGCAGGACCGGGATTTGCCTTCGACGAAGCGTGGACCAGAATGATCACCACGAGAGCATACGACCGCTGCTTCTCTCCGGGAGGAACGGGCCGCCAGCTCCTTGCCATCATGGCTCAGGCCAACAGAAAGAAGGCCTTGGCTTCCGTAACCGTGCCAACTCTCGTTATCCACGGAACCGACGACCCCGTCGTGCCGGTAGAGGCCGGCAGAGACACCGCCGAGGCCATACCGGGGGCTCAATTGATGCTGATCGAGGGCATGGGTCACGATCTTCCTCATGGCGGTCCATGGCCAAGGATCGTCGAGGCAATTGCCGTCCATACGTCGGCGGTGGGAGGACCATGAGAAAGAAGATAATCATTGCGATATTGATCGTCATTGTGGGAATGATAGGCGTCGGGGTGTGGCATTACCTCAGGCAGGCCCAGTATGCCCAGATCGAGAAGATCCTCAGAAATCCGAAGGCATACGAGGGGAAAGTGGTCACGATCGAAGGAGAAGTTACAGACCGGACATCCTTGTTTATTGTTCTTAAATTTTACAGGCTCAGAGACAAGACAGGAGAAATCATCGTAGTTACCAAAAAACCTTTGCCCGAAATAAGGTCAAAAGTCCAAGTCACGGGTAAAATCGATGGGGCATTTCCAATCGGCGACCAGCGGTTATTGGTTTTTATGGAGGAATCTTGAAGAAATAGGCAGAAAGAGTTGAGAAAGCATCTATGAATCTCCTGGATTGGATTGATGAGAATTACTTCCTGTCGGAAAACAACGAACCCATCGCCGAGGGACTCTATTTCGATCCGAAACCCAAATGGTACGACATGACCTTTGCGGACGGTGTTCCAGTCCCGGCCGTGGCTTCCCGGGATGGGTAACCCTTCACTGACGGGTGGCAGTTGGGTAGGCAGTGGGTTTCCAGGGTGGGAGGAACTATCTCCAAAACCTTGGGAAGCGGTTTTTTTACGGTAGGGGTTCCTAAACGGAAGAGGGCTGCAGACACTTTCTTTGCCATTCCACTCATGAATTTCTCCAAAAGAGGTCCCGCTCCAAGGTTTTTCCGACAGTCCCTCCCACCCTGGTATACCTTTGTTCTTCCACCCGTCACTGAAGGGATACTCGGGATGGTTGTTTTTCTGTTGACTTTGGATACCGTTTTCCGTAAACTCAACTCACTGAAAAGAAACGAATTGTTGAGATGGCTTTGGAGGAATGCTGACAGAAAGTCTCCATTTTGCGGGTGCCTTTGACCTGAGAAGTAATGGTTAAAAAGAAAGGAGAACTATGAGACGGTTCGTATTTGCCTTAAGTTTAGGTTTAATCCTTTGCATCCTGGCTGTCACCGTCAGGCCGCTGTCGGCGCAGCCTTATCCGAACCGTCCCATCCAGCTCATTGTCCCGGCAGTCCCAGGTGCGACATCGGACATTACCGGTAGGCTATTAGCTGAAGAGATGGAGAGACTTCTCGGGGGAAAAGTGATTGTCATAAACAAGCCGGGGGGGTCAATGACCTTAGGGACCGATACCGTCGCCAGAAGTAAAAAGGATGGCTATACGCTTCTCTACGCCCCATCAGCGGCGACGGTCCATGCCAGGATCACAAATCCTGAGACCGTTTCCTATGACTCGGACAAAGACTTGGAGCCTTTGGGTGTGCATTGTTTCTTCCCCCTGGTCATTTCAGTACAAGAAGGATCACCCTGGAAAAGCTTTGCTGAGCTGATAGAACATGCCAAGAAAAACCCGGGACAACTTCGCGTCAGCACGCCTGGCGTGGGAAGTTTAGCCAACTTCAACATAGAGATCATAAAAGCAATGACGGGGGCTCAATTCACCCTTGTCCCATTCAAGGGGGGTGAGTCGGTCGTCACAGCATTATTGGGTGGACATGTTGAAGTCACCTGCGACATGCTTGCCAAATTCATACCCCACGTTGAAGCAGGGAAGCTGAGAATTCTCATGTTAAGCAAAAAGGTGCCCGAATTTCCTAATATTCCAACAATCACGGAATTAGGCTATAAACAAGATCTTCTCTCAGGTTGGTTTGCATTATATGCTCCAGCCGGAATACCGGAGGAGGTAAGGAAAGTCTTGGTAGCCGCTATCGAAAAGGCAATCAAGAACCCTGACATCAAGGCGAAGGTAGAGAAGATGCAATATGTTGTTGATTATAAATCTCCCGGAGAGCTCAAGAAGTTAATGGCAGAAGAGTACGAAGTCGCGTCGAATATCGCCGCGAGAATAGGTCTGGGAAAACCAAAATAGCCTTCGATGATCCGAGAATTGGCCCCATAAGATGAGTTGGGTCCGATCGTCGCTCTTGAGAATGTTGTGAGGTGCAAATCGAAAAATGGAGAAAGTCGTTGACCGGAATGTAAAGAGAAAGGCCTATGAACGAAGAATGGGTGCCATACGGCAACAAATGGAAGCCTCGGGTATGGATCTGGTGATCGTCTACTCGAGTGGTGAGTATTCCTTCGTCGATATGGACCCATTCTATTACCTTTCAAACTTCAAACCCATCGGACGTAACTCGGTATTATGCGTGCCCAAAGACGATGAGCCGGTTCTCCTCATCACTCCGTCCTGGGATCTTCACAGGGCTAAGATGCTTTCGTGGGTCGGCCGTGTGATGTCCACAAATGATTTCAGTAAGGAACTGGAGGGGCTCATCCTTGAAAAAAACTGGAAGAGGAAGAACGTCGGGCTCATTGGAATGCGCCGCCTCACGACAGAAACCAGGAAAAGGATAGCCTCTCAATTCGAAATTGTCCCGCAGCCCGCGGAGCACGTCGTGGCCCATGTGGCTACGGTTCGCGATGAGCTTGAAATCATGTTAGCAAGAAAAGCCGCTGTGATTGCTGAAGAGGGATATCAGCATCTGTTACGGACCGCGAAACCCGGCATGACCGAATATGAGTTGGCCGCTGAAGTTTATTGTTTTATCAAGGCGCTTGGTGCTGATGACAACTTCCAGCTTATCTCAGCATCTCAACACAATCTGGCCGTGAATCCTCCCTCGGACCGGAGACTGGATGCAGGGGATGTGATTCTTGCCGAAATCTCCCCGAGCTATGAGGGACAGTTCGTTCAAATCTGTCGCACAGCGGTCGTTGGGTCGCCTACCCCAATGCAATCTGACAAATATCACATTTTGATTGATTCGATGGTGCATGCAATGAGGGCAGGGGTCCCCGGGGCCAAGGTTAAAGAGGTCACCCAAGGGATGAACGATACCATTGCCGAATCTGGATACGAAAAATACTGTTATCCACCCTATATGCGGGTAAGAGGCCACGGCTTTGGTTTGGGATCGACCCACCCGGGACAACTCACGGTGGACAACGAGACCCTGTTGGAAGAAAGGATGATGTTTATCATTCATCCAAATCAGTACATTCCGGAGACGGGGTACCTCTTGTGCGGCGAAACGGTCGTCGTCACAAAGACAGGACTTGAACCGTTGACTCGTTGGCCTTGCAGATTAGACTCTATCCCGGGATAGATTGAGGCTAAAACATGATTACGAAGAATCCAGTGTTACTTTGCGGTCGTTCCGTGTGGGACCGGTCTTTTTTCCCTTCGGATGAATTCACTGAAAGAGTTCGTGCGTTGCATTCACTCATGGCGGAACAGGATATCGGTGCATTGCTTGTTTTTGGCAATGGCGCCCACTACGCAAACCTTTCCTACCTTACCCATTTTATCCCGAAGAGTGGTTGGGCCATCGCCGTGATCCCGTTGACAGGAGATCCAACGTTATACTTTTCAGCGGGGGGTGACCGAGATGTTCCTTTTGCGAAAGAACTCACTTGGATAAAGGATGTCAGGCATTTGAAGAACGCAGGCAATGAGATAAGCCTGCTTCTGAAAGAGAAATACGTAGAAACCAAGAAAGTCGGCATCGTTGATGTGAACCTCATGCCCAACCAGATATACGACAGTCTGTTATCCTCGTTATCGGGGATCACGACGGTGGAGGCGAATCCGCTGATGCGAATTGCTCGGGCAAGGCTTCGGCCGCGAGAACGTTCTGCCGTGATGCATGCTGCATCACTCGTTAGCTTGGCGAAACAAATGATGATGGATGTCTTCTCAGGAGGGGAACCGATTCCAAGGGCTGTTTTGCAGGCTGAATTGGTGGCAAGAAAGCTTGGTGCCCACGACGTTCGCTTATTAACCTTTGGGGGGTATGGTCCATGCTTATCCCCCTTTGAATATTCCTGCCCGACCATTTCGGATCGACTCATCGCTTACATCGCTGTTGAATTTCAGGGATATTGGGCCGACCTTGCAGTGACATTCCCGGTACCGGATTCCGATCTTGCAGAGAAAGCAAGGCGTGCGATGCGAAGCATGATGGCAGCGGCGAACCCAGGGGCAACAGGGGGAGAGGTTGCGAGATCTGCCGTGAAAGAGTTGGGCCCTGAATTGGCCGGAATCGCTCTGGAAACAGGGCTTGGAAACGGCATCGGCCTTTCCCTGGGAGAACCTCCTCTCATAGAGATCGGCGGAAGAGAGGATCTCATAGAGGGCAATGTCCTGTCACTTAAGGTTTATGTCCATGATGATAAGAGCGCGGCCTTTCTTCTCTGATCTCGTAGTGCTTGATGGAAGAGGTTGCAAAAGTATTTTGGGATCAGAACCGTGCTAAGAACCGATCCGGGGAGTTCTGCTTTTCTTTACCTTTCTTTCATTGAAAATCTCCCCAATAAAAAGCCTTTGAGTCCGGCCCCACGATCTGAAGGAATCCGGCCGGCTGTTCCGGTCGATGATGGCTACCCGGTCGGAGCGAAGCGATCCTGGGTTGATGATTGTTCACCGATGAATCAGGTTTGGGCAGGACGACCGGAACGGCGGCTATTATGTCGGCCATACATGCAATCCGGACGAGCGGCTTGCCCCGGACGAGGAAGGTTTTTTCCCCTGGTACGGGAAAGAAATCGGGACTTCTATGAAAAGATTTTCCACTGAGAGGACCATTGTCACCACATGGAAATCCAAGAAAAGCCCAATATTTCAAGGGTCTTACAATGATATGGAAAGCCTGGTGTGAAAAATGCTTTAAACGGCCTTGGATGGTCGTGTCCCCTTGTTTTATACTATGTTCAAGAGGATATGAATGAGATCTTTGCTGATTAACAAGAACCTCGCCTTTTATTACTGGCTCAAGAAGAGAATAGGAAAGAAAGGCGCCTTTAGCGTTGCAATCGTTATTGAAAGGATCATCCTCATATTCGGGAGGGGAGAGGCGGATTAGCGGGAATTGGTAGCCTACGAAATCTATCTCTTTGACGAAGCACAGAAACCCCATCTCATAGGCGTTCTGCCGGAGAGGAGGGAGGATCCTTTAAGGATAACCCGGGAATCCGTCATGAACCGGGTGAGGATGATCACAGGCGATATGCTTGATGTCAACAGTCTCTATTTCGTTCAGCGAGAGATGTAAGTCCTCTTAGGGCCCGTTCTCCAAGTTTTTCCTCAATTTCTGTATCGACTTTACCACCCGGTTGCATCAAAAAACTACCGAAGGGAATGTAACGGTAAGGTCTACCCTCTTCCGTATGTTTCGGTCATTTCGAGGAGCCTTTCTGAGACACTCGGCGTCAGCTGGTCCTGTCTGAGCCGCCACTCCCAGTTTCCCCACGTCGTAGATGGCCTGTTCATTCTGGATGCTTCACCCAGACCGAGAATATCCTGTAACGGAAAGATTACGATTTTTGCCACCGAGACCATCGCCAGTCTGACCATCTCCCAATGGATCTCATCCGGGGAGGCCACCCTCCCGAGGTAGCGGAACAGCCTCCTCTTGTCGTCAGAAGATGCCTCTTTTTCAAACCATCCCCGGACCGTATTGTTGTCATGCGTTCCGGTGTAGGCCACACAATTGTCCTCATACACATGGGGCAGATAGGGATGCATGGGATGATCCTCGCCAAAGGCGAAAAGAAGGACTTTCATCCCCGGGAATCCAAGCTGGTGAAGGATTTCTCTGACATCAGGGGTGATGACGCCGAGGTCCTCCGCAATAATGGGAAGATCAAAGAAACGTCTCAAAAGTGCCTTGAAAAACTCCGTCGCCGGGGCCTCGGTCCACCTCCCATGAAGGGCCGTCTCTTCACCTGCGGGAATCTCCCAGTAGGCCACGAGACCCCGGAAGTGGTCAATCCTTATGGCGTCAAAGAGACGCAGATGGTGGGCGACACGCGTGATCCACCACTCGAACCCTGTCTCCCGTAATCGATCCCAGTGGTAGACGGGGTTTCCCCATAATTGCCCTGTTCTGCTGAAGTAGTCGGGCGGAACTCCCGAGACGTAAGAGGGCCTCTTTTCTTCATCCAGCTTAAAAATCCGGGGATGGGCCCACACATCGGCACTGTCAAAGTTGACGTAGATCGGCAGGTCTCCTAACAATTGAATGCCCCTCCGGTTACAGTATTCTTTGAGAGACCACCACTGTCTATAGAAGAGGAACTGCAGAAACCTCTCCTTTCTCCCATTGTTCGCGGCATTCTTCTCTGGCCGCATCCAGAGATTCTTTCTTTCGATCTCTCAGGTCTCCGGGCCACAGATTCCAGATTTGGCCCTCGAAACGTTTCTTGATGACGGCAAAAAGGGAGAAATCGTCCAGCCAGGTTTTATGGGATGAACAGAAAACCTCGAACTCATCCCGGCCCTTTCGCGTTGCTCTAAATCTCTGAAAGGCTTTTTCAAACAGGGCCTCTTTATAGGGGATCACGGTTTCATAGTCGGTCCGGTCTTCCGGGAACGGCGGTTTGACCGCAACCTCCTCCGGGGTAACCCACCCCTCTTCGAGCAGCAGATCAGGGCTGATGAGGAGGGTGTTTCCTCCAAAGGCAGAAGGGCTGCTGTACGGGGAGTTTCCGTATACGGGGTTGATCGGATTCAAAGGAAGGACCTGCCAGTAGCATTGTTTCGTTTGGGAAAGAAAATCAGCGAAGCGGTAAGCCCCGGGGCCCATGTCTCCAACGCCGAAGGGAGACGGAAGCGACGTGATATGAAGCAAGATACCGGATCCTCTTTTTCTCATGGGGCCCTCCCTGATCAAATCGTTTTCAAGAAACTGAGAGATAAGACACAGCAGCCGGTTGAGGATTATCATACTCCAGTTGATGACGATCTTCAATCACAACAGTTGATTTGGATCGAAAAATCTTATAGATTTAGCAGAACAAAGCCCTTTTCCTTCTAAAGCCTGAATTCGGGGGGCGAGCACCGAATGAAGTATCCTATCTTAGCAAGGAGGGAATGAGCATGGAGAAAAAAGAGAAGCCTTTGGAGAAGCTGACGGCGACGGAACTGAGGGAGATGGCTCTCGGGCTGCCGGGGATCTCGGGTGTTCACGCCATGAAGAAAGAGGAGTTGCTTGTCGCCATACGGGCAGCAAAAGGGATACCCGAGCCGGAGACGAAAAAGGGGAAAAAGGCCTTCGTCAAGAAAGAAAAAGTGGTTCTGACGTCCTCGCAATTGAAGCAGAAGGTGAGAGAGTTGCGGGGGAAGAAGGCGGAGGCCCTGCAACAGGAAAACTGGAAGATTGCAGGTATTCTGACAGGACAGATCAGCCGGTTGAAAAAAATGACGCGGCGGATCGCCGTCTAACCGAAAGACATGGAACGATTGGAATGATTGGAATAATGGAATAATGGGAAAAGATCTAATAAGGTAAACGAAAACCAGGATAGAATGCATTCGTTCTCCTGTTTTGAACCCATTATTCCACCTACTTCTTATTTCCGTCGTGCCAATCTTCCAGTCTTCTATTATTCCTGGATTTGTTTATGATGCCCAAGGTCTCGGTGATCATTCCGACCTACAATCGTCTTCCCATGGTGAAAGAGGCCGTGGACTCCGTTCTCATGCAGGACGTTGAGGACCTGGAACTGATCGTGGTGGATGACGGTTCCACAGACGAAACGGCAGAAGAAATCGGCCGGTTCGGAGGCAGGGTTAGACTCCTCCGGCATGCCGAAAACCGGGGAGTGAGTGCGGCCAGAAATAAGGGGATTCTTCATTCAAAAGGAAAATACATCGCTTTCCTGGACTCGGACGATCTCTGGGCAAAAGGGAAACTCCGGGCCCAGACAGCCTTTCTGGATGACAATCCCCACTATCCCCTGTGCTACACGGACGAGATCTGGATCCGGAGAGGCAAGAGGGTCAATCCGAAATTGAAACATGCCAAGTATTCCGGCTGGATCTTCGAGAAATGCCTTCCCCTTTGCACCATCAGTCCCTCTTCCGCCATGATGAGAAAGACGCTCTTTTCAAGAGTGGGCCTCTTCGATGAAGCCCTTCCGGTATGCGAGGATTACGACTTCTGGCTCAGGGTCGCTGTTCGATATCCCATTTTTTTTATCGATCGCAGGCTGATCATTAAACGGGGGGGACACGCGGATCAGCTATCCAACCGCTCCTGGGGAAATGACCGCTACCGGGTGATTGCTCTGGAAAAGCTTCTTTCAGAACCCTCTCTCGGTCCTTCCGAAAGGGAGATGGTTCTGGAGGAGATGAAGACGAAATGCCGGATCCTGTCCAAAGGTTTCTACAAGAGAGGAAACGAGCTGGAGGGAAGGCGTTATCAGGAGATGATGCGCCAGTACGGTATTGAGATCTGACAGGCCGCTGAAAAATAGCCATCTGCACTTTACAATGAAAACTATTCAGAAAACTCCTCTTGATCGGATCGATCTTTCCGATACCACTTTCTCCGTTCGTTTCATGACGGACCTCCAGGACCTTCAGTCTTCGATCAGGGAAGTCGGGCTCCTTCAACCGGTTCATTTGAAAGAGAGGCCCGGCGGCTACCAGGTGATCTCCGGGTTCAGAAGAATCGGGGCGCTTCGCGAGCTTCGCTGCCATGAGGTCGAATCATGGATCACGGATGAAACAGACGACCTCGGACTCTTTACTGCGGTTCTCCACGAGAACATGACGACCCGGGGGCTCAACTTCGTTGAAAAAGCGATCGCCCTGGATAAGTTGATTCATCAATTCCATGCCGATCGGGCCGCAGTGATTCAGCGCTATCTGCCGCTGCTCTCTCTGGAGACTCATGAGAAGATACTCAATACCTTTCTTTCCCTCGCCGGGATGGAAGACGAGGTCAAGGGCTTTGTGCTGAAGGAGGAAGTCTCCCGTTCCAACATCAGAATTCTTTCCACGTTTCATCCTGAAGACCGGATTGCGCTCCTCGAACCGCTCTCTTCCCTGAAGTTGGGGGAGAACCGACTGAGAGAGGTTCTTACGCTCCTGGAGGAGATTTCAAGGAGGGATCGAATCCGGATCCGGGAGGTTCTCGATCGATCGGAGATTCGGGGTGCGCTGTCTCATGGAGAATGGACACCCGCTCAGAAAACGGAGCAGTTCAAGAAGGCTCTCTTCCGGCTTCGTTACCCGAGGAGACATCACTTGGAGGAGAGATTCCGGCAACGGAGAACAAATCTGAATCTGCCTCCGGCGATCTCCCTGGACCATTCGCCCAACTTTGAGGGAAAGAGGCTGAAGATGGAGTTTCAATTCGCATCCGTGGAAGAACTCCGGACGATCCTCTCCTCCCTGAACAACCTTGCGGACAAAGAAGAATTGGAGGAGATGATCCGGGACAATAGAGACCGCATAGTCAAAAACAGTTTAGATCCGGTTACTGAGACGATACCCATCCTGGGTTAATGACCTCATGACCCAATGACCAGATTGACGAGAAATGAATGATGTTCCCCTTTGAGATTGAACGGATCTACCTCGATGAGAAGGCTGAACAGGATTGGATGACCCAACGGGTCCTGAAAAATCTTTCCCATATTTCCGTGGAGAGGGTCGAAGACAAAAGGTCTTTGATCAAACGATTCCTCTGCACAGACGATCCTCTCAAGGCAGGAAAGAAGAGCCTCTTCATCACCCATTTTTACGGGAAACGGCTGAAACCTTGCCCGGGAACTTCCGGCCACATCTGCTGCGGGTATCACGTGATCAGCCCCATCACAAATTGTCCGATGGATTGTTCCTATTGTGTTCTTCAAAATTACCTGAATAACCCCCTGCTCACCCTCTATTCCAACCTGGACGATCTTTTGCAGGAGATCGACGGATTTCTCTCCTCCCGTTCCCAGCCATTGGTGAGAGTGGGAACAGGAGAACTCTCGGATAGCCTGGCTTTAGATCCGATCATTCCTCTCTCCGAAGTCCTTGTCCCCTTTTTTTCGGAAAGGGAGAACGGCCTTCTCGAATTAAAGACAAAATCGGTTCAGGTGGATCCCCTCCTGTCTATGGACCCCCGAAAGGGAACCGTCATTTCCTGGTCTCTCAATCCGCAAAGAGTGATCGAACAGGAAGAGAGGGGAACAGCGTCCTTGTCGATGCGGATTGAGGCTGCAAGGAGATGTCAGGACAGAGGCTATCCCGTCGGGTTTCATTTCGACCCCATGTTCTATTATGACGGTTGGGAGGAGGGATACCGGAATACCGTTTGGGAGCTCTTCGGACGGGTCGATCCTCAAAGGGTCATCTGGATCAGTCTGGGAGGATTTCGATACCCTCCCCAGCTCAAGAGTATCGCAAAGGAGCGTTTTCCAGATACCCGGATCTTCCTCGGGGAACTCTTTCCGGGAAAGGATGCCAAATTCCGCTATCTGAAAGAGATTCGCATCGAGATGTACCGGAAAATGGTTCAATGGCTGAGGGAGGTGGATCCCCGCCTCTTTGTCTACCTCTGCATGGAGAGCCACGAGGTCTGGGAAGAAGTTTTCGGGTGGACCCCTTCGGGCAGCAGCCATCTGAGTCAGCTGTTTGAAGAGAGGGTGAAAGGATTTCTAAGGTCATGATTCTCCGTCTGGTCTTATCCCCCCTTTCTACAATCAACAGGTGGTTCGTTTTTCGAGAATGCAGCCATAACTGAAATCCGAATGCCGAAATCCGAAATCCGAAACAATACCGAATGACCGAAATTCCAAACTGAAAAAGGCCTTTTTGTAAGATTTTTTGGAACATTTGGATTTCGAGTTTTTCCACGAACATGGAGGTAACGACATGAGGCTCAAAGGGAAGGTAGCATTGATTACGGGGTCTACTCGGGGAATCGGAAAGGCCTTTGCCGTCGGCTTTGCCAAAGAAGGGGCGGACGTCGTGGTCAACGGAAGAAACCTGGAGAAGGCGATCGCTGTCGCCCGGGAGATTGAGGCCCTGGGAGTTCGATCCATGGGTCTGCAGGCGGACGTTTCCGTGTCTCGGGACGTGGCAAAGATGGTGGAGGAGGCGGTCAAGCGTTTTGGAAAGATCGATATCCTGGTGAATAATGCGGGGATCAACCCCTTCATCCTGGAAGCAGAAAAGATCACGGAAGAAGGCTGGGATCAGGTTATGGCTGTCAATTTGAAAGGGGTTTTTCTCTGCTGCCAGGCCGTGGGCAAGCAGATGAAAGAGCAGGGAGGGGGTAAAATCATCAATATCTCCTCTGCCGCCGCCTTGCTCGGGGAACAGGGTTTTCTGCCCTATTGCGTGAGCAAGTCGGGTGTGATGATGTTGACCCGGATCCTGGCCTATGAATGGAGCAGGTATCACATCCTTGTAAACGCCATCGCCCCGGGATTTCTTGCGGCCGGGATGAACACGCCCATTTTGAACAAAGAGGTCCTTGTCTCCGGCCTCTCTCAAAAGATTCCGCTCAAGAGGCTTGGAGATCCTGAAGAAATCGTCAAAGTTGCCCTGTTCCTGGCCTCGGAGGATTCGAGCTACATGAATGGAACGACGATGGTTGCAGACGGGGGCATGACAGGTTACAACCCTGTGGGATTTATCGATCTCATTGAAGAAATGAAGAAACAAAGAACATTAAAACCTTAAACATTACCCGTTCCAAGGCCCTTCAAACCCGGGGATCTGAAAGGCCTGAAGATCCGATTGATGGAGAGCCCGGTCTACCTCGACACCTTCAGAACCCTCGGCGCCAACCCCGTGCCGCTTCCCTTTCCGGAGATCTACAATGCCCTGCAGCAGAAGGTGATTGACGGACAGGACAACCCCCTCTACACCTCCGTTTTGATGAAGTTCATCGAGGTGAATAAGTACGCCACGCTGACGCAGCACATCTGCACCGAATGTTACACCATCGTCACCAAGTCCCTCTGGGATTCCTTAAAGCCCGATCAACAGAAGATTTTCAGCGAGGCAGCCGAGGTCCAGATCAAAGTCAATCGCGAGGAAAACGCCAAGGATCTGAAGGGCGGTCTCGAAAAGGCAAAGGCCGCAGGGGTCGAGATCCTTACGCTCACCCCTGCCGAACGGGAAGCCTTCAAGAAAGCGGTCAGACCCGTCTATGACAAGTACAGGGACATCATCGGCCCCGAGCTCTACGACTTTCTACCTGAAGAAGATCGACTTCTACTCGAAGCGGAAGTAACAACCAGCGATAATTGACAGACCCGCCGGGAACCATTTTCTTGAAACTTGAAATAATCCGAGAGGAGAATCCGGAAGGAAGGGGAGAGGTTCCCCTTCCTTTTTTGTCATGAGCCCATTGATCGATAAACTCTGCCGGTTGGAAGAAGGTCTGGTCGGCTTTTCGCTCCTCGGCCTTGCTGTCCTCACCTGCGTCGAGACGATCTTGCGGTACACCTTCAATTACACCTTCACGTGGTTTCAGGAATTCTCGAACTACATGATCGTGTTTACCACCTTCCTCGGGGCCTCCATCGGGGTGAAGTACGGCGTTCATTTCTCCATGGACGCCCTGGTTCAGTTTGTTCCGACAGGGTCTGCCATATCCTGAAAAGCATCGCCTACCTGGTTTCCGGCCTCGTCCTGGTCCTCTTCATCGTCTACGGCTTCCACATCTCCTGAAGCTGAGAGCGTTCGGGGTCCGAAGCGCAGCCATGCAGATCCCCATGTTCATCCCCTATATTCCCATCCCCCTCTTCTCCGTCACCATGGCTTTCAGGTTCTTCTCGTTGTCCGCCAAACACCTTGGGGGTTTCCTGCGGGGAGAGCCTTTTGAGAAGGTGAGGGGAAAAGCTTAAGTGCATCTCACCCTGCTCTTTCTCTGTTTTGTCTGCCTTCTTTGCCTGAGCATGCCGATCTCTCTGGTCCTGGCAGCCACAACAGCCGTCTACCTGATCTTCATCGCAGAGACTCCGCTCACCTCCCTGATCCAGCAGCTTTTTAACGGGCTGGATAACTTCGTCCTCCTCGGCGTTCCATTCTTCATCCTGGCCGGCAACATCATGGCCGAGGGAGCGATTTCCCGCAGACTCGGTCGATGTCATGAAGGTCTTCGTCGGCCGGTTCACCGGCGGGCTGGCCATTGCCTCGGTGATGGCCTGTATCTTCTTTGCAGCCATCTCGGGATCGTCTCCTGCCACTGTGATCGCCATCGGAAGCATCATGATGCCTGCCCTCGTCAAAGAAGGCTATGGTGAGCGATTTTCGATCGGGCTTCTGACGTCCGCCGGCTCCCTCGGCATCCTCATCCCCCCCAGCATTCCGATGATCATGTACGCGCTCGTCGTAAACGTCTCCGTGGCGAAGATCTTTATGGCCGGGTTTCTTCCCGGGCCTGTTTATCGGCCTCTGCCTCATCGGGTATTCTTATTTCGTGTCGAAAAAACATGGCTGGAAATCGGAGGTGAGGTACAGCTTCAGAGAAGGGTTTGCCGTTCTGAGGGATGGATTGTGGGCTCTCTTCCTTCCTTTTCTCGTCCTCGGCGGGAGTCGATGGCGGTGACTTACGCCCACAGAGCTGCTGCGGTTTCCGTGGGGTATGCCCTGATCGTGGAACTCCTGATCTACCGGGAGCTGAAGCTGCCGAAACTCATTTCGATCTGCAGAGATTCCGCCATCCTCTCCGGCTGCCTGCTCTTTATCCTATCATGCGCCATGACCTTTATCTGGCTTCTGACGGTGGAGCAGAAAGCCTCGTTTGTCGAGGCGGGCAGGGCGGTGTTGCCGTTGATCGCCCTATTGACCGGCTGTCTCCTCGTGATGACCTATGTGCCCAAACTCTCCCTGATCCTGCTAAACCATCAGGTACTTCTTCTTCACCTCTTCGTTCGCCTTTAGGTCCGAGACGGTCCCCTCAAACACAATGCCCCCGTTATCGATCACGTAAGCCCGGGTAATCAGCTTCAGCGCAGACTTTACATTCTGCTCCGAGAGGAGAATACTGATCCCTGCCTCGCGCAGCTTGAGAGTCTGCTCTTCAAGATCCCTGACAATGAGGGGGGCCAATCCTTCGGTGGGTTCATCGAGCAGGAGAAGTTCCGGACTGCTCATGAGCGCCCGGCCAATGGTGAGCATCTGCTGCTCGCCGCCGCTCAGGTTCCCTGCCCGCCGGGACTTCATTTCGGCAAGGGCGGGAAAGAGACCATAGACACGCTCCTTGTTCCAGTCGCCGCTTCTGCGGAAGGCGATCTCAAGGTTATCGTCCACAGTCAGGTCCGCAAAGACACGTCGGTCATCCGGAACATAGGCTATTCCCTGCTCGGACGAGAAGATAGGCCTTTCTCCCCGCGATCAGTTCCCCCTTGAAGGAAATCTTTCCCTGCCGGGGCGGGGTCAACCCCATGATGCTTCTCATGGTGGTGCTCTTTCCGGCCCCGTTCCGACCTAGCAGACCAACGATCTCTCCCTCGGAGACGGTGAGGGAGACATCAAAAAGGATGTGGCTCAGGCCGTAATACGTGTGGATCTTGTCGACGCTCAGCATGTCCCGGCCTTCGGTCTCGCCCAGATAGGCGTCCTGAACCTCTTTGTTTGCTCTGACAACGTCTGGCTGCCCCTGAATGATCGACTTCCCCCGCACCATCACCATGATCCGTTGAGCAATGGCAAAGACGAGTTCCATGTCGTGTTCGCAGAAGAGGATGGTCAGCCCCAGCTTCTTTGAGAGATGTCTGAATCAGATCCATGCAACGGGCCGTCTCTTCGGGAGACATCCCGGCGGTCGGTTCGTCCAGGATGAGAAGCTCCGGATTCCCGCCCAGGGCGATGGCAATCTCCAGAACCTTCTGATCCCCGTGAGAGAGAGAACCGCTCACATGGCTTCGTTTGTTCAAGAGCCCCACACTCTCCAGGATCTTCATGGTTTCGTCGACGGCGAACCTCTTCGAAGGGGAAAAGAGATTGAACGTCCTCCCCTGTCTTGAGAGAATGGCGAGCTGGACATTTTCAAAGACCGTCAGCCGCGGGAAGATATTGACGACCTGGAAGGACCGGGTCATACCCCTCTTGCAGATCCGATAGGCAGGCAGTCCCGTGATCTCCTCGCCCTTGAAGAGGACCTTGCCCGCTGTCCGGTTTCAGTATGCCGGTCATGAGGTTGAAGAGGGTCGTCTTCCCGGCACCGTTCGGACCGATGACGGCGACGATCTCGCCCGGTTTCACCTCGAGGCTTGCTCCGCTCACGGCCATGAAGCCGCCGAAGGATTTCGTGATTCCATCCACCCGTAGCATCTATAGTCCTCCCCCTTTGCCGTGACCGGTTCTGCGAGGTTTCAATTTCCCCAGGAGGTACCCGAGGACCCCGTCGGGCAGGAAGATGATGACGAGCATGAGGATGATACCCTGAATGAGCGTCCAGTACTCGGTGTAGGTGCTGGCGAAGGTTCGCAGCGCCACCATGATCGCTCCTCCAAGCATGGGGCCGAAGAAGGTGAACCACCCGCCCAGGAGACACATGATGACGACCTCAAGCGACAAAGTCCAGAAGAGCATGTCCGGAAACGCCGAGTTGTCAATGACCACGAAAAGAGCGCCCGCGACCCCCCCGAAGAAGCCGGCGATCACGAGGCCGACCAGCTGCTGGAGCTTCACATTCACCCCAACGGCTTCGCTCCGTACCGGATTGTCCCGAATGCCCTGGAGGGCCCTCCCAAAGGGCGATTGGACAATGAGATACATCACGAAGAGACAGGCGGCCGTGACCAGAAAGGTAAAATAGTAGGCGCCCTTGGGAGAGGCGATGAGGGAGGGCATGGGGACGCCGTGGATCCCGTTGTCTCCGCCCGTGAAGGTGTACCACCGGTAGACCACCACCCAGACCAGCGAACCCAACGAGATCTGGAGCATCCCGAAGTAGAGCTTGGAGAGCCGGATGCAGATGAGCCCGATCACGAGAGACATGAACGCGGCAAACAGAGGTCCCACGATGAATGCGAACCACGCGGGTTGGCCGAGCTTTACGATCATGAGGGCGGTTCCGTAAGCCCCCACGCCGTAAAATACCGCGTGATGAAATTGATAGATCCCGCCGTAACCCAGCACCAGATTGAGGCTCATGGCGAGAAGGCCGTTCACGAAAATAAGCCCCAGCAGGTATATGTAAAATCGTTTCAGGGCGAAGGGAGCAAGAAGAAGGAGAATAAAGAGACCGACGATGAACCAAAGTCCCTTTCCCTGTGTCGCCTGTTTCACCAAGACCGACTCCTTTTCACCACGTCGATTTCAGCAGCCCTCTGGGTCTGAAAAAAAGCACGATGACCACCGCCGCGTACGGGAAGACGACTCCGAACTGAGGCCAGACCAGGATGCCGAGCGACTGGGTGAGTCCGAAGATCAAGGCCCCCAGAAGCGCTCCCCACACATTCCCGAGGCCCCCCATGATGACGATGAGAAAGGCCTCCATGATCAGGGTGTGATCCATCCCCAGGGTGATGTTGACAATGGGCGCAACAAGAGCTCCGCCGAGTCCTGCGAGAAAACAGCCGATCACAAAGACGGAGGCAAACACCCAGCTGACGTTGATTCCCACGGCCCCCACCATTTCCCGGTCCACGGCAGCCGCCCGGGAGATCTTGCCGATCTTCGTTTTATTCGTGAGGAGCCAGAGGCCGATCGCGACCAGCGGCCCGGCGATCAGCAGAAAGAGGTTGTAAATAGGGATTGGAAGGCTCTCGACCGGGATGGGTCCCTTGAGGAACTCGGGCAACTGGAGCGTCTTGTATTCAGCCCCCCAGATCAGTTTCACCAGATCTCCGAAGATGAGGGCGAAAGAGAAGGTCAGGAGAAGGAGCATCAGGTGCTCCCGCTCGTAAAGATGAGAGAAGATCCCCCGTTCGGCGATGAGGCTGAGGAGGCCCACTGCCAACGGTGCAAGAACCAGGGCCATCCAGAAGCCCATGGCTCCGCCTCCGAAGACTTTTGAGACCGAGTAAGCCATGAAGGCGCCGATCATGTAAAGAGAACCGTGAGCCACATTTGGGATCCGGAGGACCCCGAGGATGAGACTGAGCCCGGAGGCCACTATGAAGAGAATCGTGGTCCGACTCAGGCCGACCAGGATCTGGCAGAGCAGGGCCGGAGAACAGATAGAAGCGATGAGATCCACTCGTAAGGCTCCGTTCGTTCAATTCGCCCGAGGAAAGGGAAAACGTGGTCCAATGGATGAATAGACTCAGGAGACGGAAAAGGTTCGAGACCCCTGCCTCACGAAGGGCAGGGATCTCCGCTTTCCATCTTCCCGGCTGATTCTTCGGGAGGGTGGCTATTTCCTCAGGGCTTTCATCTCCTCACAGGTTGGCATGAAGTCATTCGCCGGCACGGTGACAAGGTCGGAGGCAATGAGAAACGGGTACTGTGGGCTCTTCTTGGTGACACCAAAAAACATGGGCAACGCAGACTGGTGATCACATGCCCGAAGCTCGAGCTTGCCCACGGGGCTGTCGATCGCCAGACCCTCGAGGGCGGTAATCAACTTCTCCCGGTCCACCGAGCCCGCCTTCTGGAACCCTTTTTCAAGGTAGGTGGCGGTCGCATACCCATAGAGGGCACCGACCTTGGGCGGACGGTTGTAGGTCTTTCGAAATTCCTCGACAAAGGCCTTGTTCTCCGGAGCATCGGGAAAATAGAAGAGGTAGTTCGCAGTTCCGTAGACGCCTTCCGGTGCATCGAGTCCCTGGGGCTCGAGGGTGGATACCTCGATGGCCGTGTGCTGGAAGAATGGAATCTTTTGATTCAGGCCGGTGGCCTTGGCTGCTTTCTGGAAGGGAACCATCGATCCTCCGCCTGTTGCCACGATAATGAAATCAGGTTTCGCATTCAGGATGGCGGTGATGTAGGGTGTAAAATCGGCCTCTCCGACCTTCCACCAGGTCTGACCCATCAGCTGCACCGCAGGTTTCAGCTTCTTGAGCTGATGCCAGACGCCGTCCGCAATGGAATGCCCGTACTCATAATCGTCCCCTGCGATCCAATACTTCACGAAGGGCTTTTTGGCAAGGGCCGCTCCCGCTGCGCGTCCTGCCATGAGGCTGTGCTCGGTCATACTGAATACGTACCGGTGGCCTTTTTCGCCGACGATCTTATCGCTCTTTGAAAAGGTGACGAAGAAAGGAATTTTTTCCTTCTGGGCCAAATCGGAGACTGCGAGGGCTGTGGCACTGTTGATCGTCCCCATGAGAACATCCACTTCCTCCTTGAGAACGAGTTCCTTGGCCATGGCGAGACCGATATCGGGCTTGAACTTCTCGTCCCGCGTCACGAATTCGATCTTCTTCCCCAGGACGCCGCCCTTCGCATTGATCTTGGCGACGGCCATCTTGAACCCGTCAAGCACATCATACGTGTAAGCGGTAGGGGGTCCTGTATAGGTGTCTACGATCCCCACCTTGATGACATTCGCTCCAAACGAGAGAGGGGTGATCAAGAATCCGAGCAGAACAATGCCAACTCCCAATAATTTCGCCTGTTTCATAGCAGCCTCCTTTTCCCCGAATCCATAGTTACGCTGCAAGTTTAAACCAGAAGGAATTCCTTTGTCAACTCAATTCCCCCGGTTTGGAGTATCCCCTCAGGGATATGAGACGGCCTCAAAACGGCGTGTTCCCCGGAGCCGGTCCGATCCATCCTTACGTTTCAGCAACGGGAACCCTTCAGTAATGGGTGGCAATTGGGTAGGATGGAGGTTCCCAGGGTGGGAGGAACTATCTCCAAAACCTTGGCAAGCGGTTATTTGACAGGTAGGGGTTACCAAGCGAAAGTGGGCTGCAAACGTCTCTTTTACCATTCCGCTCATGAATTTTCACAGGGGAGGCGCCGCTCCAAGGTTTTTCCGACAGTCCCTCCCACCCTGGTATACCTTTGTTCTTCCACCCGTCACTGAGAAGCTGTGAAAAAATAGGTCCTATCTTTTTGGCCCAACGAGGGCAGGCCGCTTTCCAAACTTTAGAATTGCGATCTTTTAATCGGGGCAACCATCCTGTCAGTAAGTCTGCGTTACTATTGCCAATCTACGCGCTCGTTCGCTCGATAAGGTTTCGCTCTAAAGTTTTCCAAACGGCCCACCCTCGTTGGGCCCGGATACTTTTCCTTTCTTTCTAATTTTTTCACACCTTCTGAAGGGATACTCAGCAACGTGCCTTTAGTGTTGACAATTGGCTTATAGTCTGAGAATATTAGTACTTTCAGGCACACCCTGATATCCCGATTACAGAAAGGAGGGTTTCAAAATGAAGAAGATGAATCGGAGGACCTTTCTTAAGGTTTCAGCTGGTGTTGGGGCTACGACAGCCATGGCGGGTTTTCCCGCCATTTTGCGATCCCAGCCCAAGGAGATCCTGATCGCGTCAATCCAGCCTGTCACCGGAGTCATTTCTGACATCGGGATTTCGATGAGAAGGGGAAATCAGATGGCTGTCGATGACATTAATGCCAGGGGGGGTGTCAAGTCCATGGGCGGAGCCAAGCTGAAACTCCTGCTGGCCGACACCGAGGCCAAAGAGGAAGTCGCCCGCTCAGAAGCGGAGCGCGTCATCAAAGAAGGGGCGGTCTGCCTGGTCGGTCCGTTTCTCAGCGGAAACGCCATGACGATTGCGACCCTGTGTGAACAGAGAGGTGTCCCCTTTGTGATGGATGTCGCTGCGGCAGACGACATTACCCAAAAAGGGTTTAAACACACATTCAGGACCTTTCCCACTTCCACGAACTTTGCCGCCAATATGCTCCTCTATATGTCCCAGATCATGAAGGAAAAGAACATCAGTAAAATAAGAGGAGTTGTCACCAACACAGGGGATCTTTTCGGCCGGGTCCAGGGAGCAACGTTTATCAAGTTCATCAAGGAAAAGAAATTCCCGATCGAGGTGTTGGGGCATATTGAATATCCGCTGGGGATCCAGGACTTGTCGGCAGAGGTTTCGAAGATCAAAGCCCTTAAGCCTGAAGTCCTCTTCCCCGTTGCAAGACCGGGGGATGCGAAGCTGATGATCCGGGAACTCTACAAACAGAGGGTGGAACTTCAGGGAATTATCAGTCCCGGAAGCCCGGGATGGTACGAGCCCGAATTCATCCGGGATATGAAGGCCCTTTCCGACTACGTGATGGATAATGTCCCGTGGTATAACCCAAAGGGGATGATGTATAAGGAAGTGAATGCCAAGTTCTCAAAGATGTTTCCGGGAAAGTATATCGACACCAATTCAGGGTACGCTTACCTGGCCGTCGTGGTGGTTGCGGACGCACTGGAAAGAGCAAAATCCACGAAGGCTGCGGACATGGTCGCAACCCTGAGAAAGACCTACCTTAAACAGGATCTGATGGTGGGGGGAGCGGTGACCTTCGACGAAAAGGGGGATAACGTGAACGCCGACTCGGCCATGATCCAGATCTTCGGAGGTTCGATCAAGGTTGTGCTTCCCGATAAAGCGGCGGAGGCGAAGTATGTCCATCCCATGCCCAAACAGCTCTGGGACCGCGGGGTATAAGATCGGTTTATGAATCTTACCCTCCTTCTTCAACTGGCCATCAGCGGCTTTCTCCTGGGAGGGGTTTACAGCCTGATCGCTTTGGGCCTTTCCCTTATTTTCGGGGTCATGAGGGTCATCAACTTCGCCCATGGCGAGATGATGGTCTGGGGGATGTATGTGTCCTACACCATTCTCCTGTGGACCGGGATCGACCCCTTTTTCTCGTTCATTATCAGCGCCGGCGTTCTTTTCCTCATCGGTTACCTCCTCCAGATGATCGTCGTCAACCGAATCATCGATTTTCCGGAGGCGATGCAGGTTCTTCCCCTGGTCGGAATGGCGATGGTCTTTGAAAACAGTGCAAGAATCATATGGGGACCCGATTACATCAGTCCTCAAAGCCGTTTTGCCCTGAGTTCCATCTCTCTGGGAAGTATCATAGTCGATACGCCTCGACTCCTTGCCTTCTCCCTGGCCATTCTGATCACCGCAGCGGTTCTGCTCTTCTTGAAAAAGACCGACATGGGGAAATCGATCCGGGCTTCAGCGGATAATCGAACCGGTGCGCTCTTGGTGGGAACCAATGTCAACAGGGTCTACGCCGTCTGTTTTGGAATCGGGGCCGCCTGCGTGGGGACGGCCGGGGGGCTCCTTGTTCCCCTGATGCCTCTTTCTCCCTATATCGGGGCTCCTTTCACCCTCATCTCTTTCATCATCGTCATCCTGGGCGGGATGGGAAGCCTCGCGGGTGCCATGGCCGGAGGACTCATCATCGGTATGGCCGAGTCCGTAGGGCCGGAGTTGATCACGAACGCCTTTCATGGGGTCGGCCTGGACCTCGATTTTCCCAACACCATGAAGCAGGTCGTCAGTTTCTTTATCCTGATCGTGATCATGTTGTTCAGGCCCCAGGGACTTTTCGGGGGAAAGAAGGGATGAAACGTCTCTACGGCCTCCTTCTCCTGGTCCTCCTCATCCTCATGGTGATCCCCCGGTTTATGAGTTCTTATGCCCTGGGGGTTTTCATCCTGATCTTCTTTTACGCCTATCTGGGACAGTCGTGGAATATCCTCACGGGATATACGGGACTGATCTCTCTCGGGCACTCCCTCTATCTCGGAATCGGGGCCTACGCGACGATCTATCTCACCCTGACCTTAGGCCTCAGCCCCTGGGTGGGAATGTGGATCGGCGGGGTCTGTGCAGGACTCGTCGGTTTGGTCATCGGTTTTTTTGGATTTCGGTTCGGTCTGAAGGGGGTCTATTTCGTTCTCCTGACCATCGCTTTTGCTGAAATCGGGAGGCTCATCTTCCTCCATCTCAAGGTTTTCGGTTCATTTCAGGGGCTTTTCATCACGCCCAATTTCTCGTTTGTCAATTTTCAATTCAGGGAAAACATTCCCTATTACTATATCGGCCTCGGGTACGTGCTTTTCTCCGTGGCAGTCGTTCGGCTCCTCGAACGTTCCAAAATAGGGAAATACCTGGTTGCCCTGCGGGAAGACGAAGACGCGGCCGAAAGCTTGGGGGTGAACGTCTTCAAATACAAAATGATCGCGATCTTCATCAGTGCCTTCATGACGTCGCTGGGAGGAGCTTTCTATACCAATTACCTTTACTATCTTCACCCCGGCACGATGATGTCGATGGCCTTCTCCATCGAGATCGTTCTGAGACCGATCATTGGCGGCATGGGAACGGCGCTGGGGCCGGTCATCGGGTCCTTCCTAATTACACCCCTGGCGGAGGTTTCAAGGTCCTTCTTTGCCAAGGCGGGATACGAGGGACTGCACCTGGTGATCTACGGGTTTCTCCTGGTTGCCGTTGTCCTCTTCTTCCCGAGAGGGGTGGTGTCGTACATCAGGAGGCTCTTAGCTCCGATTCTTTTCGGATCAAAATAGGTCATCAGGTCAATCAGTCCATGGTTATCAAATCTCTTAATGACCCACTGACATAATGACTCCATAACCCGATGGTTAATATCTGCAGAGACTTTAACCGGGAGGTTTCAGCTTTGTCCCTATTAGAACTGAAGGAGGTCTCCAAGGGCTTTGGCGGTCTGAAAGCGGTTTCCAAAGTTTCCTTCCAACTCGACGAAGGGGAGATCTTAGGAATCATCGGTCCCAACGGGGCCGGGAAGACCACGCTATTTAACGCCCTTACCGGGTTCTATCCGCCGGATGCCGGAGAGGTTCGGTTTGGAGGAGAAAACCTGTTTCATCTCAAACCGCATCAGATCTGTCAGAGAGGCATGGTCAGGACATTCCAAATCGTCAAACCTTTTCTTCAACTCACGGTGTTGGAAAACGTGGTGGTGGCCGCTTTGAACAGGACGAAGAATGTGCGCGAAGCGAGAGTAAAGGCCTTAAGAACAATTGACCTTGTCGGGTTAAAGGAGAAAACGGAGACGTTGGCGACAGGGCTGACGCTCCCCCATCGAAAACGCCTGGAGCTCGCAAGGGCCATGGCGACAGAGCCAAGGCTCCTCCTGCTGGATGAGGTGATGGCAGGGCTTACTCCCACGGAGGTCGACGAGCTGATCCGACTTCTGAAGGAGATCAATGAAAAGGGAATCACGATTTTGTTGATCGAACACGTCATGAGAGGTCTCATGGCCCTTTCGAAGCGGGTAGTGGTCCTGAATTACGGTGAAAAAATCGCAGAGGGAACCCCCGACGAAGTGGTGAAGAACCGCCAGGTCATCGAGGCCTACCTGGGAGAGGAGTTTGCCGGTGCTCAAGGTTGAAGGGATTCAGGTCTTCTATGGGGACCTGCAGGCCCTCCGTAACGTTTCCCTCGAGGTGAATCAGGGAGAAATCATCTCCATCGTGGGTTCCAATGGAGCGGGGAAAACAACGACGCTCATGACGATTTCCGGCATTCTGAGGCCGCGGCACGGAAAAGTCCTTTTCGACGGCATCCCGATCCAGGACGTCCCCTCTTCCAAGGTCGTTGAACTGGGGATTGTCCAGATCCCGGAAGGCCGCCAGCTCTTTCCTTCTCTGACGGTCCTTGAGAATCTGGAAATGGGCGCCCGGTTTTCGAAAGCGAAGAGAGTGAGAAAACAGTCCCTGGAATGGGTGTTTCAGCTTTTCCCGCGCCTCCGGGAAAGAGTCGATCAGCCGGCCGGCACATTGAGCGGTGGGGAGCAACAGATGCTTGCCATTGGAAGGGGGCTGATGTCCCGTCCGAGCTTGCTGATGCTCGATGAGCCTTCCCTGGGCCTCTCTCCCATCCTGGTCAAGACGATTTTCGAAATCGTCAAGGAAATCAATCGCCAGGGAACGACCCTCCTCCTGGTGGAGCAGAATGTTTTCCACTCCCTCACCCTCTCCCATCGTGGATATGTGTTGGAAAACGGGTCGGTCGTTCTCAACGGCGCCGGTCAGGAACTCCTGAAGAACCAGTTCATCCGCCAGAGCTATCTGGGGCTGTAAGGATTGGTTGGGAGTTGAGAATCCGAAACTGAAAAACGAAGCTCTCCGAGCTCCGGTTTCGGGATGAGATGAAGGGGATTTGGAGCCATGACAGCAGAAAAGAAGTCTTTGCTCCGTCTACCGAAGAACGTGAGAAATCTGGGCTGGGTGAGTTTTCTCAATGACGTCTCAAGCGAGATGATTTACCCCCTCCTTCCCCTTTTTCTGACCCAGGCTCTCGGGGCCGGCGTCCTCTTTGTGGGTCTCATCGAGGGCGTGGCGGAGAGTATGTCGAGCTTCCTGAAACTCTTCTCCGGATGGCTCTCCGACCGTTTTCAAAAGAAGAAGGGAATGATCCTTTTCGGATATTCCCTGGCCTCTGTGACGCGTCCCTTTATCGGGTTGGCTTCCTCCTCCTTCCATATTCTTTTCCTCCGGTTCTTTGACCGGATCGGGAAGGGTGTCAGAACCTCACCCCGCGATGCCCTCCTCTCTCAGAGTGTGGGCGAAAATGAAAGGGGAAAAGCATTCGGCTTCCAGAGGGCGATGGATCATGCAGGCGCCATGATCGGTCCGCTGGTCGCTTCACTGCTTCTTGCCACGGTAACGAATAACCTCCGGGTGGTCTTTGTCCTTTCTTTCGTCCCCGCCGTCTTCTGCCTCCTGGTGCTTTTTCGAGGTGTGAAGGACACCCCCGGAAAACAGACCCCGGGTCGTCCCGCCTTCAGACTCCGATGGAGAGACTGGGACCGAAGGTTCAAGTTCTTTCTCCTGGTTATCATCCTCTTCACGCTTGGCAATTCGAGCGACGCCTTCCTTCTTCTTCGTGCCAAAGACCTGGGGATCGGGATGCATGCGATTCCCATTCTCTGGTTTCTCTTCCACCTGTCCAAAACGGTCTTCTCCGTCCCTGGAGGGATCATCTCCGATCGCATTGGAAGAAAGAAGGTGATGATCCTGGCCTGGACCGTTTATGCACTGGTTTACCTTGGATTCGGCTTTGCATCGAAGGCCTACCACGTCTGGCTTCTCTTCCTGGTTTATGGATTTTTTTATGGCCTGTCCGAGGGGACGGAAAGGGCCTGGGTCTCCGACCTGGTGGAAGAACCCAAACGGGGGACCGCTTTCGGCGCTTACCATTTTGCCATCGGAGTGGCCGCCCTGCCGGCCAGCCTCCTGCTGGGGTTGATCTGGAAAGCGGCAGGCGTCCAATGGGCCTTTTCCTTTGGCGCTGTGATGGCCCTGATTGCGACCGTTCTGGCGATGATTCTGATGAGAGAGGTCCGCTACAACGCCTGATTCAGAATTTCATTCCTCCACGAGGGCGGAGAGAGGGACGATCTCGATCCCTCTTTCCTGCAATCCGGGAAGCATCTCTTTAAGAGCATGAATCGTGGAAGGGTGAGGATGGCCGATTCCAATCGCCTTTCCCCTGGAAAGGGAGATATCGGCCAATTCCTCCATCTTCTCCCGGACATGATTCTCCTCCTGCGAGTGATCCAGGAATAGGGTCTTTTCTGCGGCCTTCATGCCGAGAGCCCTGGCCACCTGGAATCCGGTCGTCTGGGGGGTTGTCCGGCTGTCCAGAAAGAAAAGCCCCCGTCTTTTCAGTTCAGTCAGGATTACCTTCATCCTCTCGGGATCTTCCATGAGCATGGATCCCATATGGTTACTTACCCCAGTTGCATGAGGCACTGCTCCGATATCTCTGGCAAGTTGGTGCAGCAGTTCTTCTTTCTTCATGGCATAAAGGAGTGCTCCCTCGCCCGGATTGACCTGAGGATAGCCGCGGGGTTCCATCGGAAGATGAAGGATGACTTCTCTGCCTTTCCGGAAGGCTTGTTGGGCGATGTTCCGGGCAAGAGGCGTAAAAGGAAGGATAGAGAACGTCACCGGTACGTTCAGCTCGAGCAGATCCTGGAAGAAACCATTCTGGCCCCCCAGATCATCGATCACAATCGCCACCCTGGAAGACGGAGCGGCAATTCGCCCTCTTTGATAGACCTCTTTTCTTTTAACGGCCTCAGGGAGCTCCTTGGAGGGAGGTCTTTCCGAGAGGGACCGTTTGGGAAGGGGAGAGATGGGGGAAAGGACCTTCTGGTGGGTTAGAAAGAGATATCCCCCTGCGGCAAAGAGGACTCCGAGAAGGAACGAAAAAAAATAGCCGGCCCAGGCCTTCGATTTCTGAGGGCCGGCCCGGCGTTTTGATGCTCTTCCCATTCGAGGTCAGCTCTGTTTGCCCTTGGCCAGCTTCTTAAAGATCTCCCAGCTCTTCAGGAGCTCAAGACCTCGATCCAGCTGGTTGTCAAAGGGCTTTTTCTCCTTTTCTTTCACCTCTTCCTTCTTGGGTTTTTCCTTCTCCTTGACAGGGGGGTTCGTCGGGTCGGTAAGATGCCTTTCCAGGTCTTTTTCAGCCGGAAGCTTGACGACTTCAGCTTCCTTTTCCTCTTCCGGTTTGGCAGGTTTTACGACAATGTCCGGGGTAATCCCTTTGGCCTGAATCGAACGGCCGCTGGGGGTGTAATACCGGGCCGTCGTCAGTCTCAGGGCCGATCCATCTTTGAGAGGATAGATGGTCTGAACCGATGCCTTCCCAAAGGTCTGCATTCCCAGCAGAATGCCGCGTCCGTGGTCTTGGATGGCCCCTGCAACGATCTCGGAACCGCTCGCACTTCCGCCGTTGATCAAGACGACCAGCGGATAGGGGGGCAAGGTTCCCTGGGAATGAGCATTGAACTTCATCTTCTGGTCTTCTTTTCTTCCTTCCACAGAGACAATCACACCCGAATCGAGAAAGCGGTCGGCCACCTTCACCGCCTGGTCCAGAAGGCCGCCCGGGTTGTTTCTCATGTCGAGGATTAAGCCTTTCAAATTCCCCTTGCTCTCTTCTTCAAGTGCCTTCAGGGCTTTATCGAAGTCCGCATCCGTTTTTTCCTGAAACTGTGAGAGCCGAATGTAGCCATACTGCTTATCCAGAAGTTCATGCCGAACACTGCGGACGGGGATGACGTCCCGGACCAGGGTGAACTCCCGGGGTTTCGTAAATCCCTCGCGCATAATCGTAATGGTCACCTTTGTTCCCTTCGGACCCCGCAACCGTTTCACGGCGTCCAGAAGGGTCATATTTTTCGTGAATTCCGCTTCGATCTTCACGATCTGATCGCCGGCGAGGATCCCTGCCTTAAACGCGGGGGTATCCTCGATCGGAGAGACGACGGTGAGAACGCCCTCCTTGACCGTGATCTCGATTCCCAACCCTTCGAACCGACCCCGGGTGTCTTCCTGCATCTCCTTGTAAGCTGTAGGCGGCATATAGGCCGAATGAGGATCCAGTGTCTCCAGCATCCCCTTGATCGCACCCTGGATCAGGTCTCTGGGCTTGGTCTCCTCCACATACTCCTTCTGCAGAAGACCCAAGACATCCGTAAAGACTTTCAGGTCCTCGTAAGTGGAATTGGAAAGGGCGGACACTTTTTGCGAACGCACCACTCCAATGGTGACACCGGCCAGAAAAACCAGCAGAATGAGCAGAACGACCTTCAGGCTTGTAACTCTTTTCCATTGAGACATATGACCTCCTCCTACAACCCCTTCTTTCCCGTCCCCTTATTTTCGGGCAAGAAGACCACTTTATCCTGATGAGGGATCCAGCTTAAAGGATCCTGAGGTTTTCCCTGGTAGCGGATTTCAAAATAGAGACATGGGCCCTTCAATGACCCTGCACTGCCCACCTGAGCGATCACCTCGCCCTGGGAAACAATATCCCCCGCCTTCTTCAACAACTGGGATGCGTAACCGGAGACGCTGAAGGTGTGATCCCCATGATCAATAATCATAACATTTCCAAATCCTTTGAACCAATCGGAATAGAGAACCTTTCCTGGAAGGACAGCCTGAATATTCGTTCCGAAAGCGGCCTGGATCTCGATGCCATTCTGTCCCCTCTCCCGGAAAAGACTGAGGACTTTTCCCTCGACAGGCGGGAGGAGCTTCCCCTTCGAGATCTGGACCTTTGGTTCTTTATAAGCACGGAGCTTCTTTTCCGTTTCCAGTTTATCGATCAGTCCCTGAAGCGATTTCGCCCGTTCCTCCAGTTCCCCGACGACCCGCCTGTGAACGACTTTCTGAGTCTGGATGGATTTCAACAGGTCCTGTTTCTCCGTTTTGACCCGCTCGATCTCCTCCTTTTTCTTCTCCACCTCGGATATGGCCCGCTCCCACTGCGTCCGGTCCTGAACCAGCTGCCGATGGTATCTTTCTTTCATACCCACCTGAGAACGAAGGGTCTCCAGGAGTCCCGCATCGTGGTCGATGATGACCCTCAGGTATTTATCCGTTCGCAGCAGACTCGAATAGGAATCGGATGTGAGAAGCAAAAAGCCGGGAGGATTCCTGCCCATTTTATAAAGGGCGATCAGTCTTGAAGAAAGCTCGTCCTTTGTATGGTCCATTCCTTGATTCAGGGTGGTGATCTGATCCTGAGCCAGATGAAGCTTCTTTTTCGTCAGTCCGAGTCGATCCTCCATCTGTTTCAGTTCCTTCTCTTTCCTGTAGAGTTCCGTCTCCATCCGATGGAGACTGTCAAGAACGGACGATTCCCTGCCCTGAATCTGCTTCTCCTTTTCCTTTGCCAGGGAGAGCTCTTTTCTGATCTCCTTCAAATCTTTTTTCTTAGCCGAGATATCCTTCTCAACCTGCTCCGGCCGGACCGCGGCATCGAGGCAGGGGGCCGCGAGCAAGAGGCCTCCCGTCGTCACCCACAGAGCTGCAAAGACCTTCCACCCCATCTTCATTCCGTCAACCGCGAACCTTCAGGAATCTCACGGAGGCCAAGAAGCTGCCGAAGAATCCAAGAAAGACCGCACCGACGATCATCCAGACGATCGTCTTCCACGGCAGAAACAGAATCGGAATACTCGCGAGCCACGCCTGGATCGGAAGCGGGACATTGAGAAAGAAGAACTGATGCAGGAGGTAAAGAAAGAGCATCGCCAGCCCACCGCCGACCAGACCTTGAAGCATCCCCTCGAGATAGAAAGGGAACTGGATGAAAGCCGGACTCGCACCCACCATCTGCATAATCTCAATCTCCTCTCCCCGGGAGGAGATGGTGAGCTGGAGCGTCATGGAAACAAAAAAGACCGTTGCAACCAGGAGCAGGCCTCCGAGAATCCACTGGGTCGGACGCAGGATGTGAAGGATGGAGGAGAACGTTTCGACCCACTCCTGTCCGTACTGGATTTCTTCAATAGGTGAGAACTGTCTTAACCGCGACACCAATTCGTTGATCCGCGCGGTATGCCGATAATCCTTTTCAACCTGAATTTCGAGAGAAGGGGGAAGAATCGCCGGTTTGATGCCTTCGAGAAGATTTCTTCTGGTTCCCCAGCTTCTTCTCCATAAAAGCCATGGCATCGAAGGGGGAGACATAGTTCACCTTGTCGATTCCTTCCACGGCACGGACACTCTTCAAGAGGGCCTCCACCTCAGGAAGGGATGTTCCCTGCTTGAGATAGGCGTGGATCTCGATGCTGTCTTCCCAGACCTTGAGAAAAGCGCTAAGGTTGAAAGCAATCAGGGAAAAAACGGAGAAGAGGAGCAGCGAGATCCCGATCACCCCGATGGCGGTCAGATTGGGAAAGAGGTTCCCCTGCATGTTATGGAGAGCCCTTCTCATCACGTATCTGAGAAAGAAAATCATCCCGGCGTTCCCACCTCGTTCCATGACCGGCATGTGCCCCGCAAGTCCCTCAGGGATGAAGGGGCACAATATAAATGAAAGTACCTTACCGGGAAGTCCTTTAACACACTTAGGACCGTCGAACGGCCCCGCCCTTTAGGGCGGAGAGCTTCATTCCTCTTCCGGCCTTCCTTCTCCGGAGATCCGGACCACCCGATGGGGGTAGCGCCGGACCAGGTCCGCATTGTGCGTTGCAAAGAGAATGGTCGTTCCCTTCCGGTGGAGATCATCGAGGATGCGCATGACATCCGCGGTCATCCGGGCATCCAGGTTCCCTGTCGGCTCATCGGCCAGCAGGAGGGGAGGATCATTGACAAGGGCACGGGCAATGGCTACCCGCTGCCGTTCCCCGGCCGACAGGGCAAGAACCGAATCCCGTTCCCTTTCCTGCAGGCCCACCTGGTTCAGGATCTTCAGAGTCTTTTCCTTGATCCCGTCGGAACCGTGGCCGGTCACCTCCAGAGCGAAAGCCACGTTCTCACCCACAGATCGGTCCCGAAGCAGTCTCACATCCTGGAAAACCATACCGATGGTTCTTCTCAAGAGGTGGATTTTTCTGAATCCTGTCCGCGTAATATGAAAACCGTTGACGATCACCTCCCCATCCGTAGGCTTTTCAGCACAGAAAAGGATTCGGAGAAGAGTCGTCTTTCCGGAGCCGCCCGGACCGGTGACATAAACGAATTCCCCTGCCGAAACCTCAAGGGTGATATCGAAAAGAGCGTAGATCTCGTTACCGTACGCCTTGGAGACATGGCTCATCTGAATCATATACGATCAAAACCTAACACGATCTCTTAAATGTTTCAAGAAAATTGAAGAGTTATTAAGAGTCTTATTCCGGTCCTGGCATGTCTCAGAAAGTCTTCCTCTCCCTTCTCACCCTCACCCCCACCCTCTCCCGCGGAGGCGGGCGAGGGGGTCATTCGGGGAATCTTAGATATCTCTCATGAGATTGTGTATCTGATCCTTCCCACTGATCACTGACTTAGAGAAGGGAGAGCCGGTCGGCCAGGGCAAGACCGGCACGGGTGGGTCGCAAGAAACCATCCTGAATAGAGATCAATCCTTCTCTCCGGAACTGGTCCAGGAGGGCCCTCCGTTCGACGGCGAGGTCCCAGCCGTATCGGGCGGCGAAATCGCGAAGATGAATCCCTGTCTTCTTCCGAAGACCCAGGAACAGGGCCTCCAGACGAAGTTGATCGAGGGTGAGGGTTTCTCTTTCCTCTACGGGAAGGCGGTTTGCAGCGAGCTCCGCTGTGTACCGGTCGAGAGATCGAAAATTCCACCACCGTTGATTTTCGGCAAAGGAGTGGGCTCCCGGACCGAGGCCCAGGTAGGGGGTATGATCCCAGTATTTCTGGTTGTGCCGGGACGCCACCTCCATGCTTCGGGCGAAATTCGACACCTCATAATGAACGTATCCCTGGTTTTCGATGGCTTCTGCCGTTTTCATGAAAAAGTCGTACTTCAATTCCTCGCCGGGTAATTTCAAGTCGCCGCTTTGAACCCGCATTTCCAGGGGGGTACCCGGTTCGAGGGTGAGTTCGTAACAGGAGAGATGCTCCGGAGAGAGAGCCAATCCCTGGGATAACGTTTTGAGCCACGAGCCAAGGTCCTGTCCCGGAATGCCGTAGATCAAGTCCATCCCGATATTTTCAAACCCTGCCTGCCGGGATGCCTCGACAGCGGAAAGGGCCTCTCCGACAGAGTGCCTTCGCCCAAGAAAACGAAGGATCTCCTCATCAAACGACTGGATCCCGATGTTGAGACGATTCACTCCGATTCCGTAGAGGAACCGAAGAAAAGAAACATCCAGATCTCCCGGGTTGACCTCCACCGTTATTTCCGTATCCGGCAACACAATGAAATTCTCTCGGATCTGTCTTAGGAGGTCTTCCAGATTTTTCCGGGAGAGGACCGAGGGAGACCCTCCTCCCACATAGACCGTATCCATTGGTTCCCAATCTTGCCGAACCATTGCCATCTCTTTGAAGAGTGCCCGCAAGAAATCCGGAATCCCTGACACGGAGGTAACGGAGTAGAAACCGCAGTATCCGCACTTGGATACGCAGAAGGGAATGTGAATGTAAAGCCCCGGGTTCTTCATGTAGGTCATTTCAGCAGGTTTGAGGACGTCAGGGCTCATGGGCAACCCTAATAGTTCAGCTTCAGGTTAAGGCTAAGGCTAAGGATTAGGGTTAGAGACTGTTTATGCCCGAGTCTTAGCCTTATTCTCAGCCTTGACTCTTATGAGCAGCCTGCTCAGGAATCGGATTTCAGGACGGCCAGGAAGGCACTCTGGGGGATCGTGACGGAGCCGATCATCTTCATCCTCTTCTTACCCTTTTTCTGCTTCTCCAGCAGCTTCCGCTTGCGGGTAATATCTCCCCCATAGCATTTTGCCGTCACGTCCTTGCGAAAAGGATTGACGGTAGAGCGGGAAATAATCTCGCCCCCGATGGCTCCCTGAATGGCCACTTTGAAGGCCTGCCGCGGGATCTCCTCCTTCAGCCTATCGCACGCCAAAACGCCCCGTTCACGGGCGCGATCGCGGTGGACGATCTGGGAGAGGGCATCGACCTTCTCCCCATTGACCAGGATATCCAGAAGCACCAGATTGGCTTCCCGGTAGTCGATGACCTCATAATCGAAAGAGCCGTATCCCTGGGTGACCGACTTAAAGGCATCATAAAAGTCGTAGATCACTTCATTCAGGGGTATTTCGTAGATCACTTCGACCCGGCCCGGTGTCATGTAGTTGAGCTTGGAGTTGCCCCCGCGCCTTTCCCTGCAGAGTTTCATGACGGATCCGAGGTATCGCTCCGGCAAGATCAGGGTCGCCCGGATGTAAGGTTCTTCCGCTTTTTCGATCGTGGAGGGATTGGGATAGTGGGCGGGATTATCGATGAATACCGTGCTTTCGTCTTTGAGCGTAAACCGATAACGGACGCTCGGGACGGAAAGAATGATCGAGAGGTCGTATTCCCGTTCAATCCTCTCCTGAACAATCTCGAGGTGAAGGAGTCCCAGGAAGCCGCACCGGAAACCCTGCCCCAGGGCAATCGAGGAATCCTTCTGGTAGACGAAGGCAGCATCGTTCAGTTTATATTTCTCCAGGGCGACGGACAGGTCTTCGTAATCATCCGAAGCGATTGGGTAGATGGAAGAAAAAACGACCGGTTTGAATTCCTTGAAGCCCGGAAGGGGCTGCTCGCAGCGATGGTCATTCCGCGTGATCGTATCTCCGATGTGGACATCCGAGACCGTTTTAACCCCGGCGATGATGTAACCGACTTCGCCTGCCGACAGCTTATCCCGCTTCACTCTGGCAAGGGAGAACCCTCCCACTTCCCCGACCTCATAGGTGGCCCCGTTCGACAGAAGACGGATGACATCTCCGCTCTGAACGCTTCCATTGAAGACACGGCAGTGGATGACCGTTCCCCGGAATGGATCGTAATGGGCATCAAAGATCAGGGCTGCCAGAGGGGCTTCCGGGTCCCCCTTGGGAGGGGGGATGTGTTGCACAACCGCTTCGAGGATATCTTCAATCCCGATCCCCTCTTTGGCGGAACATTTCAGATGGGAATCGGGATCCAACCCCAGCTCTGAATCGATCTGCTCCAGGACCCGTTCCACATCCGCCGTGGGAAGATCGATCTTGTTGATGACAGGAATGATTTCAAGATTATTCTCCATCGCCAGGAACATGTTCGCGATGGTCTGGGCCTGGACGCCTTGAGCGGCGTCGATCAGAAGGAGGACCCCTTCGCATGAGGCAAGGGCACGGGAGACTTCGTATGAGAAATCGACATGGCCCGGGGTATCAATCAGATTCAGGACATAGTCCTGTCCGTCTTTTGCCCGATAAAAAAGGGAGATCGCCTGGCTTTTGATCGTGATTCCCCGCTCCCGTTCGATGTCCATATTATCCAGGATCTGGTCGTGGAAGTTTCGATCGTCCACACCCCCGGTGTACTGGATCAACCGGTCAGCGAGGGTGGACTTGCCATGATCAATGTGGGCAATGATGCTGAAGTTGCGGATGTGCTTCATGAATCGGTTTGCCAAACGATGGAAAGGGCTGTAAAGACAGAGAAAAACTCTCTCTTCACGCTTAGATGAGTCTGATTGACCGGCATGTGCCCCGCAAGCCCCGGCCTTGAGGGCAGAGTCCCTGCCTAACGATAGGCAGGAAAGGGCACAATAAAAAAGATAATTACCTTACCGGGAAGCCCTTCAACACACTCAGGACCGTCGAACAGCCCCGCCATTTAGAGACTGTGTCACAATCCGTTCATGGTTCGACAAGCCATACGGCATAGCTCATGGCCCTGAGTTTATCGAAGGGCTCACCACGAACGGATCGCGATACGTTAGAAATCAATTGCTTAGCCGTTCGCCCTGAGCTTGTCGAAGGGCGAAGTCCGAATTAAGACACGGCCTCTTCGGGCGAAGAGCTTCGCTTCAAGCCTTAACCTGAATCTTAACCTTGTGTTGTCGTGATGTCAGATCTTGACATCCTTCAGGAGATCACCCAGGATACCCAGTTTTCCCGTTTTTTCTTCCTTTTTCATAAAAGTCTCATAGTCTGCTCGGTCTTCCCGCTCGGCCATCGACTTTTCCGAGAGCCGGATACGCCCCTCCTGATCAATGGCGACGATCTCGACTCGAACCTCCTTCCCCTTGGGGAACTTCTTCTTGACGTCTCCCTTCGGGTCTGCCAACTCCTCGTTTGGAAGAAGGCCCCGTACCTCCATGCCGATCTGAGGAAGCCTCACAAAAAGACCGTAAGGTTTAACATTATCGACAATCCCCTTCAAGACTTGTCCTACTTCAAGCCGGGTCTGACCGGATTGTTCCCCTTCCTCCGCCATCCGCTTTTTGATTGCCGCGTCTTTGATGGAAAGGGAGATTCGACGCTTTTCCAGGTCGATCTCCCGGACCAGCACATCGACAACATCTCCTTCGTGAAGGAGTGCGCTCGGATGAGAGATGCGGTCATAGCTGATCTCTGAAATATGAACCAGCCCATCCACGCCCGGAGCAACCTCAACGAACGCTCCGAATTCGGCCAGCCGGGAGATCTTTCCGGGAATGATCTCTCCTTCATGAAACGCCAGCCCCTTTTCCCACGGATCGGGCTCCAATGCCTTCATCGATAGGGCGATCCTCTTGCGGTCTCCCTTGTCGGATTCGACCTTGAGCACTTTCACCCGAACTGCCTGTCCTGGTTTCAAAACCTGGGAAGGGTGGTTGATTCTTGAACGGGAGATTTCGGAGATATGAACCATTCCCTCGACGCCTCCCACATCCACAAAAACCCCGAAATCAGCTATCTTGGTCACCTTCCCATCCAGCTCAACCCCGGCCTGGAGCGAATCGACGATTTCCTTGAACCTGCGGTCCTGTTCCTCCTGAAGAATCATGCGTCTGGACACGACGATGTTCCTCCCCCTTTCCTTAAACTCCATAATGCGGAAGAGGTACTTTTTTCCAACGTGTTCTTCGGGTTTATCACAAAACTGGATGTCGATCTGACTTAAAGGGCAGAAGGCTCGCATGCCGGAGATGTCGACGTCCATCCCTCCTTTTTTCACGCCCGAAACCCTGCCCTCTACCGGAAGCTGGTTTCTCTGAGCCTCTCTCAGGATGTCGAGGGCGTCATCCCCCTGGACCCTGATTCCTTTGCTGAGGTGGATTCCCTCCTTCACCGATGCCACCTTCAGATCGATCCTCTGTCCCTCTTTAACCGTGACGTTTCCTTCTTTGTCTGAGAATTCCTGGGTTTCAACGAACCCTTCGCTCTTTCCTCCCAGATCGATAAAGATCGTGTCCCTGGTGATTTTCACCACGGTCCCGGATACGGCATCCCCCGGAGAGAATTTTCGCCTGGGAGTCTCAGGGTAGGCCTCGAAGAGCTCGGCAAAACTTTTTTCCCCTTCATTTTCTTTTTCTGTCATAACTGCACACCTCATTACGGATGATTTGGATTTCGGGATAATCATTACAATATAACTTTTTTTAGCCTTTGACGAAAGAGGAGGGGTCAGGAAACAGCAAAAAGGCTCAGGAGTTAAGAAGGGTACCGCACCTGGAGAGAGGAGATGAAATCCGACATCTGACCCGGGCGGATAGGGTATCCGCCCGGGTCAGACGTTTCGTTTCTCTGCGAGCTCTGCATACAGCGGCAGATTTATTTCTTTTCCTGCTTCTCCTGAATCGAAATGAGTTCCACTTCAAAAATCAAGGTCGCATTGGGGCCGATCGTGGTTCCGGCGCCTCGCTCGCCGTAGGCCAGATTCGAAGGAACGAACAACTGCCATTTGGCACCTTCCTCCATGAGCTGCAGCGCCTCCGTCCAGCCGGGGATCACTCCATTGACCGGAAACGATGCCGGTGCGTTACGCTTGTATGAGCTGTCAAACTCGGTCCCGTCAATCAGCGTTCCTCGGTACTGGGTGGTGACGGTATCGGTCAATTTGGGTTTTTTACCGGTACCCGCCTTGATCACCTTATACTGAAGACCGCTTGGCAACGTTTTAATCCCTTCCTTCTTCTTGTTCTCAGCCAGGAAGGCCTCTCCATCCTTCTTATTCTTCTTGCCCCGTTCATCCTGTTTGGCCGTCATCTCTTTCTGAAAAGCGGCGATCGTGTCACGAATCTCCTGGTCCGTCAACAATGCCTTCGCTCCGGAAAGGGCATCCCTGAATCCCCTTGACACGAGCTCCGGATCCACTTCAAGTCGCCTGCTGTTGAAGGTTCTTTCCGAACTGAAGGCCGATGATGTAACTCATCTTCTCTTTCTGATTTTTCAACGCTGGGGTGTCCTTTGCATTCGCTGCATTTGCCTGATTTGCCAGAAACACAAGACAAAAGGCTCCCCACATAATGATCCATTTTGGTTTCACAGCAGACTCCTTTCTCTTTTTCGATTATGTCCGGTAGAATGACGTCTGAGGGAAGCAGGATTCAGAACCCCGCCTTTGCAGGAAAGTTTGGCGTCTTAGACATTATACTTCATTATACTCGCTACAGGAAGGATTTTCAACTCCGAACTGGTTCCCCAGTGACCTTTCGGTTACGAGGGAATCACCCATCCCCCCACCGTGAAGCGGCTTCCAGCCGCGTTTCAGCGCTCAGGGCGAAGCCTGTCCCCCCTTGGGGAGAAGTTCGAAATGCCACTGGAGCGTTGATCACTTTCCTTTGAAAACGGGTTTTCTCTTTTCAAGAAAGGACGTTGCCGCCTCCTGATGATCCTCCGTCTCCGAGAGAAGGGCAACCTGGGAAGAGATATAATCCAGGTGAGATCGCAGCGTGTTGCTCCGGGCCTGGTAAACCGCTCTCTTCATCATCCGAATGGCGAGGGGCGGCTTGGCGGCAATCTTGCTTGCGAGGTTCATCGTTTTTTCCATCAGCTGTTCATGGGGAACGACATGGTTCACCAGACCGATTTCCAGGGCCTCCTGAGGGGTCAGCACATCCCCTGTGAGCAGCAATTCCAGGGCTTTTCCGATTCCTACCAGTTTCGGGAGGAAATAAGCCCCACCGTCTCCAGGGACGAGCCCCAGCTGGATATAGGATTCCGCCAGTTTTGCCCGATCTGAGCAGGTCCTGAGGTCGCACATGAGGGCCATATCCAGTCCTGCTCCCATGGCAGCGCCATTGATCGCTGCAATGACAGGTTTATCCAGATCTTCAAGGGTCAGGGCGATACGGTGAACCCCCTCCCAGAGAAACCTTTTCATATCCCACGATCGGAGCTTTCCTTCGGCCATGTCGCGGATATCCCCGCCTGAACAGAAGGTATCGCCCTTGCCGGTGACGACGATGACCGATATGTCGTCATCCTGCCGGGCCTCTTCCAGAAACCGACACCAGAGCGAGATCATTTCGGGGCTGAAGGCGTTTCTCACCTCCGGTCGATTCAGCGTCATGACGGCAATGTGTTCCTGAACTTGATAAAGGATATGCGGTTCACTCATCTCAACTCCTCAAATTCATTTCCAGCCGTCAGATCCTGCTAAGGTTGAGAGTTCTGGTCTTAAATTGGTGCCTGACTGAAAATCGTCAGTCCTGCCCCGGTTTACACCGGGATAAACTCCAGCCGGAATCCAGTTCTTTCAAGACCTTCTGAATGCCGGATCAGGTCCGGCATGACGGAAAAGGTTGTTCATGGACCGACTCTGATCCGACCGACTTTTGCCGATACAGTTTTTGATAGGCTCACGGGATCAATGAAAATCTGACAGCCGCGGATGCCTGCACTGACTGCAATCAAGGGAAATCCCAAGGCACTTTCATCCATGTAGACGGATACTCCTTCCTGGTACCGATCGGGGACACCCCCCCGCGAATATATCCCGTCAATTGCTGGATTTCCTTCACTGCAACCAGTTCCACCTTCTTATTGCCGCTGAGAGCGGCAATCGCTTTGAGATCAAGTTCGGCATTCCCCGGGACACAGGCTAAGAAGACCCCTGTCTTATCTCCCCGGGCAACCAGGGTCTTGAAGACCTGTTCCGGCGGAAGGTTGACTTTCTCTTGCCACCGTCTCCGCGCTGAGGTCCGATTCATCCACCTCGTATTCGCAAAGTCGGTATTCGATCCCCAATCGGTCCAGCACCCTCGCCGCATTCGTCTTCTTCATGGATTTTGCCGCCCGGGTCTTTGAAAGGGGCCGTTTCACCTCCCTTTCGTCCGCCATCCATCTTGATCTTGACAGGATACTATGCCTTTGAGGTATAAATGTCAATCCCGGGGACGTACGTTTTTTTTAGCTTATCGGGAAAGGAGGGGAGATGATCACTTTAAGAGACAGGCTGTCCCATCTCACTTACAGAGAGGCCAGCAAATTGCTTGGGGCCGAAGGCGAGCGATTGATCAAACAAGGGGGTAAGTACGATATTGACCTCACCAACCAGGTGACCTGGGGACCCGACAGCTTCAAGCTCAACCTGGGGGAAGCCTTGATCACTCTCTCTTTGAAAGGTGAAAAGCCGAAGTACCTCGATTTCGCCTGCAGTGAATGTTCCGGGGTGTGTGAACATATTGGAGCGGCATTCTCACTGATTCTGGAAGAGAAATTATCATTGGGTCTATCCGCTCCTCCTCCCGAAAGAAAGCCTGTGGAAAGCCTTGGCGATGCCGAACTGGTCGAAGCGGCGATCGGGGAGAGGGTGGAGCGAGCGAAGATAGAACGGATGCAGATCAGGTCCATGGCCCCGAAGGATTTATGGACGGATTATACGGTCACCAATCGCGCCTCCGGCAAAAGCTAATACTCATTTCCGAGATACAATTAATGAACTGATTCAGACCCTTGCATAACGGAACCGATCATGAAACGTCTCTCGAATGCCTGGACAGAGCTAAAAAGGGGCATCGAACATAACCTCACCCTTCCGGACGAGGAATACTCAACAGTTGGCCAGAACACTGGCGGAGATCCTCGCTTCTAATTTTGCCGGGGAGCTAAGCTAAAAAAAAAAACGAATGACCTGGTATGATTTTCGAGAAAACTTTTCCAAGCGGAATTCTTCAGGAAGAAAGTGAGTGTCGCGATTTTGCAAATCCGCGCTCGACTCTGAAGTGTTGCGCGGGCTAAGCGGTTTTTCTTTTTGGTTCTCTTGTATGAACGATTCCGAGCAGTCCGTCCACTGAAATATCCTCATCGATCAAGGGCCAGTGAATGCCGTACCCTGAAGGGGAAATCTCATAGGCATTCTTTTCACTGTGAGAGGCTTTTTCAAGGGTGGATGATACCTCCTTGATTCTGAACTTTTTCTCCTCTCCGTCAATGGTCAAAATCATGTACTCGCCAATGAAATGTAGGTCCTTGATATCATGGTATGCTTTCATTGCTTACTTCTCCTTTGGAACTCGTCCCATTGCTCTTCGATGTATTCAAAATGTTCATAAATGATTTGCCTTATCTCGCGCCTGTCCCTCGGAGACAAGTTGAAGCTAAAGACCTCCTCGACGTCGAAGTTATCCCTATCGAGCCAATATTTGCATTCCGTCTCGCCTTTTCGGCAATGAACGTGAATAGGTTCATTTCGTTCATTTGCATAGAAAAAAAGCCTCCATCCCATTATAAGCAATATTGTTGGCATATATCCTCAATGGTCATACCTTAACGGTATGCTACTCAATGATCGTGGTCAAGGATCGGGATTATTCGATGACGAATATTCCTTATCTTTACGCCGCAAGGTTCCTTTGGGGGGCCAACTTTGCTTAACCTGCCTTTTCTTGTTGCCCAAGGGCTCCCCGACGGTCAACTCTTCAAGTGCAAACCTGCACTTTTCGGTCTATCCTGTCAACGCTTTGTTACAGGAAGAAAGCATTCACGCTTGCATGCTCCTTCACGGTGCATGTTTCTCTCATTCTTAGGTGGGAATCCTTCTTCGGGGTCATAGCCCTGAGTCATGGGAGAGCAGGAAACGAGGGTGACGTAGTTGAAAATTAACACTTATTGCCGTCGCCTTCAATTTTCTGAAGGGCTTTAGCAATTGCCGAAGTACACACCCCCAGCTGTCGGGCGATCTCAGCCTGCGAGACTCCGAACTCATGACTCAGGATGTAAGAAATCTTTGCCCGTACTCTGGAATGTTTTCTCGTCCGCAGCCCCATCCTCATTTCCTGTTCCGACACCCCTTTTTTACTGCACATCTCCTTCATAGTCTTAACCTGGCCGGCTCTAAAAGGGTTCAAATGAATATAGCGCACCAGTTCCAATAAATACGTCCCTTCTTCGCACACAATGGATTTATATCGATTTTGAAATAGATGGCCGTTTCTTCCGTGTCTCCCGTTATATCTTAGAGCATAACCGGATAAGAGACGGCGCATGAATTTGGAGATGCCGGGAGGACCGCTAAAAAGTAAGAAATGACGTGATTGCTCGTTAATGCCCAGGCGAGAATCCTGGTTCCTGTTTCTTGGGCCAAGATCCCAATTCTGAAGACAAATTCGTGCCGGAGGGTAAGCTTAGGTAGCTTCATGGATTAGTTTTCGTATGTCTTTCATCACATCGGAGAGGGTCCTACCCTTGTCGCCTGCCGCCTTTTGGGACTGGGCGACCGCAAGCTTCCCGTATAAATCCAGTTTCTTCTGCAATTTACTGTAATGGGTCATAGACATTACGACAAGATCGCCCTCACCCTTCTTAGTAATGAATATGGGTTCATCGCAATCGTGGGCGATTCTGGAATTCTCGTTCGCCCTGTTCCGCAGGTCCGAGATGGGTTTAATCAAAGGCATGGCTTTCTCCTTTTATTTATCAATATTATATGATGCCATTTTACTGATAAAATCAAAGAAACAGCCCGAGACTCTGAATTGTTTCTCATTCTGCCTTCACGGTAAGCTGCTACCTTCAAATCATAACCCGAAGACTTTCACTTCTCCTGGGAGGGTTTCTTGGTTTGCTCCCCAAGCCACTGCTGAAGGTTGGCGAAAGATTTGATGGTTGAGGAACCTTCGATCGTCTTTACGGCGATATCCTGAACTTGCTGATAAGCTTTCTCCAGCTGTTGACCAAGCTTGGCAACTTGTTCGCTCTGTTCTTTTACAAGCTTTTCGAGAGATTCGATCCGGGTAGTCAGCACATTCCTTTCGCCGATGAATTCCCTTTTTTGCAGCTCTTCCCTATTCTTGCTTTCCAGATTCAGCTTTTCCGCAGTTTCCTTAACGGCCCTGGCCACAGCCGTCTCCATCTCTTTTGGAAAAGCGGCGACTTTCTTCCCCAATTCATTCAATTCCGCTTCCCGGTCAGCGATGGTCTTCTCTCTCGCTTTCATTTCGGTTTCCATCTGGGATTTCTTAGTCTGAACCTCTTTCTCCAGCTTTGCCTTCTCGTCTTCGAATTTGTCTTTGGCTAATTTCTGTTCTCTCTTGAACCCGTAGTCGTACTCTTCCTTTTCCCTTTCCCGCCTCTTTTTCTCCGTAAGCTCTCTCTCTTTGTTCTCTTCCTCAAATTCCTTCTTGCCTTTATCCCGCTCGGCACGGAGATCCTCTATCTCCCGGCTCAGGGCTTCTTTCTTGTCGGCCATCTCCTGCTCAAAGGCCTGTCTCTTCTGATTCTGAGATTCGATCAGGGCGGCGAGACTCATTGCCGACTTTTCGATCTCGTAAAGCTCCTGAAGCTCTCTTTCTTTCAATGTAATCGCATTTTGCAGGGCCTTGAACTTGGCGATCTCTTCCTCCAGCCGGTCTGAAATCTGAGCCAGCGTTTTTCCTGTCTCGATCTTCAGAACGCTGATCTCTTTGGCAACCCCTTCTGAAGAGAGAGAGTCTGCGACCTGAATCACTTCTTTCGCCTTCTTTTCCTCCAGTCTCTTTTCCGGCTTCAGCTCTGCCTCTTTCTGGGCTTCCATCTGCTTCAGTGCCGCGCTATAGGCCGCCAGCATTTCCTGCTTGGTATTTGACAACGAAAGCTTCTTGGGTTGAAATGTTTTCTCTTCCATCGTTCTGTCCTTTCTCCTGCCTGAATTGAGATATATTTCGTTTGAAGTTTATGCGTTTCGCACTTGTTTTCAATCTTTTCGTACACATTATCGCAAGAAAAAAATTATGTCAAGACAACAGGAAAGGAGGGTTGAGGAGGGGGAATCAGGGGCAATCGGAACGCCGACAACAAATCCATACGCCAGGCTCATTCGATCAAGAGCTGAAAAACCTTGAATCCTACATCAGTCCGGCGATGGACTTCTGGGCTAAGGAGAGCACGTTGGATGGGAAGATTCCCATGTAAAGGGTCCCGATCACGGCGAGGACGAGGGCGATCATGGCCGGAGGCGAGAATTCGAGGCCCGTGATCTCCCGCTCGGACTCCCTGAAATACATGAGGACCGTGACCCGGAGGTAGTAGTAGACGGAGATGGCGCTGTTCAGAACGCCGAGCACGGCCAGCCAGTAGAACTTCGACTTCACGGCGGCGCTGAAGACGTAGAACTTGGCCATAAACCCTCCCAGAGGAGGAATCCCGGCCATGGACAGAAGGAAGATGGTCATGGATGCCGCCAGGAAAGGATACTTGAACCCGATTCCGGCGTAGTCGTTGATCAGGGTGTTTTCCTCCCCTTTTTTCCCCAGCAGAATGACCACGGTGAACGCTCCAAGGTTCATGAAGGCATAGGCCATGAGATAGAAGAGGATTCCCGAGGTTCCCAGGTCGTTTCCGGAGACAAAGGCCACCAGAAGATACCCGGCATGGGCGATACTCGAGTAGGCCAGCATCCGCTTGATGTTGGTCTGGGAGATGGCCACGATGTTTCCGACGGTCATCGTTGCCAGCGCGAAGAGCCACATAATGGTTGTCCAGTCCGGACGGAAGGAGGGGAGGGCCGAGAAGAAGACCCGGACCAGGGCTGAAAACCCTGCCGCCTTGACGCCCGTTGCCATGAAGGCCGTCACGGAGGTCGGGGCGCCCTCGTAAACATCCGGCGTCCACATATGGAAGGGGACCGAGGCGATCTTGAAGCCAAAGCCGATCGTCAGGAAGACCAGACTCATCAGGAGCATCGGGTTTCTCAAGAGATCGTTCTTTGAGGCGATATAGGCCGCAATCTCTTTGAGCTGGAGCGTTCCGGTGGCTCCGTAGAGAAGGGCGATCCCGTAAAGGAGGAAGCCCGTGGCGAAGGCCCCCAGGAGGAAATATTTCAAGGCGGATTCGACGGACTTCCGGTTTTCCCGCATCATCCCGGCCAGAACGTAGATGGAAATGGACATGGTTTCCAGACCGAGAAAGATGGTGATCAGGTGGGTTCCCGCGGCCATGAGCATCATACCGACGGTAGCGAAGAGGATAAGAGCGTAATATTCTCCTCCCTCGATTCGCTCTCTTTGGGTATACCCGATGGAGATGAGGAGGGTTAACAGAGCCACCGTCAGGAAGACGATCTTGAAAAAGAGCGCGTAACCGTCCGAGATAAACATCCCCGCGAAACCTGTCTTTTCCAGTCCGTACTGCGACAGGGTGAAGAAAAAGGCGATGATGACGCCGATCAGACTGAAACCTCCGAGATATCCCTTTTTCCCCTCCTTGGGTGAAAAGACGTCGATGAGAAGCACCATGAGACCGAAAACCGCAAGAATCAGCTCGGGGGCAATCAGATAGAGATCAATCTCTGGTAATTTCATCAAGAATCCTCCAAATCAGGGAAGAATGGAATGTGGAATATTGGAATACTGGGTCAAACAAAGCCTTACCGAGTCGATATTAGAGTCTTTTCCAAAACAGCCCCCGATCGGACCTTCCGCATCCAGATCTTGAAAGACTGGATTCCGGCTTTCGCCATGATTGCAACCAATTTGACTTCATTCACATCATTCCATCTTCACATTCCATTGTTCCATCATTTTTTGATTTCGGCCGTTCTCGCCGGTACCGGCGTTTCCGCCTTCATCTCGATTCTTCCTTTGAGATCCTTTAAATAGGTCTCCACCGTGACGTCCATTTTGCTGAAGAAAAGCTTCGGATAGATTCCCATTAAGAAGATCATGATGACCAGGGGGACCAGGACGGCAATCTCCCTCGGGCTCAGATCCTGAAGCTTCTCATTCTCCGGCCGGGTGATCTTTCCAAACATGACCCTCTGGAACATCCACAGCATATAGGCGGCTCCCAGGATGACGCCTGTGGCCGCGAAGACCCCGTAGACGATATTCGATTGAAAAGCCCCCAGCAGGATCAGGAATTCCCCCACAAAACCGTTTGTCCCGGGCAGCCCGATGGAGGAAAGGGTCACGATCATGAAGAAGACGGCAAACACAGGCATGACCTTCGAAAGTCCCCCGAATTCGGCGATCTGCCGGGTGTGCCGGCGTTCATAGATCATTCCCACAATCAGGAAGAGCGCCCCGGTGCTGATGCCGTGGTTGAGCATTTGATAGATGGAGCCCTGAACCCCCTGAATATTGAAAGCGAACATGCCGAGCATCACGTAACCCAGATGGCTGACGCTCGAAAAGGCCACCAGACGTTTCAGGTCGGGCTGCATCATGGAGACAAGGGCGCCATAGAGGATGCCGATGAGGGCGAGGACACAGATGAGCGGGAGCATGTCAAAGGCCGCTTTGGGAAAGAGCGGGATCGCAAAGCGGATAAACCCGTAGGTTCCCATCTTGAGCAGCACCCCTGCCAGGATGACGCTTCCGGCCGTGGGTGCCTCGGCATGGGCGTCGGGCAACCAGGTGTGAAAGGGGAACATCGGCACCTTGATGGCAAAGGCCAGGGCAAAGGCCCCGAAGAGCCAGTACTGCGTTGTGACGGGGATGGCAGTCCGGTAGAGGTCAAACACGTCGAAAGAGGGCTTGCCGGTGGCCTTCAGATTGATAAAGTAGAGGGCCAGGATGGCCACAAGCATGAGGACGCTTCCCGCCATGGTAAAGAGGAAGAACTTGACCGCCGCGTAGACCCTCCTTTTGGGGTCGCCCCAGACGCCGATCAGAAGGTACATGGGGATAAGCATCACTTCCCAGAAGACATAGAAGAGGACCAGGTCGAGGGAAACCAGCGCCCCGATCATCCCGGTTTCAAGAAAGAGAAAGGAGATCATGAATTCCTTAACGCGGAAGGTAATGGCCTTCCAGGAGCTCAAAATGCACAGGACGGTGAGAAAGGTCGTCAGCATGACCAGGAGGAGGCTGATCCCGTCCATGCCCAGTTTGTAGCTGATTCCATAGTTCGGGATCCACCGGAAGTCTTCCACGAACTGCATGGAGGCTGTCCCGGGGTCGAAGCCGAAGAAGAGCGGCAGGGAAAAGAAGAATTCAATGAGGGAGATGAGAAAGGCAGCGATTCTCAGCGTTCCCGTTTTTTCCTTATCGATGAAAAGGAGAAAGATGGCTCCTACCAGGGGAAAAAAGATCAAGAGCGACAGAATTGGAATGCCAAGGATGTGCATGAACCCAGCTCCTTTTTATAACGAATCATCCATGTAAAGGTTACGGCTACGAAGCCCGTATCGTTTAGGGTCTGACGGCAATGTGAAACCCTCAAGACGAAGTAACGTAACCGAATGACGAAACGGGCATCGTTACCGTGACCGCTGGTCAGGACCTCTTATTCGGGTTTTATGAAAAGATGGCCCGTGCCAGATAGTAGACCACCAGGATGATCCCGCCGACGATCATGGAAAATGCGTAATTCTGGACCAATCCGGTCTGGACCCTTCGCAACACTGTTGAGAGCCAGCCAATGAGGTAAGCGATCCCGTTCACGGTGCCGTCAATGATGAATTCATCGAATCCTCTCCAGAGCCCTGTTCCGATTCGCTTCAGGGAATTGACAAAGAGGGCCTCATAGAGCTCGTCCACATAATATTTGTTCAACAGCAAGGTGTATAATCCTTTTCTCTTTTCAGCCAGCCGCTTTGGTAAGGTCGGGTCCTTCACATAAAAGAGGTAGGCCATTCCAAACCCGATCAGGGCGATACAGATTGAGACCAGCATCATGACGATTTCCAGCATTGCGGAATGGCCCTCCGGTTCTCCGGAAGATGCCCAGGCCTGGGATATCAAAGAGAGCCCCGCATGAGCCTTGGCAGGTTCTGTCGCGCCCCCGAGTACCGGCGCCAGAAACTCATGGATGTGGTTAGCTCCTCCGAGAACATGGGGAACGCCTATATAGCCTCCGATAACGGAGAGCACGGCCAGGACCATCAAGGGAACCGTCATGATTTTAGGCGACTCGTGGATATGGTGGGCTACATGAGGATCGACCCGGGACTCCCCGAAGAAGGTCATGAACAAGGCCCGGAACATATAAAAGGCCGTCATTCCGGCAGCAATCGCTGCCACCAGCCACAACAAAAAATGGCCATGGGAGCTTGAAAAGGCCTGCCAGAGAATTTCGTCTTTGCTGAAGAAGCCGGAGAGAAAAGGAGTTCCTGCAATCGCCAGCGTCGCGATCAGGAAAGTCCAGAAGGTGTACGGAATCTTCTTCCTGAGGGCTCCCATCTTTCTCATATCCAGCTCTCCGCTCAGGGCATGCATGATACTCCCCGCCCCGAGAAAGAGGAGACCCTTGAAGAAGGCATGGGTCATCAGGTGAAAGATGCCTGCACTGAAAGCCCCGACACCTACCCCCAGAAACATGTAACCCAGCTGACTGATCGTCGAGTAGGCAAGGACCTTCTTGATATCGGTCTGACAGAACCCGATCGAGGCGGTGAAGATGGCCGTGGCCACACCGACCGTAGCCACAACGGCCATCGAGACCGGCGCCATGCTGTAAAGGACATTACAGCGTGCAATCATGTAGACACCAGCCGTCACCATGGTGGCGGCATGGATGAGGGAACTCACGGGCGTAGGACCTTCCATGGCATCGGGAAGCCAGACGTAGAGGGGAATCTGCGCCGATTTTCCGCAGGCCCCGACGAAGAGGAGAAGGGTAATGGCCGTGACGGTGCCGGGGTCCAGGAGATGGGCATTCGCAAAGACCTCGGTGAAATCCAGCGACGCCACTCCGTGTTTTCCCAGGCTTGTAAAGAGCAGAAACATTCCCAGGATAAACCCGAAATCGCCCACACGGTTTACGACAAAGGCCTTCTTGCCTGCATTGGCTGCGGAATCCTTCTCATACCAGAACCCGATCAAGAGGTAGGAGCAGAGCCCCACACCTTCCCATCCCACGAACATGAGAAGGAAGTTGTTGGCAAGAATCAAGTTGAGCATCATGAAGACGAAGAGGTTGAGGTAGGTGAAATACCGGGGGAATCCGGGATCGTCATGCATGTATCCAACCGAGTAGATGTGGATGAAGAAACTGACTCCGGTCACGATCAGGGCCATGAGGATGGAGAGGGGATCGATCTGATAGCCAATCACCGTGTGAACGTTTCCGGAAACAATCCAGTCGAAGAGGACCTTCTCGAAGACCCGTTCTGATGGAGAACGCCCGAGAAGGGCAAAGAAGATCAGGATGGAAGTGAGAAAGGAAAGACCCAGGGCCGAACAGGCCACTCCGCTGACGATCTTCCTGCTGTAACGACTCCCGAAGAACCCGTTGATCAGGAATCCGATGGCTGGAAACAGAGGAATCAACCACACATAATCCAACATGCATAGCTCCCTTCTCCCTCACCCTCTCCCTCCCCCCGTTGCCCGGGGAGAGCTCGGAACGGGCGGCTGTTACCATTTCAAAAGATTGATTTCATCCAGATTGATCGTCTCTCTCGAACGGTAAAGCATCACAAAGATGGCCAGCCCGACGGCGGCCTCGGCTGCCGCGACCACCATCACAAAGAAGGCGAAGAGAACACCGTCCATGGACTGGAGAAATCGCGAAAGGGTGATGAAGGTCAGGTTGACCGCGCTGAGCATCATCTCGATGCACATGAAAACAATGATGGCGTTTCGTCTCGTCAGGGCCCCGATGACGCCAATGGTGAAAAGGATGCCGCTCAGGATCAGATACAGAACGGGTGGAACGGAGGGGAAGATGATCATAAGGAACCTCACGTAAGGGTCACAGACCCTGATTTTGCAGAAAGATGAGTCACTCGAACCCGGGGCAACCGTTAGACTTCACTAACTCTTGCGATCTCGTTTCCCCCGGTTAACCCACTTCAACTTCAACCTTAATCTTGGTTGTTAGGTCTTCTTCTTGCTCAGCACGACAGCCCCCACAATGGCAGCAACGAGGAGAATGGAGGCAATCTCAAAGGGCAAGAAATACTGGGTGAACAGGACTTCCCCGACGGTCTTTACGTTGGCAGTCACCTTCTCCGGCGGATAGGCGCCCGTCTTTCCGGCAAGGGATCTGGCGCTGACCGCATAGAGGATCCCGAACAGAAAAAGGACCGCGAGAAGACTGCCGAACACTTTCGAATAGACGAGTTTGAGCTTTGCCCGGGCCTCCTCTTGAAGGTCCAGAAGCATGATCACGAAGACGATCAACATCATGATGGCGCCCGCATAGACAATGACCTGGACAATGGCAATAAACTGGCTGTAAAGAAGCAGATAGAGGACGGCCACACAGAGAAAATTCAAGACCAGAAAAAGGGCGCTGTGGATGGGATTCCTGCGGGTAATCACCAGCAGGGAAGCGATAATGGTGGTAAAGGCCATCCCCAGAAAGACCATCCACTCGAACAGGGTTCCAATGTTCCCAGCCATCTTATCTCCTCCTGAGGCAGGCTTTGTCTGAAATAACGCTCAAGTCTGCAGCGTTGCAGCTCATCCTTCGTACGTTCCCGGGGTCCACCTTAAGGTACCCCGTCGGAAGGGGGCCTTAAGGTACCTCACTCCTTAGAATTTCATGCGAATTGCATCTGATTTGAGTCAGCTGCGAGTTATCTTCCGTTTTTCAACACTCTGTTGCCTTGCGCTATGCGTGATCTTGACCGTCATGGATTGAATTTTTTCTGCTCCAGCAGGGCCTCCGTATCCATGAGCAGAGGCTGCCTCCGGTTTTCCACCCATTCATAGGTTTTTCCCATGAAGATGGCATTGACCGGGCAGGCTTCCTCACAAAAACCGCAGAAGATGCATCGTGTTGCATCGAGCTCGTATTTCAGGGGGTAACGTCGCCCCTTTTCATCTTCCGCCGTCTCCACATAAATACACTGGGAAGGGCAGACGACCATGCAGAGGCCGCAGGCAACACACTTGGTCTTTCCTTCTTCGTCTTTCTCAAAATACTGAACCCCTCTCCAGCGGGGGGCCGGCGGAACCTTCTCCTCCGGGTACTGGACCGTGACCTTCCTGGAGAAACACATCTTTAAGGTAAGTTTCAGGCCTTTCAGTAAAGGAATGATCATCTTGAACCTCTTTCTTTATTCCTTCAGCACAAGGACCAGACTGGTGATGATAAGGTTGACCAGGGCCAGGGGAAGCAGAATCTTCCATCCCAAATTCATGATCTGGTCGTACCGGAGCCTCGGGAAAGTCCCCCGCTGCCAGATGAAGAAGAAGAGGAAGACGAAGAGCTTCAGGAAGAACCAGACGATCCCGGGGATGAAGCCCAGGAAGGCGAAGGGCGGCTGCCACCCTCCCCAGAAGAGGGTTACGGCCACCGCCCCCATTGTGACCATGTGGGCGTATTCCGCCATGAAGAACATGGCAAACTTCATGCTGCTGTATTCGATGTTGAACCCGCACGCCAGTTCGGATTCCGCCTCCGGCATGTCAAAGGGCGTTCGATTGATCTCCGCCAGACCGCAAATAATGTAGAGAATAAAGGCAACGGGTTGATACCAGACATTCCAGTTCCAGAAGCCTCCCCCCTGGTGATTCACGATTTCCGTGAGTCTCAGACTCTGCGAGAGAAGGATCACTCCGATGACCGAGATGCTCAGGGCCACTTCATAACTGATCATCTGAGCCGCCGCCCGAAGGGATCCCATCAAACCGTACTTATTTCCTGAAGACCATCCTCCGAGGACGATCCCGAACTCGCCGATGGAGGCAAGGCCGAAGATATAGAGGAGGCCGATATCCACATCGGCCACCCGGAGCTTGACGATCCATTCGGTCCAGGGGATCCTGAATTGATCCCCGAAGGGCACCACGGCAAAGATGCCGATGGCGGTAATGATCGAGATCATCGGCGCGAGGACGAAAACGGCATGGTCCGACCTTGCCGGAATCAGGTCTTCTTTGAAGAAGGCCTTCACCGCATCCGACATGGGTTGAAGGAGTCCGAAGGGACCGCATCGGTTCGGGCCGCGCCGGACTTGGATGAATCCCAGAAGCCTTCTTTCCATCAGCGTCAGATAGGCGACACAGAGCATCAACCCCCCGAAGACGACGACGCATTTGACGATCATTTCAATGAGAAGATATCCAAATGCCATTCCCCTTCTCCTCTACCGCGTTGTAAGGTTTGGAAAGCAGCTCTGCCGGTGACACGACATCCGACTATAGCCGTTTGCTGAAAGCAGCTTTTTGGCTGCTCAAAAATGGTCAGATGCAAGGCGCCCGAAATCCTGAGTGAGCAGGCGTCCTGCGATGTACCCGCAACGCCGAAGGATGAGGGAACGCCGCAGATGACCGTTTTTCAGCAGCCTGCTCAGATTGCAAAGAGGCCGACCCTGACGCACCTCAGGCAGCGTTCCGCCTCTTTTCGGGCATCCCGAATCGAAAAACCCTCCTCAGCCTCGTCAAAAATCCATTTCCTCGTTTCCGGAGGGAGCATCTTGAGGACCTCCCGTTTCGTCCCACCCGGGACGCCGATCTTTTCCGCTCTGTTAAAGACCTTTATTTTCTCGACCAAGCCCTCGAGGCGTTCTTCCTCTGACTCCTTGATTTCCTTGCCGCGAAGGAACAGGTCGATCTTCTCGGCAGCCCTTTTGCCGTGGCCGGCCGCGCGGACGAGAACATCGGGCCCGGTGACGCAGTCTCCGGCGGAGAAGATACCCGGACGGCTCGTTTGAAAGGTTCCCTCCTGGATGCCGATCGTGGACCGCTTCGTCGTTCTGACCCCGTCCTTCTCATCGAGGAAAGAGAGATCGATCGCCTGACCAATGGCGGGAATGACAATATCCGTCTCGATCACGAATTCGGATCCCTTGACGGGAACAGGCCTCCTCCTGCCGCTCTCATCCGGCTCGCCCAGTTCCATCCGGATGCACTCCACTCCAACGACTTTCCCTTCTTTTGCAAGAATCCGGACGGGATTGCACAGGTAGTGGAATTTCACTCCCTCTTCTTCCGCGTCGTGGATCTCGACGCGGTCAGCGGGCATCTCTTTCTTTGTCCGGCGGTAGACAAGATTGACATCCGTCTTACCGATCCGGAACGAGGATCGGACGCAATCGATGGCCACGTTTCCGCCGCCGACAACGACGACCTTCTTTCCCTCAGGGTAGGGGTCTTTTCCGAGATTGATGTCGAGAAGGTAATAGACGCCCGGGATAAATCCTCTGTAACCCTGATCCTCTCCTTCGACCCCCATGGGCGTGTTCGTCTGGGCACCCACTCCAATGAAGACCGCCTTATACCCCTGCTCGAAAATCTGAGAGAGGGTGATATCCTTTCCCACCCGGGTATTGTACCGGATCTCCACTCCGAGGCGTTTTAGAAGATCGGCTTCATACCTGACGATGTCCCTTGGAAGTCTGTAGTCCGGAATCCCGACAGCCGACATGCCGCCCGGTTCACCCAATCTCTCGAAAAGGGTAACCGGATATCCCATGAGTCCAAGATAGTAAGCGCAACTGAGGCCCGCGGGACCTGCGCCGATGATCGCCACCTTCTCCGGACGGGCTTCCCCTCTCTCGAGAGCGGGCTTGCATCCTTTCTCCAGCTCATAGTCTGCAACGAATCGTTTCAACCATTTGATGGAGATGGGTTCGTCCAGGAGTCCCCGCCGGCAGTTGTCTTCGCAGGGCCGGACGCAGACCCTTCCCAGGGTGCCGGCCAGGCAGGTTGCTTCCCGGATGGCCGAAAGGGACTCCTGATATTTGCCCTCCTTGATCCACTCCACATATCTGACGATCGGGAGATGAGAAGGACACGCGCTCATACAGGGAGCGGTGACTTTTACTTTATACTCTTCCCGGGGAACTTTCTTCTTCGACCGGATGACTTCGGAAAACTGGTCTCTGTAATGATCGAGGGCGTCCAGCACCGGTCTCGGCGCGGTCTGTCCCAGGTTGCATTTGGAGCTTTTCAGGATCATCTCGCCCATGGATTTCAATCGATCCAGGTCGGCCGGGTCACCCTGACCGTCGGCGATTCGATTGACAAGGGTGGCCATGACGCGGGTCCCCACCCGGCAGGGAGTGCATTTACCGCAGGACTCCTTTTGAACGGCCTCGAGATAGGCCCGGGTCATATCCACAATACCGGCGTTTCCATCCCGCACGGCAATCCCGTCCCATCCGAAAAAGGCTCTGATCTTCTTTGCCTGATCGAATTCGAGCGGCAGGTTAAGACCCGGGGCAGCCTGTCTTTCCGCTTCGGCTTTCCCCCGGTTATCCGTGACCACCCCGCCCCAGGTGCTGAAAAGAATGTCCGTCATATGAACCTCTCAATCCCTGGAAATCCGAAATTCGAATATCGAAATCCGAAACAACGACAACTCCGACAGACGACCCATCCCCCTCCTGACCCCTGCCTGCGGAAGGCAGGCCTTGAAGGGGGAGGTACGTAACGCCATCCCTCTTCTACAAGGGGAGAAACACTCATCTCCCCCTCCCCTTCAGGGGGAGGGACAGGGTGGGGGTGGTGTGTTTCGGATTTCGGATTTATTTGTTTTAGCGATCGATTTCTCCCAGGACGATATCGATGCTTCCGATCGCCGAGATTACGTCCGCAATCAGGCCTCCCTCGATCATCTGAGGAAGGGCACTGAGATTGGCGAAGGAAGGCGTCCGAATCCTGAACCGGAACGGTCGGTTTGACCCGTCGCTCACGATATAAAACCCCAGTTCTCCCTTGGCGGCCTCCACGCTTGCGTAAACCTCTCCCGGCGGGGGCTGAAACCCTTCAGAGACGATCTTGAAGTGCCGAATGAGGGAGGCCATATCCTTAAGAACCATTTCTTTCGGCGGCAGGGTCACCCACGGGTTGTCGCACAGCACCGGCCCTTTCGGCAGTTTTTCAAGGGCCTGCCTTACGATTGAATTCGACCATTCCATCTCTCTCAGGCGAACCGTATACCGGTCATACACATCCCCTTTCGATCCGACGGGAATATCGAAATCAAATTCGTCATAACTTGAATAGGGGAAGGCCTTTCTCACATCATATTTCACTCCGGATCCCCTGAGGGAGGGGCCGGTCATACCCCAGTTCAGTGCGTCTTCGGCGGAAATGATTCCAACCCCTTTCGTTCTCTTCAGCCAGATGATATTCTCCGTCAGGAGGGTTTCATACTCCTTCATATGGTTTGGGAAATCCAGGACGAAACCCCGGATCTTCTCTTCAATCCCTTCAGGAAGATCCTTTGAAAGCCCCCCGATCCTGAAGTAGGTGGGAGTGAGCCTTCCGCCTGCCACCTCCTCGAAGATTCTCAGGATCGCCTCCCTTTCCCTGAAGTTATACAGAAGCATCGTCATGGCGCCGACGTCCAGGGCATGGGTTCCCAGCCAGATCAGATGGGCTGCGATTCTCTGGAGTTCCGCCATCATGACCCGGATCACCTGGGCCCGTTTGGGAACATCGATCCCCAGCAGCTTCTCAACGGCCAGGACATAAGCCAGGTTATTCCCCATGGCGTTGGTATAGTCCAATCGATCCGTCAGAGGAATGGCCTGATGATAAGTCTTGCTTTCAGCCAGTTTTTCCATTCCCCGATGGAGATGGCCGAGATGGGGGGTGGCTTTGACAACGACCTCTCCGTCCAATTCCAGGACGATCCTCAACACGCCGTGCGTCGCCGGGTGTTGAGGCCCCATATTGATGGTCATGTAGCGGGTCTCTGTCATTTCAAACCTCTGGATTAAACGGTTTATCGAAATCCGGCCCCTCGACCGGGTAATCTTTTCTCAGGGGATGGCCCTCAAACCCGTCCCAGAGCAGAATCCTTCTCAGGTCCGGGTGGTTTTCAAAAGGGATCCCGAAAAGGTCGTAAACCTCCCGCTCATACCAGTTGGCCACCTTCCAGACCGATTCCACGCTCCCGACGGACTCGGACTCCTTCAGTTTCGTTTTGAGTCTCAACTTCACATGCTTCTTAACGGAGCAGAGATGGTAGACCACCTCAAACCGGGGGGTTTGAGGAAACCGGTCGACCCCGCAGAGGTCGGTCAGCAGGTGGTACTGGAGGTCCGGGTCGGAATGAAGAAACCGGCCTATTTCAAGGATCTTGTCTTTCGACACCGTCACGGTGACTTCCCCGCGAAAAATCTCGACCTCCAGGATCGATTCCGGAAAGCTTTGCTTCAGTCTTGCAACCGTCTGATTCATCTCTGCCATGACACCCACCTTATTTAGAGTTCCACGCTCTGGCGCACATCTTTTCGATCGACCAGCGATTCGGTTTCAATCTTCTTCTGAAGTTTCACAAGGGCGGCAAGGAGCGCCTCAGGCTTGGGGGGGCAACCGGGGACATAGAAATCGACAGGGAGAATTTGATCCACTCCCTGAACCACACTGTAGGTTCGGAAGATCCCGCCGGAGCATGCGCAGGCCCCGTAGGCGATGACCCATTTCGGCTCAGGCATCTGTTCGTAAATCCGCCTGACCATGGGCGCCATCTTTTTGGTCAGGGTTCCTGCGACGATCATGAGGTCCGCCTGTCGCGGCGAGGGTCTGAACACTTCCGACCCGAATCGGGAGATGTCCAGGGTCGATGCCGCGGCAACCATCATTTCAAGGGCACAGCACGCCAGGCCGAAGGTCACCGGCCAGATCGAATACTTCCGACCCCAGTTGACGACCTTGTCCAGATAAGGCATGGCAGAGGTTTTCTCGAGATAGGTTTCTATTCCCATTCCAGGGCTCCTTTTTTCCAGACATAGATGTAGGCAACCACCAGGATTCCGATAAAGATTGCCATCGAGACGAACCCAAAGATCTTCACCTCCCTGAAGATCACGGCCCAGGGATAGAGAAAGACCACCTCGATGTCAAACAGGAGAAAGAGCAGGGCGACGATGTAATACTTGACCGGGATTCTTCGATAGGTCGGACCCACCGTGGTTACACCGCATTCGTAGGGTGATTTTTTTGCCGCGCTGGGCTTCTTCTGACCGAGGAGGGCGGAGGCAATGATGGCAAAACAGGCGAACCCGATGGCCATGAGAAGAAAAATGAGAATAGGCAGATAATCAATCAGCATACCTTCCTCTCTTCCGATAAGAGATTTCTATGATCCGCTTTCTTCACGTTTACAGCACAGACCTTCAACTCGGGGATTTTCGAATCCGGGTCGAGCACAGGGTTTGTCAGGAGGTTGACGGGGACTTCGGAAAAGTGAAACTTGGCAAAAACCACCCCTCTTGACACCTTTTCCGTCACGATAACCTTTGTGATGACACTGCCCCTTCTGCTTTCGATCTTCACCCAGTCTCCGTCGCGAACCCCCAGCTTCTCCGCATCGGAGGGATTGAGCTCCACCAGGCTTTCAGGGCACAATTTGTTCAGGAGGCTGACCTTTCGTGTCATGCTTCCGCTATGATACTGGTAATAGTCCCTGCCGGTGCTCAAGATAAAGGGATAATCCCTGTCCGGCACCTCCGCGGGCGGATGGTACGCAACAGCCGCGAGCAGGCCCTTTCCCCGGACGATCCTGCCCCTGTGGAGGATGGGCGTTCCGGGATGGTTGACATCCGGACAAGGCCACGGGATTCCGCCCGACTCCAGTCTTCCGTAGGTGATCCCCGCATATTGAGGAGTCACCTTCCTTATTTCCTCGAAGATCTCTTCGGCGGTTCGATACGACATCGGATAGCCCAACCGGTTCGATATCTCGCAGACGGTCTCCCAGTCCCCCTTTGCTCCCGGGGGGCCTTCCAGGGCCTTTCTCACCCTCTGAACCCTTCTCTCGGTGTTGACAAAGGTCCCATCCTTTTCGAGAAAGCAGAGGGAAGGAAGAACCACATGGGCCGTTTTCGCGGACTCTGTCAGAAAGATATCCTGAATGACAAGAAGCTCCAGCTTGCCATAGGCCTTTTCGAGATGAGAGAGGTCCGGATCCGTCACCATGGGGTTTTCACCCATGATATACATGGCTTTGATCTTTCCCTCCATGGCGGCCTGGCTCAGCTCGACAACGGTCAACCCGGGGTTATCCGAAAGGGGGGCTCCCCAAAGTTCTTCAAATTTCTCACGGATCTCCTTGAGATCCACTCTCTGGTATCCGGTGTAGACATTGGGCATGCCTCCCATGTCGCAGGCCCCTTGCACGTTGTTCTGTCCCCGCAGCGGGTTCACCCCGCTTCCCGGTTTTCCCACCTGGCCGCATAGAAGGGCCAGGTTTGAGACCGCTTTGACGGCATCCGTGCCTGTCGAATGCTGAGTGATGCCCATGCAATAGAGGATCGCCGCGTTCCTGGCCGTCCCATACATCCGCGCAGCCTGGAGAAGCTGCTCTTTCGGAATGCCTGTGATCTCTTCGACCTTTTCCGGCGTGAAGGAGGAAACCGTCTTTTTCAGGGCATCAAAACCCTCCGTATGCTCTTCAACAAACGGACGGTCATACAGTCCTTCCGTAATCAGGATATTGGCGATTCCGTGGAGCCATGCAATGTCATGGCCGGGGCGGGGCGAGAGCCAGAGGCTCGCCTCTTCCACCAAGTCGACCTTGCGCGGATCGATGACGATGACCTTCGTCCCCTTGAAGCGGGCAAGGTGGCGAAGCCGCATGCCGATCACAGGGTGGGTTTCGGTGGTATTGCTTCCTGTGACCAGCAGGACATCCGCCTCCTGGAGGTCCTCGATGGAATTGGTCATGGCTCCGGAACCCAGGGTGGTGGCCAGCCCGGCCACGGTGCTGGAGTGTCAGAGACGGGCACAATGGTCTATGTTGTTCGTTCCGATGCCTGCCCGGATGAATTTCTGAAAGACGTAATTATCTTCGCAGGTGCACCGCGCCGAGGTCAGTCCTGCGATGCTGTCCGGTCCATATTTTTCCTTGATCTCTTTCAATTTCGATGAAACATAGGAAAACGCCTCATCCCAGCTCGCTTCCCTCAACTCCCCGTTCTTGCGGATCAAAGGGGCATGAAGCCGCTCAGGACTGGTGACGAATTCGCTTCCGAACCTTCCCTTGACACAGAGAACGCCTTTGTTCGTCCCCACCCCTTCCCGGACGGTCATCTTGATGGGTTTGTTGGCCACGACGTTCACATCGAGAGAGCAGCCCACGCCGCAGTATCCGCACACCGTGGAGACTCTTTTGGCCTGCCATGTCCTTCCTTTGACAGGGCTGACGCTCTCCGTCAAGGCGCCGACAGGGCACGAGGCCAGGCACTCGCCGCAGTGGATGCACCGCTCGGGTCTGACCGGCGCAACCCTTGAGTCGAACCCGGTTGACTCAAGGTCGAGGACTTCCCTGCCCACCACCTCCCTGCAGGCCCTGATGCAGCGCAGGCACATGACGCAGCGGTTCGGATGGTACTTGATTGCAGGCGTCGCATAAGTCGTATACGCCTTGGGGGGCCGATCGACCTGGTAGGCTGCCTCGCGGAGACCGTATTCGTAGACCAGATCCTGGAGCACACACTCGCCGCCTTTGTCGCAGACAGGACACTCGAGAGGATGTTTCACCAGCAGGAACTGAAGGACTTCCTTTCTCATTTCCCGAATCCTTGGGGTATTTGTCTCGATCACCATCCCGTCCAGGGCCCGGGTGTTGCATGCGGTCACAGGATTCTCGTAACCCTGGACTTCCACAAGACACATCCTGCAGGATCCCGTTGGCAGAAGGCTCTCCATGTGGCACAGGGTCGGAATTCGAACTCCGCTGCGTCGAGCCATCTTCAGGATCGTTGCACCTTCTTCATTTGTCTCGATCGATCTCCCATCGACCCTGATCACCATAAAGATCTTCTCCTTGTCGCCTTCTCAGGCGAGTCATTTTCAGATTGTCGTCATCTTTTCAGGTTTGAATTCAAGGCAGGAAACCAATTTTCAAAATAACACACTTTTCTCATTTGGGCAAAAAAAATCGCCAAAAAAAATACCCTTCAGAACCTGTGAAAAAATCGAGAAATAAGAAAAAGCTTTTCCCGGAAGGATGGGGCGGTTGGAGAAACTTTAGAGCGGTACCTTATAACGTTAACATTCTGGACCACAGAACCTGTGATCAGTTAGGTGAGCAGTGATCTGGAACCAAGGCACATTCATGATGTCCGCAATTCTAAAGTTTGGAGAATCGCCCCATCCTTCCGGGAAAAAAGATATGGGACCATCTTAATGACAGGTGGAACACAAAGAAGCCAGACAAAGCAAAAAAAAGCAAAAAAAGGGTTGACAAAACAGGCTGGTTTACGTACCCTATTTCAACCCTTAAGGGCAATGCATTAAAGGGACGCAAACGATGCGATTCGGGTTCCATATCTCCATCGCCGGAGGTTTCTCAAAGGTCGCCGAGAGGGCGGCGGTGCGGGGATGCGAGGCCGTCCAGTTCTTTTCGAGGAATCCGAGAGGATGGAAGTACGACGCCCTGGACGAAGAGGATGTGAAAGCCTTCCGGTCATCGGTCAAGCCTCCGGGCTTCCCGGGCCTCCCGGGTCTCTTCCCGGTCTTCCTGCACTTGCCTTACCTTCCCAACATCGCCTGTTCTCAATCGAAGTTTTATAAGAGATCGATCCAGTCCGTCATCATCGACCTGAAGAGGGCTGAGACCCTCGGCGCTCAGTATCTGATCATTCACATCGGCCATCGGCTGGAGTCGTCCGAGGAGGAGGCTGTTGAGGCGGTCTGCTACGCCATCAATCAGGCCTTTCGATCGGTGACGAATCCCATCCTCCTTCTTCTCGAGAATACGGCGGGCCAGGGGTCTGAGATTGGCTACGCATTTGAACAGATCGGAAGGATCTTCGGCGGGATCGGGGAATCTGAAAGGGTCGGCGTTTGTCTGGATACGGCCCATGCCTTCGGAGCGGGTTTCGATCTGTCAAGCAAGGAGGGACTGGAAAAGACCCTGGAGTCCTTTGACAGGCTGATCGGAATCCGGCGGCTCCATCTCCTTCACCTGAACGATTCGAAGGTTCCTCTGGGGTCCAGAAGAGACCGTCATGCGCACATCGGGGAGGGCTTCATCGGACTGGAGGGTTTTCGGAACATCGTCAACCATCCCATGTTAAGGGGCCTCCCCGGGATCATGGAAACCCCCAGGACCGATACGGTGGAGGATCTGAAGAACATGAAAGTGATCCGGGGCCTTGTAGAGGCGGCAGAATGAACCCGGGCAAACCGCTCTCCAAGGTTTCGAATGGCGGTTTTCGGAAGAGTTAGGGGAAAACGGATCGTTATGGGCGAGTTTCCGTCGTGGGGTCCTCCGGAATATTCTCCTCTTTAAGCCTGACCTTCAGCCATACCTGCAGCCGCTCCTCCAGGGGACCCACCCATTTCTCAATCGACGCCATATCTCCCCGGACCAGGGCCTTCCTGTGCTCGGGTGTGAGGTCGTAGGAAGTCAGGGCTCCTGCGGGGTTTTCGGCCAGGGCTGTCAGAAATTTGTTGTCCTCCGCTGCCCTCTCAAGCACCGCCAGGACGGCCTTGACGGAGGTGACTTTGTACTCGGGGATCTTTGCCTGGGGATCCAGCGCCGGATTTGTGAGGAGGTTTGCAGGTGCCTCTTTCCAGTGGAAGGCCATAAACGCCTGCCCGGGTTTGACCCGGTGGGTCTTCCTGGCTTTGGTCCGGACCTCTCCCCTTCGGGAGCTTAGGGAGATCATATCTCCTTCCATAATTCCCAGCCGGCCCGCATCGACAGGATTGAGCTCAACACGGCTTTCCGGCACCAGCGTTTCCAGGACCCGGGATCGATGACTCATGCTTCCGGTATGCCAGTGTTCCAGAATTCTCCCTGTCGTCAACAGAATCGGATACGTCTTGGTGGGAAGTTCTGCCGGCGGCCTGTCGTACACCACATGGAACTTGCCTTTCCCGCGACTGAATCGGCCTTGATGAAGGATGGGGGTGCCCGGGTGTTTCTTATCCCAGCAAGGCCACTGGAGTCCGCCTCTGGTGAGACGGTCATGGCTGATCCCTCCGTAAATAGGGGTCAGGCGGGCGATCTCGGCCATGATATCCGAACTGGATTTGTAGCTCATGGGATACCCCAGCCGGGTCGATATCCCGGAGACGATTTCCCAGTCGGGTTTGGCCGTCCCCGGGGGGGTAACGGCTTTATGGACTCGTTGGACACGGCGTTCCGTGTTTGTGAAAGTCCCGTCCTTCTCCGCAAAGCTTGCTGCAGGCAGCACAACGTCAGCGAGCTGAGCGGTTTCGGTTAAGAAGATGTCCTGTACGACAAGGAACTCCATCCTGGCCAGGGCCTCTCGGGCATGATTGATGTCAGGCTCACTCAACATGGGGTTTTCTCCCATGACGTAAAGAGCCTTCAATTGCCCGGTATGGGCAGCCTGGAACATTTCCGTCATGGCCAGGCCGGGTTTCTCGCTCAATGTTCTTCCCCAGGCGTTTTGAAATCTCTCCCGGATCTCCTGATCATCCACCCGCTGGTACCCCGGATAGAAGACGGGCAAGGCTCCCATGTCGCAGGCCCCCTGGACATTATTCTGCCCCCGGAGGGGTGAGAAGCCTGTTCCCCGGCGCCCCAGGTTCCCGGTGAGCATCAAAAGGTTGGCAATCGCCTTGACGTTGTCCGTTCCGTTTGTGTGTTGTGTGATTCCCATCCCGTACAGGACTATGGCCCTTTTGGCTTTGCCGAAAAGCAGGGCACTCTGCCGAATCTTCTGGCCCGGGACGCCTGTGATCTTTTCCACCGTTTTGAGATCGTAGCGGTCCAGGGATTTGAGAAAAGGCTCGAAATCCTCACCTCGCTCCGCGATGAAGGCCTGGTTATGGAGCCCTTGTTCCACGATTTGACGCATCATTCCGTTGAGAAGTGCGACATCGGTTCCGGGGAGCTGCTCCAGATGGACTTCGGCCATTTCACTCAATTCGATCCCCCGGGGATCCGCGACGATCAGTTTTGCCCCGTTGTTTCTGACGGCCCGTTTGATTCTCCGCCCCATCACGGGGTGACATTCCGTGGTGTTGGACCCGATGACAAACAGGACTTCGGCCTCATCGATGTCGGAAATCGAATTGCTCATCGCCCCGTCGCCGAAGGCGGCCAGGGCCGCCGCCACGGTCGATGCATGACAGAGCCGTGCGCAATGATCCACGTTATTCGTGCCGAGGACGGCCCTGCCGAATTTCTGTAAAACGTAATTGTCCTCGTTGGTGCATTTTGCTGAGCTGAGCAACCCGATTGCGTTCGGGCCGTCGGAGGCAACGGTTTTGGAGAGTTCCTGTGCCACCCGGTTCAGGGCTTCCTCCCAACCGGCGTCGCGAAAGACTCGGTCGATCCTGCCCAAGATCATCCCTTTGGGAACCCCATCCCTCCGAATCAATGGCCGGGTCAGTCGATCCGGATGATTGACAAAATCCAAGCCATAACGGCCCTTGACGCAGAGTTCTCCCCGGTTGACAAGGCCTTTCGGATTGCCTCTCACTCTAACGATGCTTTCGTTTCGTACCCCCAGAAAGAGAGAACAGCCGACGCCACAGTAGGGGCAGGTGGTTTCAACCTCCCTTTCAGGAACGAGGTTAGACTTCGGCATCAGCGCTCCGGTAGGGCAATGCTCCACGCATTCGCCGCAACTCTGACACGGCGATTGAGCCAGCGGTTCGGCGCCGAAAGGGCTGACCCTGGTTTCAGACCCCCGGCGGATAAAATCGATGGCGCTGACGCCGACAATCTCATCACACCTCCGCACGCATTTTCCGCAAAGGATGCATTTATTGGGATCGAAATCGTAGGCGGGGTTGGAGGTATCCGGAGATTTCGTCTGTTTGCTCCGGCGGAGCCTCTCAACCGATCCCTCTTCGACGCCCACATATCGGGCGACCTGCAGAAGCTCGCAGTGGTCGCTCTTGTCACAGACAAGGCATTCGTAAGGGTGATTGGCTATGGCCAGCTCCACGATCGTCCGCCTGACTTTTTGAATCTCCTCTGTCTCCGTGTGGACCACCATGCCTTCCTGGACAGGCGTCGTGCACGAGGTGGGTAACCCCCGCATGCCTTCGATTTTGACGATACAGAGCCGGCATGCCCCAAAGGGTTTCAAGGCAGGGTCATGACACAGGGTAGGGACATAAAGGCCGGCGCGTTGAATGGCTTTTAGGACGGTGGATCCCTCCGGGACCGTCACCGGTCGGCCACCCACCGTGAGTCTAATCTTCTTCAAGGACTTCCCCCTCCTGGCCCCTCGGCTAAAAAATCGAGACAGCATGAAACCTGCAGGCTTCGTAGCAGGAACCGCATTTCGTACATTTGTTCAGAGCAATGGAGTGAACCTTCTTCTTTTCGCCTGCAACCGCCCCGACAGGGCACTTGCTTGCACAAACCCCGCAGCCCGTGCACTTTTCAGGGTCGATCTCGTAATGGAACAGGGGCTTGCAGACCCCTGCCGGGCATTTCCTGTCAAGGATATGGGCCTCATATTCGGACCGGAAGTAACGGAGCGTGGTCAGGACCGGGTTGGGAGCTGTCTGACCCAGACCGCAAAGGGAGCCCTTCTGAACGGTCTCGCACACCTTGCTCAGCAACTCCAGGTCCTCCGGGGTCCCCTTTCCGGAGCAGATGTCATTGAGGATATCCAGCATCTGCCGGGTTCCCAGCCGACACGGCATGCACTTACCACAGGACTCCTCCGCCGTGAAGGCCAGGAAGTAACGAGGGATATCCACCATGCAGGTATCCTCGTCCATCACCACCATCCCTCCGGAACCCATGATGGACCCCGCTGCCGTCAGCGACTCGTAGTCGACCGGAAGGTCGAAAAGACCGGCGGGGAGGCATCCCCGGAGGGGCCTCCCGTCTGGACTGCCTTGATCTTCTTCCCCTTGGGCACCCCGCCGCCCATATCGTGGATGATTTCTCCCAGGCGGATCCCCATTGGGACCTCGATGAGACCGGTTCGTTCAACCTTTCCGGCCAGAGAGAATGTCTTCGTTCCACGGCTCTTTTCCGTCCCGAAGCCTGCAAACCATTCCGCCCCTTGGGCCAGGATCGCTGAGACATTGGCAAAGGTCTCCACGTTGTTGATATTGGTGGGCTTTCCCCAGAGTCCTTCACTGGCAGGAAAGGGAGGGCGGGACTGTTGGCATGCCCCTGCCTCCGGCGATAGAGGCCATCAGGGCCGTCTCCTCCCCGCACACAAATGCACCGGCCCCTTCCTTGATACGGAGATCAAAAGCGAATCGGCTTTCGAGGATATCCCGTCCTAGGAGACCGTATCCTCTCATCTGCTCCAATGCCGTCTGCAGTCTCTTGATGGCGAGAGGATACTCAGCCCGGACGTATAGGTACCCCTCGTTACATCCAATCGCATAAGCCCCGATCAACATGCCTTCCAGAACGGAGTGGGGATCTCCTTCAAGGAGCGACCGATCCATAAAGGCGCCGGGATCTCCCTCATCGGCATTGCAGATCAGGTATTTCGTCCGTCCCGGCGCTTTCTTTGCGAATTCCCACTTCATTCCGGTCGAAAATCCGGCTCCTCCCCTGCCACGCAAGCCGGAGTTTTTGATTTCTCGAATCACCTCCACGGGGCTCATCCGGAGAGCTTTTTGAAGCCCTGTGTATCCACCTCGAGCAATATAATGTTCAATATTCTCAGGGTCGATGATACCGCAGTTGCGCAAGGCAATCCGTACCTGAGGTTTGATCATGGGGAGTTCCTCAAAGCGCGGAATCCCATCCACCGTGTCCTCTCCCATCGTGCAGAAAGCCCGTTCGGGTTTGGGATCGTTCTTCTCAAGGAATGAAGAGAGGACTTCCCCGGTGCTTTTGGCTGTGAGGTTCCCGTAATAAATGAAAGGACCTCCGGACTTTCGAACGGCCATGATCGGTTCCAGGTAGCAGAGGCCGATACAGCCGACCTGCAGGATACGGCCCAGGAGGTTCATCTGCTTGAGAGTCTGCTTTGCCGCGGCGTACACTTCCTGTCCGCCGGCTGCCCTGCCGCAAGTTCCCATTCCGATATGGATCAGCGGTTGCTGCAGATTCTCAAGGGCTTTCCATTTTTTTTCTGCCCGGGTCCTGATGAACGTAAAATCCATCGTGCGCCTCGATTTTCCGCTTTGCAGGGCTTTGGAGTATGCCCGATGGGTCTGGCAATGCCGCCGTAAGGTTGAATCACGGACGCTCTGTTTGCTCTCCGTGCCGGATATCGTCGATGAGCTTCAAGGCCCTGGAGCGGTTCATGCTTCCGAAAACCGAATCGTTGACGACCAGGATCGGCGCCAGGGCGCAGGAGCCGAAACAGGCAACGGTCTCCAGCGTGAAAAGACCATCCCCCGTCATCTTTCCTGGAGTCACTTCAAGATGATCCTGGATGTCCTCCAGCATCCGGTCTGATCCCTTCACGTGGCAGGCCGTTCCACGACAGACCCGGATGATATGTTTTCCGACCGGTTGAAGGCGGAATTGAGCATAGAAAGTCGCTGTTCCAAAGACTTTCGCTGTCGGCAATCCGGTCAGGTGGGCGATCTCGATGAGGGCTTTTTCAGGCAGAAAGCCGAGCGCCTTCTGGACCTTCTGAAGCATGGGGATAAGTTCGTCGGGTCTTCTTCCAAATTTTCTGCGGATCTCGGTGAAGAGGTTGTTTATCAACGGGGACGATTCAGGGGATCGTCCTTCAGAGATTGCAGGGTCCATAGGGGATATCCTTTCGATCGCTGGAAAACAAAGATTTTGTCTCTCGGTAACGGTGTCTGGTTCGAAAAGTGCTGCGGTGCTGCCGTGCTGCGGTATTACCGTTCAAACCGAAGTATTTCCTGGTTCTTCAACTGCAGCACTGCAGCACTTCCCAACACCTCGCACCGCACTGCATGACAGCAGCACGTCTTGGATCTTTACCACACCTCCCGCTCAAGACGCTTGTAAATAAACAGGAGCTGTTCTTCCGAGAGTTCCCCGACGTTCTTCTTGATCCAGTCCAGGTCTCCCGACAGAATGGCGGCCTTTGCCTTGGAGGACAATCGATACTCCTCCAGGGCCCCGGATCCGTTTTCCATCAAGTCGATCCAAAAATTTTCATTTTGAGAAGCTCTATCAAGAACCCGGATGACTTCCTCCCTCTGGATAAGCCTCTCTTCCTGCGTCTCGGAAATAAGCTTTTCGATGGACTCCTTCTTCTTCTCCTGCAGGGCGCTCTTCACCGCGGTCTTGAACTCATCGGCCGTGAAGGGCTTGCGCAGATAGTCCGACACCCCCATTTTGACCGCCTGAACTGCCGAAGAGACGGAAGGATACCCGGTGATGATGACCACACGGGTCTCCGGCTGTTTCTCCCGTACGTGCTGGACGACATCCATTCCGTCGATATCGGGCAGCCGAAGGTCAGCGACCACGAGGTCAAACTCGCTCCCCCTGAATTTATCCAGGGCGCCCCGTCCCGTGTCGGCCAGATCGACATCATAACCCTCCTCGTGCATCACCATCTCAAGTCCTTTGGCAACACTCCTCTCATCCTCCACCAGAAGAACATGGGGCCGGTAGACCGGCTCATATCTTGTTGTTTCCTGAATTGTATTCATAGTCTTACCTCCTTGCTCGATGTTCTATTCCCATCAAATGATTCCTCTTTTCATAAATAGGAGAGCAAGTATGATGCCAATCCTCTCCAGGCGAACATGTGATACATTTTAGTGTAATTTCAATCTGTTATATGGGTGGTCTCATGGACGACCCCGGGTCTGAGGCGCCAACCTGTATAAGGAAATATACATGGGAAATAGGGGCTCAGCAGTTTTTTTAGTTGCATTAAATAGTTAAGTGTGTATAGTAATTTATACAGATCCTCAGAAGATTCGACTCGAAGCCTTACGGACTGACCCGTCCGGATTCATGGGACCGGGTTTTTGCAGCATATCGGTTTTCTTTTCTCATTGCTGCGGGGTTTCTCGTATGGGCGCCTCACCTCCTCGAATTCACGCATCCTCAACCTTCACGTTCTTGGTCCCTCTGCAAGGAAAGAGTTCTTCAACCCCCGCCAGCCAGAACTTTGAACCGGACGAAAAGAGCGGAACCTTTGTTCGTTGCCTTTCAAGGCAGGAGGACTACGATGGTCGCCGGGATTGATTTTGAGAGTTTTTACCATGTCCTTCGCGAAGTGAGCGAATCGCTCCATTCCGGCAGTCATGTCAAAGACGTATTGGATATTCTGGCCAAGAAATCTGCCGAGATGCTTCATGCCAAAGGCGCCATGATCCGGATCATGAACTCCAAAACCCAGCAACTGGAGCTGTGTGCTGCACACGGTTTGAGCGATCAATATCGTTCCAAGGGGCCGATTCTCAGCGAAAAAATCATCACGGATCTTTGCCGGCAGAATAAGAAGATCATTATACGGGACGTATTGAGCGACCCCCTTGTTCAATACCCGAAAGAGGCGCAGGCGGAAGGAATCCGGATCATCCTCGACGCTCCGATCATCTTCAGAGAAGATGTCCTCGGAATCCTACGCGTCCATTTCGCCGAGCAGAGGGAGTTCTCCGAAGAAGAGCTTCTCTACATCACCCTCCTTGCGGAACGAGGGGCTGCCGTCATCCAGAAGGCCCAACTGATCGAGATGCAGGAATCGCGATATGATCAGTTGGCCCTTCAAACGGAGAAACTGGCGGCCCTGGGCCGGATGGCTGCCGGAATCGCCCATGAGATCAACAACCCTCTTGCCGGCATCCTGCTCTTCAGTACCAATATGCTCAAGAAGGCTCCGACGGAAGGCCCCTTCAAAGAGGGTCTGGAGATCATCATCCAGGAGACGATGCGGTGTAAGACGATTATCGAAGAACTCCTCGAATTCTCCCGGGAGAGCAAGCCCAATATGTTTTCGACCGATATTAACCGCGTGATCGAAAAAGCCCTCCATATTCTTGAAAACGAGTGCCGACTCCGGCGGATCAAGCTGGAAAAGCACCTTTCAGCGGAGGTGCCGGACCTTCTCCTCGATGCAAATCAGATCGAACAGATGTTTGTAAACCTCCTCCTTAACGCCATTCAGGCTATCGATAAAGAGGGGACGGTGACCCTCTGGAGCTATGTCAGTCCGGACCGGAAGTGCGTCAGAATCGATCTCTCGGACACCGGGTGCGGGATTCCTCCGGAGCATCTGTCCAAGATCTTTGAACCCTTCTTCTCGACAAAGCCAAAGGGAACCGGCCTCGGACTGGCCGTCACGTATGGCATTGTCCAGAAACACGGCGGACACATTTCCGCCTCCAGCCAGCCTGGCAAGGGGACCCTGTTCGTTGTCGAATTCCCCATCCCTCAGAACTTCCTTCAAGCAGACGGCCGAGGACAGTCATGAAGCCCGCAAGGATTCTGGTCATTGATGATGAACCGGTCATCTGCAAAGGTTGTCGAGTGGCCCTCTCGGATGAGGGGCACTCGATCGATGTTTGCATGACAGGCAGGGCAGGGATAGACAGCATCCGGACAGGGGTCTATGATTTGATTCTTCTCGATATGAAACTTCCCGACATGGACGGGATGGAGATTCTCAAGGCCCTCCGTGAAACAAAGCCCGGTCTTCAGGTGATCGTCATGACGGGTTATTCCACGGTCCAGAGCGCGGTTGAAGCCATGAAGCTTGGTGCCTTTGACTATCTTGCCAAACCCTTTGCCGACGACGAACTGATCTTCGTTGTGAAGAAAGCGATTGAGAAGAAACGCCTCCTGGAAGAGAATCTCTCTCTTCGAACGGAGCTCATCCACCGGTTCAGCTTTGAAAACATTGTGGGGGAGAGTCCCGAGATCCTTCAGATCTTCGAGCAGATCGGGAAGGTCGCCCCCACCGACAGCACCGTGCTTCTCTGCGGAGAGAGCGGGACGGGAAAGGAGCTTTTTGCAGGGGCCATTCATGCCCGCAGTCAGAGGGTCTCCCGCAGATTCGTGGCGGTGGATTGCAGTACCCTTGCTCCAGGTCTCCTGGAAAGCGAGCTGTTCGGTCATGTGAAAGGGGCCTTTACCGGAGCTGTCCGGGAGAAGGAGGGGATCTTTGATGTGGCCAACGGCGGGACCCTCTTTATGGACGATGTAACCAACCTGAGTCTCGAGATCCAGGGAAAGCTTCTGCGGGTTCTGGAAACCGGTGAATACAAACCCGTAGGAGCGAGCCATTTCCTGAAGACCGATGTTCGCATCATTGCGGCCACCAACCGGGATCTGAAGCGGATGCTGGAAGAAGGGAGTCTCAGGGAGGACCTCTTCTATCGTCTGAACGTTTTTCCGATCTACATTCCCCCCCTCCGGGACAGAAAGGAGGATATTCCCAAACTGGCTTATCACTTCCTGAGATTGTTCTGCCGAAAGACGGGAAAACGGATCGAAGGATTCTCCGACGAGGCGATGGAGACGCTGATCGGCTTTGATTGGCCAGGGAACGTTCGACAACTGAAGAATGTCGTGGAACGTCTGGTCGTCATGGCGGATGCGGCAACCCTGGACCTGTTCCATCTCCTGGATCATCTCCAAACGAAACGAGCCTGGAAGGACGATCTCGTCCCTGAAAACCTGAAAGAGCTGAAGACGGCGAAGAAGCATATCCTGGAAGAGGTCTTCGGCCGGGTTCAGAAGGCCTTTCTCCTCAAGGCCCTCAAGGCGACGGATGGAAATGTGAGCCGCGCAGCCGAGAGAGTGGGTATGAAAAGACCCAATTTCTGCGCCCTTCTGAGCAAGCACCGCATCTCGGCCGATCACATGAAACATAAAACCCAGGGCAAGACTCCGGACGAATGAGCCATTTTCTGTTTCTTAGCGCAAGGCTCCTCCCTGCTTTCCTCTCCCCGGATCGTTTGAATAAAGTCCCTCAAAGGATCGTCTAAAATTTAAAAAGGAAAAGGACAGATGAGTTGAAAGCGCAAGAGTCCAATTGTCAACAGGTCTGCAGGTTTTTATAATTAAGAAGAGAGTAAAGACGGCTTTGGCAGAAGTCTTTAAGGAGGTACTGAGGAATGAAAAAGCTCTTAATTATCGGCACGGTTCTGGTTGCCCTGATGTTTGTTAACGGGGAAGCTCTTGCCTGGAGCAGGTTCCATGGCCATTCCCATTTCAGCTTCGGGTTGTTCGTTGCACCGCCGGTCTTTGTCGCTCCTCCTCCTGTGTATTATCGGAGTGGCTATCCTCCATACGACTATGGCTATTATCCCCGAAGCTACAGGGTTTGGGTCCCGGGGTACTGGGGCTGGAGACAGACGCCTTACGGCTGGGAACGGGCCTGGGTTCCTGGATACTGGGATTGGAGGTAACCCTCCAGGAAGGGTCTGCCCACCAGGAAGCTTTAAAGTGCTGACCCCGAGAGGGCCGTCCGCCCTCTTGGGGTTGAACCTCACCGTCCTCTGCTATAGGCTCATCAGGTATTCGTGAATCGAATTGGCCGCCTTTCGGCCGGCCCCCATGGCGAGAATGACCGTAGCGGAGCCGGTCACAATGTCTCCTCCGGCCCAGACACCCGCCTTCGTGGTCTTGCCCGTCTCAGGGTCTCCCTCAATGTATCCCCTCTTGTTCAATTCAAGTCCGGGGGTCGACGTCGTGAGAAGGGGATTGGGGCCTGCGCCGATGGCTACCACGGCCAGATCGCATTTCAATTGAAATTCCGAGCCCTTCACGGGAACGGGTCTTCGTCGTCCTGATTCGTCCGGCTCTCCCAATTCCATCCGGAGGCACTCAAACCCCGTTACCCACCCCCTGTCATCCCCAATCAATCGTATCGGAGCGGTCAGGAGGTGGAACTGTACCCCTTCTTGCTCAGCGTGGTGGACCTCTTCGATACGGGCGGGCATCTCTTCCCGCGATCGGCGATAGATGATATGGACTTCCTCTGCTCCCAGCCGAAGAGCCGTTCTGGCCGAATCCATGGCCACATTTCCCGCTCCGAATACGGCGACCTGTTTTCCCCTTGCGATCGGGGTGTCATATTCCGGGAAAAGGTAGGCCTTCATCAGATTGGACCGGGTCAGGTATTCATTGGCCGAGTAGACGCCGCAGAGGTTCTCTCCGGGAATGTTCAGGAACTGTGGAAGACCGGCCCCCAGAGCCAGGAATACGGCATGATATTCCTGAAGCAATTCATCCACGGTCTCGGCTCGTCCGATCACACAGTTGCATTCCACTTTGACGCCCAGGCTCTCCAGATAGCTGACCTCCGCTTTGACAATATCCTTGGGAAGGCGAAATTCCGGTATTCCGTAGATCAGCACCCCCCCGGCTTTATGAAGGGCCTCGAAGATGGTCACCTCATGTCCCTTCCGAATGAGGTCTCCCGCAACCGTCAATCCCGCAGGACCTGAACCCACCACCGCGACCTTCTTGCCTGTGGAAGGCGCCTTGTCGGGGATGAAGACTCCGCCCGTTCCTCTTTCCCAATCCGCGGCAAAACGCTCTAATCTGCCGATCGCAACGGGTTCGTCCTTCTTTCCGACGATGCACAGCTGCTCGCACTGATCTTCCTGAGGACAGACCCTGCCGCAAACGGCGGGAAGGGCGTTTCTCTCCTTCAGCTTTCGAGCGGCCCCCGCATAATTTCCCTCGACGATCAATTGAATAAACGCCGGAATGTCGATTTCAACGGGGCATCCCTCCATGCATTTGGGTTTCTTGCAATGAAGGCACCGGCTTGCCTCAAGCTGGGCCAGCTCGGGGTGATATCCGAAGGGAACCTCGTTGAAGTTCCTCGCCCTGACCGCGGGCTCCTGCTCCGGCATCTTCTGCCTCGGGACTTTCTTTTTTTGCGGTTTCTCTTCCCCCATCTCAACCCCCTTTATTTGCTGCATTTGCTGCGGACAGAAATCGGTCCATGGAACTTTTCTCCTCGGTCAGATAGGCTCTTTGCCTCTTCACGAGCTCATCATAGTCCACTTCGTGCCCATCGAATTCCGGTCCGTCCACACAGCAAAACTTCGTCTTCCCCCCCACCGTCACACGGCAGGCCCCGCACATGCCTGTTGCATCCACCATGATCGGATTCAGACTGACCACCGTCTTTACTCCGTATTCTTTTGTCAGTTTGCACAAAAATTTCATCATCGGCACCGGGCCGATTCCCACGATCATTTTCACATCCTTCCGCTCATTCAGAATGGACCGGAGGACATCGGTGACAAATCCGTGGTGTCCGTAACTCCCGTCATCCGTCGTCACCCTCAGATCATGACTGGCCGCCTTCATCTCGTCCTCCAGAATCAGGAGGTCTTTCGTTCTGGAACCGATAATGGCGATCACGTGGTTCCCGGCCCCTTTGAGGGCTTTGGTAATCGGATACATGACCGCAACCCCGGTTCCTCCGCCGACGCAGATCACGGTGCCGAAATTCTCAACGTGGGTAGGTTTCCCCAGGGGGCCGATGATATCTGCAATCGCGTCCCCTTCATTCAGGGTTCTCATCAGGGCTGTGGACTTTCCAACCACTTGAAAGATGAGGTCGATGGTTCCCGTGAGCGGATCGGTCCCGGCCATGGTCAGAGGGATTCTTTCGCCTGTTTCATTCACCCGCAATACGACGAATTGTCCGGGTTTTGCCTTCCGGGCGATCCGGGGGGCCTCCACCTTCAGATAACACACCGTTCTCTCCGCCATCTCTCTTTTTTCGATGATTTTGTGCAACCCTCCCCTCCTTTCTGACCCCTGCCGGCCAGATCCTGATACCTTGGTTTATGAATCTCGATGAGCACGAATTAAGGTCGAATGCGAATACAGGAAAAAGTAAAAACCGTCCGTTACCGGTTAAATCCAGGGGAAAGATCGTGTCCTTAACCAGTGACCCTCAGGGTTGGGCATCCGGGGTATTGATTGTCATCCAGATGTCCCCTTCTTTGGGGTGGAGCAGGCCCTGACGAGAGAGCAGGAAGATGGCTTCAGAGGAAAAGGCCCCAACATCCTTGAAATCAAGAATGACCCGTTCTATCTTTTCGCTCAACGCTCCCCTAAGCCTCTTCACCAGTTCCTTCGCCCCATTCAGGTCGATCGATCCCTCGAGCCGGACAACCAGCGTCTTGACCCGTTCATTATAAGAGGAATAAAGCTTGAGTGTATCGGCTGCCCTCTGCTCAATCTGGTGCCTCTTCTCTACAATCTTTCCTCCCATGGTATGAAGGAGGTCCCGGGTATTCCGGAGGGGAATGGTATCATTCAGTTTCTGCAGAATCCCTGACAGGCTGGGGAGTTGACTGGGAGGCGTTCTCCTTGCGATGCTCCGATAGGCCGTGTTGGATAAGACCCGGGTAACGAATCGTTGCTGGGGATGGAAGACCCTCTTATAGATCGATCCCCAGGAATAAGCTTCTTTACAGACCCAGTTAAACCCGCGCTGGAGGGTTTCTTCCGTCATCAACTTCGGCTTGAAAACGACAGTAGCCCCGTTATATCGACTCCAGTCTTTGTGAAGGAGCCTTCCCTCCGATTCCATCCGTTCATAGAGCGGAGTCCCCGGCAGAGGGGTCAGGAGGAAGAAACTGGGCAGCTCGATCTTATTCCGTTCGCAGAATCGAAGCGTTCGCTCAAAGACCCCTTCATCATCGTGATCCAGTCCGAAAATGAACCCTCCGACGATCATGATATCGTTGTCGTGGACGGCCTTCAGGGCCTCCTCGAACTGATGGGCCCGATTGAAGCCTTTGTTCACATCCTTCAGGTTTTCCGGAGAGAGGGATTCGATGCCGAAGAATAAGGAGACGCATCCGCTCTCCGCAGCGAGTCTCAAAAGCTCGGGATCCCTCGTAAGGGTCATGCTTGCCTGGCTGGCCCACTTCTTTTTGAGGGGCTTCAAGCGTGTGAAAAGCTCCGTCGCATAGGGCCGGTTTCCAGCGATATTGTCATCGACAAAAACAACGAAATCGCCTTTCAGTCGGCTCACCTCTTCAATCACTTCTTCCACGGGCCGGCAGCGGTACGTCTTTCCGAAGAAATGAGTCACATGGCAAAAGTCGCATTGGTGGGGACAGCCGCGTGTCGTCTGGACGCAGTTCACCGTCATGTAGGCATTCTTGCGAAGAAGCTCGATCCTCGGGTGAGGCATCCCGACCATGGAAGAAGGGGCATCCGCCTTGTAAAAGGGCTGGAGGCGCCCCTCCTTGGCATCCTGGAGTAATCCCTTCCAGACGTTTTCCGCTTCGCCGATCACCACGGCATCGACATGCTCTTTGGCCTCCAGCGGAAGGCTTGAAGCGTGGGGCCCTCCCATCACCACGGGAATTCCTCTCCGGCGAAACCTGGATGCGATTTCATAGGCTCTCGACGCGTGCATCACCATTCCCGTGATGCCCACCAGATCCACTTCCTCCTCGAAATCAATAGGCTCCACGTTCTCATCGGTAATGCTCACCTCAATATCCGGAGGAGTCAGGGCCGCCAGGGTGGTCAATGTGAGCCGGGCAAACCAGATGGTCTTGATGACCTTCTGGGAATGGCTGATCAAGGGGTCATTATAGGCCGGGTCAATCAATCGAATCTTCAAATCAGATGCCTCCTCCGTGTCGCAGGGTGATAACCAAGAACAATAAAAATCGGCTATGGTTACGAAGCCCGCTTCGTTAAAAAAGGTTACGTTTCTCGGTGTAGAACCTTGTATCGAGGCCCGAAGCTCGAAACAAGAAGCTCGATCTCGTCGAGGTCCTGAATCTAAGACCCGTATCGATACGGGCATCGACAACGACGCACTCTCATTCTCTTATGCGGGTCAGCCTTCGCCACCGGTCTCGCTTATATTATAATAACTGGATTTACAGGAGTCTCTCAAGAGATGGAGAGATTCTTTCACCTCTCGAAATGACTTTTTCAAGGCTTCGTATTTCCGTTCGATTTCCAGATTCTGATCCAGGGCCTTCTCCAGGCCCGAACGGAGTTCCCGGTTTTCCTCCGAAAAGTGAGAGGCTTCCTTCTCCTTCAATCTCCCCTTGATCCACAGGACCTCGTTCTGTTCCTTCTGGGATTCGAAGGCTTCCACCCGCCGGTGGGCCTCTTCTCTCTCCTGAACGGCCCTGTTCAGGGTCTCTCTCAACTCCTTTGACTCCTGCTGGAGTTCACGGATCCGTTCCAGGGCTTCTTCGTTCTCTTCTTTGAGGTAGCGCGACTCCTCTTCCATCGCCTTGAACGATTGGAGTTCCCGGTTCAATTCCTCGATCCGGTGGCGCAGATCGCTGTTGTCCTGACTCACCTGCTGTGAGGTTCTGCGACTGGAGGCCAACTCGACCTCCATGGCCCTCATGGCACGAGCCGAAACAAGAAGCTGGTGATGAAGATCCTCGATCAATCCGGTCACATCGAGGGTCTGCTCCGGCTCTACCGCTGCTTTTTCTTCGGCAGGAGTTTGAAAGGAAACCCTCACCCTTTTCTCCACCTGTTTTTCGGGGATGCTCTGCCCTTGAGGGGCGATGATCTGGGGTTTGGGTTCGGGCTCCTCCTCCAAAGAAGGAGAAGGCAGGGGATCTTCGTGCTGTTTGATCTTTGGCATCTTCTCGGCAACGTTTCTATCGAACCCATCCCCCGTCATGACCTGTTCTTTTGTCTTCATCATCCTTCCTCCTCGAAGGTCCGTGTTCTCCGCCTGGCTTGCCTCATGGAGGGCCGCTGAAGGACACCCAGCAGCGGCCGGATCACTTCATCCGTTCCTTCATGTACTCTTCCATGGTCCGCAGCATCTCAATGATTTTTTCCACTTCGTCCTTAACCCGGTTGACCTCCTCCAGAATTCGATTCGCCTTCTTGAGATCGAACTCGAGAGCAGATCGGACCGTCAGGGAAGAGCGCAGCTCAGCATAAAGTGTATGAATTCGTTCCGTGAGATCCTCCCGTTTGGGGTCTTCTCCAATCCTCTTGACGGAGGAAATTCCTTTGGATTCGCTAACATCCCACGGTCTTTCAATAACGACTGCCTCCTTGTTCACCGTATTCGGAAACCGCTGCGCTACATTGTTCGTGAATTCATCCGACATGATCCGCTCCTTTCAATCCAAAAATCTCGTCAATGAGGTTCTGTATATCTTCCGCCCCTTTCGAGGACTGAGCAAACAGAAAGATGGGGGTTCCCTGGCTGGAAGCCTCCGCGATCATCGTATCCTGGCGAATGACGGTATCGAGTAGATATTTCGCGTAATGGGTTTCAAGGGCTGTCTTGGACCGCCTGCAGATCCGGTGGGATTCGTTGTACCGGTTTAAAAAAATGAAGATATTCTCAAATACAAACGAAAAATCCTCTTCGATGGTGGACAGAGTCTCAAACAGGATCTTCAGCCCATGGTAGGAAAGAAAATCCGCCAGCACAGGAATGACAAGATCGTTTGAAGCGAGGATGGCATTGAGGTTCAGGAGCCCGATGCTCGGTGAGGCGTCCATGATCATCAATTCATAGTCTTTCTCAAGAGAGAGGAGAAGCCTTTTCAGCCGGAATTCCCTCGAATTCATCGAAAAGAGTGAAAGCTCCACGGGGGATAGATTGAGATTCGAAGGAATGATATCCAGGGTTGGGAGGTCCGTCTTGACGACAATCCGGCTCACCTCTTCCTTCTCAATCAAGGCGCTGAAGAGCGTGCCCGGATAGGCCTGGTTGTCGAGTCCCAGGCACTGTGTCAGGTGTCCTTGCGGGTCCAGGTCGATGAGAAGCGTGCGGACCCCCATCTGGGCTAACCGGAACCCGTATGAGGCCGAGATGCTGCTTTTCCCTGTCCCTCCTTTGAAGTTGAGGAAAAGCTGCTTCCGCAGGGATCGAACAGGCAAGGGCAGACCCAGATAGTTTCTGTACTTCAGGACGTCCTCAGGCGTATAATAACGGTTGCGACGGGGATTCCGTTTGGCCGGAGGTATAATCTTATCCGTCTCTTTTTCAATCAGTTCTTCTTTTGAGATGCCGAGAAGCCGTGCAAACGTCATCGGGGAGTAAGTCCTTTCCCCAAAGATCTTCGCTTTCTGCTCGGCTGGTTCTGACGAGAGGGTCACAGGTCTTTTCACCTCACCTCCGATCCTTTTCAGAAGATAGGACCGTTGGCTCTCTCAATTTCTTTTCCAGACTTCTCTTTGCCCAATCCCGAATGTCCGGAGCCGGGTCCGTTACCGCCTTGATCAGTCGATCTTCGCTTTCTTCGGGATAGAGGCTGCTTAATGAAATCAGCGCGGCTTTCCGAACGCCGGGGCTCGGGTCCTTTGACAATTCCACCAAGACCGGAAAGACACCTTCCATCGGATACCATCCCAGAAGGGTCGCGATCTTCCGTCTCACCCAGGGGGATTCGTCACTGAGAAACTGGAGCAAGAAGGTTAAGTCCAACTTTTCCCGGCTCTGAAACAGGCCCTGCAGAGCAACCATTCTTATCCCGGGATCACGATCTTTCAGGATTCTCTTCAGCTGAGACGGTTCCATGGGCGGCTTGGATTGAAGCAGAAAACGGATTGCCTCAAGCCGGACTTCCGGGTCGCGATCGGACAGGGTCTCCTGAAGGGAGGAAGAAGAAGCCAAAAGACCGGACTTCTTCAGAAATCGGATCGCCATAATTCTGATTTTAGGGTCCGGATGTTTAAGATCCGCTTCCGCCTGGCATAACCGGGTCTTGGAAAGAAAAGCACTGTAGGGGCCATTTTCCACGCAGGGCGAGGGTTCCCCTTCTTTGCGGGATCCCGGAGACGGAGACCTTTCATCTTCATTCATGAGATCTCTTTCCACCGGTGCTGATTTCAGATAGATTAATCGGAACCGATCAACCAATAGCGCTTTCCTCTCGCCGTGTCGTATTTAAAAATGATGATGGAGGAAGAAAAAGTGAGCCTGGATGGATATCCCCTGGAAAACCCCCAGAAGTCGAGAACCCTGCCCTCGGAACGTGATTCGACCCGTCAATCCGAAGCCTTCTTCCCGAGACCAGATCGGGATTCCTTGCCTTTCGGGAATCCTCTGAAAATCCCTCCATGTGTCCAAGCTTGAAAAAAGGACTTCTATCGGTTAAAGTAAATAAAAATTGCCACAAAATGCAATATAATACAATAAGCGGAATGGGTCAAGAATTAATTCTGAAAGGCGTGCAGCTGGAGTTCACTTTTATATTCAAAGCGTTACATGGGAAAATGACTCCGGTCCGAAAGATTCTTCATCAGCCTGTCACCCCAGCCGGAATGACGATGTTTCTTCGCGCAGCTTTCTTATTCCAGTAAACGGATTGACCCCGCGTCTGCCGTTAGGTTTAGAGAAACCCGCAAAAAAAATAAAATAAATCTTGACAAAGTGAAAATAATTTGATACATTTTTAAAGTTTTTTCCATGAAGTTGCCGGCTGTTTTGTGTATTCTATCTAAGTTATTGAAACAATTCACTTTCTAAAAAGAGGCCCTGAATGCCAACCATAAATCAGCTCGTTCGAGAAGCCAGAAAGGGAGTCAAAAGAAAGACTTCGGCCCCTGCGTTGACAGGATCCCCCCAGAAAAGAGGGGTATGTATCCGTGTCTATACAACGACTCCCAAAAAGCCTAACTCAGCCCTTCGGAAGGTTGCCCGTGTAAGATTAACCAACGGGATTGAAGTAACGACCTATATCCCCGGCGTTGGTCATAACCTCCAGGAGCACTCCGTTGTCCTGATTCGCGGTGGAAGAGTCAAGGATCTTCCCGGAGTGCGGTATCATATCATCCGCGGAACACTCGATTCCGTCGGTGTTCAGGACCGGAAACAGAGCCGCTCCAAGTACGGAGCGAAGAAGCCAAAGTAAGCGCGACAGGCCTCCGTTTCATAGCGATGGACGAAATAGCAAGAAGGAACTCCTATGCCTAGAAGAAGAGAAGTGAAGAAAAGACAGATTGTTCCGGACCCCAAATATCATGATGCGTTGATAGCCAAATTCATCAACGGAATCATGCGGCGGGGGAAAAAGAGTCTGGCGGAAAACATCTTTTACGGGGCTCTCGACATGGTAAAAGAAAAAACGCATTCCGATCCCGCGAAAGCCTTTCGGCAGGCGATGGATAACGTCAAGCCCCTGATCGAGGTCAGGCCGAGAAGGGTCGGCGGTGCAACCTACCAGGTACCCGTGGAGGTCAGGACGGAACGAAAGAATGCGCTGGCGATCCGCTGGATCATCACCTATGCAAAGCAGCGGCCTGAAAAGACGATGGAAGAAAAGCTTTCCGGCGAGATTATCGACGCAGTCAACAACCGGGGTGCTGCAATCAAGAAAAGGGAAGATACCCACAAGATGGCCGAGGCCAACAAGGCTTTTGCCCACTATCGATGGTAGTTTCCTCCGAATCCAGGCATTCACATCACAAGAGATCTCACCTCGAAAGGTCAAAGAGCTGAGGTTTTGATTTCGGGTAGGGTATTTTTTGAAAGAGGTTTTTGTGTCAGACAATGCATTAAAAGAACAGACTCGCAATATCGGCATTATGGCCCACATCGACGCGGGGAAGACAACGACCACCGAGAGGATCCTTTACTACACGGGGGTGACCCACAAAATCGGAGAGGTCGATGAAGGCTCCGCCACGATGGATTGGATGGAGCAGGAGAAGGAAAGAGGGATTACCATTACCTCGGCGGCCACAACCTGTTTCTGGAAAGAGCACCGGATCAACATCATTGATACCCCGGGCCACGTCGATTTCACGGTTGAAGTGGAGCGCGCCCTCCGTGTGCTGGATGGCGCTGTCGCCGTCTTCTGTTCGGTCGGCGGCGTAGAGCCTCAGTCTGAAACGGTCTGGAGGCAGGCCAGCAAATATGGAATTCCGAGGATTGCCTTTGTCAACAAGATGGATCGAACCGGTTCGGATTTCCAGGGATGTCTCCGGATGATGATCGAGCGTCTCGGGACGAACCCCCTCCCGATCCAGCTTCCTATTGGCAAGGAGGAAGATTTCCAAGGGATGGTGGATCTGGTGACGATGAAGGCGATCCTCTTTGATGTCCGGAGTCTTGGGACGGATTTTAGTGTAGGGGAGATTCCCGAAGCGCTCCGGGAAGAGGCGGTGAAACAGAGAGCGTTTCTGATCGAGAAAGTGGCGGAAGTCAACGACTCCCTGATGGAGAAGTTTGTGGAGGGCAAAGAGGTTTCAGGGGAGGAATTGAAACAGGCGATCAGAGAGGCAACGCTTCAGTTGAAGGGAACGCCCGTGCTTTGCGGGACGGCCTTCCGGAATAAAGGAGTTCAGCCCCTGCTGGATGCCATCATCGATTATCTTCCTTCTCCCCTCGATATTCCTCCGGTCAAAGGAGTGGACCTTAAAGGCCAGGAACTCCGCTACTCCGCAAACAACGGACACCCTCTCTCTGCTTTAGCTTTTAAAATCATGAATGACCCGTATACCGGGCAACTGACCTTCTTCCGTATTTATTCGGGGTCCCTGAGATCCGGGGAGACCGTCTACAACTCGATTAAGGGGAAGAGGGAGCGCATCGGGCGTCTCGTGAAGATGCATGCAAACAAACGGGAGGAGATTCAGGAAGTTGCGGCCGGGGATATTTTTGCAGCGGTGGGTCTCAAGTATACCACAACGGGGGATACGATCTGCAACGAAAAGACCCCGATCATTCTTGAATCGATGACCTTCCCTGATCCGGTGATTTCCATCGCCATCGAACCCAAGACCAAGGGGGATCTTGAAAAATTGGGGGCCTCTCTCTACAGGCTGGCCCTTGAAGATCCGTCCTTTAAAGTGAGAACGGACGAGGAGACGGGTCAAACCATCATTTCCGGGATGGGCGAACTCCACCTCGAGATTATTGTGGACCGGCTTTTGAGGGAGTTCAAGGTTGATGCCAGCGTGGGGAGACCTCAGGTTGCATATCGGGAAACGATTACAAAAACTGTGAAGGCGGAGGGAAGGTTTATCCGTCAGTCGGGCGGGAAAGGCCAGTATGGGGACGTCTGGCTGACCGTGGAGCCTCAGCCCGTGGGAAAAGGATTCGAATTCGTCAATGACATCGTTGGTGGGGCCATCCCTCGCGAGTTTATCCCGGCTGTCCAGAAAGGGGTCGTGGAGGCCATGGAGAAAGGGGTCCTTGCAGGATATCCCATGGTGGATATCAAGGTCACCCTTCTGGATGGTTCCTATCACGATGTGGACTCCTCTGAAATGGCTTTCAAGATTGCCGGTTCCATGGGCTTCAAAGAGGGGGCCAGAAAAGCCAACCCCATTCTTCTTGAACCGTTGATGGCCGTCGAGGTGATCGTTCCCGAGGATTTCATGGGACAGGTCGTGAGCGACCTGAACGGAAGAAGGGGGAAGGTATCGAAGATGGAGTACCGAGCGGGAACCAGTGTGATCACAGGCGAGGTTCCCCTTGCCAATATGTTCGGATATGCGACGGACCTTCGCTCCCTGACTCAGGGAAGGGCGACTTTTACCATGCAGTTTTCCCATTACAGTCCGTTGCCGCACTCGATAAGCGAAGAAGTTCTGTCTGAGCTGAGGAAAGTCGCCTGAGCAACCTGTTACCGATGTAAGGAGGGTTTAAGCCATGTCGAAGCAGAAATTTGAGAGGACGAAGCCTCATGTGAATGTGGGGACGATTGGGCATGTGGATCACGGGAAGACGACGTTGACCTCGGCGATCACGAAGATTCTGGCGCAGAAGGGGTTTGCGAGCTATATGGCATTTGATCAGATCGACAAGGCGCCGGAGGAGAAGGAACGGGGATTGACGATAGCGATAGCGCATGTGGAGTATGAGACGACGAAGCGGCATTATGCGCACATAGACTGTCCGGGTCATGCCGACTACATCAAGAACATGATCACGGGAGCGGCGCAGATGGATGGGACGATCCTGGTGGTATCGGCGGCCGACGGGCCGATGCCGCAGACGCGGGAGCACGTGTTGCTGGCCAAGCAGGTTCGGGTGCCGTACATTGTGGTCTTTTTGAACAAAGTGGACATGGTGGATGACCCGGAGTTGCTGGACTTGGTGGAGTTGGAGGTACGGGAGTTGCTGAGCGGGTATGATTTTCCCGGGGAAGACGCGCCGGTGATCCGGGGCAGTGCACTTGAAGGCGTTGGAGTGCGGGTGCGGGAAGCCGGATTGTCAGTGGTGCAGCGGGGTCTGGAAGCTGATGGATGCGGTGGACACGTGCATTCCGGAGCCTGTGAGGGAGATCGACAAGCCGTTTTTGATGCCGGTGGAGGATGTGTTTACGATCTCGGGACGAGGGACGGTGGTGACGGGTCGGGTGGAGCGAGGGATCATCAAGGTAGGCGATGAGGTGGAGATCGTGGGGATCCATCCGACGGTCAAGACGGTGTGCACGGGCGTGGAGATGTTTCGCAAGACCCTGGATCAGGGTCAGGCAGGGGATAACGTTGGGGTGTTGTTGCGGGGAGTGAAGCGTGAGGAAGTGGAGCGCGGGCAGGTGTTATCGAAGCCCGGGGCGATCACGCCGCACCGGAAATTCAAGGCGGAGACGTACATTCTGACGAAAGAGGAAGGGGGGCGTCATACGCCGTTTTTCAATGGGTATCGGCCGCAGTTTTACTTTCGGACGACGGACGTGACGGGCGTGGCGACGTTGCCGGATGGGGTGGAGATGGTGATGCCCGGGGACAATGTGAGTCTGGCGGTGGAGTTGATCACACCGATCGCCATGGAGAAGGAGTTACGGTTCGCCATCCGGGAGGGAGGACGGACCGTGGGTGCAGGTGTCATCAGCGAAGTGCTGGAATAAGGGAGAAGGAGTTTCAACATGACCACACAGAAGATCAGGGTCTCACTAAAATCATATGACCATAAACTCCTGGACAAATCGGCGGCTGAGATCGTCGATACGGTCCGAAGGACCGGTGCCAGTGTTGCCGGCCCCATTCCTCTCCCCACGAGAATCAACAAGTACTGTGTGCTTCGGTCTCCCCACGTGGACAAAAAATCGAGAGAACAGTTTGAAATTCGAACGCATAAGCGTCTTCTTGATATTCTGGAACCGACACAGCAGACCGTGGATGCCCTCATGAAACTCGACCTGGCGTCCGGAATCGATGTGGAGATTAAACTATAAAGGAATAGGACCATGGAAAAGTCGCTTGGAATTATTGGAAGGAAATTAGGCATGACGCAGGTCTTCCTTGAAGACGGTTCGGTCGTTCCTGTGACGGTTGTGGAGGCCGGTCCCTGTCCCGTGGTTCAAAAGAAGACGAAAGAAAGGGACGGATACAATGCCCTTCAACTGGGCTTTCTTCCCAAAGAGGCCCGGAAGGTCAACAAACCTTTGACTGGGCACTATCAAAAGGCAGCGGTGGCTCCGTCCTCCCACTTGAGGGAGTTTCGTCTTGAAGAGCCGGCAGAGATGGAACTGGGACAGGAAGTGACGCTCAATCTTTTTAAGCCTGGGGATATCGTGGACGTCACGGGGGTCAGTAAAGGAAAAGGGTTTGCCGGTGTCATGAAGCGACACGGTTTCAAAGGGGCCAAAGCCTCCAGAGGAACCCATGAGTACTTCCGCCACGGGGGGTCCGTCGGAGCGAACTCTTTTCCCGCTCATGTCTTCAAAGGGCACAGGATGCCGGGCCATTTAGGTGACCAGCGTGTCACGATTCAGAATATCACGGTGATGGATGTCAAAGAAGATCAGAACCTAATCCTCCTCCAGGGGGGGCTTCCGGGAAGCCGTCAGGGTCTGGTTTTGATTCGGCGCGCCACGAAGAAGAAGGCGGCTTCTTCGGCATCGGATTAAAGAAAGGGTTTCCATGGCTACGTTAGCTGTCTATAATATTCAGAATGAGAAGGTCAATGACCTTCAGCTGGACGAAGGGATCTTCGACGTACAGGTCAATCCCTCTCTTTTCTATGATGCCGTTCGCGTGGATCAGGCCTCGAAGCGAAAAGGGACGGCTGCTACCAAGAATAAGGCGCTTGTTCGAGGGGGCGGGGCGAAGCCGTGGAAGCAGAAGGGGACCGGGAGGGCCCGTGCAGGGTCTCGAAGATCGCCTCTGTGGAAGGGTGGAGGGGCGATATTCGGTCCCATGCCGAGGGACTATTCCATCTCTCTCCCCAAAAAGGTGAAGAGGGCTGCCGTCCGGGCGGCATTAAGTTTCAAACATCAGGAAGGGAAACTGATCCTTCTGGAGAACTTTCCCGTCGAAGGGTTCAAGACAAGGCAGATCCTGGGTGTCTTGGAGCGGTTTCACGTTGAAGATGCCCTGATCGTTACGGAAGAGAAACATCTCTTCCTTGAGCGTTCTGCAAGGAACCTCCCGGGCATTCAAGTGATCAGATGTGAAAATCTGAATGTTTACGATATTTTGAATCACGACCACCTGATCCTGCTTTGTCCAGCCATTCAAAAGATCCAAGGAGTGCTCGCACCATGAAGGAAGCCCAGGAAATCATTCGAAGACCTCTGGTTACGGAAAAGAGTGGCCAGCAAAAAGAGACAAACAATCAGTATGTTTTTGAAGTCCGGAAGGATGCCAATAAGATCGAGGTACAGCAGGCTGTCGAGCGCCTTTTCAAGGTCAAGGTGCTTCAGGTGCATACCTTGAATGTCTTGGGGAAAGAAAAACGGGTCGGGCGGAAATACGGAAAGAGGCCGGACTGGAAGAAGGCAGTCGTGACATTAAAAGAGGGCGACCGTATCGAGTTCTTTGAAGGAGCCTAAAGTCTAAGATTCGGAATGATGGAATCCGAAATGATGGAATTCGAATGGGGAAAGGCGAATCTCGGACGATGAGTGGTAATTTTTTTTAAAACCCAGTCTTCCAGTATTCCACAATTCCAATCTTCCTTTTAGGGAGTTAACCATGGGTATCAAAAAGTTTAGACCGACCTCTCCAGGAAAAAGATTTCAAACCGTATCTACCTTTGAGGAGATTACCTCGCGCAGGCCGGAGAGAAGTCTGGTCCTTCCCCTGAAGGGAACCGGCGGCAGGAACAGTTACGGAAGGGTCACTTCGTGGCACAAAGGGGGAGGGCACAAACGGAAATACCGGGTCGTCGATTTCAGGCGGGACAAAAGAGAGATTCCGGCCAAAGTCGCCTCCATCGAGTACGATCCGAATCGATCCGCTCGAATTGCCCTGCTGAACTATGCCGATGGAGAGAAGCGGTATATCCTCGCCCCCAGCCAGTTGCGGGTGGGCGAGCAGGTGATCTCCAGCGCGTCAGCCGATATCAAGCCCGGGAACGCTCTACCCCTCCGAAATATTCCGACTGGAACCCTGATTCATAATGTGGAATTGAAAGTGGGAAAAGGCGGGCAGATTGTCCGGAGTGCGGGGGCCTATGGTCAACTGGTTGCCAAAGAAGGAAAATATGCCCATGTCAAACTCCCCTCCGGCGAAGTCCGGCTTGTCCTTCAGGATTGCTATGCCACGATCGGACAGGTCAGCAACCTCGAGCACGAGAATATTTCTCTCGGCAAGGCGGGAAGAAGTCGCTGGCTTGGCCGGAAACCCGTTGTTCGTGGTGTGGCGATGAATCCCATCGACCATCCCCTCGGGGGTGGGGAAGGAAAGAGCTCCGGAGGCAGACACCCCTGCAGTCCGTGGGGCATTCTGGAAAAGAAAACCCGAAAGAACAAAAGGACCGATCAGTATATTGTGAAGAGGAGAGATTGATGGCCCGTTCAATCAAAAAAGGTCCCTTCGTCGACACTCACTTGGTGAAGAAGGTAGAAGAGACCCGAAGAACCAGAGAAAGCAAAGTGCTTAAAACATGGTCGAGAAGATCCACCATCATACCGGAAATGGTTGGGTTGACCTTTGCGGTTCATAATGGGAAGAAATTCATTCCGGTCTTTGTGACGGAAGAGATGGTAGGTCATAAACTGGGCGAATTCTCGCCGACACGGACGTTCCATGGCCATTCCGGAGACCGCAAAACAGCGATCAAAAAGTAGACTTCAAAGAGGTTAAATCGACATGGAAGTGCAGGCGAAATTACGATTTGGAAGAATGACCCCCACCAAGGCCCGCCTGGTGGCCGATTTGATCCGGGGAAAGGGCGCGGAAGAGGCGCTCAATATCCTGACCTTCACAAAAAAGGCTGCGGCCAAGTCGATCATGAAGCTGCTGAAGTCGGCGATTGCCAATGCCACTCAGAAGAAGACGGTCGATGTGGATCGCCTGATGGTCAAGAAAATCACCGTGGATCAGGGACCCACCATGAAGCGGTTTCAACCGAGGGCGTTGGGCCGGGCGACGACGATCCGAAAAAGAACCAGCCATATCCATATCGTCTTGGACGAGAAGTAAGGGAGGAGAGACCTTGGGACAGAAAGTTCATCCGGTCAGTTTTCGATTGGGGTTTATCAAGACGTGGGATTCCAGGTGGTACGCGGAAAAGGATTATCCCCAGCTCATCGTTGAAGATATCCGTATCCGGGAGTTTCTGAAGAAGAAGCTTCACCACGCCGGAGTGTCGAAGATTGAGATTGAGCGGGCGGCCAGCAAGGCCAAGAAAGCCAAGGTCTCGATCTACACGGCCCGTCCCGGGATCATCATCGGGAAGAAAGGGGCGGAGGTGGAAAACCTCAAGAAAGAGCTCCAGAAGATGACCCAGAAAGAGATCTTTGTCAATATTCAAGAGGTGAAGCGGGCCGAGATCGATGCCCAGCTGGTTGCCGAGAATGTGGCCCTCCAGCTCGAGAGGCGTGTCGGATTCCGAAGGGCAATGAAAAAGGCGGTCACGTCGGCCCTGAAACTGGGGGCCAAGGGGATCAAGATCGCCTGTGCGGGCAGACTGGGTGGAGCGGAGATGGCCCGGCGGGAATGGTACCGGGAGGGACGAGTTCCCCTTCATACGCTGCGGGCGGACATCGATTATGGTCTGGCGGAGGCCAAGACGACTTATGGGATCATCGGGGTGAAGGTGTGGATCTTCAAAGGGGAGATCTTTGCCACAAGGCAAGGCGAAGAAAGAGCCGCTTAACCGAACTCGATTTGTGAAGGGATAGGGAATCTCGAAATCCTAAGCACGAACGATGCTTCAAGAAATTCAGCTGGAAAGCTGCGCTTTTGGCCATGTGTAATTCCCGTTACGTCTATCGATTGCCCGATATCAGATTTCGGATTTGTGAGGTTTTGAAATGCTATGTTGATGCCGAAGAAGACCAAATACCGGAAACAGCAGAAAGGGAATATGAGGGGCCAGGCTTCTCGTGGAAATACGCTCAACTTCGGAGACTACGGGCTCCAGGCGACGACCTGCGGATGGTTGACGACTCGCCAGATTGAAGCTGCGCGAGTTGCCATGACACGATTCATCAAGAGAACAGGCCGTATCTGGATTCGCATCTTCCCCGACAAGCCGATTACCAAGAAGCCGCTGGAAACCAGGATGGGAAAGGGAAAGGGCGCCCCGGAGGATTGGGTGGCTGTGATCCGGCCCGGACGGATCCTTTACGAAATGGAAGGGATCCCTGAAGACCGGGCCAGAGAAGCTTTTCGTCTGGCCTCCCACAAGCTCTCCCTTCCAACACGCTTTATCAAGAGAGGAGACGAGCTATGAAGGGAAAAGATCTTCGTCTCCTTAGCGAGGGTGAGTTGATCGATAAAGAAAAAACGCTCAAAGAGGAACTCTTCAATCTCCGTTTTCAACACGCCACAGGGCAATTGGATAACGTGATGCGGGTCCCGCAGGTGAAACGAGAGATCGCCCGGTTGAAGACGATCCTCCGTGAAAAGACCTTTCTCAAAGGAAAATGAAACCTATGGAAGAAAGAGGAAAACGAAAGACCCTGACGGGTGTGGTGGCGAGCGATAAGATGGATAAGACGGTGGTTGTCGTGCTCAACCGTCTTGTTCTCCATCCTGATTATAAGAAATACGTCCGGCGGCGGACGAAGGTCATGGCCCACGATGACAAGAATGAATGTCATATTGGAGACAAAGTCCTGCTGGTGGAAACCCGCCCGTTGAGCAAGTCCAAGCGGTGGCGTATTCAGAAGGTCCTTGAACGGGCCGCATAGCGGGTGAGGGCGTGGGAGGGTTTGAAGGCCCCCCGTTCTTTACCGTCACCCTGTGAGCAGGGGCAGTATAGGAGTTGATGATGATCCAGATGCGGAGTATCCTCGAAGTTGCTGACAACTCAGGGGCCAAGAAATTGGGCTGTATCAAAGTCCTCGGTGGGACCCGCCGCAAATATGCCTCCCTGGGGGACATTATTGTGGTTTCCGTGAAAGACGCCATCCCCAATTCCAAGATCAAGAAGGGGGAAGTGGCCCGGGCGGTCATCGTTCGGACGAAGAAAGAAGTGAAGCGTGTGGATGGTTCCTTTATCAAGTTCGATGACAACTCTGCCGTCCTGATCAATCCTCAGGGAGAACCCATCGGGACCCGTATCTTTGGCCCCGTTGCCCGGGAGTTGAGGGCCAAGCGTTTCATGAAGATCATCTCCTTAGCCCCGGAAGTTCTGTAGAGACCCACGGTTCCAGAAGGAGAAAGGATTAGGAATGAGTTCCTCAAATAGTCCAATCAAGAAGAACGACCTGGTGATGGTAACCACCGGCAAGGAAAAGGGAAAGAGCGGGCGGATCCTCAAGGTTTTTTCCCAGAAGAATAAAGTCCTTGTGGAAAAGATCAATTTCATCAAACGGCACACCCGTCCGCGCGGTCAGCAGAGACAGGGAGGCATTTTGGAAAAGGAAGCGCCTCTCCATGTGTCCAATATCATGGTGCTCTGCGAGAAGTGCAATAAACCGGTCCGCATCGGACATCGCCTCGTAGAAGGGGAGAAGAAAGTCAGAGTCTGCAAGAAGTGCGGAGAAATCTTAGACAAGTAGGTGAATCAATGCCCAGATTGAAAGAGATCTATCAACAGAATGTGGTTCCTGCCCTCATGAAGCGGTTCAGTTACCGGAATGTGATGGAAGTCCCGAAGCTGGAGAAGATTGTGGTCAACATGGGGCTGGGGGAAGCCATTCAGAATGTCAAGATCCTCGATTCCGCGGCTCAGGAAATGACTGCAATTACGGGCCAGAAGCCGGTGATTACGAAGGGGAAGAAATCGATCGCCCAGTTCAAACTGAGGAAGGACATGCCGATTGGCTGTATGGTCACCCTTCGGAAGGAACGGATGCTGGAATTCTTCAATCGCCTGGTGAATGTGGCCCTGCCGAGGGTAAGGGACTTCAAAGGCCTTTCCGGGAAATCCTTTGACGGAAGGGGAAATTACGCCCTGGGGATTCGGGAGCAGTTGATCTTTCCGGAGATCCATTATGAAAAAATCGACAAAGTCAAGGGAATGAATATCGTCATTGTGACGACGGCCAAGACGGATGAAGAGGGGAAGGAACTGCTCAAGCTGTTAGGAATGCCTTTCCGGAATTAAGACGCTCAACAAGGAGTTTGCTCACTGCGGGCAGGCGCTTTGCGCATGGCGATGTCAGGAGGAATAAATTGGCAAAAACATCACTCATGATAAAGGCACAGAGACCATCCAAATTCAGGGTCCGCCAATACCATCGGTGTCCTCTATGTGGAAGACCCAGGGCTTACTATCGTAAGTTCAATATGTGTCGACTCTGCCTCAGAAAATACGCCTCCCGGGGGGAAATCCCCGGGGTCATCAAATCCAGCTGGTAAAAAAGGGACGGGGTGTTCTATGTCTATGACGGATCCATTGGCCGATATGTTTACCCGAATTCGAAACGGAGGGACGGCAAAGTTCGATAAGGTGGATATTCCTTCCTCCAAGATAAAGCAAGCGGTTGCAAAGATCCTGAAAGAGGAAGGTTTTATCAAGAACTTCAAGGTGGTGATGGATGATTCGCACCGTGAAATCATCCGGGTCTTTCTCAAGTACGATGCGAGCCGGAAAGGCCTGATCCATATCCGGCGGGTCAGTCGTCCCGGGCGAAGAGTCTACGTGGGAAGTGATCGGATTCCCTCTGTCATGAGTGGTCTCGGGATCTCCATTCTCTCCACGCCGAAAGGGGTGATGGCGGATAAGTCCGCGCGGAATGCCAACGTCGGGGGAGAAGTGTTGTGTTCTGTCTGGTGAGTCTGATTGCAGATGGCGGATGGCGCCTGCCTGACGCAGGCAGGGAGGACGGATTGAAAAATCTGAAATCTGACATCTCACATCTGAAATGAGGTTAAGATATGTCTCGAATTGGAAAGATGGCAATCCCATTACCGAAGGACGTGAAGATTTCTTTGGATGCCTCCAACGTGGAGGTCAACGGTAAGAAAGGCCGGCTGATGTACTCCCTGCCTCCAGGGATCACGGTCTCCGTGGAGGACGGGAAGGTGCAGGTTCATCGCCCCGATGATCAACGAACCTCAAAAGCCCTTCAGGGGCTGTCACGAAGTCTCATCGCCAATATGGTGGCGGGCGTCACACAGGGGTTCGAAAAACGGATCGAGATTGTCGGTGTCGGATTTCGCGCGGACCTCCAGGGAAAAATCCTCAAACTCACCGTGGGTCTGTCTCACCCGATTCTCTTCCCTGTTCCGGAAGGAATCCACGTGGAAGTTGAGAAACAGACCCAGATCAGCATCAAAGGAATCGACAAGCAGGAGGTGGGGATTCTGGCGGCCAAGCTTCGAAGTCTCAAGCCCCCGGAACCCTACAAAGGGAAGGGGATTCGATACGCGGGTGAACGGATTCGTAAGAAGGTTGGAAAGACGAAGGCTTAACAAGGAAGGTTAAGGTTGAGGTCCACAAGCTAAGGATCGAACTCAAACAAGACCGGATGGCACGTGTGAGAGATGAATTCCTGGGTTAGGCCGTGTAAGAATCGAACGTAAGCGCTTAACGATCAGTTTGCATCTGGCAGACCGCATGACGTCCGCCGGAAGGCAGGGAGGAAGACCCTTGAAGAACAAGAAGGAACTGGCCCGACTGAAAAGAAAGACAAGGGCGAGGAGCCGGATCCGGGGAACCGGGGAGCGTGCCCGTCTTAATGTTTTCCGAAGTCTGAGGCATATCTACGCTCAGGTCATTACTGACGAAACAGGAGCCACCCTGGCGAGCGCCTCAACCCTGAGCCCCGAGCTCCGGGGGAGTCTCCGTTACGCAGGAAATCTGGAATCCGCCAAGAAAGTGGGAGAGTTGATCGCGAAAAAGTGTCTTGAGAAGGGAATCCAGAAGGTGGTTTTCGACCGCGGCGGATACCTTTATCATGGAAGAGTGAAAGCATTGGCAGAGGCCGCAAGAGCTGGCGGCCTGAGCTTTTGATCCCATTACGATCCAGGAGGAACAGACATTGCCAAAGATAGATCCAAGTACATTGGAGTTGACCGACCGACTGGTTCATATTAACCGGGTGGCCAAGGTGGTTAAGGGTGGACGTCGATTCAGTTTCAGCGCCTTGGTGGTGGTTGGGGATGGAATCGGCCATGTGGGGAGCGGATTGGGTAAAGCCAACGAGGTCCCGGAGGCAATCCGAAAGGGGATTGAACACGCCAAGAGGAATTTGATCAAGGTTCCCATCGCCAATAAAACGATTCCTTATGAGGTGCTGGGAAGGTTCGGGGCTTCGCGGGTGATGCTCAAACCTGCCTCGGAAGGGACGGGGGTCATCGCCGGGGCTGCCGTCAGGGCCATTGCGGAATCCGCCGGAATTCAGAATATCCTGACCAAATCCCTCGGATCGAATAATCCTCACAATCTCATCAAAGCCACGCTCCAGGGTCTTCATCAATTGAGGGCGCCTGAAGAGATGCTCGGCAGAAGAGAACCGCGGACCGAGGAAAGTTGAGGCAATCGACATGGAGAAGACGATCAAGGTAAGATGGAAAAAGAGTACCAGCGGAAGACCTGAGAATCAGCGAAAGACGATACGGGGTCTCGGATTCAGACGCTTGAATCAAACCGTGGTGCTGCCGGATCAAGTAGCGATCCGGGGAATGATTAACAGCGTGATCCACCTGGTAGAGGTTGTGGAATAGAGGAAAGGGAGTTCGGATGAAACTGGAAGAATTGAAACCTCCGGAGGGGGCAAGAAAGAAGAGAAAGCGGGTCGGAAGAGGGGTGGGTTCCGGCCATGGCAAGACCGCCTGCAAAGGCCACAAGGGCCAGAAGGCCCGGAGCGGGGGAGGCATCAAGGGTGGTTTTGAAGGAGGCCAGATGCCGCTTCAGAGGCGTCTGCCCAAGAGAGGGTTCTTTAATCCATCCAGGAAGCCGGTAAGCATTGTCCATCTCGGGGATCTCAATCGCTTCGAGCGGGATACGGTTGTTGATCCCGAACTTATGTTCCGGTCCGGCCTCATCCGGAAGAAGGGAGAGCTCGTTAAGCTTCTTTCTGACGGGGAGATTCAGCATCCCTTGATCATTCGCGTTCATCAAGCCAGCCAGGTCGCCTTGAAGAAGGTGGAAGCTGCTTCGGGTCGGGTGGAGGTTATCGGTTCATGATTTCAGGGGCTCAGAACATATTCAGAATCCCCGAACTGAAGAAGAGGATATTCATCACATTCCTCTTTTTGGCGATCTACCGCGTCGGAGTTCATATTCCCACACCGGGGGTCAACGGGGATGCACTGGCTTCCTTCTTTGCGCAGGCCAAGGGAACGCTTTTCAGCCTGATCGATATGTTCTCGGGAGGAGCGCTGGAGAGGCTCTCGGTGTTTGCCCTGGGCATCATGCCCTATATCAGCGCCTCCATCATTCTCCAGCTCCTGACCGTCGTCATTCCCTACCTTGCGCGCCTTCAGAAAGAGGGCGAGATCGGCCGCAAGAAGATTGTTCAATATACCCGCTACGGGACCGTTCTCCTCAGTATCATCCAGGGATTTGGAATCGCCGTCGGCCTGGAACAGATGAGGGGAGCGGCGGGAGAAATGATCGTGATGGTCCCGGGATGGTCTTTCCGGATTCTGACGGTCATTACCCTGACTGCGGGAACCGCCTTTATCATGTGGCTGGGGGAGCAGATTACGGAACGAGGGATCGGCAACGGGATCTCGCTGATCATCTTTGCCGGAATCGTTGCGAGAATGCCCAATGCCATTGCGCAAACCTTCGAGTTGTTTAGTGTGGGGCAGATGAGCATTATTACCATCCTCGTTCTGATCGTCTTGATGGTTCTGGTCGTGGCCGTCATCATCTTTTTTGAGACCGGCCAGAGGAGGCTACCCGTTCAATACGCTAAGAGAATCGTCGGGAGAAGAGTCTACGGAGGACAGAGCACCCACCTGCCTCTCAAACTGAATACGTCGGGGGTCATTCCCCCCATCTTTGCCTCTTCGATCCTGATGTTCCCCCTGACGGTGGCCAATCTGATCCCGAAGCCGTGGCTGGAGGCTCACCCGTGGGTTCAATCCCTTCTGAGCAGTTTCGGCCCGGGAGCCTGGCTTTATAACCTTCTCTTTGTTGGATTCATCATCTTCTTCTGCTATTTTTATACGGCCGTCACCTTTAATCCCAATGATGTTGCGGAAAATATGAAGAAGTACGGGGGCTACATCCCGGGGATCCGGCCCGGACAGAAGACGGCCGAGTATATCGACAAGGTTCTCACCCGGATTACGCTGGGGGGAGCCATCTATGTCTCGGTGATCTGTGTGCTTCCAACCATCCTCGTCCGCCAGTTCAATGTCCCATTCTATTTCGGCGGGACGGCCCTGCTGATTGTCGTCGGCGTTGCGCTGGATACGGTGCAGCAGGTGGAGGCGCACATGCTGACCCGACACTACGAGGGGTTGATGAAGAAGGGGAAACTCAGGGGGAGACGAGGATAAGAGAGAGAAATTTTGATTTCAGATTTTAATGATTTCAGATTGAATTTCTCAATTCGCAATGAATTAGGAATACGGAAGAATTCGAAGAGGCAAATTTAAATGAATCTTATTCTCTTAGGCCCTCCGGGGGCCGGAAAAGGTACCCAGGCACAAAGGATCGTAGAGCGATACCACATCCCCCAGATCTCTACGGGAGACATTCTGAGAAAGGCCGTCAAGGAAGGGACTCCTCTGGGGGAGAAGGTGAAAGGGTTCATGGATCAGGGACAACTTGTTCCTGACGGGGTCGTGATCGAGATCATCGAGGAACGGTTTAAAGCCTCCGACTGTCGGGACGGGTTTATTCTAGACGGATTCCCGAGAACCCTGGGCCAGGCTGAAGCGCTTCAGGAACTTCTGGCAAGAATCGGGAAATCGATTGAACACGTGATCAACATCGAAGTCGAGCCGGAAGAGCTTGTCCGCAGGCTGACGGGGAGAAGGACCTGCAGGAGTTGCGGGGCCATGTTCCACGTCCTTTTCCGTGCACCCCAGAGAGAAGGAGTCTGTGATCGATGCGGAGGCGCTCTGTATCAGCGGGAGGATGATCGCGATGAGACCATTCGAACGCGCCTGAAGGAATACGAGCGTTTGACCGCTCCCCTGATCGATTACTACCGAAACAAGAAGAGCCTCCGCCCCATCCCGGGTGAGGGGGAGGAAACACAGATTTTTGGGCGGATCACTCAACACCTGGATCAAAAGAAGGTCTGAGAAAGAACGACAGATATGCCGAAAGAAGAAGCCATCGTTGTTGAAGGGAGAGTCCTTGAAACGCTGCCCAATGCCATGTTCCGGGTGGAGTTGGAGAACGGCCATAAGGTGTTGGCCCACATTTCCGGCAAGATGAGGATGCATTTTATTAAAATCCTTCCCGGGGACAAGGTCACCGTTGAATTGTCTCCCTATGACCTCACCCGGGGAAGAATCATATTCAGGGAGAAATAGCATCGTGAAAGTCAGGGCATCGGTCAAAAAGATTTGTGATAAATGCAAAGTGGTCAGGCGCAAACGAGTCGTTCGGATCATCTGTGAAAATCCGAAACATAAACAGCGTCAAGGCTAAGTCAGTGTCAGTTTCAGTGAACCGTGTCAGTGAATGATCACGCATGGAATACAGGAAACCTGACACCGATGACAGACACTTATTTGTTCTGACACGGTCACGCTTCACTGACACTTAAAAGGAGTTGCTATGGCACGAATTGCAGGGGTGGACCTTCCAAAGGATAAACGGGTGGAGATCGGTCTCACCTATATCTTTGGAATCGGCAGGTCTACCGCGAATAAGATCCTCGGCAAGGCAAGTATTAATAAGGACACGAAGATCCACCAGCTGACCGAAGGCGAGGTCGCCCGCCTCAGGGATATTCTGGAACAGGATTATAAGGTGGAGGGCGATCTTCGGCGGGAAGTGGCTACGAATATCAAAAGGCTCATGGATATCGGGTGCTACCGGGGGCTTCGCCACCGGAAGTCTCTTCCCGTCCACGGTCAAAGAACGCATACCAATGCAAGAACACGAAAAGGTCCGCGCCGGGCCATTGTCGGAAAGAGAAAAGAAAAAGAATAGCCGGCGGGAAAGGGTCTGGAACGGCTTGCTCAAGGCAAAAGCCGGGCAGGCGGACTCGATGCTGATCGACTAAAGGAGCGGATATGGCCAAAGGGCAGGGAACAAAGAAGAAGAAGGTCAGGAGAAATATTCCGACGGGTGTTGCTCATATTCAGGCAACGTTCAACAATACCATTATTACGATTACGGACCCGGAAGGAAACGTCATCGCCTGGTCGAGTGCAGGAACCCAGGGTTTCAAAGGGGCGAGGAAAAGCACCCCTTTCGCTGCTCAGATTGCAGCGGATGATGCCGCCAAGAAGGCAATGGAGCAGGGGCTTCGGTCCATCGACGTGTATGTGAAGGGGCCGGGTTCTGGAAGGGAGTCCGCTCTTCGATCGCTTCAGGCAGCCGGTTTGAAAGTTCATTTGATCAAAGATGTGACCCCTATTCCGCATAACGGATGCCGTCCTCCAAAACGGCGGAGGGTATGACACAGGATCCCCCCATTGCGGGTTTTGGAGCGGAAGGCGCGGAGTGAGATCACTGGGGAAGCGTCTGTCCGTATCGGAGAGAATCGTTCCAGTCAGCAGGCTTAAGAAAGATTAAACCAGGAGGTTTGCGTTGGCCAGAAATACTTCATCGGTTTGTCGGCTTTGTCGGAGAGAGAGTCTGAAGCTCTTTTTAAAAGGCGAGCGGTGTTACACTGAGAAATGCGCCATAGACCGGAGGAGCTATCCTCCGGGGCAACACGGTCAGTCTCGAAAAAAAGTGACCGAATACGGGACCCAGTTGCGGGAAAAGCAGAAGGTCAAGAGGCTCTATGGCATTCTGGAAAACCAATTCAGAAGTGCCTTTACCGAAGCGGACCGCCAAAAGGGGATCACAGGAGAAATTCTTCTTTCCCTTCTGGAACGAAGATTGGACAATACCGTTTACCGCCTGGGTTTTGCCAATTCCCGTAACGAAGCACGCCAATTGGTGCTGCACCGCCATTTCAAGATCAACCAGTCTACCGTCAGTATTCCATCCTATCTGGTCAAGCCGGGGGATGTCATTCAGCTGCAGGAAAAAAGCAAGAAGGTTGTCCGTATCCTGGAGGCGTTGGAAGGGGTAGCTCGGCGAGGAGTTCCTCAATGGTTGGAATTGGATAAGGAAAAGATGTTCGGGCAGGTGAAGGCGCTGCCCAACCGCGGGGAGATTACGATTCCGATCCAGGAGAAACTGATCGTCGAGTTGTATTCGAAGTAATCGTTTCGAGCCCTTTACGGAGGATCTATGTACCAAAAAAACTGGAGAGATTTGATTCGACCCAAGCGGTTGGAAGTGGATAAGGAAACGGCAACCCCTTTTTTTGGAAAGTTTGTTGCTGAGCCCCTGGAAAGGGGATTCGGCATTACGATCGGGAACTCGCTGCGGCGTGTCCTCCTCTCTTCCCTTCAAGGCGCAGCCATTACTTCGGTTAAAATAGATGGTGTCCTCCATGAGTTCTCGACGCTCCCCGGCGTCAAGGAAGATGTGACGGAGATCATTCTCAATCTCAAAGAAGTCAGACTCAAGCTCCACACGGAAGGTCCGAAGACCATCCGGCTCAAGATGGAGGGTCCCAAAGAACTGAAAGCGGGGGATTTTGCTACGGGTGACTCCGTGGAGGTTCTTAATCCGGAGCATCATATCGCGACCCTGACCCGGGACGGCAAGATCAACATGGAAATGACCGTGAAGATGGGAAGGGGGTACGTTCCGGCGGAGCGGAACAAAGATGAAAGCCAGCCGATCGGTACGGTTCCTCTGGATGCCATCTTTTCTCCCATCCGGAAAGTCAACTACACGGTGACCAATGCCCGTGTGGGTCAGATCACGGACTATGATAAGCTGACGCTGGAGGTCTGGACGGATGGAAGCCTGAGTCCTGAAGAAGCCGTTGCCTATGCGGCGAAGATTATGAAAGATCAGATTTCCATCTTCATCACGTTCGACGAGGGAACCGAGGAGGCTGCGGCAGGAGAAAAAGAGGAAATCGAAGGATTGAACGAAAACCTCTTCCGGAGTGTGGATGAACTGGAGCTCTCTGTCCGGTCTGCGAACTGTTTGAAGCATGCCAATATTAAATTGATTGGAGACCTGGTTCAGAAAACGGAGGCGGAAATCCTGGCGACGAAGAATTTCGGACGGAAATCTCTCAATGAGATCAAGGAGATTCTATCTGAAATGGGTCTCAGCCTGGGGATGAAACTGGAGAATTGGCCTCCGAAGCGGGTAGAAGAAGAGGTGGAAGCAGGTACAGTCGGATAGGAGGAATGGATGAGGCATCGTGTCGCCGGCAGAAAGCTAAGTCGCACAACGAAGCATCGGGAGCTGATGTTCCGTAATATGGTTGTTTCGTTGTTTGAGCACCAGAGGATCAAGACCACTCTCGCAAAGGCAAAAGAACTGCGGAAATGGGCGGAGAAGATCATTACTCTGGGAAAGAAGAACAGCCTTCACACCAGGAGGCTTGCCTTTGCCCTTCTTCGTGATGAAGGGATCGTCAAGAAACTCTTTGATGAAATCGCCCCTCAATATAAAGAACGCGAGGGAGGCTACACCCGCATTTACAAGACGGGATGGCGGCAGGGCGACAGCGCCCCCATGTCTCTCATTGAACTGGTGACCGCTTCCGCCGCCCCGGAAAAGAAGAAGAAATCGGCCGTGACGAAGGCCAAGGAGGCTCTCGGAAAGGTCACCTCGAAGAAGAAGGCCGCGGCGGGAGGAAAGGGGAAAGGGGAAGCCCCGAAAAAAAGCGAAAACGGAGGGGAAAGAAGCTCCAAAGAAGAAACCGAAGGAAAAACCCTCCGAAGAAAAGAGCGAATAGGTCGCTGATTGAACCACCGAAAAAGCAAAAAGAATGCCCTGTCGGGTTTGAACTCGGCAGGGCATTCTTTTTTTGAAACCGATCCTCGTTATGGAGATTGCACCGGTGGACCACCGGCGTTCGATCAGCCTCAGCTGAACCTCGATGAGCCGCCTCCGGAACCACAGGACGAAGAGGACTCGGAACTCTTTGAAGAGGAGAAACCCGAAAGGACCCTTTCGGGTCTGTCCGCTCCGCAGGTAGGGCATTTCAAAGGCTCCTCTCCCTCTTTCGCGATCTGAATCTTCTCAAAAACAATCCCGCACTTTCGACATTGATATTCGTAAATCGGCATACTCTCCTCCTTTAAATTACATTGCGCATCGCGCATAGAGCATCGTAACCCTATCCAATTCAGCATTCTCCCCATCCGTTCCTCCTGTTCTCTCCTCATAGGCTTATGAAATCACTTCAAACCCGGCATCTGTGATCGCTTTTTGAATTCTGTCCTGGGCCGCTCCTTTTGTATTATCGAAGCTGACCTCTCCCCTCGGAAGATCAACCTTCACATTCTGGACCCCCTCGAGCTCGGCCTAATGCTTTTGTAACGGACATCACACAGTGCTGACAGCTCATGCCTTTCACTTTAACAATTGTCGCCATGTCTTCCTCCTTCTTATCAGATTTGACCGGGATCCCAATCCCATTCCGTTTCAAAGCGTTAAAGCGGTCCCTTTTTTTATTCTTCCTCTTGCGCTATGCGTCTTTTCCTACGCCCAGTCTATATACCTCGACATGGCCTGCTGGAAGTCTTTGAGGGTTTCCATTCTTTTGGCACCCGATTCCGTTTGTGTCTTGTTCAGACACTCCTCCATATAGGTTTCAACGATAACCATGCCGACCTTCTTGATGGCCGCCGTGGCTGCGGCGACCTGGGTCAGAATCTCCGCGCAGGGGACCTCTTCTTCCACCATTCGCTGAAGTCCGCGCAACTGTCCCTCGATTCTCTTCAGCCTGAGAAGGACATCCTTTTTGGGTTTTTCCATATACTATACCCCCGTATGGTATATAAAATAATCCACTCCCACTCCCATTGTCAAGAAAAAAATGTTTGGAAAAGTAACTCCCTCAGTTACCGGAAATCTTCCTTCCAGCGGTGCACATCGGTTCCCCGGGGGCGGGCCGATCACCCGGAGCGTTTCAGTGGCGGAACCTCTCCCAAGAAAAAGCATCGTGTTCCAATGGGCTATGAGTGCCGCTTTCAGCACGATCACCTCGTTACCTCACCTGTCAATCCATCCGCCTTCTGGAACGCGAGGACGGATCGGACCGACTCCGGGGAACATCCCGTCTCAATATCCTCGCACGTAACTGAGGGATTACTTAGATATCTAGAAAGTGTCATTTTCAGATCAAAAGGTCAAACCTGATTCTCATATCCACCCCCTGTGTTCAGTGTCTGCCAGGACCAGCCCCCGGGGTGAGGAGATCCGGGTGGATAAAACCGCGAAATAAAAAACCCAACCCCTGGCGAGGTTGGGTTTTGGTATCGGAGATTCCTTTTGCCCGCTCGATGCGGGCTTTTCTTCTCGCCATCTTGGCGAACAAGACGCGAGGAAATGACTTCAGATCTTCTTTTTAGACCACAAACAGCATTCCTGCTTGACGCCGCTCATCACCTCCTCCTATTTCCAGACATTTCTAATGCGGGATTTGATTTTTTCCCGTGTTCGAGGCGAATTGTCGCATTTGCCGTGCACACTGCAGGCATGAACCTGACACTGATTGAGTATCTCTTCTTCGGTTGCAGCGCGAACGGTATAGTCGCAATCCGACTTAAAATCCCGACAGCTTAGTTCTTTTTCCATAGTTTCTTCCTCCTTCACTTTAAGAATAATCATTGAAATCTGAGATAGCAAGAGGCAGGGCTTTAAGGGGGAATGGGTTGCCTATACCGCGGGGGTTTAACGTTGTGCCCACCAAACCTTCCCTCGTTCCATCACCCCTCCTCATGGAATAGCGACTTGGTTTGAAGCATGGCAAGGTTGGAGGATAAGGAGGAATTCTCCTCCCCTACCCCCTCCGCCTCCGCTTTTCCCCACGGCGGTAACCCGGATTGCGCGTCTCACCTTCGGTTCATAGCAATGGTTTTCCCTTTTCTTATTCTTTGTTTTCTTTCTGTTTTCCACTTTGGCTTAACACAAGACTCGTTTTCTGTTGACTCCCGGGCGTCAATTTAGTAGATTCGTTCATGCTTCTCCCGTGACGAGAAGACGTTTATGAGACGTCGTGCGTGCCGGCAAGACGAAAGGACCTCGAATGGTTGAACGGTTTACCGAGATTGTTGCAGAGGAGAAGATGGTGGTGGCTGCGCTCCAGTCTCTGATCGACGGCCAGATCAAATGCACCCTGGAGATTCCCCGGACAAATTACAGCTGGGTGACCCTGTTGCTTGGAATCCGACGTTCGAAGAATTCCTATTATTTGTTGATCGACAAAGTCTCGGGATTTGAAGCGATTCTGTCCCGATTCCCGGAGCGCGAGGTTTCAGTGGAGTTTCGCGACGCGGTGGGCGTTCCCTGCACCTTCAACGTCCGGATTGCGGCCTGCCGTTCCCAGGATATCCTGTCTCAACTGCCCAGAGAGATCCACCGGATTCAAAGGAGGCAGTACTTCAGAATGGAAGCCTCCCTGGGAACGGAGGTGACTTTCCACACGGGTTCTTCCGAAGTGACGGAGAGGGGCACGATCAGGAACTACAGCGCTGGGGGGGTCGCCTTCTTCTTTGAAAGGGAGACGAGTCTTGAGGTGGGCGATTCCGTGACCCGGATCGATATTCGAATCCCCCAAAAAGCTGGAATGATTCAATTCGATATTCCCAAAGGGATTGTTCGGCGTGTCGAGGAAACCTCTTTTTACGGGGGAAGGAGGCTTTGTGCACTTGAATTTCTGGAGGTGCCAATCGAGACGAGAAATGGGATGATCTCTCATATCTTTAAGGATCAGAGAGTGGCAATTCAACGACTTCGAAGGTGAGAAAGCCTCCGTATGAAGTATCATGCGGAGAACTTTTCTTAGAATCCCCAGGGATCAACAGGGCCCATTCACGGGTGTCTTGCCTCGGGTTGGTAAAACCATCTCCTGTTCTCGATCCAGGGCGGCTGAAGGACATCCCTGCCTCCCGTGAGTTCATAGAAGGTCCAGATCCTCCCGACGCTTCTTCCGTCTGTCTTCTGGGGCTGTGAAAAGAGCTCGAGCACTTTCCCGTCTTTCAATTCTATCCGGTCACATGTCTTCGTCTCGGGCCTGGAGTAGCATTCTCGCACATCCTTTAGAAACTTCTCCGGTTCTTTCAACTGCCCCAGGATGAATGAGAGGATATCATTCCCTTCCTGCGAATCGATTACAGAGGAGGGGATCTTCCACAACTGCAGGAATTTCTGGTTATAGCCGATGGCCTTTCCATCCACGTCGGTCATCAGGATTCCGTTCAATAAGGAGGAAGGAAAGGGAAAATCCCTTTCCGCATTTGTCCCCGCCTCCATGAAGGGCGAGGCCGGCTCCGGCTGGGTCAGCGTTTGGAGTAATTTCTCAAGTTCGTCCAGGACCTCTGCCTTATTTTTGTCCGTATTTTCCATCTTTGGCTGCTCCTGCACTGAAGTTCGGCGCCAGGGAAACTGGCTTTCCGTATTAATGACGGTTTTCTATTAGGTCACAAAGGCCTTGCCGATCCCTTCAAGGGAATGGCGTCGCGATCCCGCTCTATCCCTGAAATACAGTCTCAACCGGAAGATCTCCACTGATAGATGGAGGGATCCTTGGAAGGCCTTTGGTTTCTTCTGAACAGAGAAGAAAGCTTTTCAGGAAGTCCTTGTTCTCTTGATCCAGATCATCGAACTCGACGCCGGCAAGACTGCCGTCAGAGGAGGTCCACTTGATCTCTCCCCTTCCTCTGAAGCAGAAGAATTCTTCGAACGTCTCAAAATAGATCTCGTCCCCTTCCTTGAGACTTGCCCTCGGGGTGAAGGGGACGTCGGCTCTGATCTTGAATCCGCCATCAGAGATGTCCTGCATCCATCCGTGAAGGATGAAACGGCTGACGGGCCGGTTTATCTTCACCTGCACCTCCAGATTGACCCTTGGATTCTCACGTTTTTCAGAGTGCATGGACATGTCATGAACCATCAAAGTCTCTCCCAAAACCAATCCTTTACAAGGAACTGACGTAAAGAGATGAGTCTGCAAGATGCAATTCCGAGGCCAAGGAGAACTCAGCGGGTTTCTATAAGGATTTCATGGGCTGTAAACCCATTGCTTGACGGAATGCGGTCAAGAGGGTTCGTCCGCCGGAGGACGCAGGAGGATAACATGGCAATTTTTTCTTTCTCTGATTGAGTCAAGCGGAAATTATTTCCCCCGGGATTGGTTCCGATTTTTTCCGTTTAACCGGTGGGTTCTGTAACTTATTGATAATGAAGAAATAAATATCCTCAGAAACCCGCCCATTTTATTGGCATGGCCGTTGCTTTGCAGTAAAGCTCAAATATGAAAACGATAGACCTACTCTCCCCCGATTCAATAGGATTCAACGGTGAAAAGACCTCCCGGGAGGCTTCCCCGGCAGGAGAGACCTTCGAAGAGATCTTTGCGAGGCAGGAGCAAGGGGTCGGGAGAGAAGCAGGTGAGCAGCCGGGGAAAGGATTGAAGACACCTGTCGGGATTTTGACGAATGACGGTGATCAAACTCCGCCGGTGGATGGAGATTCAACCTGTTCAGAGCTGACCCCCGCCAATTCCCAAGGTGACTCGGAAATCTCTGCCCAGGCGACAGGATTCATTTCCAGCTGCCCCGGTGAACTCTCAGATCGATTGGTCAAAGCTACGTCTCCTCAGGACCGTGCAGAGAGGGACTCCGAAGGTGCAAACGATCGTGAGCCCCGAGTTCCGACGATCTTCCTATCCTTTCCCTGGGAACCGGAGAGTTCGGGGTCAGCGGAGATCCAGCAAGATGAACAGTCGACTCCCGATCCTATAATAGCTGTCACTGAATCAGAGCATGCGAATGCTGAGCCGGGACGGGTCCCTCCAGCTTTCCTTGATCCTGAAAGGGTTTCCACTCCGGCCGTTGTTTCCGCGGTTCTTCCCCTATCGATCCCGGCGCAATTCTTCCCCCGCGGTTCAGATCCGCCTATTCTCAACGAGGCGCAGGGTACCCCCTCCGGGAGCGTCAAAGGAGAGGGGATGATCCTATCCTCTCTTTCTTTCATCTCGATGAGCGGCCCGGAGAAAGCGGATGCGGATCCCTCCATCGGAATAGGACCTTTCTCCGGAACTCAGATGAAGGCCGGGATCTCCCCCGACGCGCGAACGGAATCCCCCGCTCTCATCACCGGGGTTGAAAATCCGTCCTTCGGCAAAAGCACGTCGGGTACGGATGTTTCTGAAAAGATGAACTCTTCCGAAAACCCATCCTATCCCGTGCAGGAGGGGAGAGGCGTCTCTTTCTTATCCTCTCCGGAGGAATGGGCCTCGGCAGACGGATTCATTTTCAATCAGAAAGAGACTGTGAAGCCCTCCGAGCAGTTAGATGCTGCGGGCCCCCACGGAGTTCTTCCCTCCCAGGGTCCGGAAGGGCTCCCGGACCCGACTCCCGTGGCGGTGCGGCGGGAAGACCCGTCTTTTGAATCCCTTTCCCGCGATACCGCCGATATAGAAAATATGAAGACCTACCAGCCAATTTCGAGGGGCATGGTCAGGTCCTTCAGTCGTCATGGAGAAAGGATCGAGCTGGCCCTTGACCCTCCTGAGCTTGGGAGCCTTTTCATTGAAGTGAAAAGAGAAAACGGAAGTCTCAAGGCAGTCCTATGGACGGACAATCCGGAAACAAAATCGATGCTTGAGAACAATCAGACTCATCTCCATAAGCTGCTCAAGGAGGATGGGCTTACCCTGGAAAAGTTTGATGTCGTTTTTCACGAGGACATGAGATCGTTTCACGAGAGGGAGAGGGCTCCTGGGTCCCAACATGGGAGGCGCGAGAAGAAGTTAAAGGAAGACGGGATCTCAACTCTTTCCGACCCTCGTGAGCTCCGGGGGCCCTCAAAGAGAACCGGGGAGTATTCTCTTGATTTAATCGTATAGCGCGATAAGGAGGAGACCGTATGAGCATTTCATCCATTTCGTCAAACGCAACATCGATCCAGGCCGATCAGACCAAGAAGAAGGATACCCTCAACCAAGCGGATTTTATGAACATTTTTGTCACCCAGTTGAAGTTTCAAGACCCGCTGAATCCGATCGACAACAATCAGATGGCAGCCCAGATGGCCCAGTTCAGCAGCGTGGAGGCCCTCGAGAATATGAACCAATCCCTCAAGGCGATGGCTGCCTATCAGGCTTCCACGAGCAACGTCCTGCTTGCGGGACTGATCGGCAAGAAGGTTGAAGCAGCGGGGAATCAGCTTTCGATCGGCCAGGGAGTGGTGTCAGAGGGTTCCTATCAACTCGCCCGGAATGGCAGAGTGACCGTGCAGATCTATGATGCCAACGGCCAGCTTGTCAGAACGATCGATGAAGGAGCAAGGGATAGTTCGAAACAGAAATTGGTCTGGAACGGAAAGAATGAACAGGGAACTTCCCTCCCGGATGGAGCTTACACTTTCCAGGTTTCGGCAGTCGATGAAAAGGGACAGCCCGTGTCCGTGGGCGTCAGCACCGTGGCAACGGTGACCGGCATTTCTTTTGAGGAGGGAGTGACGTATCTGAAGCTGGGGTCGGGCAAGATCACGATGGGCGATATCCTCTCTATCCTTTAAAAAACCCAATACAAAAAGGAGGTTCGTTTTATGTCAATCACATCATCATTCTATTCAGGGCTAAGCGGGCTGGACACGCATGCCACTGCCATGCAGGTGATCGGGGACAATATTTCCAATGTCAAGACCACAGGCTTCAAGGGCAGCTCATCCCACTTCGAAGACGTCCTGGGTGCCTCTCTCAGCGGCGTGAGCGGAGGGAATCAGACCGGGGCCGGATCCGCCGTTTCCTCCGTGGATGGAAATTTTACACAAGGGTCCCTTGAGACGACGGATGTCTCCACGGATGTGGCCATCAACGGGCAGGGTTTCTTTGTTGTCCAGGACCCCCTGACCAGCGAACTGTTTTATACTCGGGCCGGTCATTTCGTCATAGACAATCAAGGCGATTACGTAAACAGTCAAGGATATCAGGTCCAGGGGTACCTTTATGATGACACCGGGACGAACCTGGTGCAGAATCTGACGGATATTCATATCAATCAGAACAGCATGATCCCTCCGAATGTGACCAGTGACATCGACATCGTCCTGAACCTGGACGTGTCGGAGACTCCCTTGGTATGGGACCTGGCCAACCCAACCACCACATCCCAGTTTACAACCGGTCTGAGCCTCTTTGATTCTCTCGGTCAGTCCCATCAGGTACAGGTCTATTTCACGAAAACGGCGGACCAGACCTGGGCCTGGAATGCCGTCATGGATGGATCGGATGTCCAGGGGGGAACCCCGGGTGTGCTCCAGGCCTTCGGTAGCGGAGTCCTGAACTTTGACACAGCGGGTCAGCTGACCACGGCCATGCCGATGAGTTTTTACGATTCAGCGTTAGGAATCGCTGCTTTCGCCAACGGGATCGCCCCGTCCGCCGTCACGGTGGACTTTACGAACACAACCCAGTTTGGGTCGGCCTCCAACATTCAAACCCTGACTCAGGACGGGTATGGGGCCGGCACCGTTTCCATGGTGAGCATTGATGAGGAAGGCAACGTCGTCGCCAACTATACCAACGGAACTCGGCGCAATATCGCCCGAATGGCCCTGTCGGACTTTCCAAACCTGAATGGTCTCGCCAGAAGGGGAGAAACCCTTTTTCAGGCGACCACCACCTCGGGAGATCCTTTATACAACATGCCGGGGATCGGAGGGATGGGGTCGATTTCCGCTTCCATGCTGGAGGAGTCGAACGTCGATCTGGCTGCGGAATTCATCAAAATGATCATTATCCAGAGAGGATACCAGGCCAACACCAAGGTGATTACCACCACCGACGAGATGCTGGCCCAGCTCATGAATATCAGGTAGCCCTCAAGAAGAGCAAGAAGGTTACAGGTTAGAGGTTAGAGGCAAAGAACGGGTTCGGGCCCGGAGTGAAGAAATTTGCCTTGATCCTCTAACCTCCAACCTTTAACCAGAGCCTCGCCCTCAACTTACCCTGATCTAACCCTCAGAAGCTGTGAAAAAATTAGGACAAATGGAAAAGTATCCCGGCCCCAATGAGGGTAGGCCGTTTGGAAAACTTTAGAGCGAAACCTTATCGAGCGAACGAGTGCGTAGACTTGCAATAGTAACGCAGACTTACTAACAGGATGGTTGCCCTGATTAAAAGATCGCAATTCTAAAGTTTGGAAAGCGGCCTACCCTCGTTGGGACAGAAAAAGATAGGGACCTATTTTTTCACAGCTTCTTCAGCCTTAACCTGCATTCTTAACCTCCTCTCCTGTCAAAGCATTGACAAATGACCTTGATGTTGACGGCTTTCGTCATTTCTCTTCCCATCTCGAGAGGCAGAAAAGCCTTTGTAATTTCAAATAATTAGCAACAAAAATCTTCTGCGGGAACCCTGGCACACACCTTGCTTTTATCCGGAACCAGAAGAGAGATGACCCGGAAAGAGAAGCTGAACATGGCCGATCCAACACCAGATTTGAAAACCGAAGGAACAGATGAAGGGGCTCTCCCTACCGAGGGAGGGAAGAAGAAGCTCTTGATCCTGATTGCGGGACTCCTCATCGTTATTGCGGCAGGGACGGGTGCGGTCCTCATTTTTCTTCCGGGCCTTGTTCCACAGGGACTCCGGCTCTGGGGGGCCAAAGAGCAGAAAAAAGAGACGAAGAGCACTCACACGGAGAAGCAAGGGCATATCTATAGCATGGAACCTTTTCTCGTGAACCTGGCAGACACGGAGACTTCCAGATATTTGAAGGTCAAAATCGAAATTGAAAGTCAGGAGATGAAGGCGAGCGAGGAATACGAGAAGAGATTACCTCAGCTCCGCGATGCCTTCCTGACCGTCCTTTCCGCCAAAACCTACCCGGAAATCTACGATTCGGAGGGAAAGAAGAAACTGAAGGAAGAGATCCTCCAAAAAGCCAATCAACTGTTGGGGACCTTCAAGGTCAAGTTAATCTACTTTAACGAATTTGTCGTTCAATAAGGAAAACCCGGATGGAAAAATTACTGTCCCAGGACGAGATTGATGCCCTGCTCCACGGAATGGATGGAGGGAAAGTCGATACAACACCCGGCCAGGTGGATCGTTCCGGGATCAGCCCCTACGACTTCGCCAACCAGGATCGCATCATCCGTGGAAGGATGCCCACCCTGGAGATTATCAACGACCACTTCTCCAGGCTTTTCAGAAATTCTCTCTCCACATCGTTAAGACGGATCGTCGATGTGGGCTCCAGGGGAAATCAGATGATCAAGTTCGGGGAGTTCATCAAGACCCTCCCCGTTCCGAGCAGCCTCCACGTCTTCAGAATGGAGCCTCTCCGGGGGCACGCGATCCTGGTCCTGGAATCAAAGCTCGTCTTCACCCTTCTGGATGTGTTTTTCGGAGGGTCCGGAAAGACTGCGTTCCGGATCGAGGGAAGGGATTTCACGGCCATTGAATCCAAACTGATTCAGAAACTGGTGGGCATGGTTCTTGTGGACCAGGAAAAGGCCTGGAATGTCGTTCATCCCCTGACATTCCAGTATGTCCGGAGCGAGATCAATCCCCAGTTTGTCAGTATTGTTCCTCCCAGCGATCTCATCCTGACCGTGACCTTCGGAGTGGAATTGGAGCAGTTTACGGGAATGATTACCTTCTGCATCCCTTATTCCACGATCGAGCCGATCAAAACGAAACTCTACTCAGGATTCCAGAGCGACCAGATGGAAATGGATCACAATTGGATCCTGAGGTTTCTCGAACGTCTGAAGACTTCCGAAGTGGAAGTGAAGGTGGAATTGGGAAGGACCCGGATCATGGTTCAGGATCTCCTCCATATGAAGGTGGGAGATGTGCTCTCCCTTGGAAAGGAAGTCACCGAACTCCTCCCGGTGCAGGTTCAGGGAGTCCCAAAATTCCTTGGGAAACCGGGAGTCTATGGAACCAACCGGGCGATTCAGATCGAAGAGAAGATAGGTTCTTAGCTGAAAAACGGGAGGCAAAAATGGCCGAAGAGCATGAAGAGATGAAATCACTCTCTCCTCAGAAAGAGGCGTCCGATCTCGACTTCATTCTGGACATCCCACTGGAGGTCGCAGTTGAGCTTGGACGGGCGAAGATGTTGATCAGCGAGCTCCTCCAGCTCGGGCAGGGATCGGTTATCGAGCTGACCAAGCTGGCAGGGGAGCCTTTGGAGATCCTGGTCAACCAGAAACTCGTGGCCCGTGGTGAAGTGGTGGTGATTAACGAGAAGTTCGGGGTCCGCCTCACCGACATTATCAGCCCGGCAGAACGGGTGAAGCAGCTGGGAGCCTGATGTGGATACCATGACCTGGCCCCTTGTCAAAATGATTTTTGCGTTAGGAATCGTCTGCGTCGCGCTGTATGGGACTGCCCGGCTGCTGAAACGGAGCGGCTTCGTCCAAAGGGGCCTTCCCCTCGACGGGGGAATCAGGCTCCTGACGACTCAGCTCATCGCCCCCCGCAAGTATATCTCTCTGGTGGAGATCGCCGGGGAAGTTGTGGCCCTGGGGGTCTGCGAGAGTCAGATCACCCTCCTGACCAAAGTCGAAAACAGAGAGTTCATCGAAAAGTTAAAGATGGGCCCTTCCTCATCAAGGTCGGAATCGAACAGCCTGTTCCAGTACTTCCAGCGCTCGCCTCTAAAGCAGAAAGGGATGAAATTGGAGCTGCTCAGGAGGTTGCATGGGAAATAAACCGGTCCGACGCTATCCTCTCCTGATCCTCGGGGCGCTCCTGGCGGGTCTACTGACCTTCGGCGCTCTGTCTTGCCCGGCCCAGGCTCAAACGATGCCGATTCCCACCCTGAAGATCGGGGTCGGGGAATCGAAAGACCCCGGGGAGGTTTCCGTTCTCATTCAGATTCTTTTGCTGCTCACCATTCTCTCCCTTGCTCCTGCGATCCTGATTATGATGACCTCTTTCACACGCATCATCGTCATCTTCTCTTTCCTGAGAAATGCCATTGGGATTCACCAGATGCCTCCCAATCAGGTTCTCATCGGACTTGCCCTCTTTTTGACTTTCTTCATTATGACGCCGGTCTGGCAGACCGTTCAGGAGAACGCCTGGACCCCTTACGTGGAGAAGAAAATCTCTCAGGAAAAGGCCTTCGAAGAGGCCATCAAACCGGTCCGGGAATTCATGCTCAGACAGACCAGGGAAAAAGACATTGCCCTGTTCATGGAGATCGCCAAGCGACCCAAACCGAAAGGGAAGGAGGATATCCCGACCACCGTGCTGCTGCCCGCTTACATGATCAGCGAATTGAAGACGGCCTTTCAGATGGGATTCATCCTCTTCCTGCCTTTCCTGGTCATTGATATGGTCGTGTCCAGCGTTCTCCTCTCCATGGGGATGATGATGCTGCCTCCGGTGATGATCTCCTTGCCCTTTAAAGTGCTGCTCTTCGTCCTGGTGGACGGATGGCATCTTGTGATCAGTTCCGTAGTCAGGAGTTTCTATTAGGGGAGAAGAATGAATCCAGACGTGGTCGTCCGAATTGCGAAAGAAACGATTGAGGTTACCCTCTATGTTTCACTCCCGATCATGGGGGTGGGTCTGCTGGTGGGGGTCTTGGTGAGCCTCTTTCAAGCCGTGACGCAAATTCACGAGATGACGCTGAGCTTTGTCCCCAAGATCATCGCCGTCCTGCTCACCCTGCTCTTTCTGCTGCCCTGGATGATGCAGAAGATGGTCTTCTTTACGGAACAACTGATCCGTCAGCTCCCGCAATACATTCATTGAGAGGATGTCGCCGTCGATGATGCCCGATCTGATTCACTGGTCCGCCACGCAGTTTCAATCATTGACAATCGTCATGATGCGTGTCTCGACCCTCCTTTTCATGATGCCCCTCTTCAGCGGCAGGGGCCTTCCGCATATGGTCAAAATCGGACTGGTCCTCGTTGTGAGCCTCGCCCTGTGGCCGGTGGTTCGCGAGGATATCTCCAGTTTTCCTTCGGATCCCTTCAGCCTCGGTTTCCTCATGATCTCCGAACTCATGATCGGGCTGTGTCTCGCCCTTTCCGTCCGGCTTGTCCTGGCGGGGATTCAACTGGCGGGAGAATTTTCAGGAATTCAGATGGGGCTTTCCATGGCCAACATCATCGATCCACAGTCCGGAACCAACAGCACCGTGATTTCGGAGTTCTATTACCTGCTGAGCCTGATCATCTTCCTTTCCGTCGACGGTCATCACTGGATCTTCAGGGCCTTAGCCCAGAGCTTTCATGTCCTTTCTCCCGGTAAATTTCAGCTCCAGGATGGGCTCTACCGCCACCTCCTTCAGCTCTCGGGAAGATTATTCGTGATCGGCATCAAGCTCTCGGCCCCTGTCGTCGTCATCCTCGTGTTGATTCAGTTTGCCCTGGGCGTGGTGGCCAGGATGGTTCCCCAGGTAAATATCCTGGCCAGTAGTTTTCCCCTGACCATCGGTCTGGGATTAGTTTTTATGGGATTGTCGATCGAACTCCTGTGGCCTTATCTTAAGACGATGCTGGACGAGTCAGGCAGAGGGCTGGTGATGACCCTGCTGCCGCTGATGAAGAGATAGACATGGCAGAGGAATCCTTCTCCGAACGATCAGAACAAGCCACGCCGAGAAAGCGTGAAGAAGCAAGAAAAAAAGGGCAGGTGGCGAAGAGCCGCGAGATCCCCTCTGTGGCCATTCTGATGGTGGGGGTCTCGGTTCTCTTCCTTTCCGGAACCTTCGTCTATCAACAGCTCTCCGGCCTGATGGTCCGGCTCTTGAGCCGGATGGGTTCGAACGGTTTTCACCCGGACGACCTTCAGGCCCTGAATCTGGAATTGACCCGGTCCGTGTTGTGGACGCTCTCTCCGGTTCTGATCGCCGTGGCGGCTGCAGCGATCCTGAGTCACATCACCCAGAGCGGGACCCTCTTTTCAATGGAGCTCCTGGAACCTGATTTGTCGAAGCTTAACCCAATTAATGGCCTTAAAAGCATCCTTTCGGCCAAGTCCCTGGCCGAATTACCCAAGGCCGCATTGAAAATCCTGATCATCGGGACCGTTGCGTGGTCCACGATCTCAAAAGAAAGGGCAAGCATCCTGCTCCTGACCGGACAGGAACCGGGTACGATCTTCCGGACCGTTGTTTCCGTCACGTGGAGTCTTATCCTTAAAACAGGACTCGTCATGATGACCCTTGCTGTACTGGACTACCTTTTTCAGCGTTGGACCACGAACAAAAGTCTGCGGATGACCAAGCAGGAGATCAAAGAAGAGTCCAAACTGACCGAAGGGGATCCCCTCATCAAATCGAGGATCCGGGGGATTCAGCGTCAGCTGGCAAGGAGACGTATGATGGCCGAAGTGCCGAAAGCGGACGTCATCATCACGAATCCCACGCACCTGGCCGTGGCCCTGGCTTATCGGAGCAAGGAGATGGCGGCCCCTCAGGTGATCGCCAAGGGGGCAGGACACGTTGCGCAGAAGATCCGGGAGATCGGCCTGAGCCACCGGATCCCGATGGTTGAGAATAAACCCCTTGCCCAGACGCTCTATAAGACGGTGGACCTGGGGCAGGCGATCCCTTCCACCCTGTATCAGGCAGTGGCCGATATCCTGGCCTATGTTTACAAGATAAAGAACAAAACCCTGTAAGAAGTGGAACAATGGAATACTGAAAGATTGGGTAAACGAAAAACTGGAAGGATGGAATAGTGGAATGATGGAATATTGGGTAAGGGAAACAAAAAACAGAAATCGGAGAATTTCAGATTTTTTCACACATTATTCCATTATTCCATCGTTCCCATATTCCTTTGTTCCATCATTCCAATTTTCCATTATTCCAATATTCCAGTATTCTGATCGCAGTGAAGTGAGGAAGGACGCTCACCTATGAAGCCAATGGTCACACCTATTCCTGTTGCCACAAAGAAGCTGATCGTGGATCGAGCCGATCTCTCGATGGGCGTCGGGGTCGTCGCGCATCCTCATGGTGATGGTGATCCCCCTGCCTTCCATTCTGTTGGATATCCTCCTTTCCCTGAGTATCAGCCTCTCCCTGATCATCCTTCTGACGTCTCTGCAGATCACCAATCCCCTCCAGTTTTCCACGTTTCCCTCCGTCCTTTTGATGACCACCCTCTTTCGACTCTCTCTGAATATCGCCTCGACGCGCCTTATCCTTCTTCACGGAAATGAAGGGACGTCCGCCGCAGGCCATGTGATCAAATCCTTCGGCCAGTTCGTCATCGGCGGCAATTATCTGGTTGGGTTCATCATCTTCACGATCCTCGTCATCATCAATTTCGTAGTCATTACCCGGGGCAGCGGCCGGATTGCGGAAGTGGCGGCCCGGTTCACCCTGGATGCCATGCCCGGGAAACAGATGAGCATTGACGCCGACCTCAATGCAGGGATCATTGACGAGCAGGAAGCGAGGATTCGAAGGGCGACCATTTCCAGGGAAGCCGATTTCTACGGGTCGATGGACGGCGCCAGCAAATTCGTAAGGGGAGAAGCGATTGCGGGGCTCCTGATCATCCTGATCAACATCGTAGGCGGCTTCATCATCGGTGTCTGGCAGCACAAGCTGGACTTTCTGAACGCTGCCCAGACGTACACGATTCTCACCATTGGAGATGCCCTGGTTGCCCAGATTCCGGCCCTGATGATCTCGACGGCTGCAGGTATTATCGTGAGCCGGGCCGCTTCCGAATATAGCATGGGCAAAGAGCTGGCAAAACAATTCAAGGTTCAGCCACAGGCCATCGCGTTGGCGGCCGGGATCCTGTTCACCCTGGGCCTCATCCCCGGATTGCCCCATCTGCCTTTTATCGGTTTTTCTTTTGTCCTCGGCCTGGCAGGTTATGCGGCACACAAGACACAGGAGCGGTCAGAAAAGAAACGGATCGAAGAGACCCAGCCTTCGGCACTGCCCCCGCCTCCGGAGCAGGTGGAAACATTGCTGCATCTGGATCGACTTGAACTGGAGGTGGGCTACGGGCTGATTCCGATCGTCGACGAAGAACAGAACGGGGATTTGCTGGACCGGATCCGTTCCATCCGAAGGCAATTTGCCTCGGAACTGGGGATGGTCGTTCCTCCCCTGCGGGTCCGAGACAATCTACAGATGAAACCGGGTGAATATCGCCTCCTCATCAAAGGCAATGAGGTGGCGAGGGGTGAGATGATGCCCGGTTACGTGATGGCCCTCAGTCCCGGAGAGGTCAAACGGACCGTGGAGGGGATTCCCACCAAAGAGCCGGTCTTTCAACTGCCGGCCCTCTGGATATCCGAAAAGAGGAAAGAGGAAGCCCAGTTTTCCGGATATACGGTCGTAGACGTTTCTACGATCATCGCCACCCACCTGACGGAAACCATCCGCTCCCATGCGGAAGAACTCCTGGGTCGGCAGGATGTTCAGAAGCTGCTGGACCGCCTGGCAGAACAACATCCCAAGGTGGTGGAGGAATTGATCCCCCATCTCCTCTCCCTGGGCGTTGTTCAGAGGGTGCTTCAGAACCTCTTGAGAGAACGGGTATCCATTCGTGACCTGCTGACCATCGTTGAAACGCTGGCGGATTATGGCTCGATGACGAAAGACCCCGATCTCCTGACCGAATATGTGCGACAGAAACTGGCCCGGACGATCGTCAAACAGTATGAAACGCAAGAGGGCGTCCTACCGCTGATTACCGTCGACCAGAAGATGGAGGATCTTCTCAGGGAGAGAATTCAAAAGGGGGAATACGGGGTCAATCTCGCCCTGGAACCGGGCATGGTCCATAAAATCCTGACGAGTTTTCACCAGACCATAGACAAAATGGGTCCTCTCCATGCTCAACCCGTCATTCTCTGCTCTCCTGGGCTGCGAAGACACTTGAAGCGACTGCTTGAGCGTTTTCTTCCGCAGGTGGCTGTTTTGTCACACAGTGAATTGACCTCCCAGGCCAAAATTCAATCCATCGGGGTGGTGACATGGACATGAAAGAGGGCAATCTGGACAGGCACACAAATTGGAATATTGGAAGACTGGAATGATGGGAAAGACCAAGATCAGAAAGAAATTGAAATACCGGAGGGATGGAAGAATGAGGAAATGTCGAAGACAACCGCAGCAATGGAATTCACCCATTGAATTCCAAAATTCCATTGTTCCAGATCTTTTAAGGGCGACTTTGATGCGGCGAGACGGAGGTATTCATGCAGATCAAGCGGTTTGAATCACAGAACATCCAGGACGCCTTAAAACAGGTGAGAGAAGCCCTGGGTCCCGAGGCCATTATTCTCTCTACCAAAACCCTCAAGAAGTCTTCGTTGCCATACGATCTGGGGCGGGGAACGACTGTTGAGGTCATCGCCGCGATCGATCGACCCGTCGAAGCGATGGGACCGTTACCTTCTTCTCCTGTCCCATCCACACCCGTTCCCCGGCCGGGAACAAAAGAGAAGGGACAGGGGGAGGAGACCATCGTTCAGAGAATGCTCTCGGCGGGGTTATCCCCGGAATTTGTCAGTGGCCTGGTGAAGGAGATCGAGCGGACCCGAAAAGGATTACCCGGCTGGGGCCTGTCCGAAACTTGCCGGGGGCTCCTGCGCTGGAAAGTCATGGAGGAAGTGGAAGTGACGGGTCCCTCTTTCCAGGGTCCCAAAATATGGTCCTTCATCGGACCCACGGGTGTCGGAAAGACGACCACGATGGTGAAGCTGGCCGCCCATTTCCATCTGCGGGTGACCCAGAAGATTTCACTGATCAGCATCGATACTTACCGAATCGGCGCTGTGGAACAGCTGAGAACCTACGCCCAGATCCTGGGGATTCCCCTGGAGGTTGCCCATCATCGGGACGAACTGGGCCAGATCATCGAAAGGCATCGGCACCAGGATCTCCTGCTGATCGACACGGCGGGAAGAAGCCCGAACAACCGGGCTTCCTTCGAGGAATTGCGGGATTTCTTGACGGTCCACCCGCGGATCGAGAATCATCTCGTTTTGAGTGCAACCACCAAGGACAGGGATCTGGAGCGGATGGCGACCTGTTTTGCTCTTCTTCCGATCAAGAGCTACATCTTCAGTAAAATCGACGAGACAGAGGAGTATATTCCCCTGCTCAACCAACTCTTCCGCCAACGAAAGCCCCTCTCCTATTTGACCTGCGGGCAACGCGTTCCGGAAGACCTCGAACTGGCCACAAAAGTCAGGGTAGCGAACCTGGTTCTGAATCAAATCCAGTGGAATTAGAAAGGTTAATCGTTATGGATCAAGCCGAAGGATTGAGAGCACTCGTAAATGCAAAAAGCGGGAACCCGGTTTCCGACCCCTTCCCTCCTGTCTCAGACCGCACTCAGGATTCTCCTTCCGGGATGTGTCCGCGGGTGATCTCGGTCACCAGCGGAAAGGGAGGGGTGGGCAAGACGAACGTGGTGGCCAACCTGGCCTTTGCCTTGACCGGGCTGGGCAAGAAGGTCCTGGTTCTTGATGCCGATTTGGGATTGGCGAATATCGACGTTCTCCTGGGCTTAACCCCTCAGTACACCCTGGAGCATTTCTTCGGAAGAAAGAAGAGCCTCTCCGAAATCTTGATCCAGGGCCCGGGAGGCATGTCGATCATGCCGGCCAGCTCAGGGGTGTTGGACCTGGTCGACCTCAATGAAAGCCAGAAGCTCTTTCTGCTGGGCGAGATGGATCGAATCGCTGAACAGGTTGACATCCTGCTTATCGATACAGGGGCCGGGATTGCCTCCAATGTCCTTTACTTCAACATGGCCGCCCAGGAATCGGTCGTCATTGCAACACCGGAACCGACCTCCATGACCGATGCCTACGCTCTGATCAAGGTGCTCTCCACCAAGTGTCATAAAAAGGACTTTATGCTGCTGATCAATCAGGCCGCGGATGCCCATGAAGCAAAAGACGTCTTTGAAAAGATCAGCAGGGTAGCCGATCGTTTTCTCGACAGCCTCTCGATCGATTACCTTGGGTTTATTCCATATGATGAGAAACTCCCCTCTGCCGTGAAACACCAGAAGCCTGTCCTGGAAATCTATCCGAAAGCCTCCTCGAGCAGGGGATTCGTAACGTTGGCGAAGAACATTTCTGAGAGGCCTCTGCGGCCCAAAGATCAAGGGAGCATTCAATTCTTCTGGAAACAACTGCTCCAGGCTGATCATGCAGCCTATCGGAACGGAGGGATCGTTTGAAATCAAGAGCACTCCATTATCAGATGCCTTACGGAACGGAACTGCCGCCCCCTGCCCCGGAGGCAGGCGCAGACCGTGAGAAGATCATCCTTCAGTACACACCTTTCATCAAGTACATTGCCCACCGGCTGGCCATGAGACTCCCTCCTCATATCTCGGTGGAGGATCTCATGGGGGTTGGGGTGATCGGCTTGATGGATGCACTGAACAAGTTCGATCCGGGCCGGAATGTGGGATTCAAGACCTATGCGGAATTCCGAATCCGAGGTGCCATGCTGGACGAGTTGAGGTCCCTCGATTGGGTTCCCCGTTCCGTCAGACAGAAGGCCTCGGAGGTGGAGAAGACGATCCTCCACCTGGAGAGGAAGAAAGCGGGGCCCGCGGAGGATGAGGAGATTGCCCAGGAGATGGGTCTCTCGATGGAAGGGTTTCACGAGTTGATGGCCGAGATCAAAGGCGTGTCTCTTGTGGATATCGATACGATGCAGCAACGATTGCCTGAACTCGCGGACGAAGACCTCCTTGCTCTCCTCCATGATAAGAAAGAGAACGATCCCTTTCATCTCCTGAGTGTCAAGGAATTGAAAGAGGTGCTTGCCTCCGCCATCGACGAGCTCTCCGAGAGGGAGAGGATGGTCCTCTCTCTCTACTATTATGAAGAATTGACCCTCAAAGAAATCGGAGAGGTGATGGACCTGACGGAATCAAGGATCTGTCAGATCCATACGAAGGGAATTCTGAAGTTGAGAGGCAAGCTGAAAAAGCATTTCAAGGAGGGTCTCTGAGTTTTCCTGACACGGACACGCTATTTTCTAACTAATGCTTCATGCCCGGAGGGCACCCTCGAACCATGAAAATATCTTGGGTATGTCGGTTAAGGTTACGGTTACGAAGCCCGGTTCGTTTAGGGGCAAAGGCCTGCGTGCCTGCACACCAACGTGCTTGCGTTTCGACACGCAGGCGTGAACTTCTTAAACCGAGGACGTAACCGAATGACGATACGGGCATCGTTACCCTAACCGGTAGACGATACTTTATTTTCTATTTAAAGGAGCGGGGACATGGCGGATCACAAAATGAGCATTTTGGTGGTGGATGATTTTTCGACGATGAGACGGATTGTCAAGAATATCCTGAGACAGCTGGGATATGACAACATCATCGAGGCGGACGATGGGACCACTGCTCTGGAGGTACTGAAAAGGGAGAAGATCGATTTTATCATCTCCGATTGGAACATGCCTCAAATGACCGGCCTCGAACTTCTGAAGGCCGTCCGGACCAGCGAAGAATGGAAGGATCTGCCCTTTCTCATGGTGACGGCGGAGGGGCAGAAAGAACACGTCATCGAGGCGGTGAAACACCGGGTGAGCAACTACGTCGTCAAACCCTTTACTCCGGAAACGCTCACGGAAAAGATCAACAAGATCTTCGAGGGGAAATAAATCCTGCAGTTTAAGAGATGAACCCGGACAAAGGTAACATTTCATGAAGGACGAGGTTGGAATTTCCAGTAAGCTGATTCCTCTGGAAAGATCGGGCGAGTCCCTCAGAAACAGGGGGCGCCAGAATCTCCTCCCCGGAAAAAAGAAGGGGAAGGAGTCAGAGAAGGTCCCTTCCGAGATCTCGCAGGCGAATGAGGCCCAGGCGGGCGATTCACCGGAAGAATCCCCTTCCGGAAAGATCGTGGACATCGTAATCTAGGGCACGACGGCCGCGAGGTGGATATCGGAGGAGACCGAGGGGGGCGAGTGTCCGTTATCCGGCCCTTGCAAGAGAACCCTTTAACAGCAAGGAAGATAGGAGGAAAGAAGCATGAGTTTGGCAAACCAGTTGAATCTGACCAATGTGGAGTTGGGACTTATTTTTGTCGGAGGATCTGTTCTGTTCTGTTTCTTTGCCCTGCTTCTCTATTTGAGACGGACCATTCCACGATGGTTGGGAAAGAGGTCCCCTGCATTGGACTCTGACCGGACGAGGGAATGGGTCCGGGAATCGGATGCGATCTGTCAAAACCTTTCGAAGAATCTCGAAGAAAAGAAAGCGATTGCCAACCGCTTGATCGCCCAGCTGGACGAAAGGATTCGGAGCCTCCAGGTTCTGGCAAACGGCTCAGGGGAGAGAGAGATCCTCCCCCATGACGGGATCAAGAAAGGAGTGGACGCCGAGGTGTGTGCCCTTTCCAACGCGGGATACGATGTCCCGGAGATTGCCCGATCTCTCCGTCTTCCCAAAGGCCAGGTCGAGTTGATCCTGGACCTCAAACGGTACTGCCAATAACGTAGCCGGCGTTGGAGCGTATGACCAGAATAGGTTCCCCTTCTTCCCTTCCGCTGAAAGAAATATGGCTCGAACCCCGTTCGAAAGAGGGGTCACCGACCTTCCGTCCCCATGACATTCTCGAAGGTGAAGTCCTCGAGAAGATCGATGCCCGTCAGATCCTGATACGGCTGGAAGGCCGGAGTTACGTGGCTGAAAGCCGCATTCCCCTTTCAGAGGGGGATCGGATGCTCCTTCGGGTTGAGGCCACTCATCCCAGGGTGGTGCTGACCCCGCTTCTGAAGGGCAGCGACCAGGATCCGGGAATTCCGCTTTCATTAAAGACCTTATCGAGTCTCTTCCTTCCCGAGAGCCAAACGGTTTCCCTGTCGGGTCTGCAGCGCATGGGGAGCCAGGTTTTTCCCGGCGAAATCAGGGAGACGGTTGAAAAGCTGCTCGGCCTCCTGAACCAGTTTGCCGTTGAGGACCCGGCCCGGCTGAATTCCGATGAGGTCCGGAAGAGCGTGGTTCGATCGGGTCTCCTTTTCGAGGAGAAGATCGGCCGGATGGTTGAAACCGGAACCGGAGATCCGTGGGAGAAGATGGTCAAAGAGGATCTGAAAGGGCTGTTGATGACTTTAAGGGAGGAACTGGAAAGAGGCAACCCTTCCTCTTTCCTCCCGAAAGAAGAGATGCCGTCTCTCGAAAAGACAGGTGACAGCCTCAACCAGATTCTGAACAAGATCGAGGGGACACAGGTCCTGAACCTGCTTCCCCTTGAGGACCGGCAGCGAATCTTCCTCCTCCTTCCCCTCTGGTTCCAGGAACACCTCTACTTTGCGGACGTTCAAATTTCACTGCCCCGTTTCCGGAAAGACCCGTCCGAACCGGAAGACGTGGCCGTTCTCTTTCTGCTTGACATGCCCGATTGGGGGAGATTGAGTCTGGAAGCGAGGATGAAGGGAGAAAACCTTTACGGCCTGTTCAAGGTTTCGGACCCCGGCGTGGCTTCTTTTCTGGAAGAGAACCTTCCCGGCTTAAAGGAGAGACTGGGCGGGATGGGTTTTACGCCTCAGTTGAATGTTTCTGTCGAAACCCCTGAAAGGATCATCCCGGAACCTTCTTTCCGAAATAGGAGCGGACAATTCCCTCTTGAACATTGTCATATAACGCGGGAGTTCCCGAATGCCGACATGCGCAACCATTCGGACGTCAGCATTTTATGAAAATCCCCCATCTGTCCCCCTTTTTCGAAGGGGGATGATGACCCCTCCCTTTGCAACGGGAGGCGGGGAGGGATTTAACGCGTTTGCTTACTGTGAGAGTATGGATCCCAGCTCTAAGAAATCGCAGACCGAAAAAGCAGTCGCCCTGAAATACGTCTCCGGCCAGGACCGGGCGCCGAGGGTGACGGCAAAGGGGTCGGGGAGACTGGCAGAGAAGATCATCGCTCTGGCCAGAGAGAACGGCGTGCCGATCAAGGAAGACCCTGCCCTGGTTCAAATCCTGGCCCAGCTGGACTTCTACGAGGAAATCCCCGCCTCCCTTTACGTCGTCGTGGCCGAAATCCTGGCCTTTATTTACTCCATGAACAGGCAGTGGCGGGATGGAAAAGGGGAGGAAGGGTAGGCAAAAAATTCCCCGTCTTCTCCTCTCTTTCCCACAGGGAAAAAAGGAACGCTCCATCAACATTTTTCGTCCTCTTTCCGGAGAGAAAGAGGAACTCATTTTGTGGCGATTTACAATGGTTTAGAGAAGGTTCATGAGCCGTTGCCCAATAATGCCATTGGCCGAAGGCCGCTTCCAGGAAAAGCTTCACCTGGCATAGTCATTGCAATTCACTTACGGCAAGGAGATAAACACCATGCGTTCTTCTCAACTCGTAGCTTCCATGGGGGCCTTCCGGCAACAGAACAGGATCTCTCACCTGATTGCCAACAATCTCAGTAATGCTCAGACGCCGGGCTTCAAAAAAGACGTTCCGCTCTTTCAGAGCATTCTGAGCGATCGCTTCAGCCGTTTTCAGACGAGCCCCATCGATCAGATCCGTACCCTGTTTCAGCAGGGGGGGGTTCAGAAGACGGGAAATCCACTGGATGTGGCCATTGAAGGAGAAGGCTTCTTCAAAATCAAGACGCCTGAAGGGACCCGGTATACACGGGCCGGAAATTTCATCCTCAATAAGGAGGGAGTATTGTCGACCCCGGATGGTTTCCCGGTTCTCGGAAAGCAGGGAGAGATCACCCTCCGGGGCCAGAACATCGTGATCGAAAAGAACGGAACGGTGAAAGGCGATGGAGGAGAACTGGGTCAACTCGCCCTGGCCGTCTTTGCGGATCCCAACGTATTGAGAAAGGAGGGCCACACCCTCTTTTCAGCCGATCTTCCCGAAACGGAGACGGAGGTTTCGGATCCCCTCTTACACCAGGGAGCCATCGAATCATCCAATGTCAACTCCATTGAGGAGATGACGAACTATATCGATGCCCTACGGTCTTTTGAATCCTGTCTCAAGATCATCCAGTCTCAGGACGAAATGGATTCGAAGGCCGTAAACGAACTCGGAAGACTCTAACAGGCTGATGAAAAACACCCATCTGCCGCGTTGCCCTCATCCTTCGTCATTGCGGCGTACATCAAGTACACCTCATTCCTCAGGATTTCGGGCGCCTTGCATCTGGGTATTTTTGATCAGCCTGATAGATGGCGGATTCACGGACAATCGTAAACAACAAGGAGGAAAACATTATGTTACGAGGACTCTGGACGGCAGCATCCGGCATGGCCTGTCAGCAGACGAATATCGATGTGATCGCCAATAACCTATCCAACGTCAATACGAGCGGGTTTAAGAAAAATCGAACCCATTTCCAGGATCTCATGTATCAGAACATGCAGACGGCGGGAGCGGCGACGGCCTCAGGAGGACAGCTCCCGACAGGCATTCAGATCGGAATGGGAGCGAAGGTCGTGTCGGTGGATAAGGTTTTCCTCCAAGGAGATTTTGCTCAAACAAAGAACCAGCTGGATATGGCGATTGAAGGGAAGGGGTTCTTCAAGATCCTGAACAACGGCCGTGAGTCATTCACCCGGTCGGGTGGGTTCAAGGTGGACAAAGAAGGATACATCTGCGACGGCCACGGGGACCGTCTTCAGCCGGAATTTGCCGTTCCCGCAAGAACCGCCTCAATCACCATCGAATCAGGGGGAAGACTGGTGGCTTCAGGTTCGGACGGGAGGGAGTTGGGGAGTGTCCAGATCCAGTTATTCAACTTCCCGAACCCTGCGGGATTACAGAACGTCGGCCAAAACCTCTACATCCCGAGCGACGCCTCCGGGGACCCGGTGCAGGGAAATCCGGGGACAGACGAATTCGGCACTATCTCACAGGGATTCCTCGAGATGTCAAATGTCGATGTGGTCGAAGAAATGATCAACATGATTATGGCCCAGAGGGCTTATGAAATCGGGGGCAAGGTCATCCAGGCAGGGGATGACATGCTCCAGATGGTGAACAACCTGAAACGGTAAGCATGGGGAAAAAATGAGACATATTAAGATCCTTACCCTTCTCCTTTTCATCTTTCTTGCAACGCCTATTACGACCATGGGTTCCTCCGATTCCGTGAGCTACCGGGAGGTAAGCCGGGAGGGCAGGGCCGTTGAACTGAGCGAGATCATCGAACTCCTGGAGCATCAAGTTCAAAAAACATTGCAGCTCCGATATGAAAAACTGGAAGTAAAGGATCTCCGGGGGGTTGAAAGAATCGTCGTCCCCTCCGGTGCCCTCTCCTGGGAGGTGGTCCTCCCGGAACGGATCGGCCGGGGAGGCCCGTTCTCCGCAACGCTGATACTCTCTTTGGACGGCAGGGAATTCAGGCGGGTGAAGGTCACGGCAAGAATGGATCTCTACGCCGATGTCGTGGCGGCAAAACGGTACCTCCAGAGACACCACGAAATCGATGAAAATGACGTCCAGCTGGTGAGAAAGAACCTGGCCTCGCTTCCTCCGGATGTGTTGATGGACATCAGAGAGGCGGTCTCCATGCGGACCACTTCTTCCATCAATGGCCAGGAAGTTTTGAGAAGAAGCCTCATCCAGCCTCCTCCCCTTGTCAGGAAGGGGGAGCGGGTCATGATGGTGGTTGAGAACCCCCAATTCAGAATCGTCACGTGGGGAGAGGTGAAGGATGACGGCCGGAAAGGGGAGCAAGTGAAGATGGTAAACCTCTCCAGCAGGAAAGAGGTGATCGGCAGGGTGTTGAATGGCGGCACGGTCCTGATCGAATACTGACAGGCCGCTGAAAAATACCCCTGCCTGCCGCAGGCAGGCATCTGCGGCATCGCCCGGTGGCCGCACAATTCATATGATGAAGAAAGGATCCGGAATGACAGGCGCGGGACGATGGATTGAATGGACAAAAGGCGGAATCTGGATATCAATCATCCTTTTTGCTTTGAGCGGTTGCCTGGGTCCCACCCTCCAGAGGCCCCGGCTCACCGACCTTCCGGGAAAGCAGGGATCCTCCTATCCCGCGCCTTCAGTGGAGGAAGGATCGCTCTGGTCTTCTCAGAGGGCTCAAAACATCTATGCAGACTTAAAGGCCAGAAATGTGGGAGACATTGTCACCATCAGCATCGTGGAGTCGGCCAGGGCCTCCAAGAATGCCACCACCAAGACAGGAAGGGACTCCGGCCTGGAAGCAAGCTGGAGCGGCATATTTGATGCCCTTGCAGGAAAGGTGAGTGTGGCGGGGCAGCCCATCGGGGCAAGCCACAAGATCAATTTCGCCAACAACTTTGACGGACAGGGGGAGACGACACGAACCTCCTCCATGACAGCCTATATTACAGCCCATGTCACCCAGGTGATGTCCAACGGCAACCTGGTGATTCAGGGGAACCGGCAGGTCAAGGTCAATCAGGAGACCCAGTTGATCTATATCCAGGGAATCATCCGTCCCGAAGACATCTCCTCCGCCAATGTTATTCTCTCGACCTATGTGGCGGAGGCTGTCATTGAGTTGAACGGCCAGGGCCCGGTGAGCGACAAGCAGAGCCCGGGATGGCTTGCGAGAGGACTGGATTGGGTATGGCCCTTCTAAAGCCAGTTATCGGTAATCAGTAACCAGTGATCAGCAAAACAAGAAGGCAGAAAGCAGAAGGCAGAAAGCGGGCAGCAGAAAAAGAAGAGTAACCAGTCATCAGTGATCAGTCATCAGTTAACGAAACTGAGGAAATGAACAGAAGGCAGAAAGCACAATAACCCCTGACGACTTGCGACTGACGATTTACGAAAGGAGTATCGAGAGGTGATGAAGAGCAGGATATGTCTGATAGTCATTCTGGGGATCCTTTGTCTGGCGTCGTCAGCCCATGCCGTTCGGCTCAAGGACATCGCCTCCTTCAAAGGGATGAGAAATAATCAGCTGCTGGGATATGGCCTGGTGGTGGGTCTCAACGGAACGGGAGACGGGACCAACACGGAATTTACCATCCGGTCCATCGTCAATATGCTGGAGAGGATGGGTATTCATATCGACCGGGATAAAGCAAGCCAGGTCAAAGTGAAGAACGTGGCCGCTGTCATGGTGACGACAACCCTGCCGCCCTTTTCGAGAATAGGCGGAAAAGTCGATGCGGTCGTTTCGTCCCTTGGAGACGCCAAGAGCCTCCAGGGGGGTACCCTGTTGATGACCCCCCTGAAGGGAGTGGACCAGCAGGTCTACGCACTGGCCCAGGGTCCGATTGTCGTCGGAGGATTTGCCGCGTCCGGTGCCTCAGGGTCAGGGGTCCAGAAGAACCATCCCACGGTAGGTGTGATTACGAAAGGGGCCCTTGTCGAGAAGGAAGTCCCCGTGGTCCTCGATGGCAAGAGGGAACTGACCCTCTGTCTTTTCAATCCCGATTTCACAACGGTGGAAAAGGTCAAGGAAGTCATCAATCGTTCACTGGAGGGTGTTTCTGCCAGATGCCTCGATTCGGGAACCCTCTCGATTTCCGTCCCGGAGCTGCAGCAGCACAGGGTTGCCGAATGGATTGCTTCCCTGGAAAGGCTGGAGGTGGTACCTGATACCGTCGCCAAGGTCATTTTGAACGAAAAGACAGGCACCGTCGTCATGGGAGAAAATGTGCGCATTTCGACCGTAGCCATTGCCCATGGCAACCTGAGTATTCAGATCAAGGAACGTCTGGCCGTTTCACAACCCCTCCCATTTGCGCCGGAAGCACAGGAACGGGGATCTACGACCATCGTGCCCCCGGGGGCAGGGACTGGAGCAGTGGTAACTCCAGGGGGGGCCACCGTGGTGACGCCGGAGTCGAGCATTTCGGTCAGGGAGGAGGGGGGGGCGCTGATAGTGCTCCCCGGCGGGGTGAGTCTGGGAGATGTGATCAGGGCTTTGAATGCCATCGGTGCTTCACCCCGGGACCTGATCTCCATTCTTCAGAGTATCAAGGCGGCCGGGGCGTTACAGGCGGATCTGGAAATCATCTGACAGGCTGATGAAAAACACCCATCTGCCGCGTTGCCCTCATCCTTCGTCATTGCGGCGTACAACCAAGTACACCTCATTCCTCAGGATTTCGGGCGCCTTGCATCTGGGCATTTTTGATCAGCCTGTAATAGGTCATCTAACCCTAAACCGTAAGGCGTTAGGCGTAAGGGGTAAGTGCACCAAAGATTTCACCCCTTGCGCTCTCGCGACTTCCGCTCTTACGAAGAAGATGTGCTTAAGGAAAGGTGAGAAATGCCGATAAGAACTATAACGGAGGTCCTATCTCATCCGCCGGCCAAGGTGGATGATCAAAAGAAGATCGACGAGGAGAAGCTGAAGAAGGCATGCATGGAATTTGAGTCGATCTTCGTCCAGCAGCTATTGAAATCGATGCGGCAAACGATCCCTGAGTCCGGGGTTTTTGGAGAGAGCTCACAAAAGAATCTTTTTCAATCTCTCTTTGACCAGGAACTCAGCCGCAATCTGGCCAATCAGCGGGGGTTGGGGGTCGGGAAAATGCTTTTTGACCAGATGTGGAAGAAAAGGGAAGAAGACTCTCCTTTCCCTCCCAAGGAAAGCGTTTCGAAACCATCCGCTGAGGAGTGAGGCATGGAACAGAAAAGGGACCTTGACCGCTTATTCGATCTGCTGGAGCAGGAGACCTCGTGTTATCGTCAACTCATCCTGGACCTGAAAAAAGAGTCGGAATGCCTCAGAAAGGGTTCTACCGACGCTTTGATTCAGACGGTGCAGGGGATGGATGCGACGAGAGAGCGTATCCTGAGGCTTCAGCCTCAGATCAAAGAAACGATTGGCGGAATTCTCGGTATTTCGGGAAAAGAGCCGGAAGAGCAGACCCTCTCCCATCTCCTCTCCCTCCTGCCTCCACCCTCCAACCGGAAACTAAGCGCCTACCAAAAGAGCCTGCTGCACCTCAAAGAGTGGGCAAAACAGATCAATGATCTGAACCGATCCTATATTCAGGACTCTCTGGGTTATCTGAGGGAGTTCATCTCACTTCTCACCCATCCCGTCTCAGAGCCTGCGGCTTACCTTCAGAACGGGCGCCGAACACCCTCGGCATGCCATTCGTGGTCGTTGAATAGGGAGGTATAGCGATGTCCGGCATCAGCAGTCTTCTCAATACGGCCAAAGGGGCGTTGGTGGCTCAACAAAAAGCGATGAGCGTCACCGGCCACAATATCGCCAACGTCAACACACCCGGCTATACGCGGCAAAAAGCCATCCTTGAATCGAATGCGCCCTTTTCCGCGACTCAGATCAAGATCGGCATGGGAGTCCGAATTGAATCCGTGGCTCAATCCGTCGATCCGTTTATCAACGGGACCATTCAAAAAGGAACCTCGACCCTTCAAGAATATGAATCCAGGGCCTATATCCTCTCGCAGATGGAGACGGTATTCAATGAAACAACGGATCAGGGACTGGCAGAGATGATGAACGAATTCTGGAACGCCTGGCAGGATGTGGCCGACAATCCGGGGGGGATCCCGGAGCGAACAGCCCTACTGGGAAAAGGGGAGGTTCTGGCCAGACAGTTCAACAGCATGAGGAATGACCTCTCCCGGATCAATGGGAGCATGAACGAGAATATCGGCAAATCCCTGGAGGAAGTCAACCGCCTCTCCAGAGAGATCGCCGATCTGAATGAAAAGATCGTTTCGGCAGAATCCTTCAACACCTCGGCAAACGACTTGAGGGATCAGAGGACAAATCTCGTCACAGAGTTGTCCAAACTGGTAGGAGGGATCTCTTTGGAGGACAAGAATGGATCCCTCACCGTCCTCACCTCTTCCGGACTCCTTCTGGTTGACCGGGGCCAATCGTGGGAGCTGACCCAGGAGGGAGATGAGATCTACTGGAACCATATTGTCGCAGACATCAGTGGAGGTCTTCAGGGAGGAAAGATTGGGGCATGGCTGGATATCCGGGACGAAGCGGTCCCTCAATACATCGCGAATCTGGATGAATTGGCCGGGACCTTCATCCAGGAGGTGAATCAACTGCATCAGGCGGGATATACGCTTTCCGGGGGGACGGGCATGAATTTCTTTGAAGATTTCCAGCTTCCTCCGGGTATGCCGAATTCAGGGGATTATGCCAATGCGGCGGGTTTTATCAAGCTGAGCGCGGATGTGAGCGGGACGCCGGCCAACATCGCGGCAGGAGGCCAATCCGGAGACCCGGGAGACAATGAGAATGCCCTTGCGATACTTGCACTCCAGACCGATGGGACCCTATCCATCCGGAAATGGACTTACCAAGACCGGGGACAGACCGTGACGAGCACCGTTCAGACAGAGGCCATGGAGGATTATTACCGGACCCTTACGGGAGAGATCGGAATCCTGACGGAAGAGGCGAATCAGAATCAGAGTTTTCAACAGGCCATTATGGACCAACTCGGTGAAATGAGGGATTCCGTATCCGGAGTGAATCTGGATGAGGAGATGACCGATTTGATCAAACTTCAGCAGGCCTATGAGGCGGCTGCAAAGCTGGTGACCATCGCTGACGAGATGCTTCAGTCTCTCATGCAAATGAGATAGGAGAGGATGATGAGAGTAGCCACAAGGTCCCTTTATCAAGGCATCCAGCAGAGGATTATACAGCTCACGAGCGACCTGAAAACGGCCAATGAAAAGATTTCTTCTGGGAAGAGAATCCTTCGGCCATCGGATGATCCGATCGGGTTCACGGATTCACTGGGACTCAAATCCGCTCTTTCCCAAGCGGATCAGTACCTTCGGAACTCAGAGAGGGCGACCTCCTGGTTGAATCAAAGCGAATCGGCCATCAGCTCGGTTCTCGGCCTGGTGGGTCGTGCCAAGGAAATCGCCATCGGGATGGCCAATGATACCCAAAATGCGGAGACCCGGGCAGGAGTGGCCATCGAGATCGGCCATCTGCTCGACGAGGCCATTGCTCTCGGCAACACAAGGCTGGAGGGGTCTTATCTGTTTGCGGGATACCGGACCCAGACAGCTCCCTTCTTGAAGACGACTGTTGGAGGAATCGAGACCGCCCAGTATCAGGGGGACACGCATGATTTCCAGATTCAGGTCGGGAGAGACGAACGGTTGACTGCGGGGAAGAACGGGCAGACCGTGTTTATGGATTCCGGTCTGTTTGACGCACTTGGAAACCTGAAGAACGCCCTGGAAAATAATAACCTGAGCGGCATCCAGCAGCAGATAGACGGGTTGGACGGAGTGAGCGATTATCTTGGCAACCAGATTGCCGATGTGGGAGCCCGGGCAAATCGCCTCCAGATCAAGGAAGAGAGCCTCTCCCTGCTGACTCTCGATCTGCAGGATCGCCTCTCCCAGGCCCAGGATGTCGATCTTGCGGAAGTGGCCATCGAACTGAAAGGGAGAGAGCTGGCCTACCAGGCTGCCCTGAGTGCCGCAGCAAGGTTGACACAGATCAGCATTCTCAATTATTTATAACAGAGGACTCAGGGGTTGCGGAAGGGAAATCCCGCAAAGTTGGAATAGACGGAAAATAATCTCCCAACATTTTTGCCAGGGAAGGTGAAAATGCTTATCTTAACCAGAAGGATTGGTGAATGTGTCACGATCGGAGACCACATCAAGGTCTACGTCATCGACATCAAGGGAAGGCAGGTCCGCCTGGGGATCGAAGCCCCGAGCGACACCATGGTCTTCCGGAAAGAGGTCTACCAGCGGATTGCCGAGGAGAACCAGCTTGCCTCGAAGATCGAAATAGGCCCTCTTGATCAAATGATAGAAGGAAAGGAGTGATTTCCCGCCTTGAGAATTGAAACCAGTCGTTTCGGAACCCTTGATGTGGAAGAGGATCAGGTTATTCATGTCCCAGACGGATTGATCGGTTTTCCCGAGGATCGACGGTTTGTTCTGATGGAACACAGGAAGGATTCACCTTTTATGTGGTTTCAATCCATCGATCACGGGACTCTGGCCTTTGTCCTGATGGATCCCCTCTTGTCGACGCCGGATTATGAAATCGATCTGAGTCCTGAAGATACTGCGGCGTTGAAGTTGGAAGACGGAGAGAAGGCGGTGGAGGGCATTCATCCCATGGTGATTGTGAATGTTTCGAAGGGAGATACGAAAGAGGTGACCATCAACCTCTTAGGCCCTGTCCTCTTTAATCGTCCGAAGAAACTGGCCAAGCAGGTTGTTCTATACCATTCCTCCTATTCCCATCGTCACCCCATGCCCTTAACCCGGAATGAAAAAGCCCCGTAAAGGGATTTTTCCCACGGGGCTTCGGTAGAAATCACTCAATCCCCCACGTGGGGGACCTTCGATGCAGGAAGAGAACCTGCCTATTTAATGAGGTCCAGGAGCGATTCTCTGATCATCTTTTCCGCGACCGCTTCGCTGTCGACCCGGTACTGATCTTCTTCGATCATTTTCTTGATGGTGTTGATTTTTTCCGCTCGCACATCAGGGGTCATCTGGAGGACCTCATGGACCTTATGCATTTCTCTGGATTGGATTGAAAGCTCCACCTTATCGGAGGCAGGAGAGTTTTCTTTCGCTTCTGCGGCGGCGCGTTGTTTTTCCGGCTGCTGCGACGAATCCGCCTGATTCACCTGCTGCATGGTCGTCGTTCGTTGCTGGAGATCGATGATCTTCATGAACCTTCCTCCTATTCGATGAGCTGATTGTAGACAATGGAACGGGTGATCTCAAAAAGCTTCTTCTTGATTTCGTCGTTTTCAGAGGGAGAAAGGGGTTCCACGCTCCCTCCGTCTCCCTCACTCAATGCCCTGATGACAATGCCTTCCCCGTTATTCGCGGTGATGTCCAGAGAGCGGCCAACCTGCTTGTTCAACTGTCGCAGTATTTCCCGGTCCGTATCGTTGCGTTCAGAACCTTCAGCCAGACGGTTGACGATCTGGTGGGTGATCTTGTCCGCCATCAGCCTTTTCTTGCTTTCTGTGGATACAGTCACTTCGTCCTTCTGGTCGGCACGCTTGGTCACTTTTTCCTTGGACGTCCGCGACCGCACCGAAAGCTGCTGGCTGTAAGCCCTCAAAATATGCTGAACCTGGAAGTTAATTCCTACCATAATGTTGGCCTTCAATAAACTTATCGTCATAATCGGAGAAAGCTTTAACTTTTTTTAGAAAAAAAGAGTGAGGCCTCTCTCTGCATTCTCTCCACCCTGGCACGAATCTTGTAGGCCATTCAAAAGATTGATATTTCCGTGGAGATATTTGACATGGAGTTACCGCCTCCCCGTCTGCTGGTGTTTAACTGTCACGAGGCCTGGGTTCACCAACTGGGGTATCTCGGCTATGATCTGGATATCGTTGACGGCCTGCCTGGCCGCTATTGCAGCAGGTGGGACACAGGAGTGCGCCCTGTTCCGGGGATGGCCCGCCTGGTCAATCTGAAAGACGTCGTGGAAGACGGAAACCCCTACCATTGTCTGATCGCCCACAACATCACGGACTTACTCGATCTCAAGATGATATCGGGACCCCGGATCCTGGTGTTCCACAATACGCTCGAAGGCTTGACCCGTCAGCATGGGCTGGATAAGGGATCCGGAAGAACTGAAAGACCTGATCCGGAAGTATCTTGGAAGAGATCGGAGGGCACTGCCTCGCCATATCCCCTCTGAAGCTCAGGTCTTGGGGGACTGCTGCAGACGTGGTTCGGAACGGAGTGGACGTTCATCAGTATCTTCCCTGGTCGGGGGAAGTGCCGGCAGGGTTGCGGGTGTCAAATCAGATCAGCAACCGGAAGGAAACTCTCCTCTGGGACTTCCACGAAGAAAGCCTTCGCGGTCTGCCCGTGCGTCTGGTGGGGTTCAACCCGGACATGCCCGGAGTAGAACCCTCCAAAGACTGGAGTGACCTCAAGGCCATCCTTTCTTCTCACCGGTTCTATATCCACACCGCCCATCCCGAGCTGGAGGATGGGTACAATATGGCTACCCTCGAAGCCATGGCTTCCGGGTTGCCGGTTCTGGGCAACAGGCATCCCTCTTCACCGGTAGAGCACGGGATAAGCGGTTTTCTCTCCGATGACCCGGGAGAACTTCATCGGTATGCACAGCTTCTCATCGAAAACAGGGATCTGGCGGGGAGGATGGGAGAAGCGGCAAGAAGACGAGTGATTGAGCTCTTTCCCATTCAGGGCTTTGCTAGAAGGATTCAAGGCCTCCATCGAAAAGGCCAGGGAAAAATGGACGGAGCGAAGGATTCCGACTACCCGCTTCTCCCGGGCAATTCAGGACCGCGAGGCAGAACTCCAGCTCCTCGTAAAAAGCGGCCGGATTCGTCACCTCTGCGAATCCTTTCGGGACCGGATGAATTCCACGGATATCGAGGAAGGGGTCTCCGTTCTCGATGAGATCATGAGACTCCTGGGCATGACTGAAGGAATCACGCTAACAAGTTTTGAAGACCTGGGCCGAATCGTTATCGATGTCAGCGAGCGGCTTATCAAACTGAAGGATTACAGGTCAGCCGAACTCCTTTCGAGCACCCTGCTGAGATTCATCGGGTCCGCTTCCGCCTGATTTTTCCATCAATAACCTCCTTCAGACCGGCAAATTCTTCAACTTCAGTTTTTACAAGAAGGAAATTATTACCCCACCTCTTCATCTCTTACCAGCAATTCCCTGAATAAATTGACCATATTCCGTTGATGTCCTCCGGCACAGCACTTGCAAAGCTTAAAGTAAAAGTTAAAGCGGAAGCAATTTTCTCCGGCAGCTACGGTGGTAGAGCTCCAAAGAAAGGTAGGGTTATGGAAGAGAATGTTGACCATCTTTTCACGATCTCAGAGGTCAGCGGCAGACTGAATGTCCCGAAACATACCATTCGTTTCTGGGAGAAGGAATTCAAGGGAATAGTTCTTCCATTGCGTACCATAGGGGGGCAGAGGCGCTACTCCTCCGAGGATCTCCTTGTCATCGAGAGAATCAGGAGGCTTCGGACAGAGGGAATGAGCCTGCCGGAAATTAAGAGAAAACTTGGGAACGACAGCGGAGAATTCTCTTCCCCTGGGAACCGAGTTGATCTCCTGGCAGATCGCGTGGCACAAGCGGTCAAGACAGAGGTCTACAGTTTTTTCGGCATAAGAAGGTCAAATGAATGACGCTTACGTTCTTTCATTGACCCTCTGTGGAATGGTCAACATGGTTTCTGGCCCCGGTCAAGGTGGGGTTTCACAACATCTTGAATAAGAAACGGAATCGGGAGGAAAGAATGAAGATACTGGTTATTGGACCGCACTGGATATCTTAAGGAACCAAAAGTGCGGTTTGGAGTAATAACCTGGTCTAATTCGAATGAGGTGCTGTGGTTCGCTGGGGTGCTATCCTGGCGGAAAAGAAAGATTTCATGGACGAGGTGAGGCGGGTGATCAACGCAAAGGGAGTAACGCTTAACGTTGGGGAAAAGGGAGCAGAGGATAGGGGAACACACCGTAAGTGGGCGGGAAAATCAGGGAAGGGGAGGGTCCTCCTGATCAATCCTCCTTACCGAAGATTTATGGGTTTGCAGCACACCTGCTTTCCGCTCAGCTTTGGCTACATGGCTTCCATGCTGAAAAGCAGCGGGTATGACGTCGGTATTTATGATGCCGATTTCGATCAGGCAGCTTTTGGGAAAAACAGGTGGGTATGAGTACACTCTCACTCATCAAGCACCTCGTTGGCGAGGCTGTCAGGAATCGAAATCACCCGGTATGGCGCGAAATCGAGCAGATGCTGCAGGACTTCAGGCCGGACTTCGTCGGCATTACCGCGATGAGCAACAAATATCCCATGGTGGAGAGGATCGCTGAGATTTCAAAATCCGTGAGGGAAGAAGCCCGGGTCATCGTTGGAGGACATCATCCTTCCCTCTTTGGGGAAACCTTGATCCGTGATCGAAACATCGATTATGTGGTTCAGGGTGAGGGGGAAATGACCCTGACCGAGTTGGTTCAGCAATGTTCTGCTCCTGAAAACGATTTATCCGCAGTAAAGGGACTGATTTACAAAGAGGAAGGCCATCCCAGAATCAATTCTGCCCAGAGAACTGATCCGGGATATTAGTCACCTTCCGATTCCGGATCGAACCCTTATTCTCAACGATCGTTACGTTTCAATCAACAACCTGATGACAAGCCGGGGCTGCCCTTTCCATTGCAGCTATTGCGGGGCGAGGGTCATCTGGAAACATAAGGTCAGGCAGAGGAGTGTAGAGAACGTGGTCAAAGAAATCGAGGGGCTCGTCCGCGCCAGCGGGTCGAGAGCCATCTCCTTCTGGGATGATTCGTTCACCTCTGACAGGAGCTATGTCAAGGAATTGATGAAACCCCTCAGGAGAATCGATGGCCTTACGTTCAGCTGCATTACCCGGCTGGATCTTGTCGATAAAGAAATGCTTGAAGATCTCAAGGCGTCAGGGTGCATTCATATCCTCTTCGGAATCGAATTCGGAACGGACCGGCTCCTGAAGTCGATCAATAAGGGGATGAATCGAGATTTTATCAGGAAAAGGATTGACGAAGTTAATTCCGTCGGAATTCCCTGGCTCGGGTTTTTCATGATGGGCTACCCGGGGGAGACCCAAGAAGACATCCTCGAGACATGGCGTTTTATGAAGGAGTTGGATCCTCCTGCCGCTGAAATCAATATCTTCAACCCCCTACCCGGAACGAAAGTTTGGAAGGAGTTGGAGGAAAAAGGTCTGGTCAAAGGGGACATGGATTTCAGTAGATACTCTCAATCCAGCACGGAATACTTCTTCCTCGATACGGTGGGCAAAGACGAATTCAAGGAGTTGGCCTTGTGGATGGCAAGAGAATTTGATAGCCACAACGAAAAAAAGAGGAGGGAAGTTGCATCCAACCCCGTGGTCCAAGTGAAGATAGAAAACAAAGCGGCCCCTGAAAAAAGAATTCACCCTATGAATGATTATCACCCGCCGGGCCATACGACCTGTCTTCCAACCCAGGTGCATTTCCTGCTGATCGACAAGTGCAACTCAAAGTGCATTATGTGCGGTGGCGATTATTTCAGGAGCCAGAGCGGTAGTCGGATTACGATCGAGACATTTAAGCAGATGTGTGTGAACCTTCGGCTGGAGCGGTTTCAGGGCATCGTTCTAGCTGGGGCAGGCGATCCGTCTTCTGAATCCCGATCTGATTCCCATCATCCGTTACACAAACGAGCACTACCCGGCGCGTGGGGTGATGATTACTACCAATGGGATCGCCCTTTCGGAGCAGCTATCCAAGGCCCTGCTGAAGTGTCATCTCTCTTCCATTAATGTCTCACTCAACGCGGCAACCGAGAGGTCTACCGGAGGATCATGCAGGTAGACCGTTTCGAGGAGGTCTGTCAGAACGTCCGTCGGTTCTATCACACTCCGAGAGGTCTCGGGAGCCAGATCCATTCCAGATTCAATTCTCCACGCCATCAACCATCTCAATATTGAAGACTTCCCACGGTTGGTTGACCTGGGACGGGCAGATAGGTATTGATAGCATCAACGTCATGTATTGCCGCTTCTACCCTGAGCGGATCCGACATCTCAATATCGAGTGCGACGAAGATCGTCTCAGAGATGAAGATTCCCTCTATTACCACCAAGCCCTGTCCGACCGGTTGGTCGAGGAGGCTGTTTCGTTGGCGCAGCGAAATGGAATTCGTTTTACTCACGAACCCCTCTTCAAGGAAAATGCAAACCCCGCCGGTTGTCGCTGGCCTATAAGCCAGATCATGGTGGGATTTGGCGGGGAGATCTATCCCTGTGGGGGGGCCGAGGTTCATTTTAAAGAAAAGGTCGAAAAAGGAGTCTATCATTTTGGAAATGTTCTGACGGAGCGGATAGATCAACTTTGGAACGGGGAGGCGTATCGGTCCCTGAGAACCTCTTTCGACGGGAGAACAGGACCTTGTCCCGGAATGCAGATGTTGTGCGAATAAGGGAAACCCGAATGAGAAGAAGTTTCATATCATGCAGTGGGAAGGTCCCGGCGCAGAGTCGGACAGCGGGAAAACTTCGACCCGTGAGATCCCATCTTCCGAGGGCCGGGTGATCGAAGATCCCCTTGTCTCGGTCATCGTCCCCACCTATAATCGCCCGGATATGTTGGTCACGGCTGTCCGAAGTATTTTGAAGCAGACCTACCTCAATGTCGAAATCGTTGTGGTCAATGACGCGGGGGCCGATGTTGAAGGTGTCGTCTCTTCTTTAAACGAGAAAGGAAACATCACCTATGTCAAACACGACAGGAATCGGGGACTATCCGCTGCCCGAAACACAGGGATCAGACTTGCCAGAGGGAAGTATATCGCTTACCTCGATGACGACGATATATACTATCCCGACCATCTGGAGACCCTAGTCCGTTTTCTCAAATCACGTGGCCATCAAGTCGCTTACACCGATGCCTACAGGGCTTGTCAGGAATGTCAGAACGGGACGTATGTCACCACGAAGAAGGACGTCCTCTATTCATTTGATTTCGACGAAGCTCGCATTCTCAAAGAGAATTTTATTCCCGTTCTCTGTGTCGTCCACGAAAAATCATGTCTCAATCAAGTCGGTCTATTTGATGAAACCCTTAAAGCCCATGAAGATTGGGATCTCTGGATGCGGATGTCCAGAAGATTTAAGTTTGAACACATCCGAAAGATTACTTGTGAGTTTTCTCATCGACCGGATCACACCTCCATGACTTATGGCCGGAGAGAGGACATGATGAACACTTATCGCATCGTCGCGTTGCGAGGGCTGAACTTCTTGGAAGAAGAGTCCAAAGGAAGACTGATT
>CAVSVC010000057.1:0-268803 GCA_963731045.1 uncultured delta proteobacterium | reverse complement strand
ACATCGCCGGTCCCGATCAGAAGCACGTATCGCGCCTGTTCCCCTACCACTCGATGATGGCCAATCTGCTTGGCCTCAGGTTCATCGCGACCAGCGTGCCCATGAGGTCGGACGCGCACCTCAAGCCCGGCGAGCTCAGGTTGGCCGCTCGGCGCGAGCGAAGCCTACATTTACGAGAACCCCGACACGCTGCCACGCGTGCTGTTCGTCAGCAATTGGATGCGAACGAACTTTGGCGATCTGGTGGACCGCGGAAACTGGCCGGATTTCGATCCGGCCACCACGGCTCTGCTGGAGGAACGGCCCGCCCTCGATGGGACCAATCCGGAGCCCGAGAACCTGTCCGCGTGGCGGGAGCCGCAGGTGCGTATCAAGCACTATGAGAACACGCGCGTCGAGATCGAGGTGATGCCGCGGCTGCGGGCCTAGTCGTTCTCCACGACGTTCGGCATCCTCTGGTGGGCGGCCGAGGTCGACGGCGAGGAAGTGGATATCTATCCCGCCAACGTGCTGTTCCGGGCGGTCCCCGTACCGGCCGGGCGCCGCGTCGTAACGCTCGAGTTCAAGCCGATCTCGGGCGCCATCGCCGATCTTGCGGCAAGATCCTCGACCCCGTCCATAGGGTGCTTGCGGCTGATCGCGAGCGCGAACGTGAAGCTCCCCGTAGGACAATAGTCTTAGAGCGCACGACCTCGGCGCCCACCGGCACGCGCATGAGCCGTCGGGGTGACGGTCCCGCGGATCGTCTTATTCAAGACCTTTGACAGCGATGCGGCTCCATGCCACGTTGAGCGCGATTGGGGCACAGAAAATCCGCCAAGCCGCATCAAGAGCGGCAGAAACAATTCAGCCCCGAAAAGCTCAAATCGCCGGGGAAAACTGATATCCGAGAGATCGCGGGAGCGTTTGTGCGACCGCGTTCAGGTTTGCTGCGACAGCAAACGAAGGGAGGAGATGAAATGTCGAAGAGCCTGCTCAATTCGAATCCTGGGTGCGTCTGCCTGGCCTTTGCGCTCACGGCCGGCGATGCCAGCGCCCAGGATCGGATCCGCTGGAAGATGCCGAGCGCGTTCGCCAGCACGCTCGCGCGCCTCGGTCCGTCCGGCGTGCGTTTGCTCGAAGGACATCGAGCGCATGTCCGGGGGCAAGTTGAATGAAGTCTTCGAGCCCGGCGCCATCGTGCCGGCGCTGGGGGATCTTCGACGCGGTCTCGAAGGGCTCAGCCGAGGCCTGCTGGACGACGCCCGGCTACCACACCGGCAAGTACCCCGCGCTCGCCTTCTTCACCACCGTGCCCTTCGGGCCCGGCATCGGCGAGTTCCTGGCCTGGAAGTCGTTCGGCGGCGGCAATGCGCTGCGCGACGAGATCTACGCCAAGCACAATCTCATCGCCTTCGACTGCTTCTGCATCGGCCCGGAAACTTCCGCTGGTTCGCCAGGAGGTCAAGTCGCTCAACGAGATGAAGGGCCTGAAGATGCGCTTCTTCGGCCTTGGCGCCAAGGTCATGCCGAAACTCGGCGTCTCCACGCAGCTGCTGGCGGCGGCGGACATCTTCCCGGCCCTGGAGCGCGGCGTGATCGACGCCACCGAGTTCTCGATGCCTGCCATGGACATCAAGCTCGGCTTCCATAGAATAGCCATTCAAACTATTCCGGCTGGCACCAGCAGGTCTCGTGCAGCGAGATCCTGATGAACGAGTACGACGCGCTGCCCGAACAATACAAAGCGATGATCCAGGTCGCGGCCCAGGCTCAGGTGATCTACACCTACGCCGAGACCGAGGCCACGCAGTTCGGCGTCATGGCCGAGATGCGCGACGAGTACCAGGTGCAGGTCAAGCGCTCGCCCGACGACATGCTGAGCGAGGATTCGCAGGTATGGCTCGAGGTGATCAAGGAAAAGTCGGCCACGGATCCGCTCTTCAAGAAGGTCGCCGACCACTTCCTCGACTACCGCAAGAAGTACGCGACCTGGGCAATTCATGTCCTGAAGCCCACCTACCAGAAATAGCAGCTCCCAAAGCATAGTACGAGTGCGCCACACTCATAGCCGTACAGGAAGCCGGACCCACAAGGTCCGGTCGTTCTTCTCGGCTACCGGCCCGTCGAGGTGAAGGCATGGCATACACGGAACAGACGCGCGGTCGGTTGCTCGGCGGCTTCTTGGGGCCGCTGCTGATACTCCTCATTTTCGCGGCCGTTGCCGTCATCGCCACGTTGCCTGACCACACCCGCAAGGAGCTGCTCTACATCGCGCAGGACTACCTGCCGATCGTGATGTTTCTCACGCTGGCCGCCTTGTTGTTCTCGGGCTGACCCGGTCGCCTTCGTATTGGGCGGCGTGGCCTTGACCTTCGGCCTGATCGGCTACTTTCTCGGCACCTTCAGGCTGATCGAGTTCTTCAATTTTGTGCCGCGCATCTGGGGGCAGGCGGCTGAGAACCTCGTGCTGGTCTCCATCCCGACCTTCATCTTCATGGGCGTCGTGACCCTGGAGAGAAGCGGGATCGCCAACGATCTCCTCTACTGCGTGCAGGTGCTGTTGAAGCGCGTCCCCGGCGCGCTGGCCCTGGGCGTCACCATCATGGGCACGATCCTCGCCGCCATGACCGGCATCATCGGCGCCTCGGTGACCATGATGACGGCCCTGGCGCTGCCCACCATGATGCGGCAGGGCTACAGCCATGCGCTGGCCTGCGGCACCATCGCGGCAGCGGGAACGCTCGGAATTCTCATACCGCCGAGCATTATGCTCATCATCATGGCCGACCTGCTCGGGGTGTCCGTCGGACACCTGTTCTCGGCGGCGCTCGCTCCCGGCCTGACGCTTGCGGCCCTCTACCTCATTCATCTTCATCGTCGTCGATCTGGCCGAGGTTCGCCCCGCCGCTGCCACCTGACCTGCTATCCGTGCCCAAGGGCCAGATGATGCCGCTGCTGTGGCGGGCCTTCTTTCCGCCGGTGTTCCTGATCGGAATGATCAAGGCCTCGATCCTGCTCGGCTGGGCCACGCCGAGCGAGGCCGGTGCCGTCGGCGCCTTCGGAGCGTTGCTGCTGGCGCTGTTTGCCGGCACGCTCAACTTCAAGATGCTCGAGGAGAGCTGTCACGTCTCGGCGCGCACCGTCGCCATGGTGTTCTTCATCATCGTCAGCGCCACCTGCTTGCCTACACCTACCGGGCGCTCGGCGGCGACAATATCGTCGAGAAGCTGATCAAGCACGCGGGCCTCACCGAATTGGGCCTCCTGTTCCTGATCATGGGCATCGTCTTTGCTCTCGGCTTCTTCTTTGGATTGGATCGAGATCACGCTGATCGTGCTGCCGGTCTTTACACCGATGATCAGCAATCCAGTTCGGCGATGCGTGCCAAGGCCGACGTGGTGCACTGGTTCGCCATCCTGATGGCGGTCAACCTGCAAACCTCCTTCCTGACGCCGCCCTTTGGATTTGCCCTGTTCTATCTCAAGGGCATCGCACCGAAGGAGATCAAGATCGAGAGCATCTATCTGGGCATCATCCCGTTCGTCATCCTCCAGCTCATCGGCCTGATCGTCGTTATGGCTTGGCCAAATGTGGCCCTGTGGCTGATGCGCGGCGCTTACGGAAATTAGGGGAGAAGGTCATGCAGAAAGAGAATTTCCCCGAGACGTACGCGTCAGGCGCTGAGCCAGTTGCACTGAAATTAAGCAATGCCCTGAGGGGATTCGTCGAGTTCGTTGGTCGATGGGCCTCCTGGTTTATCGTGCCCCTCGTGCTGGTGACGGTACTCGACGTCGTTGCCCGCAAACTCACTTTCCGCAGTGCCAGCGGCGAAGTCTGGGGCCTGCAGATCTGGCTCAAGGCGCATGTCAGCCGCTATTTTGAAGTCCACGCTGCTGCAGGAACTCGAGTGGCATCTCCACACGGCGCTGTTCGCTCTCGTTCTAGGCTTCGGCACGATCTACAACACCCATGTACGCGTCGATCTCGTCCGCGACCACCTGAGTTTCCGCAAGAAGGTCTGGATCGAGTTCCTCGGCCTCACGTGCTTTATGATTCCCTACCTGCTGCTGGTGATCTACTTCGCTGCAAACTGGGTCGTAGGATCCTATAATGTCGGCGAGATTTCTGCATCGACCGTAGGCCTAAGCCACCGCTGGATCATCAAAGCCGTTCTGGTCGCGGGATTGTGCGTCGCAACTATTGCCGGCATCGCCGTATGGCTGCAGGTTGCGTTCCTGCTGCGAGGTGAGACAAAGCGTTTCAAACTGATGACACTTGAATGGCCCGAAGAGGCCGGCACCAGGATCGAGGGCAAGGAGCGTATCGTGCTCGATGAGACGCCCGGTGTGCAGCCGCCGTCGCTTGTATCCGAGGCTCCAGGTATGCGACCAAAGCCCGCCGAGCAGCTGCCCGGCGGGGGTGACTGTCAGCGCGGTCGCAAAGGGCGGCACTTCGTCGGGAGGGGCTGCGAAAGCGAGGAATGCATGCAGCTCGATTGGGGCAACCTGTTCAAGCGCTACGTTGGCGACGATACCAAGACACCCTATCTCGTCGGCGTCGAACGCCTGACCCGCGTGCAGGCGAATTACGAGCTGTTTGTCTACACCCTGTTCCTCACGGTCCTGTTCGGCGTCATCGGCGTTGCGTCGTTGTCGCCCAATCTGCCGCACGGCCATTCGATCAGCGTCTCGGTCTATGCCTTCATCGTCGCCAGCGCCGCCGTGGTGTTCGGTTTCACCGAGGCTCCGGGCCGCGCGCCGCCATCTGTGCCAGTGCGCCGTCGGAGCATTGATCTACTTTTTGGTGTTCGGATTTCATCCCAGCGCGGCGACGGGGGACAAGATCCTCCAGGTGATCATCGTGATGCTCTGGCTTCGCTATAGCTGGCGCGTTATCAAAATAGCCCAACTCTATCCGGACATGCGCAATCCTGAGCCGCCTGTCGTCCAACCCGAGGCGTGACATGTCCGATGCCGAGCATGAACCTCTCGGCAAGAGCGAACTGGAAACCCACAGGGCGGCACGCAACCGGCCGTCGGCATTGCCAGACTGCGATCCGGCGCGCCAATACGGTGGCATCTGCTGGCGTTTGTCGTCGTCAACGCAATGCTCAGCCTGATAAACGCTGCAGTTGGTGGTGGCTGGTGGGCATTTTGGCCGCTCCTTGTCACGAGCATGCTGATCGCTCTCCACTATCTCGTCTACAAGGCAATGACGGTCGACGAACGCTGGGCGGACGAGCGCGTCGAGGAGCTCAATCTCAAGAGCTATGATCGCAGTCACATCGAGGAGCTCAAATCGCGCTTCGGCGGCGCCTCGGACGGCAAACGTTCGGGCCACGCCACCCGCGGCCTGCGGTGACACGAGCAGATCGCAACGCGCCGCGAAGCCGGCACGCAAAGGGCCGCACCGGGTTGGCTGACGGACGATCTAGCGCCCGCCCCAGGAGCGAGGTGGCGGCTTGCCCCAGATATTGCTGAGGTCGGCCACAAGCCAGGAGACCGCGATGGCGGCGACGCCGGCTAGGAGGAAGGTGGAGACCCATCCACAGGGCGCGATCGGCAAGGTAGGCGTCAGGGGCACTGGGGCTCATCGCCAGCGAAGTGGCGCCGAGCAGCGAGAAACCCTCTGCCGAGCAGCGTTGCAGCCACCCGAGTGCCAAGTCCGGTCGTGTGGAATTTCACGGAGCCGCTCCAGCGACTGAATTGCCAAGCACCGCTTACTTAGCATGACATTGTGGTCCGAGTACTGGCGCCGAGTGCGGAAACCGTCAGCACCCAAGCAAATGCCTCAGTGAAACAGCTATTCGGTCGGTCGTGCCGGAGATGGCCTCGGAACGAAAATCTTGACGGCCCGCTAGGTTCTTTGCAAATCCTGGAGCGAGCCTCACGTCATCCAAAGGCCGCCGGTGACGTCGTAGGCGGCGCCGGTGACGTAGCCGGCCTCGTCGGAGGCCAGGAAAGCCACCAGTTTGGCCACATCGTCCGGCGTGCCGGCGCGGCCGAGCGGAATGGTCTTTGCGCGCTCCGCGGCCCGCGGCAACCCGGCCTTGTCGGCTTCCTTCTCGAGGCCCTCGCGCATGCGTCGTGTCGACGATCAGCCCGGGACACACCGCGTTGACGCGCACCCCGGATGCCGCCACCTCGATGGCCAGCGTCTGCGTGATGGCGACCACGGCGAACTTCGTTGCTGCATACGCGCCGAACGGCGGCATGGCAGCGCCGGCCGAGCCAGGACGCCAGGTTCACCACGGCGCCCTCTTCGGCGCTGCACCATGCCGGGCACGACCGCGCGGCTGACGTTGAACACGCCGTCGACATTCACGGCGAAGATTTCGTGCCAGTCCTTCTCGGGCATGGTGAGCAGGCTGCCCAGCCTGGCGATACCGGCATTGTTGACGAGAATGTCGATGGGCGCGCCGGCAAGCTTCGCGAGTGCCGCGCGCACGAAGTCCGGTTTGGAGACGTCGCCGTTCGCCGCCGCGGCCTGTCGGCCCAGCGCACGCACCTCGCCGGCCACGGCGTTCGCCGCCGCCTCGTCGATGTCGAATAGGGCGATGTCGCAGCCCTCGCGAGCCAGCTTGAGGGCGATGCTGCGGCCGATCCCGCTGCCGCCGCCCGTCACCAGTGCCCGCTTGCCTGCCAGCCCGTCCATCGTCGCCTCCGCTATGCCGCCGTCCAGCCGCCGTCGAGCGTCAGGATCGACCCAGTCGCAAACCGGCTCTCGTCGCTCGCCAGAAAGAGAATGCCCGCCGCGATCTCCTCCGGCGTACCGAGCCGGCCCATCAGCTGCCGCTGCTCCAACCCGCGCCGCACGGCGGCGGCGTCGGGCATCTTGCGCAGGATCTCGTTGAAGTAGGGCGTGTCGATCGTGCCCGGCGCCACCGCATTGCAGCGGATGTTGTCCTTGACGTGGTCGACCGCAATCGCACGGGTGAGGGCGGCTACGGCACCCTTAGAGGCGCAATAGGCGGCGCGGTTGGGGATGCCGATCGAGGCCACCGTCGAGGCCGTGTTGACGATGGCGCCGCCGCCGTTGGCCATCATGGCGGGGATCGCATATTTGGCGCACAGGAACACGCCGCGCACGTTGACCGCCATCAGGTCGTCCCAGGCCTTCTCGTCGGTCTCGACCACGTTGCCGGCAATGCCGTAGCCCGCGTTGTTGATCAGCACGTCGAGCCGGCCGAAGGCCTTGACGGTCTCGTCTACCATCCGCGCTGCGTCAGCCGACGTGGAGACGTCCGCCACGATCGCGCGAACCTCGGAGCCGAGCTTGGCGCATTCCTCGCGCACGGCTTCGGCCGCGACCTTGTTTTTGTCAGCCACGGCCAGTACCGCGCCTTCGCGGGCGAACAGCAGGCAGGTGGCTCGGCCGATCCCCGAGCCGCCGCCGGTGACTATGCAGACCTTGCCTTTCAGGCGCATGGGTTCACGCTCGCGTCACTGCTTGTCCTTGACCCAGGCCAGAATGTGCTGCGCCACGCCGACCAGCTCGCCCTTCTGGTTGACGACCTTGATGTCGCTGCGCGAGCGCCGCTTGACGGGATCGACCTCGATGATGGTGTAGGTGAGCGTCAGCGTATCGCCGATGAAGACCGGACCCAGGAACCGCACCTTGTCGTAGCCGAGCGACACCGCGCGTCTCGTCGCCGGCGGTGCCGTGACACTTGTCGATCATCATCGAGGAGCAGGTCGAGGCGAAGCCGAGCAGCAGCACGCCATGGGCGATGCGCTTGCCGTACTTGGAGCGCGCCATGTACTGCTCGTTGACGTGGTTGACGGCGAAGTCGCCGGTGATGCCGGCGAACAGATAGATGTCGGTCTCCCCGACCGTCTTGGCGAACGTCACGCTGTCGCCGGGCTTCACGTAGAAGTCTTTCATTGCAGGCTGCCTTCCTCCTATCGCGCGGCAATCGATCAATGCCGCTCATTTGTGATTTTCGCTCGCCGCGAGATAGCGCTGACGTCATGCACCGGACGGGCCCGGCTTGGCTATGGTGATCACCTTGTCGCCGGCCAGAGCTTCGATTTCGGCAGGGCTCAGTCCGATCTCCCGCAAGACCTCTTCCGTCTGTGCGCCCAGCCGCTGTGGTGACAGGCGCACTTCGGCCGCCTGGCCGTCGTAGAGCGCGGGGTGGTTGACCACCGTGACCGGCTCGCCCCGATTGCCGACGCCCGCAACCTCCACCATGGACCGCATGTGTCGCACCTGCGGATCTTCCACGATCTCGGCATAGCCCTGCACGGGCGCATGCCAGATCTGGAGCGGCTCCATACGCGCCACCCATTCCTCAGTCGTCGCGGTCTTCAGGCGCTGCGAGATCAGCTCGCCGATCTCGTCTTGCTTGGTCCAAGTATCGTCAAGGGAGAAGGCGGCGAGGCGCGGCTCGCCGATCGCTTTGCCGATGGTCTCGAGGGGAGAAAGCGACAATGCCATATGCCCGTCCTTGGTCGGGTACACGCCGTAAGGCGCCGCGTAATACCAGCCCGCGACGTGCCGGAACGCCTGGACGGATGGCGGCTTCTTCGACGCATTGGCCCACGCCACCAGCGACTCCGCCTGCAGGTCGAGTGCCGCCTGCATCAGGCTGACATCGACGCGGCAGCCCTGGCCGGTACGCTGGCGGCGTACGATCGCGGCAAGGATGCCCATGGCGAGGATCGTCGCACCGTGGTGATCGATGACCGAGGCGCCGACCGGCCGCGGGCCGGTTGCCGCCTGGCCCGTAATAGCCATCATGCCGAAGAGCGCCTGTGCGAGCAGGTCCTGGCCGGGCTTCTTGGCGTAGGGACCATCGGGGCCGTAACCGGAAGCCGATGCATAGATCAGGCTGGGTTTGCGCTTCTTAAGGCGCCTCATAGCCGAAGCCCAGATTTTCCATCACGCCGGGGCGGAAGTTCTCGGCGACGACGTCTGCCGTATCGATCAGGCGCAAGCGCAAGCTCTTTGCCTTTCGCGGATTTCAGATCGATGCCGATGCTGCGCTTGTTGCGGTTGGCGCACAGGTGCAGCACGCTTTGCCCATCGTGCCAGATGTTGCCGCCGGCCCAATGTCGCTGCCAGGCGCCCTGCGAGCTCTCTACAGAAATGACATCGGCGCCCAGGTCGCCCAGCGCCTGGATGCCCATCGGTCCCAGCAGGAAATGATTGAAGCTGACGACGCGGACGCCTTGCAGCAGGTCGAGCATGCGATTTTCCGTTCTGGCCGATCGGCAAAAAAAGTCGCATACTCGCGCAAAACATAACAGGGAGGAAATGATGCTACGGGTGCCTGCGCCGCTTCTGGCGGCTGTCGTTGCGATGATCTGGGCTCCGGGAGCTGGAGCGGCCGAGACCCCCAAGCGGGGCGGCATTCTCAACTTCGCCGTCGTCGCCGAGACCACCAGCTACGATTGTCACGGCTCGCAGACGTTCGCGCTGTTGCATCCGATCACGCCCCAATACTCGCTACTGGTCAAGTGGGACGCCACGGAAAATTCCAAGATCATCGGCGACCTAGCCAAGAACTGGACGATTACGCCCGACGGCCTCACCTACACGTTCACCCTGCACGATGGCATCAAGTTCCACGACGGCTCGTCGCTGACCTCGGCCGACATCAAGGCCACTTACGAGCGCATCATCAACCCGCCCGAGGGCGTGGTATCCGTGCGCAAGGAGCGCTTCGCCGACGTCGCCGCCATCGACACCCCGGACCCGGCTACCGTCATCTTCAAGCTGAAGGCGGTCAACGCCTCCTTCATGGCGCTGCTGGCCTCGCCCTTCAACTGCGTCTACAGCGCCGCCAAACTCAAGCAGAACCCGAGATACCCGGATACCGAGGTCATGGGCTCGGGCGCCTACCAGCTCGTCGAGCACGTGCGCGGCTCGCACTGGACCGCCAAGCGCTTTGATGGCTACTTTCGCAAGGGCTTGCCGTACATCGACGGCTACAAGGCCTACTTCGTCAAGAGCACCGCGGTCGTGCCGGGCCTGCTTGGTGGTCAATTCGACGCCGAGTTTCGCGGCCAGAACCCCAGCGAGCGCGATCAGATCATCGCCAAGGCGAAAGACCGTTTTGTCGTGCACGAGGGTCCATGGGCCACCGTGATGCTGCTCATCTTCAACACCAGCAAGAAGCCGTTCGACGACGTGCGCGTACGTCAGGCCATGTCGATGGCCATCGACCGCTACGCAGGCAGCGCCAATCTTTCCAAGATCTCCATCATGAAACATGTCGGCGGCATCATGCGCCCCGGCTCGGAGTGGGCGCTGCCCGAAGCCGAGCTGGAAAAGCAGGTCGGCTATTCGAAGGATATCGCGAAATCCCGCGCCGAGGCCCGCCGGCTGCTCAAGGAGGCGGGAGCGGATAATCTCAGCGTAAAACTCTTCAACCGCACGGTGGCGGAGCCCTATACGCCGTCCGGCATCTTCCTGATCGACGAGTGGCGCAAGATAGGCATTGCCACGGAGCACCTGCAGGTCGAGACCAAGATGTACTTCGAGAACCTGATCTCTGGCAATTTCGACGTGGCGGTCTGGCCGGCCACCGAGCCCGCCGACGACCCGACCGCGCAGCTCTCCTATTTTCTCACCAACAAGGCCTCCACGCTCAGCTATTCGCGGCACAACGATACCAAGCTCGACGAGCTGTTCGAGAAGCAGAACCGGACACTCGATTCGGCCGAGCGGCTGCGCCTCGTGCGCGAGTTCGACCGCGTCGCCTTGAACGAGGCCTACGAGGTCCCCATCCTCTGGTGGAACCGCATCATCGTGCACCACAAGAAGATCAAGGGCTGGACCATGTCGCCCAGCCACTTCCAGGGCACCAACCTGGTCGATGTCTGGATCGACGAGTAGGGCAAGCGGGGTATTGAACACCGTGGCGCGCGGAAGCCCGCAACAGCTTCCGCACCGAAGCGCGGTCGGGCCGGGGCCTCGCCCCTCTGCCGGCTGAACGCGCGCCCTGCCCGCACCCGAAAACGAAGAGAGCCGCAGCGAATGCTGCGGCTCTAGCGTTGCCAGGCTCCTGCCGAGTTCGGTCGGCCTACTTGAGCGGTGCCGCCGGCGCGTCGCGCCCAAATTTGAAGCTCAAGCGCGCCGTGACCGTATAGATGTCGGGATCCACGCGCACGTTGTAGGGGGCGAACCCGACGCTGTCGGTTCCTATGTGGGTCTTGGCATCGAGGTCGATCCAATTGTACTCGAACTCCGAAGATGAAGTTGGACGCCAAGGCGTACTCGAGGCCGCCGCCATAGAGCCATCCGTTGTGCCGTTCACTGCTGTTGCCGCTGTGCGGAAACGCCGGCGCCTGAGTTGGCTGTCGTCCTGATGACGGCCGAGGCGTAGCCGCCCTTCACGTAGGCAAGCCATTTGTCCCACAGGCGTAGCCCAGCTTCAGCCATTGCGCGTCGCCGGCAAATCGACGTCCGTCGTATAGGAATTCGTTGCGAAGGGTCCTGCAGCTGTCAGCTTGTAGATCGGCCAAACGGCGCCGTGCATGACCAGTTCGCCGCCGAGCACCACGCGGCCGAACTGGTGCTGCAGGCCGACCTGGGCGCCACCGATCGCGTTGGTGTCGGAAAAGTTGTAGACTTGCCCGGGATTGTAGAAGTGCACGCCGGGCCCGTCGTTGGTGACGTCGAGATCCGTCACCGCCACGCCGAAATGCGAACCGAAGTAGAGGCCGCCCAATTGTAAGGGCCCACATAGCTTGTCCCGCGGTATGCAGGTTCGTCGGCATTGGCCGCGGCGGGGGCAATCGCCGCAGCAGCAACTGCCAATCCGATAGCGACAACGGCGACCATGGCGACGCTCACTGATTGGCTCTTCATCGGGAACGGCGAAGTCGAATTGACTAAAAAAGGGCTAACCAGTCTCCTAGGCCAAGTCGCTTCCCCAGTTGCGCCGAGCGAAGGGTTTTCAACACTCCACAATTGTCCAGACTGCGAACGGAGGCATGCTGGCAACCAGCAGCAAATCATTGCTCATCGACGAATTGCCCAGCCGCGCTGAGCAGCGCCAATCGCCATGCGGGGCGCTGCGTCAGTGTCCGTTGTCTCGGCGGAACGGCTCAGAATGCGCGTCGGGTGCGCTGGTGCGGCGCGTCCATCCGTATGACTTAGCCGGCTGTTGCCCCTGTCTTGGCGCTGTTGCAGTCCGCGTTTCATCAGCTTGGCAGCCCGTTGCAGGGCATTTTTTGCCTTGCGCTGCTTGGCCTGAGATACATTGCGGGTTGAAGTCGGTCATCTTGGGCATCGGCTTCCTCCGTTGGCCCGGTTCTCCATCACGAGCGTGCATGCAATGTGCCGCTCGCCAGCGCAATCTTTTTCGGTCAGGCGGCCCTGACGCCGGGAACCCTGCGCAGGCTACCTTCGGCTGAAGGACCGCCATCATTGGTCTTCGTCGCAGCCGGTTGAATGCGGCAAGGAACTGATCGAGATCGGAATGGGGCATCGGTTTGCCGAACCAATAGCCTTGCACTTCGCCGCACCCTTCTTGGGCCGACCAATCGAGCTGCTTTTGGAATTCGACGCCTTCGGCATTGGCGGTGATCTTCAAGGTACGCGCAGGATCCGGATGATCGGTCTGGGCAATCGCGTCGGCGTCGGCGTCCTGTCCAAGATCGTGGACGAAGGATTTGTCCAGCTTGAGCTTGTCGAACGGGAACTTGCGCAAATATCCCAGCGATGAATAGCCTGTTGCCCAAATCATCCATCGCGATACGGACGCCGAGCTGGCGCAGTGTGAGTGGGAGAGGAGGGGAAGAGAGGCTGACCACGCTGAGAGCCTCTTTCGGCTGCTGGGCCTCTTTTTTCAGAAAGGGGTGGCAGCCGGTCGTGGTGGCTACAATCATGAGGAAGAGAACGATGTGTAAGCAATTCGTGACAGTTTTCATCATGCCATCAGCCTTTGGAGAGCGGACTGTATTCGGATCCGTCAGCGACAGGCGCTTATTCAGTCGAGGACGGCAATTCCTTCAACTTCGATTAAGAAATCCGGGGATGCCAGGCTCTCGATAATCATGAGCGTGTTGGGTGGCATGATCTCCCCGAAAACCTCTTGCCGAACCTTCCGGTAGGTCTCGACGTCGCTGGAGCGGGTCAGAATCGTGGTGGTCTTCACGAGGTTCTTAAAATCCCCTCCGGCTTCCCGGAGAATGTTTTTCAGGTTGGCATACACCTGACGAGCCTGAGTCTCGAAGTCCCCTTTTCCCACAAGATTTCCCTTGACGTCTCTTGCAACCTGACCGGCGAGATAAAGAGTCTTTCCCGCCCTGGCGGCATGAGCATAGCCCCGGTCTTTTGTTTCATGAACGCTTTTGATCTGCAGGATTTCGTGAGTCATGGTTTCCTCCCTTCAACGTTTTGTTCACCGCTATTTGATCAAACGCCGGCGCATTTTCCGCAGAGCCAGGGGAAAAAGAACAAGACTGAAGAGCAAAAGATAACCGGCTTGCCAGAGGAGAACGGGCCGGAGGTGCCCTGTGGCAAACGCGCGTGCAAGATCAGCGAGATGGGTCAGGGGAAGAAGCAGGGCGACCCTCTGTGCCCAAATCGGCAGGTTCTCCATCGGGAAGAAGGTTCCGCTGAAGAGAAACATGGGCGTCACAAAAAGAAACACCGGCAGATTGAACATCTCGATATTGATAACAATCCCCGTAAAAAGCATGCCGATCGAACCCAGGGCGATTCCACCCAATACGGCCAGCGGGAGCAGGAGCAGTCCTTCAGGATAGCGAATGAACCCGAAAGAACTGATCACCACCATCATGATGGCCGTTGCCACCAGCGACTTCGTTGCCCCCCAGACGATCTCACCGGTGATCACCTCCTCAAGAGACAGGGGTGTCGCCAGCATCGCATCAAAGGTCTTTTGATAATACATTCTCACGAACGAAGCATACGTTGTCTCAAAAAAGGAGTTATTCATGATACTGACGCCGATCAGGGCCGGGGCGATAAACCGGGCGTAAGAGATCTCCTCCCCCAGATAGCGCACATTTCCAATCAGACCGCTCAGACCGACCCCGAACGCGATGAGATAGAAAAGAGGCTCAAGAAAAGGCGGGATGAAGCTGATCTTCCAGCTCTTCCGGTAGACCATCAGATTCCGTTGCCAGACCCTGAGAAACCGCCTGGAAACTTTTCTAACAGGAGGGGGATTCATTCTCTGAGTTCCCTCCCGGTAAATTTCAGGAAGACGTCTTCAAGGGTTGCCATCCTCATGATGCAGCCCTCTTGGCAATAGTCGTGAGTGATCTTCCGGAACAGTTCCCCCCTGTCCTCGGAATAGACAAGGAGACGATGTCCGAGATCCTCAAAGGTGAGGGAATGAGATTGGATAAAGGACCGGAGGTCCTGACCCGGGTTGTCGATTTCAATGACGTCGCGGCCCACATGCTTACGGATCAGTTCCCGGGGTTTACCCTCCACGAGGATCAGACCGTGATCGATGATGATGAGCCGGTCGCACAGCTGCGAGGCTTCCTCCATATAATGGGTGGTCAGAAGAATGGAAATGCCCTTTTTACGGAGTCCCTCAAGCCGATCCCAGAGCTGATGCCGTGATTGGGGGTCCAGCCCGGTGGTGGGCTCGTCAAGGATCAGGAGTTCGGGATCGTTGATCAGCGCCCGCGCAAGAACAAGGCGGCGCATCAATCCTCCCGAGAGCTCGGATACGGTTGCCCCCAGGCGGTGGTCGAGGGCAATAAAGGAAAGAAGCTCCGTAGCTTTTTCTCTTGCCTTCTTTTTCGGGATGTTGAAATAACGGGCAAAGACTTCCAGATTTTCAAGAACGGTCAGATCGGGATCGAGGCTGTTGTCCTGCTGGCAGACACCGATTCGGGATTTGATTTGTCGCCAGTCCCGCGAGATGTCAAGGCCGAACGCCCGGAGAGTTCCTCCATCCATGGGAGAGAAGCCGTAGACCATCCGGACCGTGGTCGTCTTTCCGGCGCCGTTGGGCCCCAGAATCCCAAAGCATTCCCCGGCCTCGATGTGAAATGAAATGCCGTTGACTGCGACAACGCTGCCGAATTTCTTGAGCAGGTCCTTCGCTTCGACAATAGGTCTGCCGGTCGAGCTCGCTTGGAGCCCGAAAGAATTCTCGGGAATCAAGATTTCACCCTTTAGCATATCCTGAACAATTGGCCGGCATACGCCCCTTGCCCCCAGCCTTCAGAGCGGGGTCCCTGCCTACCGGCAGGCAGGAAGGGGCGCAATAGAAGTGAAACTACCTTGCCTGGAAGTTCTTCAACACACCTAGGACCGTTGAACGGCCCCGCCCTTTAGAACGGAGAGCTTCACAGTCTCTATTCTATCCGTTCAGCACATCATCTTGCAACTTTAGCAATTCCTCCCTGTCTTCCGGAGTAGTTTGCCGAATGGTCGGGGGGGGTAGGTGTCAATACATGCTGAGACTGTTAATCGTTCTCCTCTGTTTCAGACTGAGCAGGCAGTGCAAATCCGGTTCGAATGCATTATAATTTGTAAACTTTGAGCCGCTTCGTCGTCTTCATCAGCATTGTTCAGTCGATCCTCTTTCTGGGACACTGGTTTCTCTATCGCACCCTGGTCCGTTTCTTCGGTGTAGGGTCCCCGGCGCCTCTCTGGTCGCTGAGAGTGATTCTCGCCGTTCTCTCCGTCAGCCTCGTTCTGACGTCCCTCTTATCTTATCGTTATGCGGACTTCCCGGTAAGACTCCTGTACACCCTCTCTGTTGGCTGGCTCGGAATCTGCTACCTGCTCATCATTGCATCGGCCCTGGCATGGCTTATCTACGGGACCATGAAGGTGACTCCGGTTTCCATAGATCGCAGACTCTTGATTGAAGCCCTGATCGGCATGGCACTATTGACCTGTGTATATGGTTTTTTCAACGCCGCCGCCGTGCGCACAACACATATCCATGTCCAGCTTCCAGGGCTCCCTGGCCAATGGAAGGGCAAGACGGCTGTCTGGGTCAGCGATATCCATCTCGGCCATGTAAGGAATGATGGGTTCGCCCAAGGGATTGTCGCCACGGTCCAAAGTCTGAGACCTGACATCGTCTTTGTGGGAGGCGATCTTTTCGACGGGGTTGCCATAGATCCGGACAAGGCCATTGAGCCCTTTTCGCGACTTTCACCCCCGTATGGCACCTACTTCGTCACCGGGAACCACGAGCAATTCCGTGACAGCACTGCGTACCTTGAAGCTGTCAAACGGGCCGGAATGCGGGTCTTGAATAACGAGATCGTTGAACTTGATGGTCTGCAACTTGCGGGGGTGGATTACAGGGATTCGCGAAACCGGGAGCGGTTCAGGGAGATTTTGAGAAGCATGAAAATCGACCGCCGGAAGCCCAGCCTCCTCCTGAAACATGCCCCCTTCGATCCGGATGTAGCGCAGGAGGAAGGCATTTCCCTTCAACTGTCGGGGCATACCCACCGGGGTCAGGTTTTCCTCTTCCGTTTCATTACCTCCAGGGTCTATCAGGGATACGATTATGGTTTGAAGAGCCTGGGGAATCTTCTGATCTACACCTCAAGCGGGGCCGGCACCTGGGGACCTCCAATGCGGGTGGATACGATCCCGGAGATTGTGGTGATTACACTGGACTGAGATTCGGGAGAGATGCGGCTCGGATCGACTGTTCGAGTTCCTCAGAGGCCTTGCTTTTCATACGATTCAACGACGCTCGTGTATTTCTCGTGGATCATCTTCCTGTCGAACTCCAGGAACTTCTGAATCATCTCCTCCTGCTCCTGCCTTGTCAGGTAATGCATGGCGGGCTCAAAGAAGTGGTTGTCTTCCTTGTCGATGTGGGCGGGATAAAATCCGATCAAAAATTCCATATTCGAAGAAATCTCCTCTAAGGCTCCGAGCCTGTTCTTCAGGTAGTTCTCCTTCCCTGCGATGAGCAGACGAACGTGGCTTCTTCCCTCATCGTGATCTGCCAAGAGCTCATCCATCATCTTCCTGTGCTCTGGAGCGAGAGGTTTCGCAGAGACCTCCCTGAAGAGGATATCCTCTTCTTTTCCATGATGGGTCTTGTCGGCATAGGTCCGGATGAAATCGATAGCGGCTTCGACAAGCCCTGTCTGCACTTTTCGGGTTTCTGTGATCCTGCCCAATTCCTGATCGAGCAGCCTGATCATTCGCTCGATCAACCGATGCTCCGTCATCAAGAAACCGATGGGTTCCATGTGTCACCTCGGGGATTAAAGGAAATAGGGAATGCAGTCATGGCTCTTACCGGCAGGATTTAAGTAAAGAAAGTTTAGTGCCCCTGGCCCGACTCGAACGGGCGGCACACGGATTAGGAATCCGTTGCTCTATCCACCTGAGCTACAGGGGCGATGGTTGTAACTATAAAAAGGTATTGACGTTTTGTCAACCGTAAATTTTTCACACCGCTTCTTTCAAGCGATGGTGTATACTGTTAACAGAATATGATTCACTGCCGGCAAACTCGGGTTGGTCAGGGATAAACAAAAAGGAGACTCGCATGGACATACAGGACCGTTCCAACGAAAGACTGTCTCCCTGGTGGAGAAGGGTTGTCATCCTTGTCCTGCTGGTGGGATTCTCGATCCTCATCTGGATGACGGTCGCGGCCCACCGGGATGCCCCGCCGATCCCGGAAAGGGTGATCGGTCCGGCGGGCGAATCGGTCTTTACCCGTGACGATATTCTTGAAGGACAGCAGGTCTTCCTGAAGTACGGATTGATGGAGAATGGGACGATCTGGGGCCACGGAGCCTACCTCGGTCCTGACTTCTCCGCCGAGTATCTCCACACCCTTGCCGTTGATGCGGGTGAGATGCTGGCCGGAAAGAGCTTTAGCCGGCCCTTCAAGGATCTCAATCCGGGGCAGCAGGCTGCAGTCACCGGAGAGGTCGGACAGTTGCTGAAACTGAATCGTTATGATGCGAAGACCGGGATCTTGACCTTTACGGAAGCGGAAAGCTCATCCTTCGAGAATCAAATCCTGAAATGGACTTCCTATTTCACTCAGCCCACGCTCAATCGAGGGTTACTGGTAAAAATGATTCAGGATCCGGGAGAGCTTAAAAAGCTTACCGCCTTTTTTGCCTGGACCGCGTGGGCGTCCATCGCCAATCGTCCGGGAAAATCCTACTCGTACACGAACAATTTCCCCTACGATCCCGCGGCGGGCAACACCCCGTCCACCGACGCCATCCTCTGGAGCGCATTGAGCCTGATCACACTCCTTGGAGGAACGGCCATCGTTCTCTTCTCCTTCGGTAAATTCGACTTCCTGGGATGGAAAGGAAAAGGGGAACATATCCATCCGCAGCTGCTTCCCGGAGAGGTTTCCGGGAGCCAGCGGGCTACCCTCAAGTATTTCGGCATCGTCTCAGTGCTCTTTCTCGTCCAGGTATTGGTGGGAGGGGCCACGGCCCACTACCGTGCCGAACCGGGCAGTTTCTATGGAATCGACCTTTCCACATTCTTCCCGAGCAATATTTTCCGAACCTGGCACCTGCAGCTGGCTGTCTTCTGGATTGCCACGGCTTATATTGCGGGAGGACTGTTTCTCGCTGCGGCCATGGGGGGCAGGGAACCCGAAGGACAGGCAAAAGGGGTCCACCTGCTCTTTGCAGCCGTCGTGATCGTCGCTCTCGGCAGTCTGCTCGGAGAGATGCTCGGTGTCTATCAGCTTCTCGGAAACCTCTGGTTCTGGTTCGGTCACCAGGGATGGGAATACCTCGATCTCGGAAGGGCCTGGCAGGTTCTTCTTGCCATCGGATTGGTCTTCTGGCTTATCTTGGTCATCAGAGGGATCTCTCCTGCCATGAAGGATCCGGAAGAAAAGGAGATGTCGTACCTCTTTCTGCTCGCTGCCCTGGCCATTCCCCTGTTCTATCTTCCTGCCATGTTCTTCAATGAGACCAGCTCACTTCTCCGTGGTGGACACCTGGCGGTTCTGGATCATCCATCTCTGGGTCGAAGGCTTCTTCGAGCTTTTTGTGACGGTCATGATCGCATCCCTCTTTTACAAGCTCGGGATGGTATCCCGGGTCACGGCACTGCGGATCATCTATCTGGATGCCCTGCTCTTTCTCGGGGCAGGCATCGTCGGCACGGCCCACCACTGGTACTGGACCGGCCAATCGAACGTCACCATGGCCCTTGCGGCCACGTTCTCGGCCATGGAGGTGATTCCCCTTACCCTTCTTACCCTGGATGCCTGGGACTTTGTGAAACTTTCCCGGGGAAAGTGTGACGTCTGCGGAAAGAAGATCGCTATCCCGCACAGGTGGACCTTCAACTTCATGATGTCAGTGGGTTTCTGGAACTTTGTCGGGGCCGGCATATTCGGTTTTCTGATCAACCTTCCCATCGTCAGCTACTTTGAGGTCGGGACGCTCCTGACCCCCAATCACGGCCATGCCGCCATGATGGGTGTCTTCGGGATGTTTGCACTCTCCTTTATGGTCTTTGCCATGCGCCAGGTTTCGTCGGATGAGCAGTGGCTTTCAGTCGAGAAGTATGTCCGGACTTCTTTCTGGGGCCTCAACGTCGGCCTGGCGCTCATGGTCCTCACAAACCTCTTCCCCGGCGGGGTGCTCCAGCTACTTGACGTGCTGAAGAACGGTTACTGGCATGCGAGAGGCCCTGAATACCTGGACAGCAGGATTTCGATCACAGTGGAGTGGCTGCGTTTGCCTGCCGATGCCATCTTCATCCTCTTCGGGGTCGTTCCCCTGCTGATTGCGAATTGGAAAGTCTACCGGCATGCAAGAAAGCCGTCCGTTTGAAGATAAGGAAAGAGGAATGAAAACGAAGGTAGCGGAAAGGAAGGATCAATGAAGATTGCGATCATGGGGACGGGAGGCGTTGGGGGTTATTACGGGGGACTGCTCGCCCGGGCGGGCGAGGAGGTTATCTTCATCGCAAGAGGGGCCCACCTGGAGGCGCTCCGGCAAAAAGGGCTGCAGGTGAAGAGTGTGCACGGGGATTTCCATGTTTTAGATGTCCGGGCGACGGATCGGCCTCAGGAGGTTGGACCGGTCGACCTCATTCTTTTTACGACGAAGACCTATCAAACAGAGGAAGCGGCCCGGTCGATTCAACCCCTCATTGCTTCTCATACGACGATTCTTCCCCTTCAGAATGGCGTGGATGCCGCCGACCGCATCGGGCGACTGGTGGGCAGGGACCACCTGCTGGGTGGGACCACATGGGTTTTTGCTCTCATCGAGGCCCCGGGTGTCATCGGCCAGTACAGTGAATTCCGGCGGATCGTCCTGGGTGAGTTTGACGGATCAATGACTTCGCGCGTCCAGTCTATCCATCAGGTCTTGAAACAGACTGGTGCCACGGTGGAGGCCGTCGACAACATCTCCGAGATTCTTTGGACAAAGTTTGCCTTTATCGCTTCGATCAGCGCGATGGGCTCCCTGACCCGGGTACCGATCGGTGAGTATCGATCCGTACCGGAATCCCGTGCGGTGCTTATTGAGGCGATCGGGGAAGTGTCCGCAGTTGCTCACGCCAAAGGCGTAAGACTCCCCCATGACATTGTCGCAAAGACGGTGTCGCTGATCGACGAGAGCGGCCCGAAGCTGATCCCTTCCATGCAGCGTGACGTAGAGTCCGGCCGAAGGTCCGAGTTGGAATCGATCATCGGTGTCGTGGTGGACCTGGGGGTTGCACTGAGCGTTCCCACACCCGTCATGAGGCTGGCCTATGCCGTCCTCAAACCGGGGCAGGTGAAAGCACAGGGACAAGGTGCCTGACGGTCGCCGATCTTCCTGTCGAAAAGGAATCAGGGGTCCGTTCAAAACCTAATCAGGGCATCAGTTTCGTGGTGGCGAAAGGCATAACCTCTGTCTTATATTAAGAATCTGTTTATAAACGGTCTTTTCCGTCATGCCGGACCTGATCCGGCATCCAGAAGGTCTTGAAAGAACTGGATTCCGGCTTCCGCCGGAATGACGAGTCTGGTCGAAGGGGCAATTTATAAACAGACTCTATTTAGTTATTAATTCGAAGGAAACCTTTTTAGAGAAATACAGAAGTCAACGAGGCGAGACGTTTGACCAAATTCCGCATTTGGTCCCGGGCGCGTACACTTCCGCTCCCAATAATAAGGAAAGATGCATATGCTTAGGAAAAAATCCGCAAACGCTTGTTGCAGTTCTTTAGTGATCCTTTTTCTTGTTTTACTAATTTCTCCTGTTTCCAGTGCAATCACATTTCAGGAGTTCGATATTCCTACTATTCCTGCCACCGGTAACGGTCCGATCGAGATCACGGTAGGGCCCGATGGAAACCTCTGGTTTACGGAGAGCGACGGCAATCGAATCGGAAAGATTACCACGGCCGGCGTTATCACTGACTTTCCAGTTCCCACCCCTTTTAGCAACCCTGCCAGGATCACAGCCGGCCCGGACGGAAATCTCTGGTTCACGGAAACTCTGGGCAACAAGATCGGCAGGATCACACTGGGGGGCATTGTAAGCGAATTTTCCATACCTACGCCCGGCAGCAGGCCCGCGGGAATTACCTCCGGCCCCGATGGAAACCTTTGGTTTGCCGAAAATCTGGGCGATAAAATCGGAAGGATTACGCCAAGCGGTGTGATTAGCGAATTTGCGATTCCCACGCGGGGTGGGGGGCCTGCCGGGATCACAGCCGGCCCGGACGGAAATCTCTGGTTCACCGAGAATTCGGGGGATAAGATCGGAAGGATCACTCCTGCCGGAACCGTAACGGAGTTTCCAATGCCTACGCTCAATGGCAGGGCTACGCGGATCGCGGTCGGCCCGGATGGAAACCTCTGGTATACACTGAGTTTCGGTAACGTCATCGGGAGGATTACGACGGCCGGCGTCATCACCGAATTTCCCCTTCCCATCGGCGGCAGCCTGACGCTCGGTATCGTTTCCGGTCCGGACGGGAAGCTCTGGTTTGCCGAGAGATCCTCCAACAGCATTGGAAGCATCACTACGAATGGCGTCGTTACGGAGTTTCCGGTTCCCACGCCCAATGCGGAACCCACGGGAATTATATCCGGTCCGGACGCGAATATCTGGTTTACCGAACGGACCGCAAATAAAATTGGGAGGTTGGTTCTTACTCAGTTCGTTGATGTTCCTTCTGTTTATTGGGCTTACAATTTCGTCACGGCCGTATCCAATGCGGGGATCACGGGAGGCTGTTCGACAAACCCTCCCCGCTTCTGCCCTGATGATAGACTGACGCGCGCTCAGATGGCGGTCTTCGTTGAAACATCTCTCGGAGTGAACCTGGCGACTCTCCCTGCCTGTTCCGGGGCGCTTTTCAATGATGTGAATGCATCGACGGTCGGAGACGCTTCGTGTAGGTTCATCGAGGACTTTGCCGCCCGTGGAATTACGGGAGGCTGCTCGGCAAATCCTTCACTTTTCTGTCCGAACGATGTGGTGACACGACAACAGATGGCGGTCTTCATCGAAGCAGCCCTCGGGAGAATCCCCGGCCAGTTACCCCCGGCCTGTTCAAGAATCTTTACCGATATCAAGAGCGGTACTGCGGAAGAGCAGTTGGTCTGCCGGATGATCGAGGACTTTGCCGCTCTCGGGATAACGGGAGGCTGCTCTTCGGTTCCACCCCTGTTCTGCCCGGATACCGGTGTCACCCGGGCTGAAATGGCTGTGTTCCTCGTAGCGGCGCCCGTTCCACTGAGCCCTTGAGCCGACCGTGAAAAATGCGGCGTTGCGCAGAAGAAAATGGGGTTTTCACCTGATTCACCCCTTCCCCTGAATAGGATATTCTCCCGTTCATGCCACATGGGCAAAGAGTCCTATCTTGTCCCGAAAATGAAGAGAGAGGAACCCAATGCCGGAAAATGCAAATCAGAATTTTCTCTTCACTCCTTTTAACCTCCGTGGACACTCTATAAAGAACAGGGTCGCCATGTCCCCTATGACCCGGTCACGGGCAGGCAAGGAACGGCTGCCCAATTCTCTGATGGCCGAATACTATACCCAGCGGGCTTCCGCCGGGCTCCTGATCACTGAAGGGACGGTGATTTCCACCCAGGCCATTGGCTGGCTGAACACCCCTGGAATCTACTCGGATGAACAGGCCGAAGCCTGGAAAGAGACCGTCGATGCGGTTCATGCCAGGGAGTCAACGATCTTTCTTCAACTCTGGCATTGCGGCAGAGCTTCCCACAGCAGCTTTCATGAAAAGGAAGGCCTTCCCGTCGCCCCTTCTGCCATCAAGATCAACGGTGATTACATCCATACCCCCCTCGGAAAACAGCCCTATGAAACCCCCCGGGCGCTTGAAACAGAGGAAATCCCGGGAATCGTAAACGACTATCGACGTGCCGCTGAACAGGCCAAGTCAGCCGGGTTCGACGGTGTGGAATTGCATGCGGCCAACGGGTACCTTATTGACGAATTCCTGCAGTCCAAGACCAATCAACGAACCGACCGATACGGAGGAAGTCTGGAGAATCGATACCGTATTCTGGATGAGATCGTGAATTCGATTTCAGATACCTGGGCTGCCGACAGAGTGGGCATACACATCTCGCCAAATGGGATTTACAATGATATGGGCTCGCCTGATTTTCGTGAGACCTTTCTTTATGTCGCAGGAAAGCTTAGTCGTTACGGAATCGCTTACCTTCATGTCGTGGACGGTCTTGCGTTTGGTTTTCACGAACTGGGTTCTCCCATGATGTTGAGCGAGTTCCGGCAGGTTTTTAAGGGGCCCCTGATGGGGAATTGCGGTTATACCCGGGAGACGGCTGAACCCGCACTCCAGCGCGGTCATGGGGATTTGATCTCCTTTGGCAGGCCTTTTATAAGCAATCCGGATCTTGTGGAGCGTTTCGCAAACGACTGGCCCCTCAATCCCGTTGCGGACCAGAAAGTGTGGTACTCTTTCGACAAGGTTGGCTACACTGACTTTCCAAGATACGAGATTTCGCGGAAAGTCTAACCCCCGCAGGGCCGTGAGGGGGAGAAAGCCCCTCCTGCTAATAGGCAACCCATTCCAAATCTGCCGCCCTCCTACCCCCATCCCCCACCCAACCTCCCCCTTGAGAGACCGTGTCGTAATGTCATTGCGAGGGAGTGAAACGACCGAAGCAATCTCATAAGGCGTTCAAATAAAGAGATTGCCACGTCTGCGTGCCGAAACGCAGAGTCAACCATGAGTCAAGGTCACGCACTACGGCGTGCAGGCACGCTCCCTTCGGTCGCTCGCAATGACAAGCGGGAATTGCGGCACCGTCTCTGAAGAGGGAAACGTCTGTTTTTCACTTCTGTTAAGAAATAGGACATTTCTACTTTGGCTTGATACTGTCAAAGATTTTTATTGACAGTCCAGTTGGACTTTGGTACTTTTCCTCCGTATTCTGTTGAGGATTCCCTGTACCCGGAGGTGAAACATGGAAAAAGAGATCATCAGATCGGTTTGCGAAGGATGCATGTCCGCCTGCGGCGTCCTGGTTCATAAGGAAAACGGGAGGGTTACCAGCATTGCGGGGGATCCGGATCACCCTCAGAACAGGGGCAGGCTGTGCATCAAGGGCATCACCTATGATGAGCTTGTCTATCATCCGGACCGGATCAAGCACCCCATGAAGCGTGTCGGAGAACGGGGTGAGGGGAAGTGGATCGAGATTTCCTGGGATCAGGCACTGGATGAGATCGCGGCGAAATTCAACGGGATCATCAAGAAGCACGGTCCGGAATCGATCACCCTGGGATTCGGGACCTATCCGAAAGGGGGAGTAATCGCCAGCGGGTCTTCTGCCAGGCCATCGGGTCTCCGCAGCATATGACCATTGACGGCCCCTATTGCTTCACTCCCCACATCATGGCCGACGTCCTGACCTACGGGATCAATGTGAAATGCGAGCTGACCGGGTCCTATTTTTATGACAGCAAGGCCGTTGTTCTGTGGGGCCACAACATGGCCGTCTCTTTTCCGCCGAAGTGGTGGAGAATCCAGGAAGGGCAGAAGAGGGGAGCCAAATTGATCGTCGTCGATCCCAGGAGGAATGAAGTGGCCAGGGAGGCCGATTCCTGGTTGAGGGTCAAACCCGCCACGGATGATGCCTTGGCGCTGGGCTGGCTGAATGTCATCATCAGGGAAAAACTTTACGACGAGCCTTTTGTCCGGAAATGGACGAACGCCCCCTTTCTTGTCCGGACCGATGTGATGAAGCTCCTTCGGGAGAGTGATGTGAAAGAAGGAGGGCGTTCCGACAACTACCTGGCCTGGGACCTGAAATCGAACGGTCCGGTTGTCTATAACACCAAAGACGTGGCCTATGAGAAGAAGGATATGACGCCGGCCCTGTCCGGGACCTTCAAGGTCATTTTGAAGAACGGAAAAGAGGTCGCCTGTGAAACGGTCTGGGAAAGGTTTTCGAAGGCCGTTGAACCCTTTACACCGGAGAAAGTGGAAGAGATCACGTGGGTTCCAGCGAACCAGATGATCGAAGCGGCCAGGACCTATGCGACAAGCAAACCGGCTGCGCTTCTGTCCCATATGGGAACGACGATGCACAACAACGTCATCCAGACGACGCGGCTCCTCAGCCTGCTGATTACGATCACCGGGAATTTTGATGCGAAAGAAGGCAACGGGGTCGTCCAGTTTCCGATCCGCTCCTACCTTGAAACATCGAGGGACCTTCGCAACCGGAAGGCCGAGGAAAAGCAGATCGGAGCGGCGGAGTACCCCCTCTTTGCCGGTCCGGATTCGATCCGGTCGAAGGTCCATCCCGGGCTCTGGTACAAAGACCTGGAAAAGGGCGGCCTGATCAAGGCCCTCTGGACGAGCAGCAATCCGGTCGTTCATTCCGAGGACAGCATGAGGGTGATCGAGGCGCTGAAAAAACTGGAGCTCCTCGTGGTCGTCGATTTTTTCAGAACACCCACAGCCGATATCGCCGATTACATCATTCCCCCTGCCTCCTGGCTGGAACGGGACGAGATAGCCGACGCCCAGAACTATCCCAATTTCATCGCCGCCCGGCAGAAAGTGATCGAGCCCGTCGGGGAGTGCCGCGATGAATTCGAAGTCTTATTCGACATTCTCAAGAGAATGGGCGTGGCCCTTCCTTTCTCGGAGCCGGTCAAGACCACGGAAGAGCTTTTTAACCTGAGACTTGAAAAAGACCGGTATCACCTTCGAGGAATTGAAGAAACGCGGTATTGTCTTGGTTCCTCTCGTTGAGAAGAAGTATGAGAAGGGGCTCCTGCGGTCAGACGGCAAACCGGGCGTCGAAACGCCGACGGGGAAGTGCGAAATCTGGTCGACCAAGCTTGAGGATTTCGGATACAGTCCCCTCCCTTATTATGAGGAGAAGTACCCCTCTTCGGATGTTTTGGATGCCTATCCCCTCATCCTCACGGACGGCAGGACGCTGGAGATCTACCACGGTCTCGGCCTGAATCTGCCGACCCGGCGCAAAAGGGTGCCGGACCCGGTTATCGAAATCCATCCGGAAACAGCGGAAGGCCTGGGAATCAAGGAAGGGGAGTGGGTGTGGATTGAGACGCATCAAAACAGAAACCGTTTCAAGCGAAAGGTCGTATTCACTCCCCAGCTTCACCCGAAGGTCATCTGGGGCAATTCCCATTTTCACCAGGCGGGGGAGAGGGAGATGGCGAAGAGGCTGGAGCCGAATATCAACATGTCGCATACCCTGGACGGTCCTCTCGATCCGATAGACGGTGCAGGGGTGATCAGGGGGGTACCGTGCCGCATAAGCAAAGAATAGGGTGTAGGGGGAAGGGTGTAGGGCAAAGGGATGAAGAGAAATCAGAAAGAAGTAATCAGTGACCAGTGATCAGTAATCAGTAAAGGCCAATTAAAAACCCCGGAGAGGAAGAAGAGCATAGTGAAAAGAGAAAAGAGCTGTTAGGCGTAAGGCGCAAGGGGGAACCGCAAAAGAGGCCTTAGCGCGTAAGGAAAAGAGGAAAGAGCACATAAGGCGTGGAATACACAAGGATGAATGGAGGGAAGAGATGAAAATCATGACAATCGATGAACTCCCGGGATGGGTCCCACCCAAGCATTATGATCTGCTTGTGCGGACCGTTGCCGGGGAGCCCACCGGCGTAAAGCAGTTCAATGTGGGCTTCGCACGCATGGAGAAGAAGGGGAGGTGCGATCCCCATGTGCATGACAACGTCGAGCAGCTCTTCATCGTTTTGAAAGGGGCGATGATGTTTCAGGTTGCCGGGAAGGAATTCCTGCTCAAGGAAGGGCAGGCGGTCCTTGTCAATCGTGGAGAGATCCATTCCAATTATAATGCTGCGGAAGGGGTGGAGTCGGAGTATCTGACGGTGACAGGTTAACAGAAATCTCGTCGCACAGTGACGGTAAGGATGCCCGTCTCGTCAAAGGTAAGGAAAGTAGAGGAACCGGCCGTCGGTGTTGATGCTCGTATCGATGCTGGAAGCTCGAGAACGAGAGTCGATAAGAAGGGCTACGAGGCCCGTTTCGGCTACGGCTAAAAGGTTAGAGGCGGTCCTTAAGACCCCTGTCTGCCACAGCCAGGAGGGACGTAACCTTTTCTTGACGATACGGGCTTCGTTACCGTAGCCGTGACCGGTTTTTCAACGAGCTTCGATACCAGCTTCGACACCGATCAACGTTAACTTTTCTTGATGATGCGGGCTTCGTGACCTGAGGAAAAGGGGAAAAGATGGAACCCACCAATCAGCTGGTGAATCCAATGTTGACGGATTTTTACCAGGTTACCATGGCCTATGCCTACTGGAAAGCCGGGGTGCATGAAGAGGAGGCCGTCTTTGACCTTTTTTTCCGCAAGAACCCTTTTCACGGGGAATTTGCAATCTACGCGGGCCTCGAAGAGATCCTCAGGCTGTACGAGCATTTTCATTTCAGCGATGAACACATTGCCTATCTCAAGGAACAGATGCCGGAATGTGAGAATGGATTTTTTGAGTGGCTCAGGGCCGTGGACTGTTCCAGGATGAGAATCTATGCCATGAAGGAGGGAACGGTCTCCTTTCCTCTCGTGCCTTTGATGAGGGTGGAGGGGCCGATCGCCATCGCTCAGCTTCTTGAGACTCCCACACTGACTTTGACCAATTATCCCAGCCTGATGACGACCAATGCCGCGAAGTACCGATTGATTGCCGGTTTTGACAAGGGCATGATCGAGTTCGGTCTGCGAAGGGCGCAAGGTCCGGATGGAGGGGTTTCAGCCTCCCGTTACAGCTACATGGGCGGTTTTGACGGGACGAGCAATGTCCTTGCGGGTTACCTTTTTGATGTCCCGATCAAAGGGACGCACGCCCACTCTTATGTCCAGTCTTTTCTGTCCATCGGTGATTTGAAGAAGAAGACTCTTGCCGGGGCGGACGGGAAGGAATACGATTTCGTCCAAATGGTTCTGGAGATTCGATCCCAGCTGGGTTTTCATCACACCAACGAAGGGGAACTGACGTCGTTTATTGCCTATGCCCAAGCTTTTCCCAGAGGATTCCTTGCCTTAGTGGATACCTACGACACCTTCAAGTCGGGTGTTCCCAACTTCATCTGCGTTGCCCTTGGGCTTCTGAAACTGGGCTATAGACCGGTAGGCGTAAGACTGGATTCCGGAGACCTCTCCTATCTTTCGAGGGGAACGAGGAGGATATTCAATGAATTTGCGGTCAGGACCGACCCGGCTCTGTCGGAGTGTAAAATTCTGGCGAGCAACGAGATCAACCGAAGTGTTCTGATTTCCCTCAAGCAGCAGGGCCATGAAATCGATGTATTCGGTATCGGCACGCACCTTGTGACCTGCGATGAACAGCCTGCGCTGGGTTGTGTCTACAAACTGGTTGAAGTGAAAGGGATTCCCCGGATCAAGGTTTCACAGGAATTGAGCAAGATGACCATCCCCGGAAGGAAAGAGGTCTACCGTCTTTTTGGTGAAGACGGGTACAGCCTGCTCGATCTGATGGTCAGGGCCGGCGACAACCCGCCGGAACGCGAAACCCGCGTACTTTGCCATCACCCGTTTGACCAGATCAAACGCGTCTATGTTACCCCTTCAAAGGTGGTCCCGCTTCTTCATTGCGTCTGGAATGGAAGAAGGGTCTATCAGGAGGTGCCGTTGAAGGAGTCCAGAGACTATGTTCTGGACCAACTTCGGAGCACACGGGAGGACCACCTCAGGGACATCAATCCGACACCTTACAAGGTGTCTGTGAGCGAAGAGCTCTACAATCATGTCTTTCATTTATGGGCGGACGAATCCCCGGTAACGGAATTGAAATGAGCGAACTTCCGGGTCCGATTCTCCCGGGTGTGAGGAAACAAAGCGAAGTGTGATACTTTAGATGTAACTGTCTGATAATAAAAAACTGTTTACACAAAGACATAATCCCATGCTGGAAAGTCCCGCCCGTTGACCGCTCAGTTTCATGAATCCCCTCTGGCAGATCGAATAGGTTGCTAAAAAACACCCAACGGCTATCCCTTTCTTTTATCCCACCCGCTCTCTATGCCTTGCGGTCAGGAATCCGCTGTTTTTCCGGTGATTGTCCCTCCTTTGTCCCAATTTCTATCAAGTTCTCCTCAATCTGGGTAAAGAATTCTGTCTAAGATCCGATAAACCAAGTATACGAAGCTGCGAGTTCAGAAGGACCGCCTTTCGACGGAGGTGCAGGGCTCTGCCTGGTGTCTGAAATCCAGCGCCCGAAGCACGGAGAATGGAAGCTTGAACGGGCACATCGACTACATCTATTTCATGTACGGTCTTTCCCTTCTGCTCGTGACAGTGATGCTGTGGGCAGGGACCCGGCGGGCCGAGGATCGCCTCTCTTGGCGCTGGATGGCCTGGGCAGCGATGTCTTACGGGACCCATAATTGGATTGATCTATTGGCTCTCAGTATCGGAGGGTCGCCCATTTTTCAGGGGGCCCTTACGGCCACGGAGATATCGGCTTTTCTCCTCTTAATGGAATTTGGCCGGAGTAGTCTAAGAGCCCAGAGTTGTTGGACACCAGGATGGTGGATCTATCCGATGTTGGTGTCGATCGCAGGGCTAGGTGGCTCTGGCCGGAATAGACGGTGTGAATGCCGCAAGCAGATACTCCCTGGCGTTGCCAGCTTTCATGCTTGCCGGCTGGGCGTTGCTGCGGGAATCCGAACACGTGGGTGCCGAACGGAAACGGGACCTGCGCTTTTTGACACTCATTCTATTCGCAACCGGCCTCAGCGCGGCGCTGTTTGTACCCAAGGCCCCATTCTTTCCAGCATCGATCCTGAACACCGAGACCTTTTCGGCGGTCACGGGACTGCCGATTGAGGTATTCTACACGGGTTGCGGCCTGGCGGCCGCCTTGGGCATCTGGCGCGTGCAGTGCCGCAACGAGGCAAAGGACGGTGAGGCGGATTGGTTTCGCCGCTGGCTGATCCCCGGAGCCGCGGTGTTACTTCTCGCCTGCGGCTTCGTGGTGGCGGAGTGGTGCGGGCGAATTGCTGACTCCGTCCTCCGGACCCAACTTCTCACGCAGGCCGCGGCCATCAGCAGAACAATCGACGTAAAGGCCTTGAACGCTCTGTCCTTTACATCCGTGGACAAGGCCCTTCCGCAATTCCAACGGCTGCGCAGCCAGATGGCGGCCTATGCCGAAGCAACGCGTATCCGCAGCATTTACAGCGTGGCCATGCGCGGCGGCACCCTGGTCTTCGGTCCGGAGAGCCTCGCAGAGAACGATCCTCTCTCTTCACCTCCCGGCACGGTTTATCGAGAGCCCCCTGCCGGACTTCATGAGATATTCCGGAGGGGCCTGCCGCATACGCTGGGGCCTTACAAGGATGAATACGGCTCCTTTGTAAGCGCCTTTGCGCCGGTCCTTGATGCGCGCACAGGCAAAACGGTGCTGTTAATCGGCATCGATCTCGAAGCGAAACCGTACCAGGCGACCCTCGCACGGGCGCGACTCATCCCCATCCTATTTACCGTGGTGCTCATCCTAATCCTCTTGGCCGGCTGGGGTCTGCTGAATCGGCGAACCTCTCTTCCGGCGGACCGGCAAGGACGGTTACGGTATATCGAGACCATGACGGTTGCGGCCATCGGCCTGGCGCTCACCTTTTACCTGACGTATCAGGTTCACAATAACCAAACGCAACTCCGGTGGACACGGTTTCTGCAACTGGCTGAAGAAAGGGCGGAGAGCGTCGTGAGAACGATACAGGAGATCCGGGTTCATGCACTGACCGGTCTCAGCAGGTTCTTCGAGACCGACGAGGAGGTTTCCCGCGAGGAGTTCTTTGGCTATACGGAATCCCTTGCGCATACTTCCGCAGTTGAAGCCTGGGGGTGGGCTCCCTTCGTTCCTGCCCACGAGAAGGGCAGGGTCGAGGCCAGAGCCCGCCGGGAGGGTCTGACGGACTTCGCCATCTACCAGAAGGGGGCGTCGGGCAACCTGACGGGTCGAATCCCTGCTGCCGGCCGAGACGCGTATTACCCGGTTTTTTATGTCGAACCGCGCCACGGGTTCGAGGCCGCACTGGGCTATGATCTGGGCTCGGAGTCGACCCGCCGGGCGGCATTGGAAGAGGCAGTGCGAACCAGGCTTCCTACGATCACGGACCCCGTTACCCTGGTGGTTGGAGACGCAATGCAGAAGGGCAGCCTCGTCTTCCAACCCGTCTTTGCCAATCCAGCAAAGCCTGATCAGGCCCGAGAACAGCAGTGCCCCCCATGCCCGATTGCTCGGGGTTACGATGGCGGTTCTGCACCTGGAGTCCATGCTCAGCAGTTTCCAGGGTCAATCCAGCCACGAGGGCTCAACCGTCCAGGCGGACTTATATCAGTTGAAAGCCGGCGCCTCCCCCCTTTGGCTGGCATCATCAACATCGAGAGGGGATGGCAGACCTGTTCTGACAAGTAAAGATTTGTTCGGGAAGGGCTCTGACCTTTCCGCAGTCTTTCCGCTGTTTGTCTTCGGCAAGGCTTATACCGTCATTGTCCGTCCGGGACCGGCATTTCTGGCGGCCAATACTGCCCGCGTCGTATGGGGAGCCTTCATGGCCGGACTGTTCTTGACCGTGGCTCTGGCAGCCCTGGTCGGTTTCCTGAGCAATCGCCGGGCCGTCCTGGAATCGCAGATCCGGGTTCGCAGCGCCGAGTTGCAGGAAAGCGAGCAGTTTAACCGGGAAATCGTTGCCGGAGCGGAAGCAGGAATCGTTGTCTATGACCGTCAGTTCAACTACCTGGTGTGGAACCCGTCCATGGAAACCCTGACCGGTGTCCCGGCTTCCGAAGCGTTGGGAAAAAATGCATTTGCCCTGTTTCCCCATCTGCGACAACAGGGGGTGGATGCGCTCCTCCAGCGGGCGCTCGGCGGCGAAGCCGTCCAATCCCCCGATACGCCTACACCCTACCCTGTGGCGCAAACAGGGCAACCCGGCTGGGTTTCCGGCGTATACAGCCCACACTTTAACGCAAGCGGGGAGACTATTGGCGTGATCGGTATCCTCCGTGACATCACCCGCCGTAAAAGAGTCGAGGAGGCGCTGCTGGAAAGCGAAGAAGCCTTGCGCCTCCACAATGAAGAACTTGCCCGGGAGCGCAGAAATCTGCAGCTGATCTTCGACTCTGCGCAGATCGGGTTTCTCCTGGTTGACGACGAGATCGTGGTCAGACGGACCAACAGCAATTATGCCCGCATGGTTGGACACGCCATCGAAGAGATCATGATGCGCCGTCCCGGAGAAGGATTGTCGTGCGCCCATCTCTACCTCTCGAACCAGCGCTGCGGAGACACCGAGCACTGCAAGACCTGCCCCATTCGGGCTCTCCTGTTACGTGTCCTGCACGAAGAGACCTCTGTCCGGGACGTGGAGGTCAGCAAGGAGATTGTGGTGAAGGGCGAATACCGCTCGTTGTGGCTGAACCTCAACGGAAATCCGATCCTCATTGACGGCAGGAAACACGTTCTTCTTTCGATCATTGATATCACGGCCCGGAAGAATATGGAACTCTCCCTGGCGAAGGCCAAGGAGGCGGCTGAGGTTGCGGACCGCGCCAAGAGCGAGTTTTTGGCCAACATGAGCCACGAGATTCGGACGCCGATGAACGCAGTGATCGGCATGACGGGCTTGCTGCTTGACAGCGGCCTGACGCCCGATCAGCGGGAATATGCCCACCTCGTTCGTTCAAGCGGCAAGTCGCTCCTGTCCATCATTAACGACATCCTTGATTTCTCCAAAATCGAGGCCCACAAGCTGGAGTTGGAGTCCATGAATTTCGACCTGAGGGCGACGCTGGAAGATATTGCCGATATGCTCGCAATCAAAGCCCACGGAAAGGGGATCGAACTGGTGTGCATGGTCGGCCCCGAAGTGCCTTCGTTGCTGCGAGGTGATCCGGGACGTCTGAGGCAGATCCTCGTCAATTTGGGGGAGAATGCATCGAAATTCACGCACCAGGGCGGGGTCACGATCCAGGTCCACGTTTCCGAGGAGGACGATCGTCGAATCACTCTGCGCTTCACCGTGACGGACACCGGCATGGGCATTCCGAAGGACAAACGGGACGTGCTCTTTTCGCCGTTCACGCAGGCGGATAGCTCCACCACGCGCAAATACGGCGGAACAGGGCTGGGGCTGGCCATTTCAAAGCAACTGGCGGAGATGATGGGGGGACAGATCGGCGTGGAGAGCGAAGAAGGCATAGGCTCCACCTTCTGGTTTACGGCTGTTTTGGAGAAGCAATCCCCCACGTCGGCCTCCGCGTTTCTCTCAGCGGCCAGTCTCCAGGGACTAAAGGTCCTTGTGGCGGACGACAATGAGGCAAATCGTCTCCTGGTGGCCATGTACCTGAAATCCTGGGGTTGCCGCATTGCTGAAGCGGCCGACGGAAGATCGTCACGGAGCCTGATTGAGGAAGCCTCCCGGGGAGGCGACCCGTTCCAGGTTGCTTTGATTGACAACCTGATGCCGGATCAGAACGGGATGGACCTCGGTCGGATCATCAAAGAAAACCCGGAAATTGCCGCTGTGCGGCTTATCATGATGACATCCCTGGGTCAGCGGGGTGACGGGGCTCTGCTGGAAGGGATCGGCTTCTCCGGCTATCTTACCAAACCGATCCGCCAATGGCAGTTGCGTGAATGTCTCGCCCTGGTGATGGGACAGAATGACGGACCGGTGGAGAAAAGTGCCGGGAAACTGGTTACCCGACACACCGTGACCGAGTCGCAAAAGCGTCGTGTCAAAATTCTGCTGGCGGAGGACAATGCGACCAATCAGATCGTCGCCCTCAAATTGATCGAGAAGCTGGGCTACCATGCCGATGTGGTCACCAACGGGCGGGAAGTCATCGACACGTTGAGACGCCTCCGTTATGACCTGGTTTTCATGGACTGCCAGATGCCCGAGATGGATGGCTTTGAAGCTACCCGCAGCATCCGCAATGTGTCGTCAGGGGTTCTCAATCCGTCCATTCCGATCATTGCCATGACGGCTCATGCCCGGAAAGAATTCCGGGACGAGTGCCTAAAGGCAGGTATGAACGATTACATGGCCAAGCCGATTCATCCCGGAGAGCTTACAAGAGCTCTGGACCGCTGGCTGGCAGAGTCGCCGAGTCATGAAGACCCCGTCAACTCCTCCCGGGAAATTGCTCCGGCCGTGGACCCCGGGGGGGCCGAATCCGGACGGACAGGGGAGACACGGGTTGCCGCACCGGTAGGCGAAGTCGTCTTTGACCGGGAGGGTTTCCTGAACCGAGTCATGAGAGACATGGACCTGGCCAGGGTCCTCGTGGACGGCTTTATTCTTGACATGCCTGCTCAGATCAAACAACTGAAGGAGGCTGTGGTGACAGCCAACAGCCGCCTTGCCGAACAGCAGGCGCACCGGATCAAAGGAGCCGCATCAAACCTGGGCGCCGAAGTCCTGCGGGAGGTCGCTTCCTCCATGGAAAAGGCGGGCAAGGAAGAAGACGCGAAGACTCTGAATTCCCTCATGCCGCAATTGGAAGAACAGTTCGAAGTTCTGAAGGAGTGGTTCAAGAAAGAAGGTATGGCCGTTACGTCGCCATAATGGGTCGGAAAGGCTTCGAGGCGGAGAGACCGGAAGGTATTCGGGAACTCGGCGTTGGTCGTTGGTGCAGAGAAATCCCCGGGTTATCATGAAAAGGGGAATGGGCATTCGGACGAACGGGACCTCTTGGGGGTGGAAATGGCTCGAATACTCGTCGTGGACGATGATACTGAAATCAGGGAACTGCTCAGGCAGTTTCTCGACAGGGCAGGGTACGAAGTCCTCGTTGCGTCGGACGGCAATGCGGCTCTGAATATCCATCGCGCGACCCCGGTGGACCTGATGATCACCGATATTGTCATGCCGGAAAGAGAGGGATTGGAAACGATTATGGAAATCCGGCACCACTCTCCTTCCGTGAAAATTATTGCGATTTCGGGAGGGGGGAGAGTCGGGGCGAATGAGTACCTGAATGTTGCCAGGGTGCTGGGTGCTCAGAAGACACTCTCAAAGCCTTTTGAACTTGGGGAGTTGTTATCAACCATCCGGGACCTTCTGCCGACATCGTAGGTGAAACCGGCCCCAGGATGACCCTTTTGCGGAATGATGCTGAAGAAATACGGCCCAACCTGAGGGGCGAAGAGATAATCGTCAGGTCCTGACGAGTTTCTATCCGTGACCGAGTTTTCCAAAGACCACATTGCCAGCCGTCCGTTCAACAAACCTCCTGCCGGGGCGAGCCTCCTCTTGCCATAAGTTTGTTTTTCTCATCCGTTTGAGATAAAATTCTAACCGGTTCAAGACCCTCTCCAGCCGGTAGGTTCAAAGGAACGTTTCGGTTCCGTGCTCCTGCGGCTCACTCTTCAACGGATCGTCCGGCAATTCAGACCAGATGGAGGATGAGATGGCAAGCGTTCTTCCCCGGCCCGAAGTGCATGGGCTGCAAAGTTTTAGCCTTGACAGCCGATTGCGCCAGGCCTTCTACGCCCTTTCAGCCGAAAGAGTACGGGCCTTGAGTGACCGTGTCTTCGAGGAGGCACGGAAACGGCAGCTGATATACTGCCGGGATGGCCGGGAGGGCGTGATCAAAGTGATGTTGAGACCGGCCGGGGCGATGCCGGACCAGACAGCCTATTGTCACGTCGTTTCTCTCGCCCTGCTCAACGCCCTTAAGCGTCTCCCCGATCTTTACCTCCAGGACTTCTCGGTTCGTGAGATTGTGCCCCTTCTCCCGGACGAAGAGAAGTGGTTGTGGGATACCTGGGGGCCGGGCCAGCGTGAGAACAATCCCATCTTCGGACGACTGGACGCCATGGTGGACTTTACCAGCCCGATGTGGAAGGATACGCTCCATTTTATTGAACCCAATTTAAACAGCGTGGGAGGGATTCACATCGGCCCGACCTGCGACCGGCTGGTGACGGATGTGATCCTCCCGGTCGTACGGGAAGTGATTCCGGACCTTCATCTGGATTGCGGCTCGGACCTCCGGGAGATATTCCTCCAGGAGATTATCGACCATCTGGAGGCCACCGGACGGTCCGGCGGTACCATCTGTCTCATCGATCCCAAGTATGCCGGAGACGGACCGGTGGAGTTTCCCGCTCTTGTCGAACATTACCGTAAGATGCATGGGATGAAGGTTGTTTATGCCGATGCGAATGAACTCCATGTGAAAGGCGGGGAAGTCTGGTATGAAGACTCGCGAATCGATATCGCCTACCGGGGTTACGAGGTCCGCGACCTCCTTGAGATGGAGAAAGGGGAGGGACTGGACATCACCCCCCTCAAAGTCCTGTTTCGTGAGAACCGGATGATCTCTTCCATCGCCGGGGATTTCGATCACAAGAGTGCCTGGGAGATTCTTACAAACCCCGATTTCACCGTCAAGTATTTCACAGCCGACGAGCGCCATCTTTTTCAGCGCCATGTGCTCTGGACGCGGTTGCTCCGGGAGAGTCGCACCACAAACCCGGAGGGACAGCAGATTGATCTGCTGGAATGGGTCCGCCGCAATCAGGATATCCTGGTGATCAAACCCAACCGGTCCTACGGCGGTGATCGTGTCATCATCGGTCCATCCGTCAGCGACCGCGAGTGGGAGAGGGGGATTGGAGAATCTTTGCTGGGAGAGGCTTTTGTGGTTCAGCGGTTGGCCCATATTACGATGAGTGAGTTTCCGGTCGTGGGTTCGGATGGCGGGGTGAAGATGGAGCCGTTCTATACCGTCGTGGGTTTTGCCCCGACAAAATACGGCGTAGCCATTCTCGGCCGGGCGTCTCAGAAACAGGTGGTCAACGTGGCCCAGGGTGGGACTTCCTATTCCATCCTTGTCGGTCGGTAAGGGCATCCTTTCCTGGCCAGACGATCCCATTTTTCATCGGTTCATTTTCTCTTGACAAAATTTTGGCGACCATTTATAACTATTCTACGGCTAAATAGTAACTACATTATAGTTAATTTGTGGCAAACAAACCTGTGGATACCATGGCACGAGAGAAAAAGTTCAGTCCGGACGGCCCCTTCGCGATGGAAGAACCTCCATTCCCCAGAAAATCAAAGTTTGAAGTCTACGGCGAAGAGATGATCGAGAAAGAGGTCAAACAGAGCGGGAATAGCGGGCGGGTCTATCTTCCCCCCGAGTGGGTAGGAAAGCATGTTAAGATCATCCGCATCGAATAAGTCAAGAGGGGCGCCGGGGATCAAGGTACGAAAGTTGATGGCCAGGGACATTCCTCAGACGATTGCCATCCACAGTGCCATCACCAAAAAGAAAGCGTCCCGCAAATGGGTCCAGCAGATGGTGAAGGATCACATTCGGAAGCAGGAAGGGGTCGGTTTTGTTGCCGAAAAAGAAGGTCAGGTCGTTGGGTTCATTATCGGTGAGGTGAAAGGAGAGGGGTTTGGTCTGGAGAAGAGCGGGTGGATCGAGGTCGTGATGGTTCATCCGCGCCAGATGGGGGCGGGCATTGGGTACGCGATGGCTCGCAAACTCTTCGACTTCTTTAGAAGAAAGGGAATCCGGGATGTCTACACCTCCGTCCTCTGGGATGCGGTGGATATGCTCTCCTTCTTCAAGTCATTAGGGTTTGATCGCTCAACTTTTATCAACCTCATTAAACACGTGGATTAAACATCACCTGATCGTTTATAATGAAAATAAGTGTGCAAAAATACAAACAACCTGCGCAGCGGAAGGCCATGGCCGCGGAGAGAGGCTAAGAAATGAGGTACGCAGAGACAGGCTTTAATTTAGAAATCGATCTGTCACGGGGAAACATCGAGAGGGTGGAAACCGACCCAAAGTTAACCGAACTTCATCTCGGGGGTCTTGGGACGAACGCCAAGATACTATGGGACAGGGTTCCTCCCGAAGCCGAACCCTTTTCTCCTGAGAATCTGCTGATCTTCAGCACCGGTCTTTTATGCGGCACACCCGCTACGGGTGCCAATCGTACCATTGTTTCCACCTATTCTCCTCAGACCCTGTTAATGGCCTATTCCATGATGGGGGGATTCTGGGCGCCGGAATTGAAGTATGCCGGTTATGACAAAGTCATCCTTCGCGGCAAGTCCCCCAATCTGATTTATGTGTGGATAAACAATGACAAAGTAGAGATCCGTGATGCCAGTCATCTGCGTGGTAAAGGCGCAGGGGAAACGGCAGAACTGATTCGACAGGAGTTGAAGGAGCCGAACGCCCAGGTGGCTGCGATCGGCCTGGCCGGTGAAAACAGGGTCTATACCGCTTCCATCGAGCAGGGCCGCTCCAGTGCCAGCCGGCTCGGAATCGGCGCCGTGATGGGAGACAAAGGGGTAAAAGCAATCGCCGTTCGTGGAACAAAGGATGTCAATCTTGCCCGGCCGGCTGAATATATGAAGCTTTGCACCGAAGTGATGAAGTATATCCAAGTGCGGGGAGACAATCCCGTTCCGGGGGTCATGACGATTTTACAGGGTCTTGGGTCACCGCAAGAGATGTTACATTTTGATGAGAAGTGGCACACTGAAAATTTCATGTGGGGGAATGCCCGCACTCGGAGAAAGGATTTCTGGAACAAAGAAGTCGAAGAGAAGTGGAGGGAGACTCAAGAAACCGTGCGAACGCGGTTGATCAGTTGCTATAACTGTCCGATGAAATGCGGGGCAATCATTTCCATCCCGGGCATTTCGTCCTACATGATGAAATGCTTCTCGAAGCTGACCTATACCATGGCGGCCTTTTCGGACCTGGATTTTGGTTTTAGAATCGCTCAACGTGCTACGGAGTATGGCGTGGACGGGTTCTCGACCCCGCAAATCATGGCCTTCGCCTTTGAGCTTAAAGAAGCCGGCATTTTGACTGACGCGGACTTTGCAGGATGCCCATCCGATAACGAGGGGAAGTTTTACTGGTTGCTGGACAGAATTGTCCGGCGAGAGGGGATAGGAGATGTTTTGGCCAATGGCACTCATTGGGCGGCCCAACAGATCGGTAAGGGCGCAGAAGCCTATGCCCATAATAACATTAAGAAACATGAGCAGCTTCCTCTCAAGCTTGGCATGTTGAATCCCGTTTATTTCCTGATGTACGCTACCGGCGAGAAGATCAACATTACCCAGATTGAAGGACAGTTCCCCCAGGCGCCTTTTCCTACGATGGAGGAGAGATTAGACTTTGTCAAGGATTGGATCCAGGTTCCTGATGAAAAGTTTAAGCAATATCTTCTGGACTGGGAAATGCGTGGAGAACGCTCAAACCCATATTACCCAACGGTGGACATGTCCGTTGACATTGTGGACTGGCAGGAGAAGATGCACTACATCGATGACGCCCTCGGGATCTGTGCCGGTCTGTCGTCCTTTCCCCTGAAGCCTCCCTATCATATACACAATTACCCCGCTTTTATCTCATCCGCGACCGGGATCGATATGGACGAAGCCGGACTGACACAAGTCTATAAGAGGAACCGAACTTTAATTAGAGCCATCAATGTGAGAAGAGGCTTGCGGAGAGCGGATGAGAAGCCGCCGGAGGACCATTGGAAGAAGAGATTCCCCGAGCTTGAAGAAAAGCTCTTAGATGCGTATTACAAATTCAAGGGGTGGAACAATCAGGGGATCCCTACGAAAGAGTCTTTACAGGAATTGGATCTGGCCTACGTTGCGGAAGACTTAGAACAGAGAGGTATCCTAAAAAATGGGCAAAATTAAGAAGAAGATCAAGACCATCAAGATCGACGTGGATAAATGCAACGGCTGCCGGGCATGCGAGGTGATCTGTTCCGCTTTTCACGCAAACCCCAAATACAGCAGCAATAATCCGGCGAGGTCTCGGATCCGGATGATTCGCGATCCGCTCAGAGACGTCTATCTTCCTGTCTACGCCGGTGAGAATGCCGCAGCCGAATGTATGGGCAGAGACAAATATGTGATCGACGGGAAGCAATACGACGAATGCGGCTTCTGCAGGGCTTCCTGCCCATCCCGGAACGTTTTCAAAGAACCCGATTCCGGTCTCCCTCTCAAATGCGATATGTGTGAAGACGATCCGGCACAAGAAAAGCCCCTGTGTGTTCAGTGGTGCCTGAATAATGCCCTGATTTACGAAGAAAGGGAAGAGGAAGTCGAAGAAGAGGTGAAGCTGGGGGAGATGGAGATCGGATTAGAATCCCTGGCAAATAAATATGGATTGCAGAAAGTTATGGATACCGTTGCCCGAATGTCCAAGAAGGAATAACAACGCAAGGCGAAAGAGAAGGATTGAAAAAGATCATGGAGACGTTACCCTTAACCCCTTTCAAAGTGGTCATCGACGGCATCAAAGAGTCAGGTGGAGACGCCTTTAAATTCTGCTACCAATGCGGAAAATGCGATTCGGTGTGCCCGTGGAATCGGGTCAGAAAATTTCTTGTTCGGAGGATTGTCAATCAGGCAAAATTGGGCGTTGTTCCTTTCGAATCCGAAGACCTGTGGCTGTGCACCACCTGCGGCCATTGTGTTCAGCGGTGCCCCAGAGGCGTAGAGATCATCGACGTGATGAGGGCGGTGCGCAGGTTGTTGGTGCCGGACGGTGTCGTTCCTGCGAGCATCCCCACCCTTCGGAGTGTCATGACAAGCTATGCCAGCGTCGGTAATCCCTGGGGACAAGAACCGCAGGACCGGGCAAACTGGGCGAAAGACCTGGGGGTGAAAGAGTTCGGCGAGGACACGGAGCTACTCTATTTCCCCTGCTGCTATCCGAGCTATGACCCAAGATTGAGGAAGGTTGCTCAAGCCACAGCCCATCTCCTCAACAGGGCAGGGGTGGATTTTGGGATACTGGGTCCCAGGGAGAATTGCTGCGGCGAGAGTGTCCGCAAAGCGGGCAATGAGGCGTTATTCAAACGCCTTGCCAAGGAAAACATCAAAACGTTTATCGATACCGGGGTGAAGAAGATCCTTGTTTCTTCCCCTCACTGCTACCACACCTTCAAGAACGAGTATCCCGAATTCAAAGCCAACTTTGAGGTGGTCCACATCACCCAATATTTATTCGAGCTGATCCATGAGGGAAGACTTAAGCTCACGAAGGAATACCGGAAGAAAGTGACGTATCATGACCCATGTTATCTGGGTCGGCATAATGGCATCTATGACGAACCTCGGGAGGTCTTGAAGAAGATACCCGGGTTGGAACTGGTTGAGATGGCTGAGGCGCGGGAAGAGAGCCTCTGTTGTGGAATGGGGGGAGGCAGGGTTTGGATGGAAACGGCAAAGGGTGAGAGATTCTCCGACATCAGACTGGCACAAGCGACCGGGGTTGGAGCGGAGGTGCTGGCAACTTCCTGCCCGTATTGCATTACCCAATTTGAGGATAGCAGGTTAACCCTGAAGGACAGTGAGGTTTTAGAGATTAAAGACATCACGGAGATTCTCCAGGAAGCGATATAGGTAGTGAAAAAGAAGGATGAGGGGAGAGAAAGTGGAAAAAGAAATAGAAATGGAGACCATTGAAGACCAGGTTCGTAAAAGTCTTGCAGACAGTATTCGCAAGAGTTTCGCAGGCAGTCATTTTGGTGATGTGATGGTGGTCGGTGGAGGGATCAGCGGTGTTCAGGCCTCTCTTGATCTTGCCACCGCGGGTTTTAAGGTTTACCTGGTCGACAAGGCACCTGCCATTGGGGGCCACATGGCCCAGCTTGACAAGACCTTTCCGACCAATGACTGCTCCATCTGAATACTCGCGCCCAAACTGGTCGAGGTCGGCCGGCATCCCAATATAGAGGTCCTGACGTATACTGACGTTGACAGTGTCGAGGGGGAAGCAGGAAACTTCAAGGTCACCCTGGTCAAGAAGCCGAGATATATCGTTGAGAGCAAATGCACGGGTTGTACGACCTGTGTCGAATACTGCCCGGTCAAATACCCTGATCGATTCAATCAGGACATATCGAAGAATAAAGCCATCCATATCTACTTCGCTCAAGCCATTCCCCTGATCACGTATATCGATGAAAGCTGTCTTTACCTTAAAGAGAAGAAATGTCGTATTTGCGAAGGCGTATGCAAAAATAAGGCGATCGATTTCAATCAGACGCCGGAGAAGGTAGAAGTAAAAGTCGCGGCGGTCATTCTGTCTCCCGGCCTTGAGCCGTTTGATCCTAAGGTGAGGGACGAATATCGCTACGGAAAGTTTGAGAACGTGGTGACCAGCATGGACTATGAACGGCTGATGTGCGCCACCGGGCCTTACGAAGGCGAGATCCTGCGTGCTTCCGACAAGAAGCATCCCCATAAAATCGCCTGGATTCAATGCGTCGGTTCCAGACAGGTGAACCCGCCGGGTGGGGTAACAGCTATTGTTCAGGCGTATGCTGCACGTATACCCAGAAACAGGTCATTTTGACAAAAGATCATGACGCAGAGGCGGAGTGTACGATCTTCCATAACGATATTCGTTCCTATGGCAAGGATTTTGAGCGATTCTACCAGAGAACAGAGAAACTTCCCGGGATGCGGTTTATCAGAAGCTACACCTCCATCGTAAGAGAGAACCCGGAAACCAAGAATGTCACCCTGCGGTATTCCACACCCGACGAGGGGGTCAAAGAGGAAGAATTCGAGATGGTGGTCTTATCCGTTGGATTGAACCCTCCTGCGGATGCGAAGGACCTGGCAAGGAAATTCGGCATTAAACTCAATCCTCACGGTTTTTGTAAGGCCAATCCTGTCAATCCGATGGAGACCAGCAAGCCCGGGATCTTTGTCAGCGGAGCCTTCCAGGGTCCGATCGATATTCCTGAGTCGGTCTTCACCGCCAGCGGAGCGGGTTCCCAATGTGGTGAACTCCTCGACTACCGGCGAGGCAAGCTGGCCAAAGAAAGGATCTATCCTCCGGAAAGGGATGTCTCCAAAGAGGAGCCGAGGATCGGAGTCTTTGTCTGTCATTGCGGGGCGAATATCGGAAGGGTCGTCAATGTTCCTGAAGCCGTTGAATACTGTAAAACCTTACCCAATGTCGTCTACGCTCAGGAGCAGCTCTTTTCATGTGCGACGAATTGCGCCAAAGAAATAACGGACATCACAAAGGAAAAGGGGCTCAATCGAGTCATTGTCGCTGCCTGCTCCCCCAGGACCCTTGAACCGCTATTCCGGGACACCGTTCGGGAGGCCGGGACTGAATCAATATTACTACGACATGGCCAATATTAGAGAACAGTGCTCCTGGGTCCACTCCAAAGAAAAGGAAGAGGCTACCGGAAAGGCAAAGGATATCATCCGGATGTCGGTAGCACGCGCTTGCCATCTGGAGCCGTTACAGGAAATCGATCTGCCTGTCAACAAGGCGGCGTTGGTGGTCGGGGGAGGGATCTCCGGCATGACGTGTGCTCTCTCCATAGCCAACCAGGGGCATGAGGTTTCCCTGGTGGAAAGGGATACGAGACCTGGGGGGGATGGCAAGAAGGATTCACACCACTCTGGAAGGGCTGGATGTTCAGGCCTATGTGCGTGATCTTGTGCGCAAGGTGAATCGGAACCCCTTGATCCATGTCTATATGGATGCGACCATCATGGGGGCTACGGGTTATGTGGGGAATTTCGTAACAAAGGTGAAGTCTGACAGAGGGGTCACAGAGATAAAACATGGCGCAGCCGTCATCGCGACAGGTGCGGATGTCTATAAACCTACCGAATACCTTTATGGAAAAGATGACAGGGTCTTGACCCACCTTGAGTTGGAGGAGCGGATCAACAAAGGAGACGAAAAGGTCATTCATGCAGAAAGTCTCGTGATGATCCAATGCGTCGGCTGCAGAAATGAAGAGAGGAATTACTGCAGCCGGATCTGTTGCGGCGAGTCTGTCAAGAACGCATTGAAACTGAAAGAGATCAATCCTAAGATGGATATCTACATTCTCTTTCGGGATATGAGAACGTACGGGTTGAGTGAGGATTATTACAGGGCCGCGGCAGAGAAAGAGGTCAAGTTTATCCGCTTTGAGCCGCAGGATCAGCCTCAGGTCGAAGCGGGTGAGTCGGAGGAGGGCCGGCCCGTTCTAAAGGTCACCGTGACGGAATATATTTTGGGGAACAAGCTTGAAATCGATGCCGATATCATTGCTTTGGCTGCCGCCGTTATTCCCTCTGCAGGAAGCAAGGAAATCTCCCAATTATTCAAGGTACCTTTGGGTACGGATGGTTTCTTTCAGGAAGCCCATGTCAAATTAAGACCTGTCGAGTTTGCTGCAGACGGCGTTTATCTTTGTGGAATGGCTCACTATTCCAAGCATATCCCGGAAGCGATCAACCAGGCTTATGGAGCTGCAGGCCGGGTCTTAACGCTTCTCTCCCATGATACCGTCGTCGCCTCCGGCTCTGTTTGCGAGGTGAACGAGAAAGCGTGTATGGGGTGTGGGCAATGTCTCGCAGCCTGTACGTATGGCGCCATCGAATTCCGTGAGACACGACAGGGCAAAAAGGCGGTTGTGAATCCTGTTCTCTGTAAAGGAGACGGCCTCTGTAACGCAAAGTGTCCTACAGGGGCGATCCAACTGAAGCACTTTACCGATGAAGAGCTGTTAGCCCAGATTGACGCGGCAGCGGAAGACGTGAAGAAGCCACTGAAGGAACAACGCCGGAAAAGCTAAAACGAAGGAGATGAGAACGCATGGGGACAGGACTTCAATTCAAACCAAGAATCATCGGTTTCGTATGCCATTGGTGAGCATACGGCGCTGGTGACATGGCTGGAGTTTCCAGACTGCAATATACAACTGAAATGAGGCTTATTCGCGTCATGTGTTCCGGGAGGGTCGGCCTGGCACATGTCCTCCGGGCTTTCTCAAACGGCATGGATGGGGTGTTTATTGGTGGTTGCCGTCTCAATGAGTGCAATTATATCACTCATGGAAATTACCATGCACTCACCATGGCCCTTCTCTGCAGAAGGATCATGGAACACATCGGACTGAATCCGGAAAGGTTACGGATCGAATTCATGTCTTCTGCTGAGGGAATCGTGTTTGCGGAAGTGATGAGTGAGTTTGGCAACAAGATTAAGGAGTTGGGACCCCTTGGCAAAGGCGAGGGCGAGGGATTAGAGCAGAACGAATTGGAGTCGAAACTTGCAGAAATGACAAAGCTGGTCCCCTACATCACGCTGGCGAAAAATGAGAAGCTGGCGTCACGTCTTGTGAACCCGGAAGCCTATGACACATTTTTCACCAGAGACGAAATCGACAAGCTGCTCAGCGAAGTCCTCTCGTACTATATCGACCCGGAAAAGTGCCAGGCCTGCATGACGTGCGCCAAGAGATGCCCTGTCGAAGCGATTATCAGTGCCAAGAACCAGGTCCACGTGATTGACCAGGAGAAATGTATCAAATGCGGAACCTGCCTTGAAGCCTGCCCTCCTCGATTTGGGGCCGTGACGAAGATTTCCGGCGGGCCTGTTCCGCTTCCTCTTCCTGAGGAAAAAAGAACGATCGTCAGAAAGAGTAAAGAAAAGGCCTTATAATTAACAGTCTTAAAATAGTTTTGACGTCTGATCACCCTCCACCCTCAACCCTCCCCATTCGATGGGGAAGGGACTCCATCATCTTTCCCCTCTCCTGGCGGGAGAGGGTCCAGAGTAGGCGGGTCTCATGTCGATGATCTATTATGAGACCCTTTATAACTCGTCCCATGGTTTTCGCCGCTATGACGCTCGATTGAGGCGCTATGCGATTTTCTAATTACAGGTAGGAGGTCATCGTGTCGCCGGTTAGCGCAACCTATGGGGGCATACCGGGCTATGTCCTTTTCTGGGTCTTGTTCGTCATCGCCATCGGCTTATTTGCGCAGAGGGCTTATTTTCTCTTTCGCCTGATGCGTCTGGGGAAGCCGGAGAACCGCTTCGACAGAATAGGGCAGAGAATCAAGACGATGCTGGTCGAGGTTGTCCCTCAGTGGTGCAGCCTGAAAACCGTCACGCAAAAAGACCTGTCCGGGATAGGACACGCTCTGTTATTCTGGGGCTTCAGCCTGTTCCTCATCAGTTACATCATCTTTATTGGCCTGGCTGGGGGGTTTGGACTTTCTCCGGTGATCGAGGGCACCGCCTTTGAAACGGTTTATTCTTCCATTCTGGATATTGCCGCGATATGGGTCATCCTCGTTTTAGTCTGGGCGGCCATCAGGCGTTTTGTCGTGAGACCGGAAAGACTGCAGATCAGCGCCGAGGCAGCCATTATCCTGATTGTGGTCTTCAGCTTGATGGTGCTCCATTTTTGCATCGAGGGTTTCGGCTTCGCAGGATCCGGGAATATCCCGGACTGGCCCCCTGTGGGGGCGGCGTTCGCCCGCTTCCTATCCGGCGCCGGTATCTCAAAAAGCACGCTGATAGGGGTTTCCCATGGGGCTTGGTGGCTTCACTACATGGTGATCCTCGGCTTTATGGTCTATATCCCCCGCTCAAAGCACTTGCACGTTCTTGCTTCCCTCTTCAATGCCTTCTTCAAACCGCTGGGACCTAAAGTGGTGCTTGAGCCCATCCCTGTTGAAGCGGAGACCTTCGGCGCCTCGAAGATTCAGGACTTTACCTGGAAGGACTTGCTTGACCTCTATGCCTGTGCCGTATGCGGTCGGTGCCATGCCAATTGTCCCGCCCAGCTGACCGGCAAGTTGCTCTCGCCCCGAGAGGTCATTCACAACTTGAAAGAGCATCTGCTGGAAGCGGGCCCTGAATTGCTCGCCAGTCAGCTTGCCGGTAAGGCGGAGGCCTCTTCGGAAAGCCCGGCCGCAGAGACCCCGGCCAAGACGATGATCGGTGATGTGGTCACCGAGGAGGAGATCTGGGCCTGCACCACCTGTGGGGCCTGCCAGGAGGTATGCCCGGTCAATATAGAACACATACGCAAGATCATCGAACTCAGACGAAATCTGGTGATGGCGCAAAGTAAGATGCCGGAAAGCGCCCAGCTGATGCTCAGAAATATGCAGCAAAGAGGACACCCATGGGCTGGAATCCAGTCGATGAGGCTGAGGGGCGACTGGACAAATGATCTGGACCTCAAAATTCTGGCTGAAGGGGATAGCGCTCATACCCTCTTCTGGGTGGGTTGCACCGGGGCTCTTGTTGAGCGGAATGTCAAAGCGACTCTTTCCATGACGAGGGTGCTGAAAGCGGCTGGAGTCGATTTCGCGGTATTGGGCGATGCCGAGACCTGCTGCGGTGACCCGGCACGAAGGGCAGGGTATGAGTTCCAGTTCCAGATCATGGCGGAGCAAAATATCGAGATTTTCAAAAGTCACAACATTAAAGAGATTGTGACCTCCTGTCCCCACTGCTATAATACCCTTAAGCATGAGTACCCCAGGTACGGCGGCGAATTCAAGGTGGTTCACTATACCCAGTTCATTGCTGATTTGATCAGGCAGGGCAGATTGAAACTTGACCAACGAGCTGAATTCCAAACTCACCTATCATGACCCCTGCTATTTAGGCCGTTATAACAGCGTCTATCAGGAGCCACGCCGGATATTGCAGGCCATCCCCAAGGCAAAGCTTGAGGAAATGGAACGCTCGCGAGACACAGGCTTTTGCTGCGGCGGCGGCGGCGGACTCATGTGGATCGAAGAACAACCCGGTACAACAAAGATCAACCAAATGCGGCTTGAAGACGTTCTCAAGACCGGGGCTGAGACGGTCGTGACCGCCTGCCCTTATTGTCTGCAGATGTTCGAGGACAGCATCGAACATAAAGGTCTGAAGGACTCGTTGAAGGCAAGAGACCTTGTTGAACTCGTTGAAGCAGCCATGAAGCAGTCTTAATGAGGAGGGGAGTCGTATGAATACGATCGTCTGTGTCAAACAGGTACTTGACCCCGAGATACCACCTGCCAAATTCAAGATTGACCCCGAAACGAAACAGGTCATTCCTCCCGCCGGAGTGCCGCCTGTGATCAGTGTCTATGATGAACGAGCCGTTGAGGCGGCATGCCGGCTCAAAGATAAGCACAAAGGGAAAATAACCGTGATCAGCATGGGGTCGGCGAAAGCCGCTGACGTGGTAAAGCACGCCATATCGATGGGGGCCGACGACGGATTTGTTCTCCAGGATGCGGCCTTCGAAAACCTGGATAGCTTTGGTACTGCGTATGTCCTGGGGAAAGCGATCCAGAAGATTGGCGGATATGACCTGGTTCTGTGCGGCCGGCAGGCCGCGGACTGGGGCGCCGGTCAGGTTGGCTCTATTCTGGCCGAAATACTTGGCATCCCTGTGGTCACCCTCGCCTGTGATATTCAGGCCGCGGACAAGACGCTTCAGGGTAAAGAGGATGGTGAACGATGGCTATGAAGTCCTGGAAGCTCCCATGCCAAGCCTGGTGACCGTCAGCAGTGAGATCGGGCTGCCTCGTCTTCCCGGTGGAATGGGTCTCATGATGGCTCGCAAAAAACAGATTCCGGTCTGGAAGGCGCAGGATATTGGGGCGGAGTCCTCGCAGTTGGACAAGGCGAACGCCCATACCGAGATCACCGGTCTCTCTGTGCCGACCCGAAAGACCGAGTGTGAGATCATTACCGGGGCGACTCCAAGTGAAGCCGGCGTCAATTTAGCCTTGAAGCTCAATAACCTGATAGGATGACAGAGTGAACGGAGGGCATTCCATGGACAATCATAAAGGTGTTTTGGTTTGCGGCGAAATCGCTGAAGGGAAATTGGCGCCCATCACGATAGAACTCCTCGGAGTCGGAAGAAAGCTCGCCAATGAACTGGGCGAAGACTTGAGTATCCTGTTGATGGGCAGCAAAACAGGTGGCCTGGGTCAGGAGGCAATCGCCTATGGGGCTGACAAGGTCTATGTCGCTGAAGACAGTCTCCTGGATCATTATAACTCCGATGCCTACACCCAGGTCGCGGCTGACCTTTGCCGGAAAGCGCTTCCTTCTATCATGCTCTTTGGCCATACGGATGTGGGTTGTGACCTGGCTCCGCGACTCAATGGCCGCTTAGGGGGCGGACTCGCGATGGATTGCCTGGCGCTGTCCGTTGATCCGGCGACCAAGCTCCTGGTCTCGACAAGGCCCGTCTTTGGTGGGAATGCCCATGCCACGGTGGTATCAAAGTCTGCCCGGCCTCAGATGGCGACTCTAAGGTCGAAAATCGTGCCGCCGGCAGAGCGCAATGACTCCCGGCAGGGCCAGGTGATTCCCGTAGAAGGCAAGGTCGACCCATCGGCGCTTAAGGTCAAGGTTGTCGATCGGATCAAAGAGGAAGTGGAAGGGGTGAAGCTGGAAGACGCTGAGGTCGTCGTTTGCGGCGGCCGTGGCATAGGCAGTGCTCAAAACTTTGCGATGCTCAAGGAGCTCGCCGGCATTCTGGGTGGCGCAATTGGTGCGACCCGGCCTGCCTGTGACGAGGGTTGGGCGCCGGTGACGCTCCAGGTGGGCCAGAGCGGGAAGGTGGTCAGCCCTAAACTCTACATCGCTGTAGCTCTCTCCGGGGCCATGTCGCATATCGCCGGCTGTTTGGGATCGAAGGCCATTGTGGCGATCAATAAGGATAAGGAGGCCAATATCTTCAGCGTAGCCCACTTCGGTGATCGTCGCGGATTATAAGGAAGTCTTGCCTGCTCTGACCGCGAAATTGAAGGAGCTGCGATCGAAATAAGCGGCGGATTTGATTGAACCCTCATTATTTCTTTCAGAAAGAACGAAACAAAAAAGGGAGCCGATCGGCTCCCTTTTTGTTTCGTTCACCTGTCACTAGAGTCTGTTTATAAACTAACGAATTCCGGTCGTCATTCGCGAGCGGGATCCAGTCTTTCAGGGTCCCGGATCGCCGGCATGACGGAAAATGGAATTTATAAACAGACTCTACTTCGTCAGCTTGCTTTTGAACTTTTCCAGCATCTTCGCCACGACCGTCTTGTAGTCGCCTACGATACCGATGGTTGCGTTCTTGAAGATCGGCGCCTCAGGGTCTTTGTTGATGGCCACGATGCAGTCCGATGTCTTCATCCCCGCCAGGTGCTGGATGGCGCCGGAAATGGCGCAGGCGATGTAAATCTTCGGCTTCACCGTTTTGCCCGTCTGTCCGACCTGGTGTTCGTAGGGGATCCATCCGGAGTCAACGGCTGCGCGGGATGCGCCCACTGCGCCTCCCAGGGTGTCCGCGAGTTCCTTCAAGAGGTTGAAGCCTTCTGCGCCGCCGGTGCCTCTGCCGCCCGATACGATGATATCGGCCTCAACAAGGCTCACCATGACCTGTGATTGGATGAACTCAAGGAACTTCGTATTCAACTCCGCCTCGGCAACCGTAAAGGTTTCTTTTACCACCTCGCCCGATCCGGATGCATCCTTTTCGGGCAGGGCAAATGCCTTGGGTCTCACCGTTGCGATCTGCGGTTTCGCCTTCTCGTTGACGACCGTCACCGTATAGTTGCCGCCAAAGGCAGCCCTTGTGAGTTTTATCTGTCCGCCGTCGACGTTGATGCCGATACTGTCCGTGCAGAGTCCGAAACCGAGGTTCGCAGCGCTTGCGGCTGCCACGTCCGTGCCCTGGCTCGTGGCCCTGAAAAGGGCAACTTCCGGTTTATACTTGTCGAGGAGGAAACCTGCCGCCTTTGAGTACGCTTCCGCATTGAAAGCCTTGAAAATAGCCCCTTCTACGGCGTAGACTTTGGAGGCGCCGCACTGAAAGGCCTCTTTCGCAGTATTCTCGACATTTCCGCCGATGACAAAGGCACATAGGCCGGAGCCGAGTTGGTTTGCCAGGGTCTTCCCGATGCCCAATAATTCGAAAGACATGGGTGTTGTTTCACCCTGTTTGTGTTCGAGATATACCCACACATCGTTCGCCATCGTTCTCCCTCCTCCCGGTTATTTTATGACTTTCATGTCGATCAGTCTGTCGGTGACGCTATTGGCAATATCTTCAAGTTCGCCTTTCAGGATCTCTCCTGCTCCGCGGGGAGGGGGCACGGCAATCTCAACAACCTTCGTCGAGGAGCCGGCTGCACCGACTTTACCCTTATCAACCCCTAAGTCATCCGCATTCCACCGAGGGATCTCCGCCTTGGAAGCCTTTCGGATCCCCATGAGGTTCGGAAGCCGCGGCTCGTTGATGCCTTTGATCACGGAGACGACGGCAGGCAGCTTTGCTTCTGTGACTTCGGTGCCGCCTTCGATGGCCCTTTCGACGACGATCTTCTTGTTCGCCGGATCGATCTGGCGTACTTTTGAGACATACGTGAGAGGGCTCCAACCGAGGATGGCAGCTAATTCCGCACCCACGACGCCGGTGTTGCCGTCGGTAGACTGTTTTCCGCAAAAAACAACGTCCACATTGCCGACTTTCTTAATGGCGGCGGCAAGGACGGAAGCGGTTGCATAGGTGTCGGAACCTGCAAAGGCGTCATCGGTGCAGCGATGCACCTCATTGACCGTAAGGGCCAGGGCGTTTCTCAGGGCATCGCTCGCTTTTTCGGGACCCATCGTGATTGCCACGACGTCTCCATCGTACTTTTCCCGTGTCAGTAAAGCCTCTTCCAGGGCAAACTCGTCAAAGGGGTTTGTGATGGGGTTCATGCCGTCTCTCTTGAGAGTCCCTTTCGGGGTATCCCATTTGACTTCAGATTCTGTGTCGGGAACCTGCTTGATGCATACAGCTATTTTCACAGTCTCCTCCTTTAGAGTATTCTGATTCACCCATAGGTCAGGGCAAAGCTTCACTACATATAATGAAAAAGGAAATCGTTTGTCAAGAAATTGACCGCAGGATGTAATCCCCCAGTAACCGGAAAACTTCCATCCAGCGCTACATGTTTCCCCGGGGGCGGGCCGATCACCCGGAGCGTTTCAGTGGCGGAACCTCTCCAAGAAAAAGCATCACGTTCCAATGGGCTTGAGTCCCGCTTTCAGCACGATCACCTCGTTACCTTACCTCTCAATCCATCCGCCTTCTGAAGCGCGAGGACGGATCGGACCGACTCCGGGGAACATCCCGTCTCAATCTCTTCGCACGTCACTGAGGGATTACCGCAGGATCGAGAACCTGCACCGAAAAGATCAGGGGAAGAGAAGGGTCTCCCCAAACCTCATGACCAGGAAGTCTCTTTCGTCAACCCCTGCCTCCTTCATGGCCTTCTTCAGATAGAGGAGAGGTTCTCCAAGAGGCTCGTCGGACAGCCGGAATGTCCCCCAGTGGGAAGCAATGGACTGCCTGGATTTCGTGTCCAGATGGATCCTGATCGCCTCCGGAGGATCGACGTGGACCGGCTTCATGAACCACCGGGGCCTGTAGGCCCCGATGGGAACGAGTGAGAGATCGATGGGGCCGAATCGTTCGCCGATCTCTTTGAATCCCGGCGAGTATCCTGTATCGCCGGCAAAGAAGACTTTTCCTTTCCGGCCCTCAACGACCCAGCCTGACCAGAGGGTTCTGTTCCGGTCAAAAGGGGTTCGTCCGGAGAAGTGCCGAAGGGGCACCGAGTGAAATTTCAATCCTGACAACGAAGACGCCTGCCACCAGTCGAGTTCAACGAGGTTGTCTACGCTGTCTCTTCCTCAGCCACCGGCCGACTCCGAGAGGGATGAAGTACCTGGGCCGGTTTCCCAACCGGTTGACCGTAAGCTCATCGAGGTGGTCATAATGGTTGTGGCTGATCAAAACGGCATGGATAGGAGGGAGGTCTTCAAACCGGACACCGGGAGGCACCGCACGTTTGATTCCCCAGAAGGAGAAGGGGGAGCATCGGTCGCTGAAGATGGGATCCGTCAGGATATTGACCCGATCCATTTGAATGAGAAACGTTGAATGCCCGACCCAGGTGATCTGGATCCGATCCGGAGGGGGGTTTTTGATGCGAGCGAGGTCGGGCTCCACGATGACGGGTTGATAGGGCGGAATCTCATCCGGGGAAAGGGGAGGAGGCTCGTGGGGGCCCAGTCCCAATTTCCATCGAAGAAGCCCCCCAAAGCCCCGACTCGGTTGATAGAAGGGGTTTTGATACCCCTTCGGTGTGTGATGGGTCGGGGAGTCTCCGTGAGATTGGGGCCGATCCACCGTTCGCGCAGCTCCAGAAGGCGACGAAGACCGAGAAACTGACATACGACCATGAAGAGGTATCTGCTTTATCAAGGGAGACTCCATCCTTGCTGTGATTGTGGGAAAACTTTAACATATGATCAGTTTGTTTTCTTTCTTTTTGCATTCGGGCAAGGAAGGTTTTGGCAGGCCGGTAGGGGATATCTCCAAAACGCTTAAAGTGCATTGTCATCGTTGCGCTTTTCTGGTATATGGTAATAGAATCTCTTCAGGGTGCAAATCCGGCTTCCCACGGAAGCTGCATCATCATGGAGGTCAAATGGACGAGAAGCTTAAGGAGGCATTCCACACGATCTATGAAGCCGAGGCCAAGGCTGCGCTGAGACTGAAGGTCTTCGCCAGGAAGGCGGAGCAGGAAGAACTTCCCCAGATTGCAAAGCTCTTTCGCGTCATCGCTTTCAGCGAAGAGATTCACGGCGAGCGTGCGCTTCAGATGTTTAAGGAGATCAAGGACACCGATTCCAATCTCCGGGACAGTTTTGCCTCGGAGACCACGGTTGCGGGAGTGGCCTATGATCGTTTTATCGAGCTTGCCGAGGGGATAGGGGATATCGGCGCATCGACGATCTTCTCCAATGCCAGGGACGTGGAAGAGGGGCACGCAGGCCTTTACAGGAAGGCCATGAACCACCTGATCGGAGAACGGGAGACCACGTATTATGTCTGCCAGGTGTGTGGTTATGTGTCGGATGGCGCTTGTCCCGAGATGTGTCCCATCTGTTCGGCGCCCAGGGACCAGTTTGTGGAATTCAAATGACCCGGAAAGCTCAAAAGAAACCGGCCAAACCGCTCTCCAGGCCTTCGAAGTGTCATGAAAATGGACTCGACCCAGGCTTACGCGGTTGCCTTCCTTGCCAGTTTCTGCATGCTCGTTGTTGAGATTGTGGCGGGAAGGATGCTGGCCCCCTACGTAGGGGTTTCGCTCTACACCTGGACGAGTATCATCGGCGTCGTCCTTGCGGGGATCAGTCTCGGGGCCTACCTGGGCGGGTTCTTCGCCGACCGGTTTCCCCGTGTTTCAACCCTGGGCTGGATCCTCTTTCTTTCAGGGATGGGAACCCTCTCCATTCCGCCCCTGACCCACTGGACAGGCGGAGCTTTTCTCTCCTCCAGTCTGATGATACGCACGCTGCTGGTCACAGCGATCATCTTTTTCATCCCCTCCTTTCTCCTCGGAATGGTTTCCCCCGTGGTCGTGAAATTGTCACTCCTCAATCTGAAGGAGACCGGCAATGTGGTTGGAAAGATTTACGCTTTCTCCACCTTCGGTTCTATTCTTGGGACGTTTGCCACGGGTTTTTTCCTCATATCATGGATGGGAACGAGGCCCCTCCTTTTCGGCATGGCAATCCTTCTCTTCCTCGCGGCCCCTCTCCTCGGAGGCTTTTTCGTTCGCAGGAGGAGGATCGTCCTCTTCCTCGTCATGGTCGGATTCCTGTGGCCGCTCTACCGGTACGCTTTCAACCCTGATTTCGACGAAGAGACCCTCTTTTTTAAGGAGAGTAATTATTACACCATCCGGCTCAAGGGAAGACCGCAAAAGGGTCATGATCCACTCGTCACGCTCTATCTTGATCAACTGACCCACTCGTGCTCAAACCTGGAGGACCCGCTTCACCTCGTCTACCGGTACCTCCGAAGCTTCAGAGAATTATTCGAATGGCAGGGTAGGAATAGGGAGTCCTTCAAGGCCCTGTTCATCGGAGGAGGGGGGTACACCTTTCCCAGGTTCCTGGAAACGAAATTTCCGGCCGCAGAAATCGATGTCGTTGAGATCGATCCTGCGGTGACCGACGTCAGCCGGAAGTATCTCGGCATATCTCCCTTATCGAGGATTAAGACGTTCAATGAAGACGGCCGGTGGTTTGTGATGAACCGCAACGGAGAAGAGAAGTATGATTTTATTTTCAAGGACGTCTTCAATGACCTCTCGATTCCCTATCATCTTACCACCAGGGAGTTCGCGACGCAGCTGAAAGGCCTTTTGAATCATGACGGACTTCTCATAACCAATGTGATAGACCGCTGGGAGAAGGGGTCTTTTCTTCCGTCCTATATCCGGACCCTGGAGGAAGTGTTCGGCAAGGGAAATGTGTTTCTCATTACCCTTGGACCCTTCAGGGAGGGCCGGATTGTTGAAAACCATGTTGTTCTGACGAGTTCCGAAAGGATTGACGTGGAAGACCTGGTTAAGAGTCTGAAACGTATAGGAGAGGCGGAGAGGATGTCTTACGTCATGCCCCAGGAACAATTACAGGGCTACCTCAATCAATTCCAGCCGGTGATCCTTACAGACGATTATGCCCCCGTGGACAATCTGACTGCCCCAAACTTCAATTAACGTATTGATATCACAGCGCGGCATAGCCGCAACCAAATCCGAAGCGCGAAATTCGGGCGAAGCTTCCCGAAGGGATCAATTCGAAACAAATTCGAATAAGCAAAATTCTAATGATCTAAGCAAGTTACAAAATAATCGTGCAAGACTCTTAACAAATTTTCAAGAAATCTACCGTCAGTCGTACAGAAGGGGTAAAACTCTCCTCTTTGAAAGCCCATACCGTGTGGCAGGCAGGGGAGGTCAGGAGGGATTAAATTCGCGGAATTTGTCAAAAATTACGCTGTTGATTATTGAAATTTTTTTCCGGAAATGCTAAGAAGTTATTAGTATGAGAAAAAAAGAACAAGCTCGGTTACTTCCTTTTACCCGTATCGCATTCACCTCCGTTTTCCCACCTTATGAAGACTTAGCTGCAAGTCCCCCGTTCGAATTTCACAGGGTGACGGCCGGATAGCATTAAGAGGAAGGGTATGAAAAAGAGACATGATTCTAAATCCGAAAAGAAGGGTGAAAAGGGGCTTGTGAATAGAAGAACATTCTTGAAGGTCTCTGCTCTGACCGGGCTGGCATTGGGAACCAGCGGCGTGACGACAGGAGTTCGAGCTGAAACCTCTTCATCCCCTGTGGCGGCGGTTCAGAAGGGTCAAAGGGCACAATGGGTTCCCACTTCCTGCCTCAATTGTCCTGCCCGCTGCGGGATCAAGGTGAAGGTGTCCGGGGGCAAGGCAGTTCAGATCATGGGGAACAAAGTGTCCCAGGTTTCCGACGGAAAGATCTGCGCCCGGGGACATCTCGGCACTCAGGTGCTCTATGACGCAGGACGAATCCATACTCCTCTGAAGAGAACGCAACTGGAGAAAGGGCGAGGGATCGATCCTCAATGGAAACCGATTTCATGGGATCAGGCGCTGGATGAGATCTCCGGCAAGCTGAACCTGTTGAGAGAGAACGGCCAGGGCCATCGGCTCCTCCTCTTTTCAGGGTTGAATTCGAGGAGCACCGAAGATCTCCTCCAGCGTTTTGCCGATGCCTGCGGAACCCCGAATCTCATTTCCGGGAATGGATTGGACCTGGAGGCGGAAAAGGCGGGCAACTGGCTGGCGGATGGCCATTACGCCGGTTGTGCATACGATCTCGACCAGACGAATTATATCCTTTCCTTTGGCGGGGACCTTCTGGAATCGACCCAGCCTGTTTCGCGGTTCCTTCGCAAATGGGGCAAGCTTCGCCGGGAGAAGGCCAACCGGACCAAAGTGGTCGTCATTCAGCCCAGGTACTCCCTGACCGCGGCAAAGTCGGACGAATGGATCCCAATCCAGCCGGGAACGGAAGGAGCACTGGCTATGGCCATGGCTTACGTCATTCTCAACGAAGGGCTCTATGATGCCGCCTTTATCAAGGACTGGGCCGCCGGATTCGATCCATACCGGGAATGGGTACTCCGCCGATATCAGCCGGACGGGGTGTCAAAGATAACGGGCATTCCTGTCGAGACGATTCATCGTATTGCGCGGGAATTCGCCCGGACAAGGCCCGCGATTGCCTTGATGGGAAAAGGGGCCGTTGCCTGGCCGGAAGGATCTTATGCCGGCTATGCCATCCACTGTCTGAATGCACTGGTTGGGAGCATCGATATCCCCGGAGGGGTTCTCTATCAGGAAGATCCCGAATACCGGAAGATGCCGGAATGGGTCCGGGACGAGGTGGCTGAAAAGGGGCTAAAGGAGCCTCCCCTGGATCTGCACGGAACAGACCGATTTTCCCTCGCCCGGGTCGTCACCAACCAGGTCCCGGAATCTCTGTTGAAGGGGACTCCCTATCCGATCGATATGGCCATCGGCTTCAACAGCAACTTCAATATGGTTGCCCCGGGCAACGGGCAATGGGACCAGGCGCTGAAGAAGATTCCCTACTATGTGCACCTTTCTCCCTTCGTCAGCGAGATGGCTCAGTTTGCGGATCTCCTCCTTCCCACAACGGTTTTCCTCGAGGAATGGGGGTACGATCATTCGCCTCCCGGCTCGGGTTTTGCGGAAGTGAGGATCAAACAGCCGGTTGTGAATCCCGGAGGGGGAGAAAAATCGACCGGCGATATTCTCTTTCTCCTGGCGAGGAAGCTCCGGGGGAGCGCCGGGAGGGCCTTCACGCAGCTGGGCGAAAATTCCGAAGGGTTTGTCAGGTTCAGGACGGCCTCCTTTCTTCCCTGGGAGGAGTTTACTGCGAAGGGGGTCTGGACAGGGGAACGGCCTGCCTACAGGAAGTACAAGGAGGATTTCAACACGCCTTCGAAAAAGTTTGAGTTTTCATCCGGGAACCTGCGCTCCCTCCGCGCCAGGGCGGGCAAGAAGGAGGAGGACGAAGGTGCTTCTTTCCCACAGTATAAAGAGGCCAAGTTCTTGGGAGAGGAATCCCGGTACCCCTTGATCCTTTTCCCCTATCAGCCCCTCCTGGTTGTGGAGAATGGAAGCCAGAATTATCCCTGGGCGCAGGAGATCTTTCTTCCCATGCATGGGAAGGGCTGGGGAAACGATGCCGAAATGAACAGCGAGACGGCCAGGACTTTGAAACTGAGAGACGGGGAGGAGGTATGGGTCGAGTCCCCCTTCGGCAAGATGAGGGCGAAGATCAAGGTCTCCGAAGGGGTTCATCCGAAGATCCTTGCCGTTCCCTCGGGTCAGGGCCACACCTCCTACGGCAAGTGGCAGAAGGGGATCGGGAGCAATCCCAATGAAATCATCGGTATCGATTTCGACCGTTTGAGCGGCCAGGCAGCGTTCTTCAACACGCGGGTGAAAGTGACCAAGGCCTAACAACCAAGGTTAAGATTGAGGTTCAGGCTGAGGATCGAAGCCAGCCAAGACCGGATCGTAGCATTGACAGATCAAGTTTTTAAAGTCTTACGCCGTGCAAGGCATAAGGCAGCATCTGGCATAAGAGGACGACGTCGATATGGCAAAATGGGGAATGGTGATCGATCTGGATAAATGTGTGGGCTGCCAGGCGTGCTCAATCGCCTGCAAAGAGGAGAACAACGTCCCGCACGGGTCTCCTGACGAGCAGAAGCTGAGGCGGGACATCTACTGGCACAAGGTGATCGCCGTCACCAATGGAAAATATCCGAACGTCCGGACGGAAATCATTCCCATGCCCTGCATGCAGTGCGAACATCCCCCCTGTGTCACGGTCTGCCCGGCCAAGGCGACGTTTCAGCGGGAGGACGGGATCGTCATGCAGTATTTCCGAAGATGCATCGGGTGCAAGTACTGCATCGTGGCCTGTCCTTACGGGGCGAGAAGCTTCAATTACAAAGGACAGGAGGAGAAGGCGTATCACCGCCAGGATTTGCCTCCGGACCGTCCTTCCCGGGAACCGTGGCCGTTCCCGGCGAGAACCCAGGGTGTGGTGGAGAAGTGCACCTTCTGTTTTCACAGGATCGATCAGGGCCTGAAAGAAGGGAAGAGAATCGGAATCGACGTGGTGCCGGCATGTGTGGAGGCCTGTCCGTCGCAGGCCAGGTTCTTCGGAGATCTGAATGATCCTCAGAGTCCGGCTTCGAGGATCCTGGCAACCAGAACCGCATTTCGACTTCGGGAGGATTTGGGGACGAACCCAAAGGTCATTTATCTTCCCCGGTAGGGTGGCTCATTCATGGAACGGAACTATACAACGATTGAAGGAAGATCCAGAGGGTATTATCTGCTTGTGGCTTTTCTCGGGCTGATGAGCGCCATTTTTGTGGCCGGTTTCATCGTGTCCTATCTGAAGGGGCAGCAGGTCTGGGGGGTCAGCAATATCATTCCCTGGGGACAGCTGATCACCTTCTACATCTTCTTCATCGGCCTCAGCGCAGGGGCGATCATCATCTCTTCCCTGAGTTATGTGTTCAAGCGGGAGGCTTATGAGCCGATCGGCCGTATGGCCGTTTTCATGGGAATCCTGTTGATGATGGGGGCGATGACCTTTGTCCTCGTCGATCTGGGCAGGCCCGAGAAATTCTGGCGGCTCTTCATGTACTTCTATCTGAACAATATGACCTCCATGTTTGCCATCAATTCGATCTTCTACGGGGGGTATATCAGCCTCATGCTGATCTACCTGTGGCTGATCTTTGAAAAGAAGAAGAAATGGGCGGTGATCATCGGCACGGCGGATGTCCTCTGGGCCGTTGCGGTCCACATGGGAACCGGGGCCATCTTCGGCCTCATCGGAAACAGGGAGATCTTCTTTTCTCCCATCAAACCCTTCGAGTTCCTTGCCGCAGCGCTGACCTCCGGAACGTCACTGGTGATTCTCGCTGCCGTGGGGACCTTCAGGTTCACCGGACGGGTCATTGAGAAGGAGCTGGTTCTCTCCCTTGGAAGGCTTCTGTCGGGCATGATCCTGGTGCTTGTGGTCATGGTCTTCATCGACAAACTGACCCACCTCTATTTTCCGAACCGGGAGTCGACGATTTACCTCTTTACCGGGAGCTATTGGTTCCTCTTCTGGCTGTTCCAGATTGGAATGGGGATTGTCCTGCCCCTGGTTCTCCTGCTGCATCCCCGGACGGGAAAGACAGTGGGAGGGATCGTTTTGGCCGCCGCTTCCGTCGTGATGGGTGTTTTCGGAGAGAGGGCCGCCCTGGTGATTCCGGGGACAGCCCATCCCCAGCCGCTTTTTCCCGGCCATATCGAAGGGATCTGGGGGACGCCCGGGGTCTTCCCCATCACGGTCTGGGAGACGGTTCTGAGCCTGGGGATTGTCTGTTATATCGGACTCCTCTTCATACTGGGCTTGAAGTTCCTGGAGATTCTGCCCGCCCGGGAAAACGAAGCCGCTCCGGCGGTGGAAGTCCCTGCGGGATTGGCCCAAGGAGCCGTCAAGTAATTGGGACGTCTGCGGGTTTGCCTCACCCTGCCGAGGGACTCCGGAGACGCAGGATCCCCGCGGGAGTGAGACATGAGGGATGAGAGATGTTGCTGAGAGCGATAGGTATTGTCGTCGAGGTTCTGATTCTGATGGGGGTCATCTACTCCCTGTTTCTCGGGGGGAGACTGGCCATCTTCGACCTGGGGTTGCAGCCGAAATACAATCGGTTTATCCGGTGGGTCCTGGCGACGATCGGGGGCGTCATTTCGGCTTTCTTCGTCGCTCATCTGGTCTTGTTTTACCCCAGGCTCGTTCCACTGGCCCAGACCTCCGGCGACGGCACGGGTTCTTCCCTGCTCCACTTCTGGACGAAGCAGGAGACTTACATCGATCGGATCTTCCTGCCTGTGCTCATCGGGTTTGGGGTCGTCTGTCTCGGGCTGATCGCCCTGTTTGCCCTCAGCTTCTGGTGGAAGCATTACCGGTTGTGGCGTCTGGGAAAAGAGGAAGACTGTTCCGGTCAGATTGCGACAAGACTGAAGACTTTTTTTGCCGTGACGTTCGGACATGCCCGCTTCTGGAAAGAGAAGTTTCCCGGCACCATGCATCTGTTGATTTTTGGAGGAACGTTCCTCATCTTCCTGGGCAAGGTGGTCAGACTCTTTGCGTATCTGACCGGACTCTCGATGCCGCCGCAGGGGATCTATCAGTCCGCTTCCTTTCTCTCGGAGGCTGGAGGCATTATTGCTCTGATCGGCGCAGGGATGGCCGTATGGAGAAGGTACCTGATCAGGCCCACCCGCCTGGACTCGAAGCCCGATGATCACCTCAAGTACGTCTGGGCCTTCGTGATCTTGTTGACGGGTTATTTTGTGAAGAGCTACCGGATGGCCATTACCGGCGGAAGCATTCCGCCCGATGCGATCTTTTGGGCCCCGGTCAGTTCCGTGATTTCACCGTTCATGTTCGTTCTTCCTTCCGAACCTTTGAACGAGCTTCTCGTGTGGCACCGCGTCATGATCCATGTCCTCCCCGCCACCGCCCTTTTTGCCTACGTGGTTTTGAGCCGGTCTTCCCTGCAGCACATCTATCTGTCGCCCCTCAACGTCTTTTTCCGGTCCCTCAAACCGAAAGGGGTGATTCAGCCCATTCCGAACTTCGAAGATGCGGAGACCTTCGGGGTTTCAAATATCCGGGAGTTCACCTGGAAACAGTTGATGGACCTGGATGCCTGTACGCGGTGCGGAAGATGTCAGGATAACTGCCCTGCCCATTTGACCGGGAAGCCTCTTTCCCCGAAAAGAGTGATCCAGGACCTGAAGGCCCATCTCTGGGAGACAGGGGGGACACTTCTGGGGGAGAAGCAACCTGAATCCGAGTCTCCTCCCGTGGCGGGCGGGGTCATTTCTGAAGATACCCTGTGGGCCTGTACGATGTGTCTCAGCTGTTATGAGCAGTGTCCGGTCTTCATCGCCGGTTTCGATAAGATACTGGACATGAGACGAAGCCTTGTCCTCATGGAGAGCCGGTACCCTTCCGAAATCAAGGACGTCTTTCGCTCCCTGGAGAGGAAGAGCAATCCCTGGGGGGTTGAAAGAAACCTGAGGGCTGATTGGGTGCAGCATGTGGGGGTGAAGACGCTGGCAGAGGATCCGGAGGTGGAATGGCTCTATTTTCCCGGATGCTTCAAGGGGTTCGATGACCGGAGCAAGAAGGTTGCCGTTTCCATGGTCAAGATTCTTCAGAAAGCGGGAATCAAAGTGGGTGTTCTTGGCCCGGAGGAGGGATGTTGCGGGGACCCGGCGCGCAGGATTGGCAACGAATACCTCTTTATGACGATGGCTGAGAAGAACATCGAGACTTTTGACCGCTACAAGATCAAGAAGATCCTCACGACCTGTCCGCACTGTTATCATACGCTCAAGAACGAGTATTCCCATTTCGGAGGCCAGTACGAGGTCGTTCATCAGACCGAATTTATGAAGAACCTTCTCGATGAGAAGAAGATCGTTCCTCAGGGGAAACTGCCCCTTTCCGTTACGTATCACGACTCCTGTTATCTGGGCCGATGCAACCAGATCTACGAATCTCCCCGAGAGATCCTGAGGGCCATCCCGGGGGTGACTCTGAAGGAGATGGAGATGTCGTACCGCCGGAGCTTCTGCTGCGGCGGGGGAGGGGGGAGGATGTGGATGGAGGAGCACCTTGGCACGCGGATGAACGAGAAACGTGTGGAGCAGGCCCTTGAACTCAAGCCCGACGTAATTGCAACGGCCTGCCCTTACTGTCTGACCATGCTCGAAGACGGGCTCAAGGCGAAGAATATGGAAGAGTCCGTCAAGGTTCTTGATATTTCAGAGCTTCTGGCGAAGTCACTTAGCGAAAGAGAAGGTGACGTTTAGGGTTGGAGAAGCTGGTATCGAAGCTCGTAATAGAAACCGGTAATCGAGTCTCGACAGTAACCCGGTCACGGCAACGGTAACGAAGCCCGTATCGTCAAGAAAAGGTTACGTCTGACGTTGTCGAAACTGGTATCGAGGCTCGTTGGAAAAACCGGTCACGGTTACGGCGACGAAGCCCGTTTCGGTTAGGGGTTACGGTGACATGGGGATCCTTTGCACGGGTGACGTAGCCGAGTGACGATACGGGCATCGTTACCGTTGCCCCTGAAAGAAACCCGGTTTCGATTCTTCGATACGAACATCGAAAACGATATCCCTTCCTTTTGGTTCTATCCGATCACCATGCCGCCATCCATGAATATCGTGGTTCCCGTGACGTAGTCCGATGCGTCGGAGGCAAGATAGACCAGGAGAGGACCCAGCTCTTCCGGAAGTCCCAGACGGCCCATGGGAATTTTGGTCTTCCTCTCTTCCTTCCCTTTCAGATAGGCCTCATCCGTCGAATTCGGGAATTTGTCGAAGGATCCGGGCGCGATACAGTTTACGCTGATGCCCCGCGAGGCCCACTCAACGGCGAGGGCCTTCGTCATCTGGATCACGGCGGCCTTGCTGACGCCGTAGGAGGCCCGCTCGGTCACGTGCCGGACTCCCCAAGAGGAGGCAATGTTGATGATTTTTCCAGACCGCTGGGCCAGCATCTTCTTGCCGACAATCTGGCTCACCAGAAAGACACCGGTGACGTTGGTCTGGATCATGCTGTTCCATTCGTCTTCGGGGATTTCTTCGAACCTGTGCTGGGCATGGCGGGCATTCTGTCCTGCGTTGTTGACGAGAATATCGATCTTTCCGAAGGCGGAGAGGACCTCTTCAACCATCTTTGAAATGTCGCCGGATCGCGTGACATCGGCAGTGAAGGAGATCGCCTTGCGGCCCATGTCGTTGATCTCTCCGGCCGTGCGGCCGATCTCTTCCCTGTTCCGGGCGACGACGGCCATGTCACTGCCTGCCCGGCCAAGGGCGAAGGCCATCTCTTTGCCCAATCCTTTGCCCGCGCCGGTGACAAGGCTGACCTTCCCCTTAAGGGCCGTTGGTGAGTAGAGCTCTTCGACTTTCATTTCTCGATTCTCCTTTCTTATCCTCCCAGTTGATAAAAAAGCTACCGAGGGCGGTTGAGTGTGCTGGAAAACCTTTATAGCGGTACCTTCAAGCGGTCAGCCACTCACTTCCCAACCCTATGGGAGACCTCACACAGGTGAAGTCACGTATTGCCCATACTATGTCAAATAACCGCTTTATAAAGGTTTGGAAGCATGCCCAACCGACGAAGGGAATACAATGTTAAGGGTATCATGCTACCGCCAGGCGACCCTGGCCGGATCGCGGGGGACGGTCCGCCGGTATTTGACGTTTTGATAACCCAGGGTCATGGCGGCGTAGCACTGGTGGTCCGAAGGAATCGCCAGCCACTGCTTGATTTCCCGGTCATGGTTGACCGCATTCACCAGGAAACCGTTGAAGCAGCATCCCAGGCCAAGGGTATGGGCCATCAGTGAACAGTGGTAGAGCGCAACGGAGCAGTTGAATGAAGAGCAGGTATCCCAGGATTCGGCATGAGCCAGCATGAGAACCGGCGCCTGATAGAAGAGGGGGTCTTTTCCCTCTTTCATTCGTTTTTTGGCAACCTCCATCTTCGGAAGAGACTCCCGGAGATATTTCAGGGTCCTGCGGCCGGCAGCCAGAGAAAGCATCAAGCCGCCGATGGCTCCCCGGGCCTTGGAGAAGATCCCGTCATAAAAACGGATCGTCATCTCTCTGAGACTCGATATCTGGTCAGGGGACCTCAAGACGATGTAATGGACATTCTGGCTGTTCGTCCCCGTGGGTGCATATCGGCCCGCCTCCAGGATTCTTTCAAGTATCGGCTGTGGAACCGGGTTTCGGGTGTAATTCCGGACGGAACGCCTCTCCCGGAAAAGAAGGTCCAACGTTTCAGGCGAGGCAGCAGCACCGGATTCCGGCAAAGCCTGTGTTCCGGGAGACGTCTCTGCAAAGACCAGGGCCTCGGTCGGGCACACGGCCGCACAATGGCCGCAACCGATGCACCACTCTCCCCTCGTCACGGCGGCCTTTTCGTTGACCATGTCGATGACAAAGCTGGGGCAGGTCATCATGCACTGTCCGCAACGAATGCACTTGTCAAGCATAACCCCGGGCGGATTGACGCGTCGCTTCATAAATAAGATTCCTTCAGAAGATCAAGATCTCGTCAGACGGTAAAAGAAGAAAAGGAAATGGTGATCGGTATCGATGCTCGTATCGATGCACGAAACCGGGTTTCGTCCAGGGGCAACGGTAACAATGCCCGTATCGTCACTCGGCTACGTCACCCGTGCAAAGGAACCCCGCGTCACCGTAACCCCTAACCGATACGGGCTTCGTCGCCGTAGCCGTGACCGGTTTTCTACCGAGCTTCGATACCCGCTTCAACAACGATAAACGTATTTCGTTATCATTACCCAAGTCAGACCTCTTCAACTTTCCGGGAGAGGATTCCCTTTCAAGCCGATGGCTTCGGCCACTTCCTGCATCCCCCTGATCGTATCCTCAATGATCTCATCAAGTCCGATCTGGAGCATTCCCGCTCCCTTCTCAATGACGCTCCGGTCCACGCCTGCCGCGAACCGTTTGTCTTTCCATTTATTTTTGACCGATTTGGTCTGAACGTCAAGGACGCTCCTGGACGGCCGGATCAGCGCTGTGGTGACGACAAGTCCAGTCAGTTCATCGATCGTATAGAGGAATTTCTCCAGGTCGGTTTCGGGCTTCACATCGGAACAGATGCCCCATCCGTGTGAAACCGCGGCCCGGATGTACTCCTCAGGCCATCCATGTTCCCTCAGGATCTCCCCGGTTTTCCGGCAGTGTTGATCCGGGAATTGTTCGTAATCGAGATCGTGGATCAATCCGATCAACCCCCACTTTTCGATGTCCTCCCCCCGTTTTCTTGCGATGTAACGCATGACACCCTCCACCGCATAGGCGTGTTTGCGGAGGCTATCGGTTTCGTTAAATTGATGCAGCAGGTCCAAGGCTTCCTCTCGTGTCGGTATGCTGTTTTCCAACTCCAATCCCCCTTTCTCACCCTCTTTCGGATTCACATTTTTCTTTCGGCAACCGGCGGGTTGTCTAGGGACGAAAACCTACCCGTTCAGCCATTTTCCGAAAACCTTTGAAATCCGCTCCAGGAGGGGGACCCTGATCTTCACTTCCAGATAGAGATCGCCGGGGCCTGCATCCCCTTTTCCTTCGGCCCCCATTCCTTTCAGCCTGATCCGCTGCCCTTCTTTGAAATCCTGAGGGATGGTGATCTCCAGTTCTCTTGACCTCTTCGTGTGGAAGTATCTGATCTTTCGTCCACCGAGGATGTCGCGGGGCGAGAGAGAGATCACATCCAGCATGTCCCTCCCTTTCTCCGGGGTCTGGAGGCTGAGGTCCTTCTTCAGGAAAAGACGCAACAGGGTTCCCAGGATTCCGGGAAAGGCCCCCGAGGGGATGGGAGCCCCTACCCGATGTTTCCCTCCCATGCCCGGCCCAAAAAAGACAAATCCTTTAGCAAAGATCCCGGATTTACGGAACTCGAAGGTCCGATATCCCTGGCCGTAAGACTCCTGAAAGACTTCGTCGAAGCCCCTGAGACCGAACCCTCTGGCCATTTGCTCGAAGATCTGATTGATGTCGGACCCCCGGAAGATATCCTGATCGGAGTAGGCTTTCTTGAACCGGTCGTAGCCATAGGTCCCGTACCGCTCCCATACCGTATCGTAATCGTTCTTCTTCCGGGGATCGGAAAGGACTGCGTAGGCTTCGTTGATCTCCTTCATTCGTTCAACGGCAGCCGGATTCTCCCGGTTACGGTCCGGATGGAACTGAAAGGCCAGTTTGCGGTACGCGTCTCTGATCTCTCCGGAGCCGGCCTTTCTATCCACACCCAAGGTCTGATAGTAGTCCTTCCCGTTCATAATTCTAATTCATTTAAACCATTTTCTCGTTCTGTGCAAACCCTGAAGTGACCAGTAACCAGTGATCAGTCATCAGTGACCAGTGAACAAGAAAGCAGAAAGCAGAAGGCAGAAAGCAGAAAGCAGAAAAAAGAGAGAAGCCAGTGATCAATAATCAGTCAACAATGGCCAGTAACCAACAACCATTGACTCGTAACCCGGAACCAGCAACCCGCAACTCGCAACCCGTAACCCGTGGCCTGCCCCCCCAAAAAAAGAATAACCCCTTGCTTTTAGAGACAAAATAGCTTATATTTAAAAGCAAATTATAGGATTCTTATTGAACAGGACGAAACAAACCGACATCGAGTCTTCCAGCCCATTTCTGCATTACTCAGCCAAACCTGCCTGCAAGTCGTGTAAAATTGTGGAAATCACTGGTTGGTCCAAGAACTGTATTAAGATTGCCCCGTCCTGCAGGGATCCGCATCGTTAAGGAGAAAAGATGAAATTTTCAGAGTTAGATTTGAAGCCGGACATTCTGAAGGCCGTCACCAACATGGGTTATGAGGATTTAACGCCTATTCAGGAGAAGACCTTCTCCGCCATTCTGAGCGGGAGAGATCTTCTGGCCCGGGCAGAGACGGGTTCGGGCAAAACCGCGGCTTGCGGGATTCCCCTTGCCCAGATGATCGATCCCTCGCTCAATGCCATACAGGCCCTGATCCTGGTGCCTACCCGCGAACTGGCCCTCCAATACGTGGAAGAGATCGACAGGATTTCGACCTTTACGCCCATTGCCCCCTTTGCCGTTTTCGGCGGATTTTCGATGGAGATTCAAAGGGCGAAATTGAAGCACGGGGTGCATATTCTCGTTGCGACTCCCGGCCGACTGATCGATTTCCTCTTTAACAGCACGTCGGTTGACCTTTCCCGCGTTCGGACGCTGGTCCTGGATGAGGCGGATGAGATGCTCAAGATGGGTTTTATCGAGGATATCGACTTCATCCTCTCCTGCCTGATCCACGAGCACCAGACGTTGTTCTTTGCGGCAACGATGCCGGAAGAGGTCGCCCGGTTGATCCGGACCTATCTGAAGGACCCTGTCAGGGTGGAGTTGAATAAGGACCAGATTGCTCCCCAGAGCCTCGTTCATCATTTTCAGTACACGGGGCGGCGGGACCGGTTGACCGTCCTGATTGACTACATCAAGAAAGAGGAGATCTCTCAGGCCATCATCTTCTGCAATTCGAGGCATCACGGAGAGAAGCTGATCAGGGCCTTGGATGGAAAATTTGAATCGATCATGTATATCCACGGAGGTCTGGAGCAACCGAGGCGAACATCCATCTTCGAGCGGTTTCGCCGCGGAGAGATCAAACTCCTGGTTGCCACTGACGTTGCGGGCCGGGGTCTCGACTTCAGCCATGTGAGTCATGTGATTAATTACGACTATCCCTTCGGTCTCGAAGCCTATACGCATCGAACAGGAAGGACAGGAAGAATGGGGAGGTTGGGGACTGCCATGACCTTCGTGACCGACCAGGAGTTGAAGGACGTCAAGTCCCTCCTCCAGATCAACCGCATCGATCCCGTATGGCATGGCGATGTCCCACGCTTACAGCCGGCTTCCACGCAGGGGAAGAAACAGGGAGGCAACGGAGACTTCAGGAAACGGTCGCGTCCCCCCTTCCACCGTCGCCCCCGGCCTGTCGGTGCAAACAACCCCGCGAGGGGGAGAAAGGACGGAGAGGCGGTCGCCCCCTGAGAAGGGAAGATAAAACCCCGATGACGGGTCGGAAGAGGATCCCTGCAAAATCCTGCGATTGATAAGGTTCTGCCGCAAGAGTGCTCCGATGCCCTGTCCGCCCTGTCGACGGGAGTGCAAACCGTTTGCCGCTTCTGAACAAGGACGCGACGCCCATCTCGAGAGGAATAAATGAAACGTGATGATTTGAGAAACATTGCCCTGATCGCCCACGTAGACCACGGAAAGACGACCATCGTGGATGGTCTGCTCAGACAATCAGGGACTTTTCGTCTGAATGAGAAGCTTCAGGACCGGGTGATGGACAATATTGCCCTTGAGAGGGAGCGGGGCATTACCATCATGGCAAAGAATACGGCGATTGAGTTTCGAGGGGTGAAGATCAATATCGTCGATACGCCCGGTCACGCAGACTTCGGCGGGGAGGTGGAGCGGACGCTCAAGATGGTGGATGGCGTGCTTCTCCTGGTCGACGCTTCAGAAGGTCCGCTGCCCCAGACCCGGTTTGTTCTGAAAAAGGCCCTGGAGTTCAATCTTCCGCCGGTCCTGGTGATCAACAAGATCGACCGGCCCGATGCGAGGATCCAGGAGGTTTTGAACGAGGTCTACGATCTCTTCATCGATCTCGATGCCACGGAGAAGCAGCTGGACTTTCCCATCGTTTATACCAACGGGAAACTCGGGATCGCCAAGCGACATATGGATGAGGATTCGAAAGACATGCGGTGTCTGTTCGAACTGATTCTCGAGGCCGTTCCCCCGCCCGAAGGGGATGGAGGGGGCCCGCTGAAACTCCTGGTTACCAACATCGATTATAATGATTACGTGGGCAGGCTCGCCATCGGAAGGATCTTCTCGGGTGCGATCAAGGCCGGCGATTGGGTCGCGATGATCAACGGCAAAGGGGATCCGGTCAAGGCGAAAGTCACCGGGCTCTACGGGTTTCAGGGGCTCGACCGGATCGAGATCAAAGAGGCCAGCGCGGGGGATATTGTCGCCCTTTCCGGAATGGAGGGGATCAATATCGGCGACACCATCACGGATAGCGAGAACAGGGTGCCCCTTCCAAGGATTGCGGTGGACGAGCCCACGATCTCAATGGTCTTTTCCGTGAATACGTCTCCTTTTGCAGGTCAGGAAGGCAGGTACGTTACATCCAGAAACTTGAGGGATAGACTCGAAAAGGAGCTTCTGTATAACGTGTCCATCCGGGTCGATTTTGACGCGACCGATTCTTTCAAGGTGATGGGAAGAGGGGAACTGCAGCTTGCGATCCTGATCGAGATGATCCGCCGGGAGGGCTACGAGCTTTCCGTTTCGATGCCCGAAAGCATCACGAAGAATATCAACGGGGTTCTCTGCGAGCCCATGGAGAACCTGGTGATCGATGTGCCGGAGGAATTTATCGGCGTCGTGACCCAGCAGGTTGGGATCCGCAAGGGCAGAATGCAGAAGATGAATAACAACGGCCACGGCAGGGTCCGTCTCGAATTCAGGCTTCCATCGAGAGGACTGATCGGATTCCGTTCCCAGTTCCTCACCGATACCCGGGGGACGGGGCTCTTCAACCACCTCTTTGATGGATATGAGCCCTGGCATGGTCCGATGACAAAACGCTCAACCGGGACCCTTGTCGCAGACCGGTCCGGGAAGACGACGACGTACGCTCTTTTCCACCTCCAGCCCCGGGGAACGCTCTTTGTAAAGGAGAATACCCCTGTCTACGAGGGGATGGTGATCGGCGAGAACTCAAGAGAGAACGACCTCGACGTCAACGTGACGAAGGAGAAAAAGCTGACCAACATGAGGGCGGCGGGGTCGGATGACGCACTCCAGCTTGTTCCTCCAAGGCTTCTCAGCCTTGAGCAGGCGATCGAGTTCATCAAGGAGGATGAACTTGTGGAGGTGGCGCCTTCCTCCGTGCGTATTCGAAAAAGGATCCTCGATTCAAACAAGAGGCCCAAGAACAGGAGTTGAAGATGCCCCTGTCTCAGTCTGAATCGTCGTCCCGACATTCGAATGCGTTACCGGGAGGGGTTGTTTCCGTAAGGACGGGACCCGTAATAAAAGGGAGACCGGTTCTCTTCTCAAACTTGACGGAGTCCTTTGTTGAAAAAGATGTGACACTGAACAGTTCGAAGATCCTCTCTGCCTGCAGGTAGGTCAACACGTCCTTCATATCTCGACTTCTCGTGACAAAATCCTGCACATTCCATCGCCCGAACTGCTCCAAACCCCTTATCAATTCCTTGCCCTTCAACATGTTTTCCTCCCACCTGGATCCATCCGTACCACCGCCCTGATTCGGTGACAATGTCTCTTATATCGGCAGGTATTCCAGCAGTCTTTAGAGCAAGAGTGGTGCCATTTTGTTTTATTTTTGTAACTATACGAAATATAAGATAAATAATAAAATCAAGCGCATCTCCGTGCCATTTTTTGTCTCCCATCCCCTGAAATGACTGGACAAGCCGGGCGGCAGGGATCATATTTTGAAAAGAGGTCAACCGGGGTTTATCCTGTGGCCCATTTCAAAATCAGAGGAGGGTACGGCCATGATACGAGTTTTATTGGCAGGATTAATGGTGTTTGTTTTAAGTTTCCCGGCAGCGGCTTCCGATTTCGTCTGGCAGATCGACCCGGCTCATTCCAGCTTCCAGTTCAAAATCCGGCATTTGACGGTGTCCAACGTTAAAGGTGATTTTGGAAAGTCAACCGGGGCCGTTACGATGGACGCTCAGGATCCTGCGAAATTGAGAGTGGAATTGAGTATTGATGCGGCATCCATTGACACAGGCCACGCCAAGCGGGACGAACACCTGAGAAGCCCGGACTTTTTTGATGTTGTTAAGTATCCAACGATCACCTTCGTTTCGAAGAAGGTGGTCTCGAACGGACCGAACAGGCTGAAGGTGACAGGAGACCTTACGATCAAAGGGATCTCAAAGGAAGTAACAGTCGATGTGGATGGTCCCACCTCTGAGATCAAAGACCCGGGAGGCAATATAAGACGAGGCGCCACGGGAACGACAAGGATCAACCGCAAAGATTTTGGTATTACATGGAACAGGGTGTTGGACACAGGAGGCCTGGTGGTGGGTGAGGACGTGGACATCAGTGTTGAGGTCGAACTTGTCAGGAAATAGCGACCCGGAAAGAAACACAACCCTTCAGAAGGTATGAAAAAAAAGTTCCTATCTTTTTCTGGCCCAACGAGGACGGGCCGTTTTCCAAACTTTAGAATTGCGATCTTTTAATCAGGGAAACCACTCTGTTAGCAAGTCTATGCTACTATTAAAAATTTGCGCACAAGCTTGCTCAATAAGGTTTCGCTCTAAAGTTTTCCAAACGGCCCGCCCTCATTGGGCCAAGGATCCTTTTTTGTTTATTCTAATTTTTTCACAGTTTCTGAAGGGCTGCAAAAAAATGCTCAAAAAAATGCTTGACATTGAAAAGACAAGGGGTAATAATACCGTTGTAGGTTGTAAAAAGTAGTTGCTTGGATCACAAAAGGTCATGAAGGTACTGCTTATGCCTTTCATGGCCTTTCTTGCAGGGACCAAAGGCTATTACAACTTACTGATTTAAGTGGAAAGGAGGTGAGTTGTAGTGGCCAAAGGTCGTGTTAAATGGTTTAACGAGAAGAAAGGTTTCGGGTTCATCTCCAGAGACGACGGAGATGACGTCTTCGTTCATTTCTCCGCCATCAAGAAGGACGGGTTTAAGTCCCTTTACGAGGGCGACGAAGTGGAGTTTGAGATTTCCCAGGGCCCGAAGGGTCCGCAGGCGACGAACGTGGTTGTTCGGAGCTAAAACGGAAATCTGATCATCTTGAATTGAAAAGGGATCCTTGATCTGACCAGGGATCCCTTTTTTTTCAGGAGCATGCCGCACTCCCAAGAAAGCATTTCTTCCTCTCACCTACCTTTTCCTTCCCCCCGGATATAGCGTATTTTTCAACCCGAAATGCGGGTTTCACCCTATTTACCTTCAAGCAAAATCCTCATATGCTGGTTTGAAGCAGCATAACACTTCCGCTGTTTTGAACCGACCGGCCACTCGTTTAAGGAGGAACCGTTCCGGGGGAAAGGAGGAACGTCATGGTAGCCTATGAATTCTACCGGGGTGATTCGGAGAGGGGATACCATCTCATCGGGGTATTGCCGGAGAGAAGAAGCGATCCGGACAGAATCAACAATGAGTCGATTATGAACTGGTTGAGAGCCCTTCTGGGTGATCAGGCGGATCAGGAAGACGTTTACTTTATTCCGGTTCACCTGGCCGAACCCGCCACGCCGGGCCCCGTGATAGGGACCATAGAGTTCCGGTAACCGGAAGGGGGGATACGAAGAAACCCGTTTCAAAGTGCCGGGGTCAAGGCATATTCATCGCGGATGCTGCAACGAAGGGAGGAGCGATGGGGAACAGAGACAGAGAAAAAGAGCCATACCGGCCTGGAATGACGCGCCGGGGATTTCTCCAGCTTATGGGGGCGGGAGCGGCTGTCTCCTCTGTTACGGGGGGGGCCGAACCCGGATCGGCGGCGGAAATCATGGAGCATACCGAAATGGCCAGAGTCAGACTCCTGGTCAACGGCCGGTTTCAGAGAATCCTCATTGAACCCCGGTGGTCCCTGCTCTTCGTCCTTAGGGAGAAACTGGGGCTGACAGGGACGAAGGTAGGCTGTGAGCGGGGAGAATGCGGTGCCTGTACGGTTCTTATCGACGGACAGCCCCGCTACGCCTGTATGACGCTGGCTGTAGAGGCTGAGGGGAGGGAGATCACAACCCTGGAAGGACTGCTGAAAGGAGAAGAACTCGGGCCGGTGCAACAGGCCTTTCTGGAAGAGGATGCCTTCCAGTGCGGCTACTGTACTCCCGGACAGATCATGGCTGTAGAAGGTCTGCTTCGCGTGAATCCGACCCCTTCAGAGCAGGACCTCCGGCGGGGTGTCAGCGGGAACCTCTGTCGTTGCGGGGCCTATCCCCATATCTTTAAAGCGGTCCGGCGAGCGGCAGACCTGAAAAAGGCCGGGGGAGGTGGAAAATGACAGAAGACGAGCGATTACGTTACTACGCTCAGGCAGGCCCTGTCCCGGAATCTCCGAGACAGCGTCCATTCCCGGAGTCCTGGAAAATGACCGAGGTTGTCGGCAAGCCCCTCACCCGGGCGGACGCCTACGAAAGGGTCAGCGGATCCGCGATCTATCCTTCGGACATCTGTTTCCCGGACATACTTTATGGGGCAGTCCTCCGATCTCCTCACGCCCACGCCAGGGTTCAGAGCGTCGACACCTCGCCGGCTGAGAAGATGCCCGGGGTTCGAGTTGTGATAACGGGTAAAACACTCGAAGCCGATGCGGACTGGCCGTACCAGCGGGATGTCAAAACCAAGATATTCCCTTCCATCTGCCGCCATGAGGGAGAGGAAGTGGCTGCTGTGGCTGCCGAGACGCCTTACCACGCGTGGGATGCTCTGCGGAAGATCAATGTGAAGTATGAAATCCTCCCTTTCGTGGCGGATGAACGGAAGGCCCTGGAGGCCGGGGCTCCCGCAATCCAGGAGGGGGGGAATCAGTCGGGCCAGAAGCAGGTCTACGCACGGGGGGATGTGGCGAAGGGATTTACCGAAGCGGACGTTGTTCTGGAGGAGACCTACAGGACCGAGAGTGAACTCCATACCCCCATGGAGCTTCACGGATGTGTGGCGAAATGGGATGGGGACAGGCTCACGTTATGGGAATCGACCCAGGGGGTCTACGCCGTTCAGACAAGGGTCGCGGAAGTCCTCGGCCTTCCGCTGTCTCACGTGCGCGTCATCGGTCACTATGTCGGAGGAGGTTTCGGCAGCAAGCTGCAGGCGGGTAAATACACGGTGATCGCAGCCCTCCTGGCCAGAAGGGCCGGGCGGCCCGTCAAACTTTTTCTCACAAGGGAAGAGACCCTTCTCTGTGTCGGAAACCGGCCTCCCAGTAACATGAAACTGAAGGCCGGGGTAAAAAAGGACGGAAGGTTAACCGCCCTTGAGTTTACCTGCCTTGGCACGGGAGGGGCTTATCCCGCCGGGGGGACGGCCCTGGTGGACTGGCTCGTGAGAGACCTCTACTCATGTCCCAATGTCAGAACGGAAATGACGGACGTATACATCAACGCCGGTCCGTCACGGCCTTTCAGAGCGCCGGGTCACCCGCAGGGGGCGTGGGCGCTGGAACAGATGATGGATGCCCTGGCCGAGGCGATCGGAATGGATCCCGTGGAACTTCGTCTGAAGAACATCCCTGCGACCAGTCAGGCACGGGAAGGGAACCCTGCTTACACGTCCACAGGTCTCAAGGAGTGTTTGGAAGAGGGCGCAAAGGCCTTCGGGTGGAAGGAGGCCCGGGGCAGGACGTCGGCAAAAATGGAAAGAGGAGATCCGGTCCGCCGCGGCGTCGGAATGGCGAGCAGCCTCTGGGCTGTCGGAGGAGGCGGTCCTCCCTCCACCGTTCTGGTCAAACTCTTTTCCGATGGCAGCGCCAATCTGAACATGGGGGCCAGCGATATCGGTACCGGAACGAAGACAGTGATGGCCATGGTGGTTTCTGAAGAGCTGGGAGTTCCGGTGAAGAAGATCCAGATCGAGCATGCGGATACAGGCACCACGCAGTATGCCACTCCCAGCGGCGGCAGCAAGACCGTGCCTACGGAGTCACCGGCCGTCCGTGCGGCTGCCCTTCATGTCAGACAGCAGCTGCTCGAAATGGCAGGTAAGGAACTGAATATCGGTGTTGCGGAATTATCGTTGAAGGGAGGGGAGGTCTTTTCAATCCGGGAGCCGTCGAAAAGGATCAAGGTGACCGGCATCGCCGACCTGAAGAGAAGAGGGGTTGTCGTGGGGATTGGCCTCCGGGGCCCGAATCCGGAGAACAGGGTGGTGAACCCCTTCGCAGCTCAGTTCTGCGAAGTGGAGGTGAATACCAGGACAGGGGAGGTCAGGGTTCTGCGGTTTCTCGGAGCCCATGAAAGCGGCCGGGTGATGAACCGTTTGACTTTCGACAACCAGGTCTTCGGCGGAATCACCATGGGGGTTGGACTCGCCATGACCGAGGCCCGGATCCTTGATGCGAATCAGACCGGTAAAATGGTGAACAGAAACTGGCATGACTACAAGATCCCTACGGCCATGGATGTTCCTCCGGAGATGACCTCCATCGCAATCGAGATGGAAGATCCTCTGGCCAACACGACAGGCACCAAGGGGCTGGGCGAACCGGTAACGATTCCGACGGCCGCAGCCATTGCCAATGCCGTCTACCATGCAACAGGCATCCGGATGACATCGACGCCGATCGGTCCGGTCCTGCTGAGCAGCTTGCTTGAGAAGAAGCGCAAAGAGGAGAAACCATGATCCTGCCAGCTTTTGCCTATGTTCGTCCGAGATCGATCAAAGAAGCGAGCCGGCAACTTCTATCCAAGGGCGCCGTGATTCATGCAGGGGGCACGGATCTCCTGGGTTGCCTTCGGGATGATGTGTTCGAGGCGGGCAAGGTGGTCAGCCTCGGTCAGATCAAAGAGCTCCGGGGCGTTCAGGAACGAAAAGAGGGCGGTCTTCGGATCGGTGCGCTCACGACGGTCACGGAGGTTGCCGGGAACAGGGCCCTCCGGGAGCGATACCCGGCTCTTTCGCAAGCCGCGTCGGAAGTGGCGAGCCCCCAGCTCAGAAACCAGGGAACCCTCGGCGGCAACCTCTGCCAGAAGCCTAGGTGCTGGTACTACCGCGGGGAGTTTCACTGTCTACGAAAGGGAGGAGACAGGTGTTACGCCGAAAAGGGAGAGAACCACTACCATTGCCTTTTTGGAAGCGGGGGAGTCTGCTATATCGTCCACCCTTCCGATACAGCGCCGGCCTTACTGGCCTACGGAGCCTCGGTTCGGATCGTGGGCCCAAAGGGAAGCCGGGTAATCCCTCTTGAGAAGTTTTACGTGTTGCCCAACGAGAATGTGGAGAGAGAGACCGTGCTGGCCCCGGGAGAGATCGTAACGGAAATCCATCTTCCCCCGGTGCCGGGCGGACTTCGCAGTTCCTACCGGAAGGTCCGGGGTCGCCAGGCATGGGATTTTGCCCTTGCAGGGATGGCCCTCGCCCTTCAATTCAAGGGCGAGCAGGTTGTGAAGGCCCGCGTTTTTTTAAGCGGGGCAGCGCCCATTCCATGGCGTTCCCGGGAAGTGGAGGAGGCCCTTACCGGGAAATCCTTGAGCCGCGACACCGTTCTCCAGGCTTCAAATGAAGTGGTCAGGAAGGCTCAGCCCCTTCAGCACAACGGCTACAAGTTGTCTCTCTTCCGGGGGCTTGTTGAGGAGGAATTACTGGCTGTCAAAAAAGGATAGAGGATCACTCTTGTTCAGATTAGGCGCTATCCCGTTGGAATTATCGGTCTTCCAAAACGAGGTTGCTTCGTCGGCAAAAGACTCCTCGCAACGACGAAAACGGGTTTCTGCGTTAGGATTTGTCATTGCGAGCGGAGCGAAGCAATCCCGTATTTTGGACACCACTGCAGAGGATAGAGAATTCTCGGGGCACCTCGTTTCCTGAGGGGTGAGTCTCCCGTCCAATCCCAATGCCCAAACAAAACCACAAGTTTTTTCAAAAAGTTTGAATCGGGCCAATTCGAATAAATCGGAAGGGAGTCGAACGCAACCCTATAAGACGTCGGAGGACTGAGGGAAAAGTTTTTCCAATCCGGGTGGTAATCGAGTGGAGAAAAAGAGAAGATCATGACCCTCGGTGGCCCGACGCGCGCGTCGTCGGATGAAGTGGGGTGAATGGGACGAAAGACACGGAAACGGTTGTGTCTGGCATGCAACTTGCGCATTCTACTGATGCCTGATTGCACATTCACAAGGAGGGCGTTTCAGTGGAAAGAAAAAAACGATTCCAATGTCCGGTTATCTGGACCGAAACGGTTGACGGGCTCAAGAGGAAATGGAAGACCCGTTTTGTTTTGACCAATCTCTTCTATCTCTTCATCATCTTTTGCCTGGGGGTTCTCATTACGGAGAACGCAAAGACGCGGGAATTTCTTACCCGTGAAGGAAGTCACGTTGAGGAGTTCAGGACCAAGGAGACCATCTATTCGATTCTCAGGAGCAGAGGGGTAAGCTTGAGTCAGGGGCTTGACATCGCGGATGTGATGATCAGACAGTCTAAGGCACTGGACATCCCGCTCTCCCTGATCCTGGCCGTCATGAAGAAAGAGAGCATGTTCAGTCCCCATGCCCTTTCATCTCGGAATGCCATGGGGCTCATGCAGGTTCATCCTGTAACCTGGGAAGAGTACACTCTGAAACTGAATTTGAATGTCTCCACCCATGCGGCCTTTGATCCCGTGACAAACATCGTTGTTGCCACCCATGTAATCAGGGACCTGTACGAAAGTTACAAAAAGACGGAGAGAACGGAATCGGAAGTGTGGAACTCCGTCCTGTCGGCTTACTATGCCGGACGAACTTCTCTGGCCCAGACCGGGATGACGGCGTCGCACCTTCGTTATGTGGCGGACGTGAAACGATTTCAGGGTGAGTTTGATGAGAAATTTAAGAATTAAGTGGTCTCTCCTGTGCCTGCGGGTAAGGCTCCGGCTGCTCCGGAGGGGGGCCTCCGGTCCGTTCTTTCGCTGATACTGCACTTTACGACTCTGACTGCATTCCTCCGCGCCGTCGGGTTTTCCCACGCTGCCTGATACTTCGTTGACTCCGAGGCTCGAATCCATTATCATCTATCAACGAAATCGGCCTGACTTCAAGAAGGAGACCTGTCTATGAACCCTGTCAAACGATCCTGGAGACCGATCCTCATCTTACTGATGCCGGTTCTTCTTCTTGGGCTTTCAGGATGCAGCAAGGAGGCGAAGAAGGAGAAGCACTGGAAGAGGGCCGAGAAGTATTACACGGAAAATAAGATGAAGGAGGCGATCATAGAGTACAAGAATGTGATTCAGAACGACCCCAAGGATGCGAAGGCCCGGCACAAATTGGGTCTGGCCCATCTCCGGGTCGGACAGATTCGGGAGGCATTTTCCGAGTTCACCAAGAGTGTGGAGCTGGACCCGGAGTTGACCGATGCCCGGCTTCAACTCGGGAATCTTTACCTGTTGTCCCGGGAGATTCCGAAGGCGAAGGAGCAAGCCGAAAAAGTACTGGCCAAGGAACCGGGCAATGCCTCGGGCCACCTCTTGCTCAGCTCGGTCTACGTCGCCCAGAAGGACCTGGAGAAAGCCATTGCTGAGGCCAAGTTGGCGACCGAGCAGGATCCGAAAAAGATCGAGGCCCTTCTCCAGCTGGCGAACCTCTACCTTCTGAAGAAGGAGCTGGTCCTTGCGGAACAGATATTCAAACAGGCGGTCAGGACCGATGAGAAGTCGGCAAAGGCCCGCTATGCCCTGGGTGAGTTTTACAGGAGGACGGGGAAAAGTGATCTTGCCGAAGCCGAATACGTCGAGGTCACAAAGATGAGTCCTCAGGATGCAGGCACGTTCCTGACCCTCGGGAACTTTTACGTATCACTGAACCGGATGGAGGAGGGCGAAAAGCAGTTTTTGAAAAGTATTGAAATCGATCCCAAGAAAGTCTCGTCCCATCTCCACCTGGGCGACTTTTACCTGCTCTGGAAAAAGAAGGAGAAGGCGCTCGAAGCCTACCGGAAAGCGTCGGAGATCGATTCCAAGAGTATTCAGGGTTCGGCCAAACTGGCCGAGGTCTTTATCCAGGACAGGAAGTACGATGAGGCATCCAAAGAGATTGAAAAGATTCTGAAGATCAACCCCAAGAGTCATGAGGGAACGTTCCTCAAGGGAAGGGTTCACCTGGCAAGGCGGGAATTCAATGAGGCTGTGCTCCTCATCCAATCCTATCTGAAGGAGAACCCGAAATCCCCGATGGGCCACTATTTTCTGGGACTGAGCCACCTGGGTAACAAGGACATCCAGCAGGGGAAGACGGAAATAACGGAAGCGGTCAAGCTGAACCCCCAGTGGGACGAGGCAAGGCTGGTGCTGGCGGATATTCATCTAAGAAGCGGAGCCTTCGATCTTGCCATTGGAGAAGCTCAGGAGGTACTGAAGGACCACCCCAAGGCATCTCAAGCCTATCTGGTCCTGGGTAACGCCTATCTCTTCAAGAAGGAGGTCGGCAAGGCCATGAACGCCCTTGAAGAAGCGGTGCGGATCTCACCGAATGATCCCGTGGGTCACTTCAACCTGGGGAGGGGTTATCTGGCTCAGAAGAAAGAGAAGGAAGGTCTTGCCCAACTGGAGAAGGCCCTGACCCTGCAGCCGGACTTTGTCGAGGCGCTCAACCTGGTCGTTGCGGTCAATGTGAGTCAAAAGGATCTTGGAAAAGCCATCGAGAGAGTGGAGAACCAGATCAGGATTTCTCCTCAGAACGCATTCTTTGTCAACATGCTGGGCCGGCTTCACGAGTTGAACAAGGATACGGCAAGGGCGGAATCGAATTATAAGAAAGCGATCGAGATGAATCCGAATATGGCCGGATTCTATCTGTCCCTCGCCGGTCTGTACGTCCGGCAGAAGAAAGAGGAAGAAGCCATTCAAGAATACATGACTGCCATCCAGAAGGCACCCGATTCACTGCCGGCTCATATGAGCCTTGGGATCCTTTATGATTCTCAGAAGAAATATGACAAGGCGGCGGAGTCTTACCAGAAGGCGCTCAAGATCAATCCGAAGTTCGCCCCGGCCGCGAACAACCTGGCTTATCACTACTTGGAACGGGGCGGAAACGTCGATGAAGCCCTCGGGTTGGCCCAGACGGCCAAACAGCAGGTTCCGGAGGATCCCAATGTCTCCGATACCCTCGGGTGGGCCTACTTCAAGAAGAATATCTTCAGCCGGGCTGTCGTTTATCTGAAGGAAGCGAACGAGAAGATCCCCGACAATGCTACGATGCGATATCACCTCGGCATGGCCTATTACAAGAACGGGGACAAGGAGAACGCGAAGAAGGAGTTGAGGAAGGCCATTGAACTGGATGCGAAATTCCAGGGGGCGGACCTGGCCAGGGAAACGCTCAAACAACTGATGTAAGAATTGCCCGTAAGTCGAAGGCGCTGAGGCGTGAGGGGGAAACCACCAACCCCTGCAACTTGCGCCTAACGCCTTGCGGATTGTTCCGCGATGCGCTCTGCGTGCGCTTAGGATTTCACGCCGTACCTCTTGCGACTTGCGCCTGACGCTTTTATGTCTTTTTGTCCTCCTGACCAATCTCTTCCCACCCCCGCTTACAGATGTGGACAGGGGCCTGTCCACCCTCTCAAAGCCTGAAAAAACGGAAACCACGCCTACTTTCCCTTGATTGATTTCAGTTGATCAGACTTTTCCGGATATCCGCATCGCAAGGCCGGGCTTTTCTTGGCATTCCAATTGCTATTTACCTCCTTGGAAAGCAGGGAACAGTCTTTTGGGTTCAAATATAATACAACAAGGAGGGTGCAAGAATGAGAAAGGTGGCATTGGTTTTACTGGTGGTGGTCGTGATGAGCGGATCGGCGTTTGGGGCCACTCTGAACTTGAGGGCCACATGGACGGCAAACACGGAAACGGACATGAAGGAATACAGGCTTTACAGGACGGACGGGACAAGGGCTCTGATTGGCACCATCGCCCATCCCACGACCGCTTACAATTTCTCCGTTACGGTTGCGGACAACACCACCGGAACGATGACGTTTGTATTGGTGGCCGTGGACACGAATAACAATGTCAGCGCGGACAGTACGGCTGCGTCCTATCCCTACAATACCGACGCGACCCCACCGGCTGCTCCGAGAAGCCTTACGATCGCAAAGCAGTAGGGTTTTCCTCCTCTTTCTCAGGAGTTCCTTTGACACGAGGCTATCTTTTTCCGGAAAGATAGCCTCTTTTTTTCCGGCCTGTGTCCTGCCTGTGCCCGAGAAGATTGGGAGTATCCCCTCCGTCAGTGCGGCGGCATGGAGCCGGAGTGTTCCCCGGAGTCGATCCGATCCGTCCTCACGTTCCAGAAGGCGGATGGATTGACAGATGAGGTGACGAGGTGATCGTCGTGAAAGTGGCACCTGTCGCCCATTGGGGCACGATGCTCTTTTTGGGAGAGGTTCCGCCACTGAAACGCTCCGGGTGATCGGCCCGCCCCCGGGGAACTGCCTCACCCTATCGGTGGATAGATTCCCGTTAACGAGAGGGGTTACGATCGGGAACGAGTTGACCTTGACACGGAATCAGCGAGTTGTTACTCTCTTCCTAATCTTCAGGGATGTCGGCATAGGAGGCGAAGACGGAAATGAGCTTCAAGAAGAATATCCTGTGCATCGGGGCCGGATACGTGGGGGGGCCCACCATGGCGATGATTGCGCTGAAGTGCCCGGAACATAAGGTGACCGTCGTCGATATCAATGAACAGAGGATCAAGGAATGGAATTCCGACCGGTTGCCCATTTTTGAGCCGGGGCTGGATGAAATCGTGAAGGGGATACGGGGGAAGAACCTCTTTTTCTCGACGGACGCTGAGAAAGGCATTAAAGAAGCGGACATCATCTTCGTGTCGGTGAACACCCCGACCAAAACGTTCGGTCACGGGGCGGGAATGGCTTCGGACCTGCAATACTGGGAGAAGACGGCCCATCAGATCGTCCGTCATTCGGAGGGTCCCAAGATCATCGTGGAGAAAAGCACCCTTCCCGTGAAAACGGCTCAGGCCATGGAAAGGATCCTGAAGGCGAATCGGTCCGGCCTTCGTTTTGAAGTCCTTTCCAATCCCGAGTTCCTGGCGGAAGGCACAGCCGTAAGAGACCTGCTGGAGCCGGACCGGGTGCTCATCGGGTCTCATCCGACCGAGACCGGAATCCGTGCGGCCAGGGAGATCGTGGACCTCTATGCCCACTGGGTTCCCCGCGAGAAGATCATCACCACAAATCTGTGGTCCTCCGAGCTGTCCAAACTTGTGGCCAATGCCTTTTTGGCCCAGCGGATATCCTCCATCAATTCGATTTCCGCCCTGTGTGAGAAAACGGATGCGGACGTCTCAGAAATAAGCTATGCCGTTGGGACGGACAGTCGGATCGGTCCCAAGTTTCTCAATGCCAGTATCGGGTTCGGAGGGTCCTGCTTTAAGAAGGATATCCTGAACCTTGTGTATATCGCGAGAAGTTACGGACTGAGCGAGGTCGCTGAGTACTGGGAAAAAGTGGTCAGCATAAACGAATATCAACAGGAACGGTTCGTCATGAATATCGTGGGGGCGATGTTCAACACGGTCGTGGAGAAGAAGATCGCCCTGTTCGGGTTTGCCTTCAAAGCCAATACGGGAGATACCCGGGAGTCCCCGGGGATTTATGTGGCGAAGAGGTTATTGGAGGAAAGGGCGGTCCTTTCCATCACGGACCCAAAGGCCCTGGATAACGCCCGGACGGATCTTCGAGGGGTCGATGGGACCGTGTCTTTCGAAACCGATCCCTACGAGGCAGCGCGGGATGCCTCCGCCATCGTGATCGTGACCGAATGGGATGTTTTTAAGACCCTGGACTACCGGTCCATCTTCGAAAAGATGAAGAAACCGGCCTTCCTTTTCGACGGGAGGAATCTTCTGGATCATAAGCGACTGTTCGAGACCGGTTTCAATGTCTATCCCATCGGCAGACGGAGTCTGACCCATTTTCAGGATTGACCGGCACGGCCCGTATGCCCCGGTCTCCAGACCGGGGGCGAGGGGCATAATATAATGAAAGTACCTTACCGGGAAGTCCTTCAAAACACTAGGACCGTCGAACGGCCCCGCCCTTTAGGGCGGGGAGCTTCAATGGCTGCGATAGCATCGCTTTACAGAGGAGTGACTTATGGAATACGAACCGGTTATCGGGCTCGAGGTCCATGCCCAGCTTCTGACTCGGTCGAAAATATTCTGTGGTTGTTCGACCCAGTTCGGCGAAGAGCCGAACGCCCAGACCTGTCCTGTCTGCACGGGTCAGCCCGGCTCCCTTCCCGTGGTCAATCGGAAAGCCGTTGAGTTTGCCATCAGGTTGGGGCTCGCGACAAACTGCCGGATTGCTCCGTACAGTCTCTTCGCCCGGAAGAACTACTTCTATCCGGACCTTCCCAAGGGATATCAGATCTCGCAATACGAACACCCGCTTGCAGAAGAGGGGTATGTCGAGATCGTTGAGGAGGGGAGGAAGAAACGGATTCATCTCATACGGATCCACATGGAAGAAGACGCCGGCAAACTGAAGCACGGTGAGACGCCGGATACCGCTGCTTTCAGCTACGTGGACTATAATCGGACGGGGGTTCCCCTCGTCGAGATCGTGAGCGGGCCCGAACTCCGATCGCCGCAGGAGGCGGGCGGGTATCTCCGAAAGCTTCGCTCCATGCTCCAGTATCTGGAGATCTGCACGGGGAATATGGAAGAGGGGAGCTTTCGCTGTGATGCCAATGTCTCGGTCCGTCCGAAGGGGCGGGAGAAGTTCGGGACAAGGGCGGAGGTGAAGAACATGAATTCCTTCCGCCATGTGGAGAAGGCCCTGGAGTATGAAATCAAACGTCAGATCGCCCTTCTGGAAGACGGGGAAGAGGTGATTCAGGAGACAAGGCTGTGGGATGCGAGCCAGGGGATCACGGTGTCGATGAGAGGAAAAGAAGAGGCCCATGATTACCGGTACTTCCCGGATCCCGACCTGGTGCCCCTGAGGATCGAGCCGGCGTGGGTCGAGGAGATCCGGAAAGGGCTGCCCGAGCTTCCGGATGAAAAGAAAGAGAGGTTTGTCAGGGACTATGGAATTCCCGAATACGATGCAGAGATCCTCACCTCCTCGAAGGCGATGGCGAACTACTATGAGGAGTGCGTGGGGCTCTTCAACGAGCCCAAGACCGTCAGCAACTGGATCATGGGAGACCTGCTCAGGGAGCTCAAGACCGACGACAGGGAGATCGACCAGTCCAAGGTGACCCCCGGACACCTGGCTGAGATGCTCGCGATGATTCGAGAAGGGACGATCAGCGGAAAGATCGCCAAGGATGTTTTTCAGGAGATGTATCAGACCGGAGGGCGACCCGCCCAGATTGTGAAGGCAAAGGGATGGACGCAGATCCTCGATCAGGGCGAGATCGAAAAGGCCATTGAGAAGGCGTTTCAAGCCAACCCGAAGCTTGTGGAGGAGTACAGGCAGGGCAAGGAGAAGCTCTTCGGCTTCTTTGTGGGAGAGGTGATGAAGGAGACCAGAGGAAAGGCCAATCCGAAGCTGCTCAACGAGATGCTGAGACGGAGATTGAAAGGCTGAAAACCAGAGCAACACGCCAAGATTGAGGTTGATCAGGTTAATGGCCTTGAAAATAAAAGGCTCGTCCAACGGCCAGGGAACGACGCCCGTATCGTCATTCGGGTCGTCCTTCGGTTTAAGGAGTTCACGCCTGCGTGCCGAAACGCAAGCACTTCGCGTGCAGGCACCTAACCTGTGCTCCTAAACGAAACCGGCTTCGTAACCGTAGCCTTTGCCAAACGGAATGGGTTTATGAAATTCAAAACGATTGAATGGAAGAAAGATTGCGTGAGGCTTCTTGACCAGCGGAAACTTCCCCGCGAGGTCTGTTATATCGAATGCAGGGATGCCTCCGAAGTGGCTGAGGCGATCCGCAATATGACGATCCGCGGCGCTCCGGCCATCGGAGTGGCTGCGGCCATGGGAATTGCCCTCGCTGCAAGGAAAGTGACGTCCCGACGGCCGGAGAGTTTTCGCAAAACCCTGGGGCAAGTCTGCCGGATGATGAAAGAGACCAGACCGACCGCGGTCAATCTCTTCTGGGCCGTGAACCGGATGGAGCGTCTGTGCCTTGGAATCCCTTCTGCGGACGTCGAGGAGATGAAGGCAAAGCTGGCGGCAGAGGCTCTTCGAATCTATGAAGAAGACATTGAGGTGAACAGAAGGATCGGAGAGTACGGAAAAGACCTGATTCAGGACGGAAAGGGTGTGATCACGCACTGCAATGCCGGAGCGCTGGCAACGGCCGGGTTTGGGACTGCTCTCGGAGTGATCCGCGCGGCCTGGGCCGTGGGCAAACGGTTTCATGTTTTTGTGGATGAGACGAGACCCATGTGCCAGGGGGCGCGGCTGACCGCCTGGGAGCTGGTTCAGGAGAAGATTCCTGCGACGATTCTAACCGATAGTATGGCTGCCTGGCTGATGAAGAAGAAGGAAATCGCACTGGCTCTGGTCGGAGCAGACCGGATCGCCCGAAACGGTGACACGGCCAACAAGATCGGGACCTACGGTCTGGCGATTGTCTCGCACTGGCATGAGGTCCCGTTTTATGTGGCAGCCCCGGTCTCGACGCTGGATCTTTCCCTGGATTCCGGAGCGGACATTCCCATCGAAGAAAGGGCGCCGGAGGAGGTCACCCATGTTCATGGGAGGCGGATGACGCCGGAGGGGGTCGGTGTCTTCAATCCCTCCTTTGACGTGACTCCGCACTCTCTGGTCGAAGGCATCATCACGGAGAAGGGGATTGTCCGGAAGCCCTTCAGCAGAAACCTGCGAAAGATGAAGAGTGGATGAGAAATCCGATCATCACGCTCCTGACCGATTTCGGCCTGAAGGACCATTACGTGGCTTCGATGAAAGGGGTGATGCTGAGCATTAATCCCCATGCCACGCTGGTCGATGTGACCCACCAGGTGGCCCCGCAGGACATCCATGAAGGCGGCTTCATCCTGGCCAATGCCTACCCCTGCTTTCCAAGAGGAACGATTCATCTGGCTGTCGTGGACCCGGGTGTGGGTGGTTCGAGAAAACCCATTCTCCTGGTAACCGAAGACCACTACTTCGTGGGACCGGACAACGGCCTTTTCACGTTTGTGATGCAGAAAGAGAAGAGAACGAAAGTCCTGTCTCTTACCAACCCGGCATACTTTCTTCCCCGGGTAAGCGATACCTTTCACGGAAGGGATGTCTTTGCGCCTGTGGCCGGGTATCTCTCCCGGGGGATCAAACCGGAAGACTTCGGGAGCCGGCTCCGATCCTGGGTGAGCCTCGATGTCCGGGAGCCTTCAGTCAAAGGGAATGCCTTGACAGGGGAGGTTGTCCATGTTGACGCCTTCGGCAACCTGGTCAGCAATATTTCTGAAGAGGCCCTTCGCGGTTTTTCAGGAAAGAGGCCGGTCATGGTTAGAATCGGAAGGCGGACGATAGGCCGCATCGGCAAATCTTACGGAGACGGGGCAAAGGGAGAGGTCGTGGCCCTCATCGGAAGCGGTGGATTCCTGGAGGTCTCGGTCAGCGAAGGGAATGCCCAGAGGGCATTGAAGATACAGAAGGGCGAGAAGGTGAAGGTAGAGGTCAAGGATGAGGCTAAGGATCAAGGTTAAGGTTAAGGAGAGAAATGAAAGATTGAGCTCATAGCTGAAAGCTGAAAGTTCAAAGTTCAAAGCTGAAAGCTGAAAATTTAAAACTTAAAACTCTTTCACCACTCCTTGTTTTGCTATCAGCTGACAGCGATGAGCTTCATTTGGAGTTTGAGATGATTTCGAAGAAAGCCTATGACATTCCTCCTTTCATCGTGATGGACGTCCTTGAAGAGGCCCAGAAACTGGAAAGAAAAGGGGAACCGGTGATTCACCTGGAAGTGGGAGAGCCGGATTTCGACACCCCGGAGTGTATCAAAGAGGCCTGTTTCAGGGCCATTCGGGAAGGGAAGACGCACTACACCCACAGTCTGGGCCTCATGGAATTGAGGGAGGCCATTGCAGAGGATTACTGGAACCGATACAGGGTGACGGTTTCTCCCGAACAGGTTCTTGTGGCGTCAGGAACCTCTCCTGCCCTGCTCCTGATCTTCTCCGCCCTTCTGGAGCCCGGGGATGAGGTGATCCTCTCGAACCCCTGCTATGCCTGCTATCCCAATATCATTCGGTTCGTGGACGGAGTCCCCGCTTTCGTCGAGGTGATGGAAGAAGACGGGTTTCAGTATCTTCCGGAGATGATCGAAGCCCGGCTTCATCCCCGGGTCAAGGGGATCATGATCAATTCGCCTTCCAATCCGACAGGAAATGTGATGTCAGGGGAAAGGATGGAGAAGATCGCCGGACTTTCTCCGCTGATCATTTCAGACGAGATCTATCACGGCCTGGTCTACGAGGGGGAGGTCCATTCGATTCTCGAATTCACGGACCGGGCCTTTGTGATCAATGGTTTTTCAAAGCTCTATGCCATGACCGGGTGGCGGCTGGGCTACGTGATTGCGCCGAAGGAGTTCGTCAGATCCCTGCAGAAGATCCAGCAGAACCTTTTTATCTCTGCAGGCTCTTTTGCCCAGTGGGCCGCTTTAGCGGGTCTCAAAGAGGCGGGAGAGGATATCCGCAGGATGCGGGAGATCTATGATCGTCGACGCCGTTTCCTGATTGCACGCCTTATTGACCTGGGACTCAAGATCACGGTTGTCCCCACAGGGGCCTTCTATGTATTCGCCAACGCAAAGAGGTTTTCCGGTGATTCCTATCGTCTCGCGTTCGACATCTTGAGGGAAGCAAAGGTCGGGGTGGCCCCGGGGATCGATTTTGGAACGAACGGGGAGGGGTATCTGCGGTTTTCTTATGCCAATTCCCTGGAGAATATCGAGGAGGGGATGAAGAGATTGGAAGGCTATCTGGAGCGGTATCGTTAAGGGGGGCCGCAAATCCAATGCCGGAGCACCATCCTGGTGCGATTCGGTTACGCCTGCGGCCTGAAGCGCCTCGGGCGCCCAATCGCGGCCCTTCGACAGGCTCAGGACGGTGAGCACAGCCGAACCGCTGGAAGCCGCTCCTCACGGTGGTTCTTAAGGCAGTTTAGCTCTTCTCCGAAGACAGCAAGGCGTTGCGGCCCTTTGCCTTACCTCTTGCGGCTTACGACTTACGAACGGTCCGTGTTGAGTTGCGGCCCGGTCGCTCACTCATCCTGTTTTTTTGTCTTCCTTCCTTAGCCTGCAACCTCAGACCTCAAACCTTAAACTTCCTGTTACGGCGACACCTTCTCAATCCGGCCGTTGTTCACCCTGAGAATGGAAAGGGTCCGGATCATTTTCCCATCCTCTTCGAAACCTCTCAGCCCGGCAACGCCCTGGAAGTTCCTTACCTGGTAGATCTCCTCTTTCAACTGGAGAGGAGAAGCAGGGGAGCCGGAACCGAGAACCTCCTTCAGAAGGTCCGCTGCCTCGAAGGCAAGGGCTTCAAGGGTTTCGGGATCTCGACGGTGGATCCTGCGGAACTCCTCCACGAACCGCTGAACCGGAGGCATGGAATCTCCGCTAAAGAACGCGTCGACGAACGTCGCGCCTTCAGCCGAGCTTCCCGCAATGGAGGGGAAGGAGGGATGGTTCCAGCCGTTGTTCCCAAGAAAAGCAACCCCTTTCACGTCAAAATAGGCCATCTGGGAGAGGATCAGCGCAACGCGGTCGTAAGTGTCAGGGATGAAGAGAGCGTCCACGGAGAGGCCGGTCTTGAATTCTTCTTCCCTTTTCTTCCGGAAGCCTCGGCGAAGACGGGCTCGATCTTGAAGAACCCTCTGATCTCCTGGCTGAAATCGGTCTGTGTCTCGAGGTAGGCGACGGACCCGAGGACCCTGCCGCCCTTGCGGGCGATCTCCTGGGTGAAGAGATTCTTGAAGGAGAGTCCGTAGGGGGAATTTGGATAGAATACGGCAAAGGTTTGTTGTTTCAATTGAGCGACGGCAAACGCAGCCAGAGCCTGGATCTGGGCCGAAGGGGTGAGAGAATTCTGAAAGATGAAGTCTCCTTTTCCTGTCAGGGATTCTTTCTGGGAGAGCGTCAGGAGAGGGACCTTCAATTGTTGTGCTTTTCGCGCGGCTCGTTCGGCCGTGAGGCTGAGAAGGGGACCGAGAATGGCGATGACCTTATCACGGGTCACCAATTCCTCGACGGCCCTTTCCGCCTCAACAGGGTCCCCCTGGGAATCACGGACGACCAGTGAAACCAGTTCCTTTCTTCCTTCTGCAGCCTTTTCCCTGAAGGCAAACTGAATACCCTGGAGGACTCTTTCTGCAAAGGGCCGATGGACTCCACTCAAGGGGAGAATGACCCCGACCCTGTATTTGGCAGGGGGCGGAGCAGGTTGAGCCGGTCCGGGAACCTCTTTCGTTTGCGGTCCGGAGTCTCCCTGTCCGTGCCCCTTTTGAAGGTTCCCAGCGGGTTTTGGAGCCGAAGGTTCATCTCCGCGGCGTTTGGGCAACCCGGCCAATCTCGATTGCGCGTAACCTCCTGCATAAGCGCCCCTGTAAAGGTTGTCGACCTGCGATAAATCCTTTTCCGAATCGAAGGCGTCAATGACGGACCTGATCTTCTTCTTGATCTCTTCCTGTGGCTGGGTCGGAACAAGAAGGGCCTTTCCATACCATTTCAGGGCTTCGTGGGGGTCACTCAACTCAAGAGAGTTATCCCCCATTAACGTCAGGACGCTGACCATCCTTGCGGGGGGAAGGTAGGTGGACAGAAGTTCATTCAAAACCCGGAAGGCATCCTTCGGTCTCTTCAGGAGGGTGTAGCAGATGCCCATCCTGTACTTCGCCTCGTTCAGAAGCGGGCTGGTTGGAAACTCGGTCGTCAGTTGTCTGAAACGCCACAGCGCCTTCTCGGTATCTCCCGTCATGAAGAGGGCCTCGCCCTCCTTCATGAGCCGTGAGTCATCGGACCGGGGAGAAGGCTGGGCCAGGACATGGCTTTGAATGGCAAAAAAGAGGAGAGTAAGGAGGATCGCCCCCCGGGATCTATTCCTTGGAGTGATCCACAGGGGTAACATAGCAAATTTCAGGAAGGTACCGATAAGCTTCACGGAAGTCAATTCCATATCCCACCACAAAGACATCCTCAATCTCTTTTCCCACGTAATCGGCGTTGATTTTCACTTCCCTCCGGGCCTGCTTGTTAAGGAGGGCGCAGATCCTGACCGTTCGCGGAGAAGAAAGGGACAGGCGGTCCCTCAGAAACTGGAGCGTCCGGCCGCTGTCTACGATATCCTCAATGATCAGGACATCCTTTCCCTCAAGCGATGTCTCAATGTCTTTTGTGATCTCAATCGTCCCGGATGAGGCCATCCTTGACCCGTAGCTGGCCAGGCGGACAAAATCGATCTCAACGGGGATCCGAAGGTGCCGGACGAGATCCGAGAGAAAGATGAAGGCGCCCTTGAGGACGCAGACAAGAACCAGGTTTCCACGCTCGTAGTCTGAAGAAATCCGGTCTGCCAGGCCCCTAACGATCGCGGCGATCTGCTCCCTGGAAAGGAGCACGTGGAGATCGTATCCTTCCATCTGATTTTAAGATCCTCGATTTGACCGGACCGTGCCCCGCTGGTCCCTCAGGGATCAAGGGGCACAATATAATGAGAGTCCCTTACCGGGGAAAGTCCCGCCCTTTAGGGCGGAGAGCTTCCTGGGAGGCGATCTTGCTTCCTCTTAAGCTTTACCTCGCCCCTGATCGGAGGTCAGGAGAAACGCATCATGACCGCACCTTCTAATTTTCACAGAGACCCGCGGCTTTTTCAACCGCCTGAAGCGATCTCAAGCATCGAATCCGGAGCCCATAACTCGTAACTCGAAACCCGCAACGCGGAACTTTCTCGCCTTATCTCATTCTTTTTCGCAACTTACTTTGAACGGCCGTCTTCTTTCCTGAAATGGTTCCCTTCTTGTCTCTCCTGTCGTCAATTCTTATGCTCGTGGTGACTCGAGGCGCCCCCTTTTTGAAGGGGACCTGATGCATCTTCAGGGCGATCCTGAATAAGTCTTTCAATTCGCCTTCGATATTCGTGCCCATGGCCGTAAGCTCGTACCGGACCTTTTCCTCCTTGAGAACACGAAGGCAATCGGCAACGTAGGGACTGAGGCTTGAGCCTGTAATACCGATGGGAACAATAGTGATTTCCATGATGGCCATAGCTCTTTCTCCTCTGCAAAATGATCTCACCATTCAAATCCGATATCAAAATATCATCCGGCCGCCGGATTGTCAATGGCGGGAAGAAAAGAGATATTTTTCCCCCGGTGAATATGTTATGATAACTCCAATGCATCAGGGTCAACCTTCAGAGGTTTCGGCGATTATCGCATTCTCGGCGGGGGTTCTCTCCTTTGTGTCGCCCTGCGTTCTTCCCCTGGTTCCTTCCTACATTACCTACATCACCGGGGTTTCCTTCAAGGATTTGACCGATTCCGAAGCGAAAAGAAAGTTGAGATGGGCCACGATGGCCCACTCGCTGCTGTTTATCATCGGGTTCTCCACCGGTCTTTGTCCTCATGGGAGCCAGTGCATCCTATCTCGGACAGATGCTGGGTGAATATCAGAACGTGATCGAGAAGGTGGGAGGGGTTCTGGTGATCATCCTCGGGATCCAGTTTACCGGATTGATCCGGATTCCCTTTCTCCAGATGGAAAAACGGTTTGAACTGGGGCGCAGGCCGCTGGGCTATCTGGGGTCTTTCCTTGTCGGGGTGGTTTTCGCAGCCGGATGGACTCCGTGCATCGGTCCCATCCTTTCCTCCATTCTCATCTATGCCAGCACGGCCAAGAGTTTTACAACGGGTGTGCTGCTCCTGAGTGTCTATTCCCTGGGGCTCGGATTGCCATTTTTTCGTGGCCTCTCTCGCCTTCAATTCCTTCCTTTCCACCTTTAACAGAATCAAGAAATACATGAGGGTGATTACGTTTATCAGCGGGTGTTTCCTCATTGCCATCGGCATTCTTTTCCTCACCGACCTCTTCCGCACAATCAATTCCTATGTGAATATCCTTGGAAATCCCTGAAGACGGCATAGGGCAAGGGCATAGCGTGTAGGCAAATGCCGAGTTCCAAATCACAAGCTTCAAGTAATCTCGAAATTCATTCCAAATCACGAACGATTTCAAAACGGCCGGCTCTTGGAAGTTTTGAGCCTGGCAAATTGGGATTTGTTTGTGAAAACGCTATGCCCTATGCTCTTTGCCCTATGCGTGTTTACTGTCGGATGCTCATCAGGGTGAAGATGCCCGACAAACCAAAGAGCACCGTGGGGGTCCATGCGGCGAGAAGAGGGGGGAGAACCCCCGACTTCCCAAAAGCGAGGAAGATGTAGAACGTCACTCCGAACACAAACCCGATCATGACACTGATGCCGATGCTCAGGGCAATGCCGCCCGAACGGCCTGTCTTCAGGGCGAAAGGAATACCGATAAAGACCATGATCAGGTTCAGGAAAGGGTAAGAAAGCTTGGAATAGAGGTCCACCAGGTAACGCGTCGCATCATAACCGGCGGAACGAATCCTGTCGATGTATTGATGAAGCTCCCCGTAACTCATCTCCCGGGATTGGAGTTCAATGTTCTGGAACGCATCCCAGTCCTCCTTCAGCTGAAACTCCTTTCTCGTTGAATGGCAGGACTTGAACAGAGCCGTTCGTCCCGAAATTCCTCTCCACGCCGTCAACAAACCGCCACTTACCGTCGATCCATCTTGCTTCGCGGGCGTCGATACGCCGGATGCAGCGGAAGCCCGGGTCGAACTGAAAGAGGGTGAATCCCTTCAGGACTTTGGTCTTCGGGTCGAGCAGTTGGACATTATAAATCCGTTCCCCGCTATGGTACCAGAGCTTGTAGTTCTTGAAAGAGCTTGAGGGCTGTTCCTTCCGGACCTTCACATCGAGGAGGTATTTCGTCCTCTGGTTCGTTACCGGAACCAGGTATTCGTTTCCAAGGAAGGAGAAGAAGCTGGTAATCAGAGCGATGAAAAAGAGCGGGAGCGTGATCCGGTACAGGCTGACGCCTCCCGCCTTCATGGCGGTAATCTCACTGTGACGGGAAAGGGTCCCCAGGGTGAGAAGGGTCGAGAGCAGAATGGAGTAGGGAAGGGTCCACTGGAAGGTCAGCTCCGGAATCTTGTAGAGAAGGTATTCGAAGATCAAATTGAACGGGGCCTGGTTCTTGATGAAGGTGTCCATCTTCTGAAAGAAGAGGACGACGGCATAGATCAGGATCAGGCTGATCAAGCTCAGCGCAAAGATCTTCAGGAACTCCTGAACGAGGTATCGGTGAAGCGTTCGGTGGCTTTCAGGTATCATGCAGGAGCCTTCTCCACTTCTTCTGAAGAGTGTCGATTCCATCCATGAGCCGGGTAAGCGGTTTGAAGGGGATGTCCTTTGCCGCCTTGATCAGGAGGTAAATCCCCAGTCCTCCAAAGAGGAAATTGGGAGCCCATCCTGCAACGAAAGGAGGGATGCTTTTCCGAATGGCCAGGAGCTCGAAGGCGGTCAGAGAGACATAGTAGGCAAGGAAAATCAGGATGCTGAAGACGAATCCAAAAGACCTTCCGGAACGGCGGGGCTGAATTCCAAGAGGAACGCCGATGAGGCCAAAGACAAGACATGCAAAGGGGATGGCGTAGCGTTTGTGCAGCTCCACCTGCAGGGGCGTTGGATCCTTTTCCTGCTTGCATCCATTCCTTGATCTTCTGCCTGAGGTCCTGGACGGACATCTCGTGCTCTCTCAGTTTTTTCCCCAGATTGGCCAACGTTTTCGAAAGATCGAGTTTGAGATCGTACGTGCTGAATCGGACCTTCTGGTAGACCTGCGCCTTCGGTTCAAAGCGGTGAAGATCTCCGTTGAAAAGTCTCAGGGTCACCTCCTGCGACTCGGGGTTGCTGACCAGAAAACCTTCCTCCGCAAAGATGGTATTTGTCTTTCCCTGTTCCCTTTCGTCGTGGATCATGATCCGTTTCATCTCGTTGCCCTGCGTCGGAACTTCGTCCACATAAACCACCAGTCCTTTGAAAGAATCGTTGAAGACCCGTTCCTTTATCTCGATATCCGCTTTGGATCGAGCAATGATGGACAGGGTGGCCATGAAACCGCGGTTTCCCCAGGGAAGTCCGTAGATGGACCAGAAAGGTTGTCAGGAGACAGGCGCAGAGAGAAAAAACGAAAACAGGCAGAAAGAGTTGATAAAGGCTGATTCCGGAAGCCTTGAAGGCCGTCACTTCGCTGTCGCCGGAAAGCCTTCCAAAAGACAGGAGAACGGATAGAAGAACAGCCATCGGGATGGTAAAGATCAGAAAAGAGGGTGAGATGAAGAGAAGAAGCATCAGGACCCGCGAGAGATCGACGCCCCGGTTCACGATCATCTCGATCAATTTAAGAATCTTGTCCATGAGAAGAAGGACCGTGAAGGTCATTAACCCGATGAAGAAAACAGGGAGAATTTCTTTGAGGATGTAAAGATAGGCGGTCTTTTTCATTTTTTCTGAAACAGTCCTTTACGGCCCTGCCTGCACCTGTCTGCGGTAGGCAGGGAAGGCAGGCTCTTAACCCCCTCCGTCCCCTTAAATTAAGAGGGGACAGAGGGAGGTTATTCCTCCCATAGGGCGTCGAGCCTCGACTATTCTAAGGGAGGGACGGACGGGATGTCAACCCTTCGGAGGAAAGCCGTGAAAAACTTGACAAATCCCCGTCAATGAATTAAATAGATAAGATAGATCGCGGGGTGGAGCAGTCCGGTAGCTCGTCGGGCTCATAACCCGAAGGTCACAGGTTCAAATCCTGTCCCCGCTACCAAATAAAATCAAGGGGTTACGGCACATGCTGTAGCCCCTTTTTTATGCCGGTGTCCAAAACGCGCCCATCCCAGACTGAACCGGACATGCCCGCAATGTTTCTTTGCCTCAAGGTATTTGTCGCTCTCCCCACCAGGATTCATTTTCGGAGAGAATCCGGAGGGGTCCTTGTCAGATTCCGGGGGTTGGTGTGTCTTCTAAATTACATCTTCATGGAAGGTGTGTCTATTGGCAAGTAACCAGAACATTGCTAAAACGGACTGAATGCATGCCAAGGACCGGAAAAAATATCAAGTGTCCCAACAGTTTCGCCGGCCGCCCCTCAGCAGATGGCCTTATTTTGCTGGACTCCCTGGGGGCCGCCCTATTTTACTTGAATGCTCCTGGGTCAATTGTTGGCAAAAAAGATGTTTTGACTTATCTCCCGGAACTTAGTATATTTCATGTGTTGTTTGCCGTTGGCGTGGCAGGGGAAAATACAAACAAGGGAAAGACAGTTCAGAATCTTTTTACCAGGAAATAATAAACAAGGAGATACAAGATGGAGAAGATCGCGAATGCTAAAGATTTGAAGCGTGGGGCGAGCATCAATTTTTCTTATAAGGGTAAAGAAGGGATCTTGGTAAAGACCAAGCAAGACAAGCTGGTGGCGTACAGCAGGGTTTGTCCCCATGAAGGAGGGAGCATTGAATGGGACGCGGACATTAATAGATTATTGTGCGAATGTCATCTTTCTATATTCAATGTGGATGATGGTACGCCCTATCGATATAGTTCCCTTATCGAGAAGATGGATCATCTGACTCCGATTGAACTCAAGATTGACAAGGACCAGGACATTTACGCTCTCTAACAGAAAAGGCTGCTAAAACCACCCATCGGGGGCGTTTTTGGGCGCGCTCGCTATCTCAAGTGCGTGCCGAAAGTTGCCCCTTGTTCATCGCAACGGTACCCCTCATCTTTCGTCATTGCGGCGTACGTCCAAGGATGCTCCATTCCGCAGGATATCGAGCGCATTGCATCTGGGCATTTTTGAGTAGCCGCGGAAGACCACCCTCCTTTGCGAAGGCCAAATGTGCTACGACAAGCGCGTAGGAGGAAAAAGACAAGGTGTTCGTAGTCCGGAAGGTGCCCTCATCTCACAAGAAGAAAATATGACGACGCAAAAAATACCGAGGATATTGACCCACGATTTCATCCTTTGCTGTCTTTCATATCTCGCTCTTGCTTTCGTATTTACTATCCTTATTCCAACGCTCCCCATCTATCTTTCCAGGTCGGGATCTAATGAAGTCGAGATTGGTATCCTGATCGGAAGCTTCGCTGTCTCTTCATTGCTCCTCAGGGCATTCGTCGGTAGAGGTCTTCTAAGAATCCCTGAAACAACCTTTATGACTGCCGGCGCCCTCCTTTATGCGCTCACTTCCCTTGCCTATCTTTTTGTCTCCCCTTTCTGGCCTTTCTTGGTAGTGAGGGTCTTTCAAGGAATTGGATGGGCATTCTTCACGACTGCCTCAATTACATTGATCGCCAATATCAGCTCAGACGCCCATCGGGGGCAGAGCTTTGGGTACTTCTATTTAGCCCACAACGTCTCCAACGCCTTAGCTCCTCCCCTGGGAATATTTATTATCAACAACTTTGGTTTCACCTTTCTGTTCTTGGTCTGTATGGGTCTATCGTTATGCTCACTGTTGGTTGCCAATAAATTGGGAAGAAGGCAAGTGGCCCCATTGGAGAATGCCTCCGTTGGGGGCGGTTTCTCTACTTAGTCGAAAAGCACTTCCACCGTCGATCATTGGTTTCTTTACCTTCTTCATCTATGGAGCATTAGCAGCCTTTTTCCCTCTTTATGCATTAAATTGTGGAGTAGCCAATCCCGGTCTTTTCTTTACTGCCTATGCCATTATGATGATTTTGTGTCGTGCTTTGGGTGGGAAGATATTGGATCTCCGTAGCAAAGAAAAAATAATCATTCCTTGCCTCATTACGTATATCATTTCAATGGTCATCCTCGCTTTTTCCAAGACTTTACCAATGTTTATTCTTGCTGCAATGATCTACGGGATTGGGCCTGCTTTTCTCACTCCCGTTTTAACGGCCTATGCTCTTGATCGGGGGGATTCTCCAGGGCCAGTTATGGCAACGTTCCAAGCTGTAACGGATTTGGGGATGATCCTGGGGCCAGTGATCATGGGCATTATCATTCACGCGACCAATTACCCGATCATGTTTCTCTGCTTAGCACTCTTTGCCATTATCGATCTCAATTATTTCTATTTTTTCGTGAGAAGAAAGGCGGGCACCATTTAATTATGGACGTTTCTATTTATGGACACTGCTGTCTAATTTAAAGGGAATTTCTTGAGGGTGCGCGTTGGTTTCATTGGGCTTTTGGATTGATATTCGCCCATTCCAAAACCAGGTTTCACCGCAGAGACGCGGAGATCGCAGAGGAGATCTTTTCCTCTCCTCCAATCGGGAGACCCTCCCTCACTAAAACGAGTTCTTATCAAAGTCAGGCATGCCCGACGGATCAGGTGTTTCAGGCACGGTTCGTAAGGGAGGTACTCATGGTTTGCCACGGTCACTTTCGGGCAAGTTTCCGTGAAAATGGGATAGTAAAGGTGCGGGCGAAGCCCCCGAAGAATGCGCCATCCTGCTCGCAAGATACTTCAACAACTACGTATGAACGGCGAACAAACAACAAAGGCAGAACCATTTCTGGTTCTGCCTTTGTCGGTATCCCATGAAAATCAAGCGTTTCTGTTAAGGGGTGATGTTAGGGAATCAGGGGTGCAGGTGCTGCCACAAGGAAGACAGCCATCTGCGCACGGGTGACAGGGTCATTGGGGCAGAAGGCCGTGGCCGAGCAGCCTCCCGTGATTCCGTCCGCGGCAAGCTTTTCGATGAACCCGCAGGCAACAGGTCCCACGAGGGTCCCCGTGGCGTCCGTAAACTGTCCCGCGCACGCGTTGGCCGGATGGCCGATGGCCGCCTCAATAAAGACCGCCATCTGACCCCGGGTGACAGGGGCATCAGGGCAGAAATTGCTTCCTCCGCATCCCCCCGAAATTCCGTCCGAACCAAGTTTCTCGATGTACCCGCAGAAGGCCGCTCCTACGGATGCTGCAGTCACGTCGGCAAAGATGTTCCCTCCGCACGCAGGGGCGGTCACCACCCCCAGAGAGGTTTCCAGGAAGACGGCCATCTCCTTGCGGGTGATGGAGCTATCCGGACAAAAGTTGGTTCCTCCGCAGCCATTTGTTATCCCGTTATAGAAGAGGGTGTTGATGAAGTCCTCAGCAAAGGCCCCTGCAGGCACGTCGGTGAAAACCGGCAGGAGACTCCCGGTGGCCGCCAACGTCACATTCATTGTCGGCGTCTGCGGGTCATTGGATGGGATGGCCAGGGTCGCGTTGCTCGCGCCGACAGCAGCTTTTGTAAACATCAAATCGACGATACAATTTGCACCCGGCCCAAGGGTCAGGTTTGAACAGAGGTCGCTTGTTACCGTAAAATCGCCCGGCGTCAAAGTGATCTGGCCGAGGGTAAGGCCGGTTGTTGTGGTTACGCCCGTGTTTGTCACAGTGACCGCCCGAAGGACCGTGCTTCCCACGTTGACGACGCCGAGGTCAATGGAAGCCGGGGCTGCCGTGACATTGACAGCCTCATTGAACGTGGGGGTGACAGTCTTGCTCGTAATCATCGTCGCTCTGCATGTAGCAGGAGGACCGACAACGAACGAACCCGCATCGCAACCTGTCGGGGTGCCCGTAAGGACCGAGGTCAGAGAAGGGGTGAAGGTCAATGTCACTACGGTGGCCGGGGCGAAAGTCGCGCTGCAGGTAGCACCGCAGTTGATTTGAACGGGGTTCGCGGGAGCACCTGGAACACTGGTGCTCGTTACCGTTCCCGTGCCATTGCCCGCATTCGTGACTGTGAGAGGAAACGCGGCCACCTGGCCTGTAACCGTCCACAGGTCCGTCTGTACCGTGTTGATCCCAGCCCCTCCGGCACTTGGTCCGGCAAGGACAAAGAGGGCTCCATTGGGGCCCGGAGTGATCGTAAAATTGCCAACCAATCCCCCGTCTCCGATGAAACCCGGAGGTGGCGCAGGCGCCAGTTGCGGAAGAAATCTATCCACCACCGCGAAAGCCGCGCCTCCGCCAAGGGCTGATACAAAATCACCCGGGGCTCCGCTTGCGACTTGATCCCTTAATCTTGGGAGAGTCCCAGCCGCGTCGGTCGTGCCGGTCAAAGTGCCAAATGGATGGGTTATCGTGTAAGTAGCATTGGGGGCAAGATTGGAGATCGGTCCTACCTGGATACGGTTGAGTGTCTGCTGTTCTCCGTTTACCGGAGGCCCGTTTAAGAAAAATCCTTCCACCGCCAGGACCATGGTCGCCCTTCCCGCACCGGTAGGGCCGACATTCATCCTGGCCGTCGCGTTATAGTACATGAAGACCGAGGGAAAATTGTTTGGAAAGGCCACGGGATTAGCGGGATTAAAAATCAGCGGTTCTGCAACCAGCCCGCAATTGACAGGATCCAGGCATGGCTCCAACAGCAAACCAGTGATGTCTTGATAGTATGTTGGAAAGCCATTGGCGGGATCAACCGGCCCTACGGCCGCCAGGGCAGCGTGGGAATTATGGGCAATTCCGGCTGTTAGAAAAACCATTAAGATCAATCCAACGACAAAACCTCCGTTTCTTTTCATCTTTTACCTCCTCTCAAATCGAATTCAAGGAAAAACCTTCCCGAAACGATTATATATTTTATCCCGTGGGATGTCAAAACGCAAACGGAGAGGGGCTGCATTTTAGGGATGAAAAAAAACCATTCTTGTTGGAACGCCTTAGGGGCAACGGCTAACAAAGAACAGAGGCAGAACCATTTCTGGTTCTGCCTCTGTTGGTGTCACATGAAAATCAACCGTTTCTGTTAGCTGGTAACGTTAAGGAATCAGTGGTGCAGGCGCCGCCACAAGGAAGACCGCCATCTGCGCACGGGTGACGGGGTTGTTGGGGCAGAAGGTGGTGGCCGTGCACCCTCCCGTGATTCCGTCAGCGGCAAGCTTTTCGATGAACCCGCAGGCAACGGCTCCCACGAGGGCTCCCGTGGCATCCGTAAACTGGCCCGCGCACGCGTTGGCCGGATTCTTGAGGGCTGCCTCAATAAAGACCGCCATCTGGCCGCGGGTCACAGGGGCATCGGGACAGAAATTGCTCCCTCCGCAGCCGCCTGTGATTCCGTCCCCGGCAAGTTTTTCAATATATCCGCAGAAGGCCGCTCCTATGGAAGCCGCAGTCACATCGGTAAAGATGGTCCCTGCGCAGGCAGGCACGGCCGTCACCCCGAGGGAGGATTCCAGGAAGACAGCCATCTCCTTACGGGTGATGGAGTTATCGGGACAGAAAGTGGTGGCTGTGCAACCACTCGTTATGCCGTTATAGAAGAGGGTGTTGATGAAGTCCTCCGCAAAGGCCCCTGCAGGCACGTCGGTGAAGACCGGTACAAGCCCTCCGGTGGCGGCCAACGTCACATTCATCGTTGGGGTCTGCGGGTCATTGGATGGAATGGTCAGTGTCGCAGCGCTGGCGCCGATCGCGGCCTTCAAGTACATCAGCTCAACCAGGCAGGTTGCTGCGGGAGCGAGGCTCGCGTTCGAGCAGGTGTCGGTAAAAATCGTAAAATCCGTCGCCGGCGTGAGCGTAACCGGAGTAATTGCCAGATTCGTTGTTGCGCCCGTGTTCGTCACGGTGACCGTGCGGAGCACCGTGCTTCCCACGTTGATGGTGCCGAGGTCAATGGTAGCCGGGGCTGCCGTGATATTGACCGCCTCATTGAACGTGGCGGTGACGGTCGTATTCGCGTTCATCGTGGCCGTGCACTGGGTGGGGGTTCCAACAACCGGGGTGCACCCTGTCCAGCTCGTAAAGACAGAGGTTGCGGAGGGGACGGCGGTGAATGTTACTGCCGTAGCAGGTGCAAAGGGCGCGTTGCAGGTTGGGCCGCAACTGATCCCGACGGGAGCGCTCGTTACCGTCCCCGTGCCGTTGCCCGCCAGCGTGACGCTGAGGTCAAAGGCGGCTACCTGGCCCGAGAGGTTCCAGAGGTTCGTGGTGACGGAGTTGACGGCGGGTCCGCCAATGTTCGGCCCTGTGATGGTCACGGCATTCGCATTGATACCCCCCGTTACGGTCTGAAGAAGGGCGGCATTCCCGATGAATCCAACAGGAGGTGCCGGAGCCACGGCTGTCAAGAATGGTTGAATACCTCCAATGCCGGTTAACGTGGTGGGAAGAACACCTACAAAATCGAGCGGCGCCGCGCCGCCGTCCTGTGCCCTGAATGCTTGACCGCCTGCGCTCAAATTCGCATTCCCGTTCACATCGGTATTGAAAGTGAAGGTGCCAAACGGGTGCGTGACGGTGTATGTCGCGCTGGGTGCAAGAATGCAGTTGGCGAGAGTGGCGGCGGTACACGCCGCACCGCTGGTGACTCTCTTGAGATTTATGCGGGCGAAGGTTACCTGATCACCGGCCAGCGGATCACCGATGCTGAAAGAGGCCTCCAGGCCCAGCCTCAGCAACATCGTGTCTGTGGGTCCTCCGGCAACCTGAGGCCCGACGGGCAGCAAGTCGCTGTCCGCAAGAAAATAGAACATCTCGGCGCCAAAACCGATAGTCTGGGAAAAGGCATTGCCTACGACAGGCGGAGTGACGATACAGTTAACGGCATTGGTGCAGAGTCTCGAGGGACAAACCGGTCGTATCCGTATAGAACAAGGGGAACCCATTGACCGGGTCGTTCGTCGGAGAGACGGCCTTAATGCGGCTTCCGATGTGGACCAGAAACCGAAGAGCGGTACCGATGCCAGGACCACGAATAAAGCCATTCTGAGAATTCCTAATTTCCTCGTCTTCATTTTCATCTTACCCTCCTTTTTTCTAATGCCGGGTTACAAAGTGTTCAGCAACGTTTACCTGGAAAGAAATCTAAGCCCCAATTCCATAGCAACCGGAATGAAGAACCGGCGCGGCACAGACGAGCCTCTGAACGGTTACAGGCCGGGTAGAAGTAGCCGCGCAGCTTCCCAATGCCGATTCTGACCTCACCTTCTCCTCAATTTCCCCCCCTTTCCTTTTTTTCTTTCCCGTTCTATTCTACAGGGAAGATTTGAAAACGTGAATGGAGAGAGGACTGCATTTTGGGGATAGAAATAACCCATTTTTCACGCACGGTCTTGTTCTTTCTGTGCTGGACGATGGTCTATCCAGAAGAATTCTGTCGGGACACCCTGAGTGCGAAATGGTCATTGGGGACCGGTCACATACTCTCGAGTTGCGAAGATCGAATTATCCGGGAATTGACTTTCTTCATATACCGCGTCATTTGCAGGGTTCAGATCTGACCGGCACGTGCCCCGCAAGCCCCCGTCTTCAGGCCGGGTTCAAGGGGCACTTAGCGTTTTAGTGTGGCTTTGTACCCAGCGACAAAGCCTTTGTCCGCTGTTTTTTTGTAAGCCGTCACCTCAACTCCGCCCTCAATCGTTTTGACCGCAATAAAGCCTTCGGCCTTATTGAACACTCCGTCAACACTGTACAACCTGGATATCCAGCCGCCCGGGTTTCTGGCGATTAGCTTGCCCGCATAATCTCTGGAAAAGAACCCTCCGGCAGAATTGGGCGTGATGAACTGATGTACCGTTGCGATCACAGTGCCATTACCGTCTTTCTTTTCGAGCAGCGCGTGGGTAAAGACGTGATCATGGGATGCAAAATAGTACTGCTGACCGTTTTCAGCCAGAAAATCGAGCATCCCATCGCTGTTGGTCATGGAGTATTTCTCGGAGGTGCCGGAAAAAGCAGGGTAATGGCCGAAGAAAAACGCCTGTGGTTTCAGATCTTTTTTTATTCCACTCAGCCAGGCAAGATTTGCTTTTGGCCCTATAGGCTCCGAGATAAAATCGAACAACACCAGACTGACCTCTCCTTCAACATGATGATAATTTAACACGGTAAGATCATACCCGGCCAACAGATACTTGTTTGCTTCCAGCACTTCCTTGAATTTCGCCACATAGGACGCATGGTCTCCCGTGTCGTTTTCATAGTGACCGTCATGATTCCCCCGGTCAATCAGGAGTTTGATCTCGGTTCCTTTGAGTCCGTTTTCAACAATCGCGAAAAACTTCTGCAGCTCCTTCTTGTATTGATCAGGAGATAGCGGATTGAGCTTATTATGGTTAAACACCATGTCGCCGTTCATCACGATATATTTAATGGGAGGTTCGGCGGAGGCATTCATCAGGCGGATTTCCGCCAGGATATCTTTCAGTATGGCTCCCTCGTTTTGCGCGTAAACGTGTGAATCAGACAACACCACAAACTTCAGCGGGGCTCCGTATGCCGGCAGCATCAAAACGAAAACGATACTGATGGATATCAGCGTCAGCCTGAGAGAAGAAATCCACCGCTTCCCTTGATGTGACTTCATTGTGCCCTCCTTTTTGTTTGCTCTCAAAAACCGCTGCGATACAGGGGCTATTGATAGAACCATGCGTTCTCCCTTAGATCCCTCAACAGAAAAGGTGAACCAGCATCATCTTCATTGCCCTCGATGATGAACTCCAGCCCGAATCCAGGGTTCCCGGTAAAAACCGGGATCCAGTCTTCAAGAGGGTTCCCGACTTTCCGTCGGGAAGGCGTCTGGATGCCCCCGTATCAAGCACGGTGCAGGCTCCTCAGGTCCGGCATGGCGGAAAAGGCTGTTGATGGACAGACGAGAGCTGGTCCAGCCCGGGTGCCTATATTCGAACTGCGTCTAATCAACTGGCACCCTATCGATTTCACCAGCCTCTTCATCATCTTCCGGCAAGGTTTGGGGGAGTAAGGCTGTGACCTCACTGGTCGGAAGCTCCTGCACGTCCTTGAGCTTCCTTCCGACGGCTCTTGATCTCACCTTGGCCTTCTCAATCGTATCCGATGCCTGATGCAGTTTCTTCTGCACTGCGTCCAGAATATCACCATACTTCGTCCACTCGGTCTTGACCGCCGCGAGGAGGTTCCAGACCTCGCTGGAACGCTTCTGGATGGCCAACGTACGGAACCCCATCTGAAGACTGCTCAAAATAGACCACAGGGTAGTCGGGCCGGCAATGACCACACGGCACTCACGTTGGATGACCTCGGTTAAACCGGTCCTGCGAATGACTTCGGCAAAAAGGCCCTCTATGGGCAAGAAGAGAATGCCGAAGTCCGTGGTCTTTGGCGGGTTTAAGTACTTTCCGCAGATATCCCATGCACAGGCCTTGACACGGTTCTCCAACTGCTTTCCTGCCACATCAACTCCTTCGACGTCTGACTTCTCCTGAGCCTCAATCAGACGTTGATAGTCTTCGACCGGGAACTTGGCATCAATCGGAAGCCAGACGGTCTCGTCCTTGTCAGTGCCCTGTCCCGGCAATCTGATCGCAAACTCGACACGCTCGCCGCCATCCTTCGTGGCTACGTTAGTGGCGAACTGATCGGGATTGAGCACCTGCTCCAATAGCACCCCAAGCTGCACTTCACCCCACGTCCCACGTGTCTTGACGTTTGTGAGTACCTTCTTAAGATCGCCAACACCCGTGGCAAGCGTCTGCATCTCTCCAAGCCCTTTGTGTACCAGTTCCAGCCGGTCGCTGACTTGTTTGAAGGATTCGCCAAGACGCTTTTCCAGCGTCCCCTGGAGTTTCTCGTCCACGGTCTGCCGCATTTGTTCAAGCTGCTTTGCGTTATCGATCTGCATGCTTTGGAGTCTATCTTCCACCGTGACCCTGACCGCCTCCAGTTTCTTCTCATTTGAGTCCGAAAGTTTCCCAATCGCAGACGGACATGGCTTCGAGCTGGATCTTCTGGATATTGGCCAACTCCCCCATTGTTTTAGTGGTGGCTTCCGTGATCCCTTTGAGAGCTGCGATGACCTCTTCCCTAAGCTGTTTGGCTCCGGTGGCGGACTCGGCACGGACACCGTCCAGTCGTTCACCGCTCGCCTTTGCGAAGGAGGCAAGCTGACCGGAAAAAGCATCGAGTTGCCCCTTCTGCATGCTGGCAACATCCGTCATCCGTTGTACCACAGAATCACCGAAGGTCTTGAAGGCTTCAGTCAGTTCCTGCCGCTGTTCTCTCGCCGCCTTACCCAGTTCGTCTCTACTCTGGGCCACTTCCTCTCTGACGGCACGCTCGGTCCTTTCCTGTGCCTTCTCGAAAGCATCAAGACGGGGACCAAGCACCGAGGGTATCGGCCTGTGATGGTTTTCTCAGGAGCATGAGCAGGAAAATCACCACGGTGACCAGCAGGGCCAGAGCCACGAACAGCAGTATGTCCGTCACGGAAGACCTCCCATGTAAAAGTTACTGATAGGGCAATCATACGGCAGATAACGGATGACGTCACCGGCGACCAGATGTGAAATAGCTTAATAGTCTGTAATTTCAGTGGCTTGTTATTTACAATCCACAATTTTTGTTGATTGATTGTGGAAATGTGGGTGGCCGGTCTTGTGTTTAGCCATCTCCATGGGCGTGCCCAACAAGTAGGCAGCTGCTTTGTATTAATGATATCGAAAGGTTCCAGAACATATCTCATCATTCAGGTTCAACTCTAATTTTTTCCTTCAGCAAACCCAGTGCATCTTCCCGTGTTTTAACCTCTCCCTCAATCTGTTTCTCTTTGATGAGATTCAGCATCCGGCCGACCTTCGGACCCGAAGGGACACCAAGGGCCAGCAGGTCGTGGCCGGTAATGAGCGGAATCGGATGGACAATTTCCTTCTGTTCGTAGAGTTCGAGGAGCTTGAGGCAGTGGCTTTCTTCCACATCGTCCTTTTGAATGGACAGGATTCCCCGGCTGGCCTCCTTGTCCGCAAGGGTATGGACAACCATCAGGGGAATCTCCTCTCCCATCTGGTTGACGAATCTCTTAAGGACATTCTCTTTGTCTCCCGCGCCAGGTTGTGAATCCTCATGTGAGTCTGGACGAGGCGAAGGACGCGATCCTTAATGCTGTTTGAGAATCGCAATCTCTGCATGACCCGCTCAGCGGCCAGACAGGAGAAGCCTTCATGATGGTAGAAATGGACCTTTCCCTGATCGTCTTCAGAAAAGGTGTCGGCCTTGCCCATGTCGTGAAAAAGGGTGGCGTAGTAGAGAGAGAGCAACTCGTCCTGGGTAAAGGAAATCCCTTTCCCTCTGGACATGACCCATTGCAGGGCCCAGCCTATCTTTTCAACCATGAGCAAGGTATGGGAGAGGGCGCTGAGATGGTGATAGGCGCCCTGGTCGAGGCCCTTGAGTCCCTTCAATTCCGGAAAGAGGGTGAGAAGAAGGCCTGACTCATGGAGGACGGCGATTCCCAGTGCGGGCCGGGAAGAGAGCAGGATGTGGTCCATTTCGGCCTTGATACGTTCTCCCGGGGTCCTGGCGATCATCTCCCGCTTGAGTGAAATCTCTTTCTGTAAATCGGGATCCAGTCTGAAACCGGAAAGGGTGCAGAGATAACGGACCGCTCGCAGCATTCTCAACGGATCCTGGTCAATGGCCAGTGGTGAGACCGGTCGAATGATTTTATCTTCGAGATCCCGGAGGGCCGTCTTTGCCCAGTGAAAGGTCCCTTCCCGCAGAGAGAAGGCGACTGTATTGATTGTGAAATCTCTTCTGTCGAGGTCTTCCTCAAGACTCTTTCCCACCCGAAAGGTCAGGTCGATGGACAGGTCATCCTTGATCACCCGGTAGGTGGTTGCGTCCATCTCTTCTTTTCCCACCTTGAAAAACCGGAGTTGAAGCATCTCTTCGATCAGGGCGATGGATCGAGCCTCTTCCTTTGGAAGGGTGAAGTCGTAATCCTTTCCGGGTGTTCCGAGGAGAAGATCCCGGATGTATCCCCCCACGAGAAGAAGGGAGAGATGCTCCCTCTTTGCAAGGGCAGAGAGTCGGTCAATGAGCGGGTCCCGGAGGATTGTGCCGCCGATTTCTTTCAGGTTGACTTCAGGTTTCAATTTGATAAAGTCCTTCGTTTGTGGTATTTTGACCAAAAAAGCATAGTCGACGGAGAGACGATTGTCAAATGGAGACCCCCCGCGTAAGGAGCAAGGCGTGAGGCGCAAGGCGACGAATACTGCTTATCGGCGTGAGAAAGAAGATGGGTAAGACGATTAGAGAGATGATCGAAGAGCGGGAGAGACTGATTCTCTCTCCCCTTGCGGTTCTGAGCAGCGAGACGAAAGGCCGCCGGTTCCCGGAGGAGGAGTGCATGCTCCGACCGGCCTTCCAGCATGATCGGGACCGGATCATTCATTCGAAATCCTTCAGACGGCTGAAACACAAGACCCAGGTCTTTCTTGCACCTACGGGCGACCACTACCGCACCCGGCTGACTCACACCCTTGAGGTGTCTCAGATTGCCCGAACGATCTCAAGGGCCCTCGGGCTCAACGAAGACCTGACGGAGGCGATCTCACTCGGACACGATCTCGGTCATACCCCCTTCGGCCATGCCGGAGAGGATACCCTTCATGAGATTGTACCGGGGGGATTCAGCCATGCCGATCAGAGTCTGAGGGTGGTGGACCTCCTCGAACGGGACGGCAGGGGGCTCAATCTGACCCTGGAGGTGAGAGAGGGGATCCTCCTTCACACGAAAGGGAAGGGGGATATCCTTCTGGATGACTCGGCTCAAAACGGCTTCACCCTGGAAGCGCAGGTGGTCCGGATTGCCGACGTTATCGCCTACATCAACCATGATATTGATGATGCGACCCGCGGCGGCATCATTCGAGGAGAGGACATCCCGAAGGACTGCCTTGAGCGATTGGGGGATACCCACTCCCGCCGGATCAACACCATGGTGAACGACATCATCTCCGAGACCCTGGAGAAGAACGACGGACACCTTGCCATCTCCGAAAACGTCCTGAAGAGCCATCCTTGAACTCAGGGATTTTCTCTGGGAGCGGGTTTACGAAAACGAGACGGTCCATGCCGACTTTTACAAGGCGGGAAAGATTCTGAGGGAGCTCTACCAGCATTTGATCCTTCATCCGGATCATTTCCTGAAGTTGATCGAGCGGGCTTCCCTTTATGACACGTTTGAACGTTGCGTTTGCGATTTCCTGGCGGGAATGACGGACCGGTACGCCTTCGATCTCTATGAAAAGATATTTCTTCCCCTTCCATGGGTGGTGAAATGAGCGATCCTGCGAGTTGCCGAAGGAAATCAGCAGTCCTTCCTCCGCCGGGAAACCCGTCCGAGTCATTATTCTCGGGGCCGGAGGCCGGGATTTTCATAATTTCAACACCTATTTCAGGGAGAACTCCTCTTATGAGGTCGTTGCCTTTACGGCGACGCAGATTCCCTACATTTCCAACCGGAGTTATCCGCCCGAGCTGGCCGGGTCCCTTTATCCCCACGGCATTCCCATTCATCCCGAGGAGGAGCTCACCGACCTGCTCTCGGCCGATATCGATCAGGTCTTCTTTTCCTACAGCGATGTCTCCCATCGAGAGGTGATGGACAAGGCCTCTCAAGTCCTCTCCTCGGGGCAGGACTTTGTGTTTTTGGGACCGCGGGAGACCATGATCGAAAGCGGTCTGCCGGTCATCTCCGTCTGCGCGGTCCGGACGGGATGCGGGAAATCGGTGATCACCCGGAAGATCGCTTCCATGCTGCAGGGGAAGGGGATTCGGGTTTCGGTGATCCGGCACCCGATGGCCTACTGCGAATTCAGACCCGTCTCGCGGTTCTCCAACATGGAGGATGTAGACCGGGAGACCTGCACGGTTGAGGAGAGGGAGGAATTCGAGCCCCTGGTTGAGATGGGGATCACGGTCTTTGCCGGGGTGGACTACGAGAAGGTGCTGCGGGCCGCCGAGAAGGAATCCGAAGTCATCGTGTGGGACGGAGGAAACAACGATTTCTCCTTCATCAAACCGGATTGTGAGATCGTCCTTCTGGATGCCATGCGGCCCGGTCACGAGATGTCGCATTTTCCGGGGGAGGTGAACCTGAGGAGAGGCCATGTCCTGATCGTGACGAAGGTCAATGAAAGCAGGGAAGGTTCTCTTGAGGCAATCCGGGCCAACATCCTCGCGGTCAACCCGGGGGCAGCGGTTCTCGAAGCCCCCTCCGTCATCCATCTCGACCATCCTGAATGGGTGGAGAACAGGCGGGTCCTGGTCGTTGAAGACGGACCCACCATCACCCACGGGGGGATGGAGTATGGCGCAGGGGGGGCGGTTTCACGGGGACGGGCGAGGGAGCTGATCGATCCGAGGCCCTATGCCGCCGGTTCGTTGAAAGAGGTCTACAATCACTATCCTCATATCGGCAGAGTGCTTCCGGCCATGGGTTATTCGGAGACCCAGCTGAAAGACCTTGAGGAAACAATCCGCAGGTCGGAACCCGAGGCGGTGGTCCTGGCAACGCCGGCGGATCTGACCAGAAGAATCAGGATCGATGTTCCCACCGTGCGGGTTCGTTACGATTTTGATGTTGATCTTTCCTTCGTCATGGATTTTCTGGCGAATCGGGGAGTCCATCGTCCGCTTCCTTGACAACAGAAACCCTGTATGATAAGTATTTTCAGACAATTATCGGTTGTTTACTTTTTTGCTTCCCTGAAAAGCAGCGGGAGCGGATCGGGTCGACGACTGAAGTGCAATGATTCATTTTATATCCGGGTTCTTTCGCAGGACAAAAAAGGAGAACGGTCGATGCCAAAAGAGATTTTGATCGCCGGTTCGGATATTACGGATCAGGAGGAGTTTCAACGTATTTTTGAAACGACTGACTACCGTCTGGTCTTCTCCGACAAGGCGGAAGAAGCCCTCCTCCGGATCAAGCTGTTTAAGCCGGACCTGATCATTGCCGGGCCGGCCCTCAGCGGTGAAGGAGGCCTTGAGTTTTGCGAGAGCATCAAGTCGGATCCGGAATTCAAGACGATACCCGTTGTCCTTGTATCGGGAATTCTTGAAGAGATCACGGAGCGGGACCGGGACAGGGTCAAGGCGGATGGTGTTATTTCGACGCCCCTCAACGAGATGGAAATTCTCAACCTTGTGGAGGGGTTGATGGAAAGAAATATGTTGAGATTTGCGGAGGCAACGGGGAAAGGGGGTAGGCAGGGAAAAGCGTCCGAAGCCGCTGTGGCCGGCCTTTCTCCTGAGACGGGGGAACTGTTGTCTCTGGATGATTCGGGGGAAGTGACGGACGAGGAGATCATCGAGTTGATCGATGTGGTGGAAGAGCCCGAGTCGAGAATGAGTATCGAGGATTTCGTCGGGGCCAAAGAGGAGGAATCCTACGGGGAGATTTCTTTCGAGGGTTTTTCGGAGAAGGGGACCGAAAAAGGAGAGAAGCCTTACGGGGACCTCGACTTTCTGAATCTTGACAAAAAGGACGGGGCAGCCCCGGAGAGAGCGGCGGAACCGTTTGAAAAGAAGAAAGAACCGGAAAAAGAGGTAAGAATGGCCCCTGTTGAAAAAGAACCGGTGCCCGAAGATGAGATTTTTGAGAAGATCGACCTGGAGGAGATCCTGGCAAAGGTCGAGCAGATCCAGCCTTCCATTGCGCAGGAATCGCCAAGAAAGAAAGAGGCCCCCGTGGTGAATCACGCGAAGCCGGCTGCGCCTGTGGAGGAAGAGATTTCCGACGAGAGGCTCTTCAGCCTGGCGGAATTTGAAACGGCCCTGAAAGGCGAGGTGGAGAAGGAAGGGCCCCTGGCGGACATCAAACCTTTCTCGTTCGAGGAAATGAAGGTGGAGCCTCCGGAGGAGGCGCCCGTCGAGGAACTTGCAGCCGAGGAAGAGGAATTGACAGAAGTGGCGGAAGAGGAGTTTCCAGAGGCGCTTTTTGAAGAGATGCTTGAGGAGGAGGAGATCAAAGACGTTGAGGAGTTGAAGGAAGAAGAGGCCGTCATTCAGGAGGCCGTACTTCAGGAGGCTGCGATCCGGGAGGCCATGGTTTTGGAACCGTTCATCGCGCAACCTGTCATCCCGGAACCCGTCGCTGCGCAGCCCGTTGTCGAGGAACCGAGGGACTTCCCTTTTGAAATGTTTGACGAGAAGCCGGAGCCGGTGCCCGCAGTGGAAACCATAGCCGAAAAGCCGTCAAAAGAAGCGGAGGACGTCTTCAAAGTCCTGGAGGCTCCTTTGGCAAGCGCGGAAGCGGCCTCTCCCATGGTAAAGGCCTTTGAGAAGCAGCTGGAGGAGGTTGTTGCCAAGGGTGTTCAGGAAATGATCGGAGACTTTATCACAAAGATCCTTCCGGAGATGACACAGAATGTGATGAATCTTACGGCCGAAAGAATCGAGAAGATGGTGAAAGAGATTGTCCCGGATCTGGCTGAAAAGGCGATCCAGGAAGAGATCAAAAGGCTTCAAAAGGAAGCGAAGGAGTGAGGAGGGAGAAGGTTGCCGCGATGGCCTCAAAGGTCCTGGAAAAGAGTTACGACCCCCGTCAGGTGGAAGAGAAATGGTATCGGCACTGGATGGAGCACGGCTATTTCAGAGCCGACGCGGATTCAGAACGAAAAGCCTATTCCATCGTCATCCCCCCGCCCAATGTGACCGGTGTCCTTCACATCGGCCATGCCCTGAACAATACCCTGCAAGACATCCTGGTCCGGCTTAAAAGAATGCAGGGGTATACGGTGCTCTGGATGCCCGGCACGGATCACGCAGGGATCGCCACGCAGAATGTGGTTGAAAAACAGCTCATGGAAGAGGGGCTCACCCGGCAGGCTCTGGGAAGAGAGAAGTTTATTGAGCGGGTCTGGCAATGGAAGGCTCAATCGGGGGGGACGATCATCAATCAGCTGAAGAAGCTGGGCGCTTCCTGTGACTGGAGCCGGGAGAGGTTTACGATGGACGAAGGCCTCTCCGAAGCGGTGAAGGAGGTTTTCGTCCGCCTCTACAACGAAGGATTGATCTACCGCAGTCATTATATCATCAACTGGTGCCCCCGGTGTCAGACCGCCCTCTCCGATCTGGAGGTGGAGCACAATGAAATCCTGGGCAAGCTTTACCACTTGAGATACCCCCTCCGGGAGGGGAACCGGTATGTGGTGGTGGCGACGACGCGGCCGGAAACCATGCTCGGGGATACCGCTGTCGCGGTCAACCCCGGGGACGGCCGTTATCAGGAGGTCATCGGGAAGATGGTCGTGCTCCCTGTGGTTAACCGGGAGATCCCGGTCATCGGGGATCCTTATGTGGACATGGAGTTCGGGACCGGTGCCCTCAAGATCACCCCGGCCCATGATTTCAATGACTTTGAGATCGGCTTGAAACACGGGCTGGAACAGATCAAGGTCATTGATGAAACGGGCAGGATGAACGAGGAGGCAGGGCCCTATCAGGGCATGGATCGCTTCGAATGCCGGATGAATCTCGTCGAGGACTTCAAGAAAGAGGGAGTCCTCTTAAAGGTTGAGGATTACCCTCACATGGTGGGTCATTGCTACCGGTGCAGGACCATTGTCGAACCCAACCTTTCCCTTCAGTGGTTTGTCAAAACGAAACCCCTGGCCAAGCCCGCCATCGATGCGGTGAGAGAAGGCCGGACGCGGATCATTCCCGAAGTCTGGGAGAAGACCTACTTCGAGTGGATGGAGAACATCCGGGACTGGTGTATCTCCAGGCAGATCTGGTGGGGGCACCGGATCCCGGCATGGTACTGCCAGGCCTGCGGGGAACTCCTGGTCGCCAAGGAGACGCCGACCTCGTGCTCCCGCTGCGGATCGGACTCGCTCAAGGCCGAGACGGATGTCCTGGATACCTGGTTCAGCTCCGCCCTGTGGCCTTTCTCCACGATGGGATGGCCCAGGGAGACAAAGGAACTGAAGAAGTTCTATCCCACCTCGGTCCTCGTAACGGGCTTCGACATCCTCTTTTTCTGGGTGGCCAGGATGATGATGTCCGGCCTGAAGTTCATGAACGACGTGCCTTTCCGGGATGTCTATATCCACGGCCTTGTCAGAGATGAAAAGGGGGAGAAGTACTCAAAGACCAAGGGCAACGTGGTGGATCCTCTCGACCTGATCGATCGTTACGGCGCCGACGCGCTCCGGTTTACCCTGGCTGCCCTGACGATGCCGGGAAGCGATTTGAAGCTCTCCGAGGCGAGGACAGAGGGGTACCGCCATTTTGCAAACAAGATCTGGAATGCGTCCCGTTTTGCTCTGATGAATCTTCAGGAGTTTGAGCCTCTGACGGCCCCCGTTCTCCGGGAGGAATACACCCTTCCGGACCTCTGGATCCGGGGAAGGTTGAACCAGGCGATCCGGGGGGTTGAGACGTCCCTTGAAGAGTATAAGTTTAATGAGGCCTCTCACGTTCTCTACCAGTTCATCTGGCATGAATTCTGCGACTGGTATCTGGAGTTGATCAAGCCTTCGCTCTATCAGGACCAGGATCCGAAGCGGAAAACCATCACCCAGCAGACCCTTCTCGAAGTGCTGGACGCCATCCTGAAGTTGCTTCATCCCTTCATGCCCTTTATCACGGAGGAGATCTGGCAGCAGCTGCCCGGGCAGGATGGAAAGGGGTCGATCATGGTTGAGCTTCTGCCCGGGGCTGACGGACGATTTGATGACGAAGAGACGCGGAAGGAGATGGAACTGCTGATTGAAGTCATTACCGCCATCCGCAACATCCGGGGCGAGATGAACCTGCCTCCGGGCGAACAGATCTCTGTTGTCCTGCGGACCAAGAGGGAAGAGGTCCAGAGGATACTCCGGAAGAATCAGATGTACATTCAGAACCTGGCCCGGGTGAAGGAACCTGTGATCGGATATGACATCGAGAAACCCGGAAGCAGTGCCTTTGCCGTGGTTCAGGATGTGGAGGTTTTTGTTCCAGTGGACCGTTCCCGCATGGAAGAAGAGGCAAAGAGGCTCCAGAAAGAGATCGCAAAGGTCGAGAAGGAGATTCTCTTCGTCAACAAGAAACTCTCTAACGAGCAGTTCGTTTCAAAGGCCCCGGCCGATGTGGTACAGACGGAGAGAGAGAAGGCCCGGGAGTATCAGGCCGTCCGGAGCAAGCTGGAAGAGAGTCTGAAAAAGGTAGAAGACGCAATGAAGTGAAATGCCGGAACAATGGAATAATGGTGTCCCTTTTGTTCTTTGAAATCGGATTTTTGGAGGGGCCAGCGGCCAGGAATACTTCCAAAGCTTTAGAATGCGGCTGTTTTATATTATGGGTCATAATCGCTTTCAATAGGAGAGCGGTGGATTTTGATTGGGGGTTCACGGAGCATACGGTAAAAGGTTGCCGCTCTAAAGCTTTTACAGCATCCCTGGCCGTTGTCCCGGTTTGTTTTGGTTCTTTTCAAAGGGCAAAAGTGTTACGAATAATGGAATATCGGAATAATGGAAGGAACAAGGATAAAGGGTTTACCCAGCATTCCGGTATTTCACCCTTCCAGTTTTGTTAGCCCATTATTCCACCGTTCCAGTATTCCATGATTCCAGGAGTCTTACGATGAAGATGGACATTGAAAAAGTGGCGAGACTGGCGCGTCTTGCGTTGTCGGAAGAAGAGAAGGTGACTTTCGGAGAACAACTGGACCAGATTCTGACTTACGTGGAACAATTGAGCCGGTTGAATACGGAGGGAATCGAGCCGACTTCCCATGCCATTCCTGTTTCGAACGTCTTCAGAGAAGATGAGGTGAGACCCTCTTTCCCGAGGGAAGAAGTGCTGCGGATCGGACCGGACACCGAAGGGGGCTACTTCAAGGTTCCCAAGATCATCGAATAGATGAAAAGGAAGAATGGAATGATGGAATAGTGGAACGATGGGTTGAAAGAAACGAACCCTAAGCATTGCAAGAATTTCTCTTAAACCATTATTCCAGAATTCCATCATTCCAACATTCCAGAGGTTGATTGATCATGGACACCCATTCAATGACGATTCACGGGCTTCACGAGCTTCTCATCAAGAAAGAGATGACGTCGCAGGAATTGACGGAAGCCCTCTACCGGAGGATCAAGAGCGCCGACTCGAAGATCGGCGCCTACCTGATGTTGACGGAAGAAGAGGCATTCCGGACGGCCCGGGAAGTGGATCGGAAGATTTCGAAAGGGGAAAAGATCGGGGACCTCTCCGGGATTCCACTTGGACTTAAGGACATTCTCTGCACAAAGGGTATACGCACCACGTGCGGTTCCAGGATCCTGGAGAATTACATCCCCTTCTACGATGGAACGGTCGTCAGGAAGCTGAAGGAGAACGAGGCGGTCATCCTCGGGAAACTGAACATGGATGAGTTTGCCATGGGCTCTTCCACCGAAAATTCCGGTTACCAGATCACCCGGAATCCGTGGGACCTGGAACGGATTCCCGGGGGGTCGAGCGGCGGATCGGCGGCTGCCGTTGCCGCGGATGAATGTATTGCCGCCCTTGGAACGGACACTGGAGGATCGATCCGCCAGCCGGCCTCCTGCTGCGGCGTCGTGGGATTGAAACCAACCTACGGGAGGGTTTCCCGGTATGGCCTCGTTGCGTTTGCGTCGTCCCTGGACCAGATCGGCCCCCTGACGAAGGATGTGGAAGATTGCGCGATTCTTCTTAGCGCCATCAGTGGACACGATCCCAATGATTCCACCTCGGTCAACGTGGAGGTCCCGGATTACAGGCAGTTCCTTAAGAAAGAGGTGAGAGGGGTCCGGATCGGAATCCCGAAGGAGTATTTCATCGAAGGGATGGACCCCGATGTGGAACGGTCGGTCCGGGAGGCCGTTGATCTCTACAGGAAACTGGGAGCGGAGGTTAAAGAGATCTCCCTGCCTCACACGGAATACGCGGTTGCCGTTTACTATGTCATCTGTACGGCAGAGGCCAGCTCCAACCTGGCCCGCTACGACGGGGTGAAGTACGGATTCCGGGCCGGCGAATACCGGGATCTGATGGACATGTATCTTCAGACCCGGGCCAAGGGGTTTGGAAAAGAGGTGAAACGCCGGATCATTCTCGGCACCTACGTCTTATCGGCAGGCTATTATGATGCCTATTACAAGAAGGCCTCGCAGGTGAGGACCCTGATGCGGAGGGATTTTGAAGAGGCCTTTCGCCAGGTGGATGTCATTGTCGTGCCGACGGCGCCCACTCCGGCATTTCGGATCGGGGAGAAGGCGGGAAATCCTCTCCAGATGTATCTCTCGGATATCTTCACCATCCCGGTCAATCTGGCGGGCATCCCGGGCATGTCCATCCCCTGCGGATTCAGCCGGGAAAACCTCCCGATCGGGCTCCAGATCATCGGAAAGGCTTTTGACGAAGGGATGCTCTTAAGGGCGGCTTACGCCTTCGAGCAGAACACGGACTTTCATCTGAAGAAGCCCCCGGCGATATAAACATAGGGTGAAGGGCAAGAGATAGAGATACAGGGTGTAGGGTACAGGGAAGCCCCGGCTTTCAGCCCATGAAGGGCTTTGTCGCGAGCTAAACCAGAGCGATGCTATCGGGTGGCCTATACACCGTGCGGTATCACCGCATTTTGAAGAAATCCAGCCAATATTTTCACCTACCTATACGTAACAAGTGCACCTACAAGTCCTCGAAGTGAGGCACTGCTGAAAAGTGACGTTTTTCGCTGGAAAGAGAGAATGCGCTTAGGCCGTCTTTGAGCAAAGCAGAAATGACCAGATTGAGGGTGATTCTATTTCTGTAGTCACGTGGATTTTTGTACCCTGTCTTTGACGGTTGACGGCTTTTTCTCCGTGAACGTCCCCTGCAATCTATTGGCTTTATTCCTCACGAATTTAATCTGCTCTTCTACTGAAAGATTCTTGGTCTCCTCATAGTGCTTATCTCTAATCTTGCGGACCATTTCAACTGCCTTGACCGCCATAACTTGTCACCTCCCTCGGTGAAAAGATCAGAATTGTTTTGTAACCCATCTCAATATTAACCGCGTTGAATTTCTGAATCTTTTCGAAATGGACGACATGCTTGAAATTCCAGCTAACCAATACGTCTGCCCCTGCAATCGTTGCAAGTGCGATATGCCTGGCATCATTACGATAATTCGGTGTCAAGATGCCATGATTGAGATACGCATCGGCCAATTCAATGACCTCGGCACTAAGTTCAAGAACCTTTTTCGCACAGTTTCTAAATTCAAGATAAATCTTTCTGACCTCCTCCGGGGCATCCTGGATCTCTGCATCAGAGAGTTCGGAAAGGAACAACGAAAATCTCCCTGCCTGGATATCCGTAAGAAGCCCGTTTGACCATTCCTGAAACTCCTGGTCGTAGCAGCCGCCGATCACCGAAGTGTCCACGTACAAGCAGCTCTTTCTCATTGGCACTTTTGGAGTTCCTCCGCTCCCCTTTGACTTTATACGTCAGCTTTTACGCATTGTCAATTAATGCTTTCGAAGGAAATCGATACATTCAAGAGAACGTGGTCACATCAAGGCTACAGGAAGTAACTTCGGAGCTAATAATAATTCCCTTAATCTGATAGGCTGCCATCTCGGTGAACCTCCTGTAGCCCCGTCGGTGTGATCTTGAAAAGCTCCTTTATTGTAATACCACAACCGCAGCAGGCAGAGCCGGGTTCGAGATAGTATTCTCCATCTCAGCACGAACGGCTTTTTCTAAGTGTCTATACGTTCCAGTTGCATTGAGCAGACCCGCCGGGAACACTTCCAACGTCATGAAGCCTGCCTGCGATAAGCAGGCTTCATGGCTTATTCCAGTGTCCCCGGCAGGTCTGTCATGCCGGTATTTTTACAACGGTGAGGTATACTATTATGGACTGATTAGTAATCCCCTGGAGAAATGAAATGGCAAATCTTCAAATCAAGGGCATCGATAACGCTATCTATGAAGAGCTTAAGAAGCTTGCTGCAGCAGAGAACAGATCAATAAGCCAGCAAGCCCTTTTTTTGATCAAGGACTACCTGGCCAAAAAACAGCGTGTGCGCGACGCTGAAAACGCCCGCGCAAGTCCTCTTAGAAGTCGCCGGATCATGGGAGGGGCGGGAGAGTGCAGAAGAGATTATCGGCAAGATTAAGCTGGCCCGAAGGAGGTCAACCAGGATCAAGGAGGAGCTCTAATCTACCTCCGGGATCTCGTGTTGCAGCATCAGGGTTGACTGAAGATGATTTCCTCTTTCTTGGACCGGGGCATCGCTTTGATCTGTGCTTCTCGAATAAGGGCTTCGGAATGGGTCAAGCCTTCCTGCTGATATAAGAGTTTGACGGGGAGGCGAGTCCGGGTGTAGGCCGCCCCCCGACCCGCGCTATGCTGCTGGAGCCGGGCCTGCACATCTTTTGCGATTCCCGTATAGAGCGATCCATCCCCGCAGCGGAGGATATAGACCGTCCAATCCTTTTGTCCCTTTCCCTTCATCCCCTGGATCATTCTCAGGTATTTCGTGTCCACAGTCATTCCAGTCAAGATGGTGGATTTCAACGCAAAGACGCAGAGGACGCATGGTTCGACAAGCTCACCATGATCGGTCTGATCCGTTCGCCCTGAGCCTGTCGAAGGGTGAGAGGCCGCCAAATACAAAGCTTTGTATTCTCTCAAAACAAACATCATGTGTGGTGCCCTTTCGGCAATCAACTATGCCGTCATTTCCGTGAGCCAGTTCAGGTAGGACGTGGAACCCTGAAGGATGGGAAGGGCGATGATTTCGGGAACGGAATAGGTGTGAAGCGACTTCACCCTTTCTTCCAAGACCTCAAACTTCTGTTTTTGCGTTTTGATGACGAGAAGCCACTCCTTTTCGTCCCAGATCTTTCCTTCCCATCGATAGATGGAACGAACCGGGGAGAGAATGTTGACGCAGGCGGCCAGACGCTCCTCCACAAGGGAACGGCCGATCTTTGAAGCCTCCTCTTCGGAACCACAGGTCACCAAGACCACAATGGGATCAGACATAGAAGTCCAGGTATGGAATAATGGAATACTGGAATAATGGAACAATGGGGAAAAGAATAAGAGAATGAAGGGATAGAAAATTGGAGTATTGGGTTAGCTGGTCTTTACCCAATATTCCATCATTCCAGCATTCCAATCATCCGCTGTTGCATCATTCCGCTATTCCATTACCCTCCAGCGAGGGCTTTCTTAAAGGCCTCCAAGGCTTTTTGCACATCTTCACGATCGACATCGAGGTGGGTGACAAGGCGAATCTGATCCCGATTGACCGCGTGTATGAGGACCCCTTCCTTCTGCATGGCCTCTTTGATCTGAAAGGCCGTCCGTCCGGTGTCCGAGACGTCGAAGATCACGATATTGGTTTCCACGTGTTCGGGAACGATGGACACTCCCTTCATCTCGCTCAGTCCCATGGCCAGGTGCCGCGCGTTCCGGTGATCCTCTGCAAGACGTTCCACATGGTGGTCCAGCGCATAGATTCCTGCTGCGGCAATCATTCCCGCCTGTCGCATTCCGCCCCCGAACATCTTCCGGAAACGATGGACCCGCCCGATGAAGCTCCTTGATCCTGCGACGAGGGACCCAATCGGAGCCCCCAGTCCCTTGGAGAGGCAGACGGAGACCGAATCCACCCACTGGGCATAATCCTGCGGCTTCAATCCGGTAGCGACACAGGCATTCCAGAGCCTCGCCCCATCCAGATGAAGAAGAAGTCCCTTTGACTTCGCCAGGCTGCTGATCTCCCGGACCTTCTCCAGGGGGTAGACGGCTCCTCCCCCCCGGTTATGAGTGTTTTCAAGGCATACAAGCCTTGTGACAGCGAAATGATGGTCATCGGGCCGGATGGCCCCTTCGATCTGAAAAGCGTCGAGAATCCCCCGCCTGCCCGGGAGACAGTAGACCTGAACGCCGGAAAGAACAGCGGTAGCTCCGCCCTCGAAGTTATAGGCATGCGATGTGGCTTCGATGATGATTTCGTCCCCGGGTTGCGTATGGGATTTGATGGCCAACTGGTTGGCCATGGTTCCGGAGGGGACGAAGAGGGCAGCCTCTTTTCCGAGAAGGCCGGCCACCTTTTCCTGAAGGGAATTAACCGTGGGATCTTCGCCGTAGACATCATCCCCGACCACCGCTTCCGCGATGGCTTTTCTCATGGCTGGGGTAGGCTTTGTCACGGTATCGCTTCGAAGGTCGATAGGCTGGTTCATCATGTTCTCCGGTGACGATGGTGTTATTCAGATCGTTTGCAGGGGCGTTAGGGATAATGCCCCTACGGTTTCTCCCTTGTGAATAGTGTAGAAAGTAATATTTTGAACACCCGGTGTCAAGCCGGAGGAGCGGTTTTGGGAGGGGGGGAGAAAATTCTTGATTTTAGAGCTACGGTACGTTATTTTGCCTTCTCAGGAGATTGAGGCGAATTCCGGTTGTTGCAGAAACTGACCCGGAAAACCGCCTCCAAGGCTTCGAATAGGGAAAGGGAGGTCAGGAAAGTGATTCCGACGAGAGAAGAATGCCTGCGCCTGATGACCCGGTGCGGGATGCTGAGGAACATCATGCAACACAGCCTCGTCGTGGCCAAGGTGGCTCTGTTTCTCTCGGAGGAGTTGAACAAGAAGGGGCAACAGATCGACCTGGGCCTGGTGGAGGCCGCCTCCCTGCTCCATGACATCACCAAGACGGAATGCCTCATCACCAAGAAAGATCATGCCGAGACTGGTTTCCAGTTTCTGGCGGCCATGGGATATGAAAGAGTGGGAGAGGTGGTGGCCCACCACGTCAGACTGCCCCCGGGGGGAGATCTTTTGTGGGTTACCGAGACGGAAGTCGTCAATTATGCGGATAAGCGGGTTCGGCACGATCAGATCGTTTCACTGGAAGAGAGGTTCATCGACCTGAAAGTCCGGTATGGGACGGAACAGAAAGCGATCGAATACCTGGAGGAGATGAGAAACAGGACCCTGGAAATTGAGAGAAAAATATTCTCGATCCTCTTGTCGGATCCCGGGATGATTGAAACGCTCGGGGAAAGAGAGAAAAGTGACCAGTAATCAGTTATCAGTAGACAGCAATAAAGGAAGGCAGAAGGCAGAAAGATGGAGTAATCAGGCAACAGCAGAAAGCAGAGAACACAGAACAGTTTTCAGTCATCAGTAGTCAGTGAGCCGTTGACTTATTAACTCAATAACTCAATAACTCAAGTAACCCAGGTAACCCAATGAGCTCAACGAGCCCAACGAACCCAAACGGGACCAGAAACAAACCAGAAAAAAAGCCTTGACTTTTTATTTTTCGCTGTTTAATATGGGCATCATTTCAGAATTGCCCGGCTATCTTAATTCAGAAAAATGTAATAAAAGGAGGTGATTTGGATGACGAAAGCGGACCTGATTGCGACGATTGCAAAGGAGGCCAAGATCCCGAAGGCAACTGCCGAAAAAACGCTGAAGGCGTTTGAAGGGACCGTGATGAAGCTGGTCAAGAAGGGGGATAAGCTCACCCTGACGGGGTTTCTCACGTTTTCCGTTGGGAAGCGGAAGGCAAGGAAGGGGAGGAACCCGCAGACGGGAGAAGAGATCAAGATACCCGCCATGAAGATTGTCAAGCTGAAACCGGGTAACCTGCTTAAGAAAGCCGTGAAATAGTTCTCTTCCATGGCTCCGTTTTCTCAGGATGGATTCTTCTTTTCAGCCGGCATGTGTCCCGGAAGTCCAGGCCTTCAGACCGGGGTCAAGGGGCAGGGTAAAGCTGAAACTTCCTTACCGGGAAGTCCTTCAAAACGCTTAGGACCGTCGAACGGCCCCGCCCTTAAGGGCGGAGCGCTTCACCTTATGAAGCTCATACCGGGGGAGACAGGGTCTTCCCCGGCCTATCTTTCCCTGCCGCAATGGCGAAAAACCTCCAGAAGCGTGTCCTGTAAACAAGTTTTGAACACTGGATTTCCGTCCGGATGGAGCCGGACCACAAGATGTAGTGTCTGCATAAGGAAGAAATCACAATTTTGCAACTACTTGATATCTTTGTAATTTTTTGTAGCCTGCCGCCTCTCCCTCCGAGCTTAGTTTCTTAAGATTTAAGGGGATAGATTCCATTGCCACATTTTTTTCCACAGGTTATACACATCACGGAAGGACCCTGCGGAGAACCCTTGATTTACGCGCATTCCGGGGCATCATTGCCCGCTTTGGTTTGATAGAGAACCCATTCCCGGTCCAACCCCCGGGAGGCCCCTGTCAAATCAGGGAAAGAGGGCATGATGATGCAAAAAGACCCGAATCTAAAGGGACGCAGGGGAGACCTTACAGGCGAAGGGTGAAATAGGTTGAAAGATGAAGGGTTTATTTGTTACTCTGGTTATGGGTAATCGCGCAATGGCAGACTGGAACCCGAACAAACCGCTCTCCAAGGCTTCGAATGGCGGTATGGGGAGTTTTTCAGAGGGGAATCTATGAAGCATGTCATCCTGGGGACTGCGGGTCATATTGATCATGGAAAGACCTCCCTGGTAAAGGCTCTTACCGGGGTAGACACGGATCGTTTGAAGGAAGAGAAGGAGAGGGGGATTACCATCGAACTCGGATTCACGTTTCTGGATCTGCCCAGTGGGGTCCGATTGGGAATCATCGATGTTCCGGGTCACGAGAAATTCGTCAAACACATGGTTTCAGGGGTCTGGGGAATTGATTTTGTGGCGCTGATCATTGCCGCTGACGAAGGAGTGATGCCCCAGACAAGAGAGCACCTGGATATCTGCAGCCTCCTGAAGATCAAGAAAGGGCTGGTCGTTCTGACGAAGACGGATCTGGTGGATCATGAACTTCTGGATCTGGTCAGGGAGGAAGTCACCGACCTCGTTAAGCATACGTTTCTGAAGGATGCCCCGATTCTTCCCGTCTCTTCCACCACCGGCGAGGGGATTCCCGACCTGATTACGGCCCTTGACCTGCTTTCAAAAGAGATTCATGAGAGGTCTTCCGACGGGCTTCTCCGACTTCCCATCGATCGTGTTTTCATCATCAAGGGATTTGGAACGGTTGTGACCGGAACGCTGGTGTCAGGGAGTCTTTCCGTGGGAGAAACGGTCGAAATCCTTCCCGCGGGACTGGAGGGAAAAGTCCGGAACCTCCAGGTTTACAACCAGCCCGTGGAAAAAGCATATGCCGGCCAGCGGACAGCCGTCAACCTTCAGGGAATCGAAACCTCTGTTGTGGAGAGGGGAAATGTCCTGGTGCGCGCCAATACCTTCACCCAGACCCAATCCCTGGATGCTTACCTGGATTACCTGCCGAGCGCCGGTCGACCGCTCAAGCACCGTACCATCCAGCGGTTTCACACCGGGGCAAACTACACCACCGCCTCCATTTATCTTCTCGATAAGGAGGAGTTGGCGCCGGGGGAGGGCGGATTCGTCCAGTTGAGGCTGGATCGTCCCGTGGTCGCGTTGCCTGAGGACCGTTTCGTGATCCGGGGATCGGGAAGTATCCAGACCCTCGGAGGGGGGGTTCTCCTCGATACCCACCCCTCGAAACACAAGCGTTTCGCGCCGTCACTGATAAAGGATCTGACCGTCCTGAAGGAAGGGACCCATGAACAAATCCTGGCGCAGCACGTCCTCCGGTCGGGATTGGGGGGAGTGACTTACAGGGAACTGTTGAATCGTGTGGCCATGCCCCCGAAGGAGATCGAAGGCCTGCTCAAGAAGATGGTTCAAGGCGGTGGGCTTATATTGATCGATCCCGAAAAAGTGAAGGTGATGGATGCAAGCCAGTACCGGCGTCTCCAGGAGACGGCACTGAATGAATTGAGGGAGTTTCATGAACGATCCCCTCTCAAGTCGGGCTTGGCCAAAGAGGAGTTGAGAAGCAAGCTTACCGAGGAAGTGGATGTCAGGCTCTTCCAGATGATGCTCCAGGACCTGATTCAATCGAAGAAACTCGTTTCGGAGAAGGATAAATTGAGGCTTTCGGGGCATCAGGTTTTTTCCGGGGACGAGAAAGGGCTGGTGAAGCGCGGGGAGGAGGCTGTTCGGAAAGGGGGGCTCCAGCCGCCCTCTTCCAAAGAGCTGGCCGAAGCATGGGCAGAATCTGAAGAGGAGGTTCAGGCAGCCCTTGAGCACCTGGTTCACGAAGGGGCTTTGATCAAAATCAAGAGCGGCATGTATTTCCACCGGGAGCCCTTTGAAAAATTGAAACAGGAGCTGATTGCCTATCTCCAGAGTCGTCAGGAGATCACGACCGCCCAGTTCAAGGAGATTACGGGGGCTACGAGAAAGTATGTCATTCCCCTGATCGAGTACTTTGATCAGACCAAACTGACCCTCCGGCTGGGAGAAAAGAGGATTTTGCGGTCCGGTGGAGGCTCTTAGCCGGTGCAGTCATTTCCCGAGATGGTTTTGGAAAAATGGGTCCCATGTCGTCTTTCCCGGAAGGACGGGGCGATTTCCGAAACTTTATCCTTTTTACTGATTACTGGTCACTGATTACTGATCACTCAGAATTTGGATTGACAGCTTTGTGCCCTTTCAGGTATAAAAGGTCTGAAAAAAAAGAGGAGCTATTCATGACTGGAAAAGGAAGAATCACGAAGAAGAAGTTGAAGGAACCGGATGAATTTATCACGTTGACGGAGAGGAGTTTTCTCTTTCTCAGTCACCATCTCAAGCCGATCGCTTTGGGGGCGAGCATTGTAGTCGTGGTCATCGTGGCCATTCTCGCCTATGGATGGTGGGAGAGGGGACAAGAAAGCCGGGCGGCCCAGAAGTTCAATGCAGCGATCGAGCTGTATCAGAAGGCCATGAACACCTCCCAGGAAGGAACCCCGGTCGACTTCAAGGGGGTTCTTGAAAAGCTGGACGAGCTCATCCGCCAATTTCCACGAACCTCCTCGGGCAAGATTGCCTTTCTCTATAAAGGGAACATTCATCTCAGGCTCGGGGAATTTCAGGAGGCGATTCAGGATTATGAGACCCTGCTGGGTAAGTCGGGTATTGTAAGAGTTTCCTCTTCCTTCGCGATGGAAGGTTTAGGTTATGCGTATGAGGGAAAGAAGGAGGATGAAAAAGCCCTTCAGGCCTTTAGAAAGACCCTCGAAAAAGGAGAGGCTTTTCAGACGGCGGAGACCCATCTGAACATCGGACGCCTCTGCGAAAAGCTGGGCAAGACCGCGGAGGCCCTGGAAAACTATCAGGCCTATCTCAAGACGGCCCAGGGATCCCCGAAGGCCCAGTTTGTTTTGAGAAAGATTTCCATACTCGAGAAATGATCCGGCGGAGCACAGGGAGCCAGAGAAGAGGTGACATATGAAAAAAGTCATGACAGGAAATGAGGCCTTTGCCAGAGGAGCTTACGAAGCAGGGGTCAGGGTCGCAACCGCCTATCCGGGAACTCCGAGCACCGAAATCCTGGAAACGATCGGTCGGGAGTACAAGGAGATCTATGCCGAATGGACCCCCAACGAGAAGGTGGCTCTGGAGGTTGCCTTTGGAGCCGCCCTGACAGGAGCAAGGGCCATGGCATCCATGAAGCACGTGGGGGTCAATGTGGCGGCGGATCCTCTGATGACCTTTTCGTATGTCGGGGTGAACGGCGGTATGGTTCTGATCTCCTGTGACGACCCCGAACTCTACAGCTCCCAGAACGAGCAGGACAACCGCCATTACGCCCGGTTCGCAAAGGTTCCCATGTTCGAACCGAGCGACAGCCAGGAAGCCAAAAACTTCCTGAAACTGGCTTTTGACGTCAGTGAAAGATTTGACACTCTTGTGATGTTGAGGAGTGTCACCCGGATCTCCCATTCGACGGGGATCGTTGAACTGGAGGAGCCTGTGATTCCTCCGGTCCGGATCGAGATCCGAAAAGAAACCCCTAAATACACGATGCTTCCTTCTTTTGCAAAAATCAAACACGGACTCGTTGAAGAGCGGCTTCTGAAGCTGAGAGCCTTTGCGGAAGAATTCCCCGGGAATCGGTTGGAGATCAATGATCCGGCGACGGGGATCATTACGGCCGGGATTTCCTATCAGTACGCAAAAGAGGTTTTCCCGGACTACTCGTACCTCAAACTGGGGATGGCCTGGCCTCTTCCAAAGGATCTGATCGCCGAATTTTTCCGGAAGGTCAAGAAGGTCTATATCATCGAAGAACTGGATCCTTTCATCGAAGATTCGGTCCGGGCCATGGGATTCAAGCCCAAAGGGGGTAAAGACATCTTTCCTGTCTGCGGCGAGTTCAGTCCTCTGCTGATTGAGAAATCGATCAAGGGGAAAAGATTCAAAGTTCCTGAGCCTTTCTACAAAGACCCCCTGCCGCCGAGGCCCCCCAACCTCTGCCCGGGGTGCCCGCACCGGGGACTCTTCAATGCCCTGAAGAAATTGAAGGTGTTTACGTCCGGCGACATCGGATGTTACACCCTGGGGGCCTATCCTCCCCTGAGCACTCTGGACAGCTCTACCTGCATGGGGGCCAGCATCGGTATGGCCCACGGGATGACGAAGGGGCTCGGAGAAGACGGAAAAGGAAAAGTGGTGGCAGTCATTGGGGATTCGACCTTTCTTCATGGGGGGGTGGCTCCTTTAATGAATATGGTCTACAACAAGAGCTATTCCACCGTGATCCTCCTGGATAACCGGACCACGGCCATGACGGGTTCTCAGGAACATCCTGCAACCGGCTATACGATCCGAGGGGAGAAAACCCACAAGATCGATTTCGTCGAGTTGGCCCAGGCTTTGGGAATTAAGAATGTCAGGAAAGTGAATCCATGGGACCTGGCAGCCACGGAAAAGGTCCTGCGGGAGGAGGTCGAGAAGGATTCTCCCTCTCTCGTCATCAGTGAAGGTCCCTGCATGCTTCTGAAAAGAGAGTTCAAACACTACAACAAGCCCCTGGTCGTCGATGAGACCAAATGCATAGGATGCAAGGCCTGCGTGACGCTCGGGTGTCCGGCCATCTCCTATAATCTGGTGGAGGGGGAGAAGGCGTTGACGGCGGATGGGAAGAAACGGAAGGGCATCTCGCACATTGAATCAAGCCTGTGCCCGGGATGCCATCTCTGTTTTCAGGTCTGCAAGTTCGGTGCGATTCAAAGCCAGGAAGAAAAACCGATCTTCGGCTTCGAAACAGTGTGAAACACAAGAATAATTGGAATGATGGAATAATGGGAAAACCAAAAAAGGAAAAGAGGCTGTTTTTCAGAGGAACCGTACCACGGAATCGTTGTGCAGGATTGGGGCCTTTTCACCCATTATTCCAATTTTCCATCGTTCCATCTTTCTAATCTTTCTTATGGGGGGAGCCATGGATAACTCTACTTGCAACATCCTGATTGCGGGCGTGGGAGGGCAGGGGGTCATTCTTGCCAGCGATATCATGTCCGAGGTTTTCATGGAGGCCGGTTATGACGTGAAGAAGAGCGAGATCCATGGTATGGCCATGCGAGGAGGCATTGTCACGTCCCATTTTCGATTTGGGAAGAAGGTCTACTCCCCTCTCATCAAACAGGGCGAGGTGGACATCCTCTTTGCTTTTGAGCAGCTCGAGGGATTGAGGTGGTTGAACCATCTGAGGCCCGGTGGGAAGATCGTCATGAACGACAACAAAATCAACCCTCCGGCCGTGAATCTCGGTGAGATGGAATATCCGAAGGATGTTCCCGGGCTGATCCGATCGAAATTCAAAGATTTCTATCTGGTCAGGGGAACCGAGATCGCGCTTCAGGCCGGTGACGTCCGTGCCGCCAATGTGGTCCTTCTGGGGGGGATATCGAAATTCTTCAACGTCGGTGAGGAGATGTGGCTTAAAACGATCCTCGGCAACCTTCCGGCAAAGGTTCACGATCTGAATCGAAAGGCCTTTAGCCGCGGGCAGAGAACAGATCCTCCTGTCCTGATCGGAGAGAGATACGGGTTCTGATGAAGGGCGAAGTCCGCCAAGGTGCGGGGTTTCGCCCTTTGTTTTTGGGAGGGGGATGGGGTATAATTTTTTGTATTGTCAGTAAAAGGGTGTGAAAAATCGATATCCTATCTCTTTTTTCCGGAAGAACGGGGCGATTTCCAAAACTTTAGAATTGCGGGCGTTAATAGGGATGGGTCACCTTCCTTGGCAGTGAGACTACAATATCGATCCTTCCTTGTGTGTTGAAGTGAGCCGTTTAAGGTAACGCTCTAAAGTTTCTCCAACCGCCCCATCCTTCCGGAAAAGGTCTTATTTTGTTTGTTCTTGCCATTAAAACCACTAGGCTGTCAATCGGAGGAATGATATGAGACGCTTTCGATTCCTCGTATCCCATTCTCGTTGTCCTGTTCGTCCTCTTATGGACCTGCGGGGTTGGACTCTCCGAAGAACGACTCCGTCAGTTCGCGATGGAAAACGGGATGAAAGTCGTTCTGGCTGAGAACCGGACCGCTCCGGTTGTCACCCTTCAGATCTGGGTGAGCGTGGGCAGTACCGACGAGACGGAAGATGAAGCGGGGATGTGCCATTTCATCGAGCACATGATCTTTAAAGGGACGGAAAAAAGGAAAGTGGGCGAGGTCGCCCGGGAGATCGAATCCCTCGGGGGATCGATGAACGCCTACACTTCCTATGACCACACGGTCTATCACATCACGCTTGCCAGTCGTTTTGCCGATACCGGCCTCGATATCCTGACCGACGTTCTCCAGCATTCCACATTCGATGCGACGGAACTGGAAAGAGAGAGAGAAGTGGTCCTTGAGGAGATTCGAATGGGGGAAGATGATCCGTCCAGAACGCTCTTCAAACAGACCATGGCCGCTCTCTATCGAGAGCACCCCTATGGCAGGCCGGTCATCGGCTCTGAGAAGACGGTCAGGGCGATTACGCACGACCAGATGGTTTCATTTTTCAAAAAGTGGTATGGGTCGAACCGGATGGTTTTCATCATCGTCGGAGACTTTGATGCTTCGGAGATGGAGAAGAAGGTGAGAGAGGTTTCGAAGGGCTTCAAACCCTCTTCGGCGCCTGTTCTCAAGAGGGCAACCGAAGGCGAACCGAAAGGGGTGCAGACCGTCTTCTCCCCGGGCGCGTTCAAAGAGACCTATCTCCAGATCGCCGTGCCGATTCCCGCAGCCAGGGATGAAGATACCCCCTCCCTCGATGTCCTTTCACAGATCCTGGGCGGCGGGGAGGCGTCACGGCTGGTTCAAAAGGTGAAACTGGAAAAGGGGCTGGTTCACTCCGTTTCCGCTTCTACGTATACCCCCAGGGATCCCGGGGCTTTCTTCGTCGAAGCCACGCTGCCGGCGGAGAATCTCGAAAAAGCCCTGGCAGCCATCTGGGAAGAGATTCTTCGGGTGCTTGAAGAGGGGGTTACGACGGAAGAGTTGTATCGCGTCAAGGTCAACATGGAAAGTGATCAGATCTACGGGCGCCAGACCGTCCAGGGATTCGCTCAGAAACTGGGATATTACCTGCTCACCACGGGAGATGTTCAATTTGAAAAGGAGTATATGGGGAGGGTTGCCGTTCTCCAGAGCGAAGACATTCAAAAGGCAGTCAAGAAGTACTTGAGGCCTTCCCGGTCCGTGGTCAGCCTTCTTACCCCATCGGACAAGATCGATGGGGTCAAAGACGTTCCCGTAAAGTCGCTCTCCGAAAAACTGGAAGTTGGGATTTCCGCCTCTGAGATTAAAGAGGTAACCCCCTTCACAAAAAAAGTCCTGGATAACGGCATTCGGCTGATCGTGAAAGAAAATCGGTTCCTTCCGATTGTGACCTTGCAGGCTTCCTTCCTGGGCGGGGTGCGGTTTGAGGACGAGGCCAACAACGGGATCAATCAGTTCATTGCGGTCATGTTGACGAAGGGGACACGGGATCGGTCAAGTCTGGAGATTGCCAAGAAAGTGGAGAGCATGGCGGGGTCGATAAGCGGTTTTTCGGGATATAACAGCTTTGGTTTGACCTTCACTTTCTTGAGCCAGCACTTTGAAGAGGCCTTTCGGCTTTTTGCCGAGATTCTCCGCCATCCGGCCTTTGACAAAGGGGAGATGGAGAAGCGAAGGAGAACGATGCTTGCCGCGATTCGACAGCAGGAGGACGACCTGGACCGGCTCGTGTTCAAGCTTTTCCGGAAGACCCTCTATGAAAAGCACCCCTATCGGATGGATACGCTGGGAACCCTCCAGACCGTGGAACGACTGAGCGAGAAGGATTTGACCGAATACTATCAGCGGTTCGCCGTTCCCGAGAACATGGTCCTGACCGTCGTGGGCGATGTGGAAGAGAAACAGGTGATGACCGTGGCTCAAAAAGAATTCGGAGACCTCCAGAAAGTGAATTTTGTGCCGCCTCCGGTTCCGCAGGAACCGCCTTTGTCCAAGATCAGGACCTCGGAGGTTTACCAGAAGAAAGAGCAGGCCCACTTTGTCCTCGGGTTCCTGGGAACAACGCTCCAGAGCAAGGATCGATATGCCCTGGAGGTTCTCGACGCAGCCCTTTCAGGGATGGGCGGGAGGCTCTACTATGAGTTGAGAGAGAAGGAAAGCCTGGCCTACGCTCTATCCTTCTTCGTTCAGTCCAATCTCGACAAGGGTTTCTTGGGCATCTACATGGGAACCCGTGCGGATAAACTTGAGACAGCCGTCAAGGCCGCACTTAGGGAATTGAGAAAGGTCCGGGAGGAGGGATTGACCGAGGACGAGGTTGAGCGGGCAAAGAGATACCTCATCGGCAACTTCGAGATCGGACTCCAGACGAACCGGGCCCAGGCAAACCAGTCCTCGACCGATGAGCTTTATGGTCTCGGGTTCGATCACTTCCGGAAATACCCGGAGATGATTCAGAAGGTGACGACGGAGGAGGTCCAGCGCGTTGCGAGGGACTACATCGACCTTGAGAATTATGCCCTGGCGATCATTCGTCCTCCCCGCGGGAACAAGGAATGACCTCAGGGCTTCGGGCGCCGCTTTTTTCGCTCAGACATACGCTGGAGTGTGGTCAGTTTTTCCGGTTCACCAAGGTGGAAGAAACCTATGTGGTTCAGACCTCCGGCCGGATTTTTTCCGTCAAGCAGCGTGGGGAGACGCTTTTCTACCACGGAGTGGATGAGGAATTCCTTGTCCGGTTTTTCAGGCTCGATGAGGACCTCCGCGCGGTCCTGAAAGAGATCGACCGTGATCCCGTGACCCACCGGGCCGTTTTAAGCTATCCGGGTCTCAGACTGATTCGCCAGGATCCGTGGGAGTGCCTGATCTCTTTTCTCTGCTCTTCTGCGAAAGCCATTCCTCACATTCGGACCATCATCGAGAATCTCTGCAGGTCTTCCGGGAAGAGGATCCTTCTCGGCAACTATGTCGGTTACAGTTTCCCCGAGCCGCAATGCATCGACCGCTCTCTTCAATGGGAGTCCATCCGGGCAGGGTTCCGTGCGCGTTATCTGATCGAAACGAGCCGATTGATCGACAGGGAAGGACTGCTGAAGCTGAAGAATCAATCCTATCCGGCGGCCAGAGAGTCGCTGATGAAGCTTCCCGGGGTGGGAAAGAAAGTGGCGGACTGCGTTCTTCTTTATTCCCTGGACTTTCTTGAGGCGTTTCCCCTGGACACCTGGACCCTGCGGGGTTTACAACAAGTCTATTTCCAGGGGAAAAGGGTAGGGGAAAAGAGGTTGGAAGAATTCGCCCGGTCGCGTTTCGGGCCTCTTGGCGGATATGCCCAACTCTACCTCTACCATTTCTGGCGGAACCACCCGTTCTGATTGCAGATGACAGTGATCAGTAATCAGTGATCAGTGACCAGTGAAGAAAGAAAGCAGAAAGCAGAAGGCAGCAGCCAATGACCAGTAACCAGTGATCAGTTAACTATCCCTTAGGGTAAGCCCCCGGCTTTGCCGGGGGACTCGAAGAGTTTGACTCATTCACTCATTCACCTATTAACTCAATAACTCAAGTAACCCAATGAACCCAAGCAACTCGAGTAACCCAAGCAACCCAGTGACCCAGCAGGCAATCAGAATCAGGCTCTGACCATCTTATTCTTCCATTGGTCTGCAAGCTTCGATTCCATGTGAAGATCTCCGGTCCAACCCTCGGGCGGTTTCCCCAGAGGACCTATTTTTTGAAAAAAGTCTTGATTTGGTCCACCACATAAACCTGCTGATCCTCTGCCAGCTCAGGGAAGATGGGCAGGGCAAGGGTTTCATCGGCCGCCTTCTCGGAGGCGGGGAAATCACCCCGCCTGTGGCCCAGGAAAGCATAGCATTCCTGCAAGTGGAGGGGGACCGGGTAGTAGATCTCCGTTCCAACTCCTTCCCCGGCCAGGAATTGCCTGAGCGCATCCCTTCGGGGTGTGCGGATGACGTATTGATGAAAAATGTGGCGATTCCGGTACTGGGTATAGGGAACCTGTATCTCCAGACCGGAGCCAAGAAGATCTCGAAAGAGCGTGTCATAACGTGCAGCGTTTCTCTGCCGCTCCCGGGTCCAACTGTCCAAATGCCTCATCTTGGCCAGGAGGATGGCTGCCTGGAGGGCATCGAGACGGCTGTTGATCCCGATGATCTTGTGGTAGTATTTCGGGTGGCTGCCGTGGAGCCTCAGAAGGCGGATCTTCTCCGCCCACTCGGGGTGATCGGTGGTCACCATGCCTGCGTCACCAAAGGCTCCGAGATTCTTCGTGGGAAAGAATGAAAAACATCCGAAATGACCGATGTTTCCGGCCATCCTGCCGGACGAAGCGCCCGGCGGCAGATACTCTGCACCCAGGGCCTGGGCGGCATCTTCAATCACGGAGAGGCCCTTTTTCCGGGCAATGTCAAGGATGGGATCCATGTCCGCACACTGTCCGTAAAGGTGCACCGGGATGATGGCCTTCGTTTTCGGGGTGATTTTCTCCTCGATTCGAGAAGGGTCGATGTTATACGTTTTTTCATCGATGTCCACGAAAACAGGGATTGCTCCAAGGCGGGAAACGGCGCCTGCCGTTGCAAAAAAGGTGAACGGGGGGAGGAGGACTTCATCTCCCGGTCCGATTCCCAGGGCCATCAGGGAGAGCAGCAGGGCGTCGGATCCGGAGGCCACACCGATACCGAATCGGCTCCAGCAGTATTCGGCAACGGTCTTTTCCAGGGCCTCCACCTTCTGCCCCATAATAAACTGCTGTGTTGCGAAGACCTCATCCAGCGCGGATCTGACCTCGCCTTCGATCGTTTTGAACTGCGATATCAATTCAAAGAAAGGCACCTTCATCCGGGTCACTCGATCCTCCTTCAATGATCATCCGATGTTTTGGCACAAAAACTAAAACTGTCACCCCACGGTTATTGGAAATCTTTGCAGCGGCGGCACGAGACAGTTCCCGGGGGGCCGGTTCCGGGGAACACCTCGTATCAGTATCGCTGCATGTAACTGAGAGAAAAACTAAGATAAAAAAAAATAATAGTCAAGGCGGCCCTCGCAGCGATATAATGGGAATCATGGCAGCAGGACCGAGACTCGACGCCATTTCCATCATTCTCGTGAGGACCCGATTCCCCGAAAATATCGGGTCCGTCGCAAGGGTGATGAAAAACATGGGATTGAGCCGGCTGATCCTTGTCGACGGCTGTTCCCCCTTCCATTGCAATGCGTACAAATTGGCCTCCGGCGCAGAGGATATCCTCGAAAGAGCGGAGGAAGCTCCTTCGCTGACGGAAGCCACCTCAGAGATGGAATTCCTTGCGGGCATGACCTCCAGGGGCGGAAGGGAGAGAACTCCCCTCCTGACGCCGGGAGAGTTGGTGAATGAACTGATTCCCCTCACAGTGGCGAATTCCGCCGGCCTCGTGTTCGGCTCCGAGAAGGAAGGGCTGACCAGCGAAGAACTGTCCCTCTGCCATCGCTACGTCAGGATTCCTTCTTCTCAGACTTTTCCCTCACTCAATCTGGCGCAGGCGGTTACGGTGCTCTGCTACGAACTGCTCCGGGCCTCGTGGACAACGCCGGAGCCTCCCGCCCGTCTGGCTCAGTCCGATCAGATGGAGAAGATGTTCGAGCACATGGAAAAAACCCTTGTGGAAATTGATTTTGCGGAATCCCGGAATCCGAAAAGGATCATGGGAGCCCTCAGGCGGCTGTTTGGAAGAAGCAAGCTGGAGGATAGAGAAATCCGCATTCTCCAGGGGATCTTGAGCAAGATGGACTGGCAGATGAAAAAACAAAAAGGGAACGATGAATAAATGGAATGATGGGTAGGAATCAATAAAGCCGAAGAAATCGTCTCACCGGTGAAAACCGGTGTCCAGTGTTTTCGTAATTATTAACAGTCTCGAAATAGAATAGACATCTTCGCTAAAATCTCCCCTTGCCCCTCTTTATCAAAGAGGGGTAATTCCTCCCTTTGACAAAGGGAGGTTAGGAGGGATTTTATGGTCAATGTCGTTATTATTATGAGACCCTTAATATTTGACTGGATTCCGGCTGGAGTTTATCCCGGTGAAAACCGGGGCCGGAATGACGATCATTAGGCTTTCTCGACTTATTACAACTCCATCATCATTCTATTATTCCAATATTCCATTGTTTTGCCACTCTTCCATCATTCCAACAGTCTATTCTTCCGTCGTTCCGGATCTACTTCTCCTTCTTCCTTTCCAGAAACGGCGTCAGAAGATCGATGGGCACGGGGAAGATGGTGGTCGAATTCTTCTCCGTAGCAACCTCAGTCAGAGTCTGCAGGAATCTTAACTGAATGGCCGCAGGGTTGCTGCCGATGACATTTGCGGCCTGAGCCAGCTTTTCCGCAGCCTGGTATTCCCCTTCCGCGTGGATGACCTTAGCCCTTCTCTCTCTTTCCGCTTCGGCCTGACGGGCGATGGCCCTGCGCATCTCATCCGGGAGATCCACCTGCTTTGTCTCGACCAACGAGACTTTGATTCCCCAGGGTTCCGTATGCTTGTCCAGGATGTCCTGCAGCTGGACGTTGATCTTCTCCCGCTGGGCTAAGAGTTCATCCAGTTCCATCTGACCGACGACACTCCGGAGCGTGGTCTGGGCCAATTGGGAAGTGGCATAGAGGTAATTTTCCACTTCAACCACTGCCCTGTTGGGGTCCATGACGCGAAAGTAGACAACGGCATTGACCTTGATCGAGACATTGTCCCGGGTGATGACGTCCTGGGGCGGAATATCCATGGTGACGGTCCTCAGGCTGATCCTGAGGAGCTTATCAATGCCGGGAATGATGAAGATCAGGCCCGGTCCTTTGGCGCCGATCAACCTTCCGAGACGGAAGATCACCCCCCGCTCATATTCCCGCAGAATCTTGATGGCGGATGCGGCTAATATGATCACGAAAACGATGATGAAGAATAATCCTGACGGAAGACCTGTCATTCCCATCTTGTTCCCTCCCCTTATGCGGTTTTCCTAACTTTTAGTTTGAGGTTTTTTGCGCTGACGACCTGGATTTTTTCTCCTCCCTGAATGGGTTCTTCGCTCACGACGTTCCAGTATTCGCCATGGATCAGGGCCTTTCCTTCCGGTGAGATGGGTGTTGTGGCTACGCCGGTTTCTCCCAGAAGGCCTTCCATTCCGGTTGTGGGCCTCGTGATTCGTGCTTTCACGGCCATCGTGGTGGCAAAAACAAAAAATGCGGCGCAGACTAGGACGGCGGGAATGATGACGCTTAAAGAGATCCTCATGTAATCGGCAGGGCTATCGATCAGCATCAGAGATCCGAGAAAGAGCGAGATGACCCCCCCGACGGCCAGCAATCCGTGACTGACCACTTTGATTTCCGCAATGAACAGGATCAGGGCAAAGATGATAAGTGCCAGACCGGCAAAATTGATGGGAAGCATCTGCAGAGCAAAGAAAGCGAGGATGAGAAAGATCCCTCCCACCACACCGGGAAGAATGGCGCCCGGGTTGGAGAGTTCGAAGAACATCCCCAGCATGCCAAGGGACAGGAGAATGTAAGCGATCTGGGGGTTGGAAATGATGTCCAGCAGCCGATAGCGCCAGTTCATCTGCATCGGCCGGGACTGAACTCCTTTTGTATGGAGGGTCCGGGTCGCTCCGTCAAGCTTGATCACCTTCCCGTCCAGGGTTGAGAGAAGGTCCTGGAGGTCGGTACTGATGAAATCAATCACATGAAGTTTGAGGGCCTCGTCCTCGGTGATGGAGACGCTTTTGCGTACCGCGTTCTCGCCCCATTCCGCATTCCTTCCCCTGTTCTTCGCGATCGTCTTGATGTAAGAAACCGTATCGTTGACGATCTTCTCGGACATGGTCTTGTCTTCTTTCTCCTGTCCGAGTGAGACGGGATGGGCCGCTCCGATATGCGTGCTCGGCGCCATCACTGCCACATGGGCTGCCATGGTGATGAAAACCCCCGCAGAGGCGGCTCGTGCCCCGCTTGGAGAAACATAGACAACGATCGGAATGTTCGAAGCCATGATCTTCTTGATGATGAGCCTCATGGAATCCATCAGCCCTCCAGGGGTATCGAGCTGGATGATCAGGCACTGGGCTCCTTCCTGAGATGCTTTGTCGATGGACTCTACGATGAAACTGGCAGCGGCCGGATTGATGATTCCGTCGACCTCAACGGTGAAGACAGGGGCCTTGTCCTGGGTGTTTGCCGGATTCCCGAGAAGGGAGAGAAGCACCGAGAGAAAGAGGATTAACACCTTGTATTTTCTAAACATTTTACCCCCTCCAGAACAAAATACCCCAAATGCGAGGGATTGTCAAATGAATCTCACGGCGATGTCAGATCGTTCTTCACAGGGGCCTGGATCAAGAGGTTACGGCGACGAAGCCCGTTTCGGGCTTAATGGCGACAGGCATGATCGAAACGTGAAAAACGGACCACACTTCGTAGGAGCGGCTTCCAGCGGTTCGACTGTTCTCACCGCCCTGAGCCTGTCGATGGGCCGCGATTGCGCGGCCGAAGCGCTTCAGCGCGGAAACGCGACCGGGTCGCACCAGGATGGTGCTCCTACGAGCGGTTACCCCCATTTTCTACTTAAACCCGGATTCTCAGGAGGTCTTCCGCCAGGATGATATCCCCCTTAAATGTCCGGCTGCATTGTTCCACCACATCCACCCCGTCGCAAACCGGATAGAGATGAGTAAGGACCAATCTCTTGCATCCGGACTCCGCCGCGATTCTTCCTGCGAGAGAAGGTGTGAGATGTCCCTCCACCTTCTTGCCTTCCGGGAATGAGCACTCCAGAACGAGGAGATCGGTCCTGGAAGCCAGGTCGACGAGGTTCGCGCAATAGTCGGTATCGCCGGAAACGACCACCGATTTACCGTCCTTGAATTCAATCCGGTAGCCAAGGCTCTCCGGGAGATGAGCCATGGGTTTCGAAAATACTTTCAAATCCCGGAAGAGGAACGGGGAGGCAGGCATCTCCCTGACGGTCAACAAATAGAAGCGCGGATCTATCCAGGGGCCGTGAACGCTCTTCAGTTTCTCGAAATACGCCCTGAATCCCGCTCCTCCGGCACAGAGCACATCCTTCTCTCTGGGCTGTTCGGCATATTTGCACGCAAAGAGAAAGGGCACGAGATCCGAAACGTGGTCCGGGTGGGTGTGGGTGTAGAGGAGGATGTCAGGATCGAGGTAGGTGATTCCGGCCTCCAGCATCTTTCTCAAGGATCCCGGTCCGGTATCGATCAATACCGTTGCGTTTTCGGAGAGGGTCGCCAGACCCGGGGATCCTCTCCTCAGCGACGGAGTCCCCGTGCCTGAGCCGATGATGATGACCTCTGCCATCTGATTCATCGAGAGGACTCCGGGAGGAGGGCGTCTCTGACGATCTGGACGGGATGAAGTACTTTCAAACCGGTCAAATGGCGGATCTGGAGGCGACAGCCTTCGCAGTCGGTGAGAACCATTTCCGGGTTCAGGCGGGCGACCGCGTCAGCCAGATCCTTTCCGATTTCCTGGGAGATGTCGTATTTTTCCTTTTTGAACCCGTACGTCCCTCCCAGGCCGCAGCAGTCGGCATCGATGTTGACCACCCTCAGGCCGGGGATGAGACGCAAGATGTCCAGGGCTGGAAATCCTATTCCGAGAGACTTCAAATGGCAGGGGGCAAAGTAGGCTGCTTTGAGCGGCAGCTCTTTGAATTTCAAATGGAATCGATTCTCCCCCTTCCGGTTTCTGAAATACTCGAAGAGATCGAAGGTGTGCTCAGCCACTTCTTCGGCGCCCGGGATGGAGAGAAGATGGCTGTACTCATGTTTGATCATGTGGCCGCAGCTCGTCGAAGAAAAGAGGAGGTCCGAACCCGACCGGATGGCTCGGAGCAGAGAGGGAACATTCCAGAGCCCGAGCTTCCGTGCTTCCCGAAAGTCGCCGTTGCCGAGCATCGGGATCCCGCAACACTTCTGGGGCGGGAGAGAGACCTCCAAACCAGTTGCTTCAAGGACCTCGACGGTGGCTTTGCCCACATCCGGCTCGTTGGTGTTGGTATAGCAGCCGTAGAAATAGGCGACCTTTCCGCCGGGATGAGCGCGATCGTCACCTCCCTCGACCCTTGCTGCCGGAAGAGGGGGCATCTTGTGAAAGCTCTGGGGAGTGCGCCTTTCAAACCATTGGCGGAACGTCGTGGCTTCGTATCCCGGCAGCGGCCTTCTTCTGTCGATTTTAAGCAGGCCATCGAGAAACCACCTGACCGTTGCGTTCTTGAGAAAGAAGTTTGCAACAGGTGAGAAGGCCGTCCCCAGTGAGCCGAACAGGTAACTGTGGGTCAGGATCCAGTCTCGGAAGGACCGTCCCTTCTCATCAAGAAATTTGGCCTTGGCCATGAGGTTCAATTCAGAGATATTGACGCCCGAAGAGCAGACCATGTCGCAGAGATGGCATCCGATGCAGAGATCCACCCAGTCGTCGATAGAGGTTTCTCCGGGTTGTCGAAAACGCTCAGCGCCCGGGCCTGCCTGTTTCGGACCCGGAAATCGCGGAGCCACACGGGCGACAGGGCAGATCGCCGTGCAGGTTGCACACCGTATGCAGACATCCGAGTGGTTCTTAGGCCAGGGTTGTTTCGTCATTTGAAAACCCGCTTTGCGATCTCTGCGGATGGGGTGAAACCGGGAAACCGCCATTCGAAGGCTTGGAGAACGGTTTGTCCGGGTTTATGCCTGCCACTGCCGCGTTCACAGATTTTCCCACATTCGTTTCATCTTTTCCATGCTGATCCTGAGATAGTCCCGGTCCCGTGAGAAAACCTCGATGGTCATGGTGTCATCGTAAAGGGCTTCCTTGATCTCTTTCAGTATCTTGTCGAAATCAATTACCCCTGCGCCCACGGGGAGGTGGCTGTCCTCCTTGCCAAAATTGTCGCCCACATGGACGTGACCCAGGCGGTAGCCGTAACGCTGAATGAATTCGAAGGACCTGTTCCGGCCCCCTCCAAGGTTGGCATGTCCGATGTCCAGGGTGAGGCGCGCCTCCGGAAAAGCCTCAAAGACCTCCTGAAATTCATAGGGCTGGGAAAGGAAATGGGCCTGGGGAAACATATTCTCGAAACAGAGGGTTATTCCGAGCTGGTTCGCTTTTTTCAGAATGGATTCCATGGATTCCATTCCGTAGCCTTTTGCCCTATCCGGAACCAATTTTCCCAGGCCGGTGAGGACTCCGGGATGCAGCACCATCTTCTTCATTCCCAGTTCAGCTCCGGCCTCCAGGGCTTCGAAATTCTCCTCAAGGGAGGCCTTCCTGAATCTCTCGTAAAGGTCGGCAGGCAGCACAAAGGTTGGAAGGTGACCCATGATTCCCATATGGTTCCGCTCAAGAAGATCCAGAATGGGTTTTTTTTGGGCCAGGACCTTCTGAGGAGTGGCTTCCGGGGGATCCATCGTGATCTCCACGTAGTCGAATCCCATCTCACCCATCCCCTGAATCTCCTTAAGCAATGGTCTGATCGGAAAATTCATTGCACCGTATTTCATGATTAACCTCGTAAGTCGCAAGTCGTGAGTCGTAAGGGGTAATCACCCATGCGTAAATAGTTAGGCGTAAGGCGCAAGGGGTTCTAACCCTCAACCCTTTTCAATGCTGCCATCCTAACATTCCTCTATTGACTGACTCCTGTTTTCTGCCTACTGCCTTCTGCCTTCTGCTTTCTTTCTTAACTTACTGATCACTGGTTACTGCTGACTGATCACTTGTTTTTTCGCTTCTTTGATCCAGATCCTGATCCTGGCCTTGCCCGGGACGATTTCCTGCCCATAGGTTTCTTCCATCTTTCCGTGTAACCGTCCCGGGTCTTCGGAGGCAAGGGCTTCCAGGGAATCGATCCCCGCGCCTTCCAACAACCGGAGATTCTCGATGCCGATCCCTTTCGTCTCCGCCATTCGGGCCAGCGTTACCCAGCGGTGAAGGTCCTCGTTCGGAATGAGGAGGCGGAGGGCCAGTTCTTCCCGCTCCCTTCTGTCTTCCGTTCTTAAGATAAGGTCCGGAAGCGTCGTAATTCCCACTTTGGGAAGTTCTTCCCGATACTTCGGCTCGATCCAGTAAGCATCTTTAAGCCGGGGTTCATAGGAGTCAACCGTCTTCCTATCAATGGCCCAAAAGATCAGAATCGAAAAGGCGATGATCAGGATGGCGGATAGGAAGGTTGTGAGAGAGCTTGTCTTCTTCTTCGGATTCAGGCGTGACGCGGAACCTTCCCAGCCCCGTTGAAACCGGAAAAGAGAGACGAATTGATACATCACGTAGGCTTCCACAGCAAAGGGGGGAAAACCGAGAAAGCCGAGGAAGGGCATTTCGAATCCCTTCGTCTCTTCAAAGAACGGGACCGTGTAGATCCATTTTGCCCTGGCCCAGTAGTTCCAGAATTCCCACAGGCCTCCGCAGATGAGTCCGGCCACGAGCAAGCGGCAGATCTTCCTCGGATCGCCTTCAGTCAGATCCTTCAGCAGGGATTGTTGTCCAAACTGGTAGTTGAAAGGTTCAAGAAGGAAGGTGAAACCAACCCAGATCAGGGGGAAGAAGTAAGAAGGAAAGAGCATGGATGTGGCGAGACAGAAAACTCCGAGAAGAACCAGGCCGTCTCTCCCTCTCGAAGAGATCGGAAGTTTCCTGATCCGCGTATGACTGAACAGGCCGATGGCCCCGAGCAACTCGGTCGTTTCGAACAGGGCAGGAAGAACCGTTCCATAGGCCACAGTATAGCCCACCCATCTCTCCGCCGTGGAGGGGGGAAGATAAATATAGTACCAGTTCTCCAGGGAGAGGTTTGCCGCTTCGAAGATCAGCCAGAGGAAGATTGACCAGGGGATCATCAGGAAAAACTCTCTGGTCCGGTTGAGAAGAAGGGAGCGGCCTTTAAGGCGATAAATCAGCGCGTCTGCAGTGAGGATATAAGACCACCACGCAAAAGAGTAGAACCAGCTGTAGAAGGGTTGGATTCTTCTGAAGAGAAGGATCTCAGAAAGAATAAGGAAAAAAATCCCCAGAAACCCGTAAAAGGGAAAGGTTCGTCGCATCAATAACTAAATTTAGCACATTCGGACTCTCCGGACAATTCCGGCAGGAGACTCTCCACTCCTGTTCAACATGGATTTATCACCACGGAGGCACAGAGGACACAGAGAAGAATTCTTTTGTTTGGCGGGGAGGACCCGCCAAATAAAAGGCCTCCCATGTTTGCAGAACATACGTCTTTTGCAGCCTCAGAGGCTATTACGGGGTTTACGTCTTTGTTCCCGAAGGGATGCGGTTTATGCTCCAATCGTCCCGCCAGAGGCGGGATTGGAGCATAAGAAATCCCCCTCCGTGTTCTCTGTGCCTCTGTGGTGAACCTAATCCTTAAAGAAAATACCATATTAAAAAAACTATGGAATCAACTTTAAACTCGGTGGAGAAACCATTTCGGGGTCACAGGGGCGGTCTTTTCAGATGCCACTCCGTGGCCTGCTCATAGGCATGGGCTGCCTGCAGGACTTTTCCCTCCTCGAAAGGTCGCCCTGCGAGCTGCAGTCCGAAAGGCAACCCCCCATCCGAGAACCCGCACGGAACGGTCATTGCAGGAAAACCGTTGAGATTGAAGGGGCGGGTGTACTGTGTCAGAAGAGGAACGACGTTCACTTCTTTATCTCCCAGCGGAACAGCCGTGGTCCCGATCTCAAAGGCCGCAACGGGCAGGGTTGGACCGGCAAGGAGGTCGACCTCCTTCATCAAATCGATGCTCTTCTGATAGAAGAGAGTTCGGGCCCGTTGAGCCTGAACGTAATCCGTGCCCGAGACGAAGATGCCTGCCTCCAGGCGCAATCGAACGGGGGGATAGATTTGGCTGCCTTTTTCTCTGATCAAGTTTTTGTGATAGGCGGTGGCCTCCACCATCTGAATCGTATTGGCGATGGCCATGCCGTAAGGGTACAGGGGCCAGGAAACCTCATGAATGGATGCCCCGAGTTCGCCAAGTTTCCGAATCGCCTTCAGGACGGAGTCCTTCACCTGAGGGGCCGCCGGCGCCTCAAAGACCTCCCTCACCATCCCGATGCGCAGTCCCCGCAGGTCCCCTTTCAGTGATTTCGTATAATCCGGGACCGGAAGGTTTACGGAGGTGGGATCGTGCGGGTCATACCCGGCTGCTGCGTTCATCACGAGGGCGCAATCTTCAACGGTTCGGGCTATTGGCCCGGCATGGTCCTGGCTCCAGGCAAGGGCAGTGATTCCGTACCGGCTGAGACGGCCATAGGTAGGCTTGAGGCCTGCCAGGCCGCAGAAACTGCCCGGAATGCGAATCGACCCCCCTGTGTCGGTCCCCAGGGATATCGGACACTGACCGGAAGCCACGGCAGAGCCCGAGCCGCCACTGGAGCCTCCGGTGATGAAGGCCGTATTCCACGGATTATGCATGGGACCGTAATCGTCGTTTTCTCCTGTCACGCCATAAGCAAAAGGGTGAAGGTTGAGCTTCCCAAGGAAGATGGCTCCTGCCTGTCTGAGTTTTGCCGAGACCGTGCTGTCCTCGGCGGGGACGAACTGATCATGGATTTTTGACCCGGAGGTTGTCCGCATTCCCTTTACGTGAAAGAGGTCTTTCATGGCGACGGGGATGCCATGGAGAGGACCGCGAAGCCTGCCGGCGAGGATCTCTTTTTCCGCCTTCCTTGCAGCAGAAAGGGCCTGGTCGGGGACAAGGGTGATGAAAGAATTCAATGCCGGTTCGACGGACTCGATCCGGGAGAGGCAAGCCCTGACAATTTCCACTGGCGATACCTTTTTCCTCCGGACCAGCCGGGAGAGCTGCCCTGCGCTGAGAAATGAGAGTTCCGTGAAGTCCATCGTTCTACTCCTTTCGCCGTGTTTTCTTCCCATCCGAATGAAAGGAAGACAAGACGATGGGCGGTCCCACGGGTTCTATGCCGGTTAAGTCGAGGTCGCGGATAGATCCCAGGGCAGGCAAGACGCTTTGCACATAGGCGTAGAGGTCCTCCATGTGTGATTCATCCGCATCCAACCCGAAGGCCTTTGCCATGGAAAGAAAAGTGCCTTTGTCCAATTTAAAGGGTTCCGTCATGTTCCGCATGTCTCCTCCATGTTGGTGTCGGACTGCTATATCGCAGTTCACATAGGAACTTCATATCAGAACAGAGACGGGATCGTCAAGGCTGCCTTGACACGTCCATCCACATTCTTTATATTTTAAGATACCCGAAGGCGAGATCTTGTCGAAAAATCGCAATAGCAAGGAAGGGAACAACTCCGAATGAACAAGTTACAGGTAAATGAAATCGGAATTCTTACATATCAGCGGCCGTCGATTCGGAGGGGGTACGCAAACCAGACCCTCCACGTCGACCTCTCCGATTCGGGCATCGCGGTCAAGCCGGTGAACGAGAAGATGAAGGAAGTCTTTATCGGCGGCAAGGGCCTCGACCTGTGGCTCATGTGGAACGCCGTCAAAGGCACCACCCGATGGAACGACCCCGAGAACGCCATCTGTATCGCCTCCGGGCCTCTGGGCGGAACGCCCATCTACCCCGGGCTCGGGCAAGAGCATCGTCACTTCGATCTCCCCCACCACCGGTTCTGTCATGGATTCGAACGTGGGCGGCTTCTTCGGCCCCTACCTCAAGTTCTCGGGGTTCGACGCCCTCGAGATCCAGGGCAAGGCCGAGTTCGCCGACGGTCCTTTTCATCGACGGAATCGACCGGGAGGTCCGGCTGTCTGGAGATGGAGGGGCTTCCCGAGGAGGCCCACGAGATTTCGCGAGGTCCTCACCGACTATTTCGGTCAGGGAAAGCCGCGAAACATCTCCGTCGTCTCCACCGGGCCCGGTGCCAAGCACTCGCTAATCGGATGCCTCAATTTCTCCTGGTACGACTCCAAAGAGATCGAGGGCCAGGCTCAAACAGGCCGGCCGCGGAGGCATAGGAACCGTATTTGCGGACAAGGGGTTGAGGGCCGTGGTGGTGCGATGGGACACCGTCACGACGGCCATGAACGACCCGGCAGACGAGGCAGCCCTCAGGAAAGTGGCGAAGCTTCATTCTCAGGAGATCGTGGAACAGGACCCGAAACAGAACCAGATGTCGAGCGTCGGGACGGCCCATCTGGTGACGATCATGAACGACTTCGATCTTCTCCCCACCAACAATTATCGTTTCGGCCGCCACCCGGACGCGCCCAACATGGGTCAGGAGGTCTTCAGGGCCTTGTTCGACAAGGGCTACGACGGTTGCTGGATCGGCTGCACCCTCGCGTGCGCCCATGGAGTGAAGGACTTCGTCCCCACCTCGGGTCCGTACAAAGGTCAGAAGGTCTTTGTCGACGGGCCGGAATATGAAACCATCGCCGGATGCGGCTCGAATCTGGGCATCTTCGATCCCTTGTTCGTGGTGGAGATGAACTTCTACTGCGACACCTACGGCCTCGACTCGATCTCGGTCGGCACGAGCATCGCCTTTGCCATGGAGTGCTTCGAGATGGGTCTGATCAACAAGACCCACACCGGCGGCATCGACCTGACCTTCGGCAACAAAGAGGCCGCCCTCGAAATACTGCACCAGATGGCCCGAGGGGAAGGCTTTCGGCAAGATCGTCGGCCAGGGCGTGCGAAGGATGAAGGAGATATTCTCGAAGCAATTCGGCGCCGACCGGGCCCTCATGGAGGACATAGGCATGGAGGCCAAGGGGCTCGAATTCTCCGAGTACATGAGCAAAGAGTCCCTCGCCCAGCAGGGCGGCTATGGACTCGCACTCAAGGGTCCCCAGCACGACGAGGCGTGGCTCATCTTCCTCGATATGGTGCACAATTTCATGCCCACCTTCGAACAGAAGGCGGAGGCCCTCCATTGGTTTCCCCTTTTCCGCACCTGGTTCGGTCTGTGCGGTCTGTGCAAGCTTCCATGGAACGACGTGACACCGCCGGACAACAAGCAGACCCCTGAGCCTGCCAAAGTCATGCAGCACGTGGAATGGTACGCCGAGTACTTCGGCGCGGTCACGGGCCGGAAGGTTGAGCCTGACGACCTGATCGCCATGAGCGAGCGGGTGTACAACTTCCAGAGAATCTTTTGTCTCAGATTGGGTTATGGAAGAAGAGAACATGACGCCATCCCCTACCGCGCGATGGGCCCTGTCACGGTGGAAGAGTACGAGTCCAGGGCCGAACGGTACGACAAACAGCTGAAAGAGACTCACTCCGTGAACATCGAGGGAAAGACCACGGCGGAAAAGGTCAAGATCCTCCGGAAGACTCCGGGAAGAGCGGTACGAGCAGCTGAAGGACGCTGTCTATCAGCGCAGGGGCTGGACGAGAGACGGGATACCGACCCTCGAAACCGTGAAGCGCCTCGGAATCGACTTTCCCGAAGTCCTGGACGTTCTGCAGCGCCAACGGAGTGGCGTGATGGTAAGGTCGACGGCAGGCATATCGACTGGCACGAAGGGATGACGGTCGCCGACCTGCTTGAAAGAACTGGGGGACGGGTACCGCTGCCCGGTGGTCCGTCTCGGGGAAGCTCATCACCCACGCCCACTTTCATAACTCCCCCGTTCCGGATAATACGGAGATACACCTGCTGCATCTGATCGCCGGCGGGTAGGCCGCCGGCCTCCGCCGTTCTCTCCCACATAATCCCTCCCGGTCCTTTCACCTTGATTGCCCCGACTTTGCCAAAGAGGGGGAATGATTCGGCAAGAAATTGAAAGAGAGGATAGGCCCCGATGAAATTCGCTTACCCTCAAAAGAGAGAATGGAGAAACGCGGCTCAGCGGTCCGTGGTGATGGGGACCCATGGGATGGCGGCCTCCAGCCAGCACCTTGCCACCTTGTCGGGCTACAGGATCCTGGCCGGAGGTGGAAATGCGGTAGACGCTGCAGTGGCCATGGCCAGTACGCTCAGTGTCGTGGAGCCTTATTCGATCGGGGTGGGGGGCGATGCCTTTGCCCTGATCTATCTGGCCAAGGAGAAGAAGCTGGTCGGGATGAACGGGAGCGGCCGGGCCCCTGATCGTGCCCATCTCGAATGGTTTGCAGAACGGGGAATCAAAGAAATCCCGGAGAGGGGCATCCTCTCCGTCACGGTTCCGGGGGCACTCCACGGGTGGTCCCAGGCCGTGGAGCGTTACGGCAGACTGAGCCTCTCCGAGGTTTTCAGGGATGCCATGGAATATGCTGAAAATGGTTTCCCGGTGACCGAAATCATTTCAAGGGAGTGGAAACATCTGGAGGAGACGCTTCTTTCCTCCGGAAGTTCTTCGAATGTCTACCTGGCCCATGGCCGGGCCCCTGAACCCGGCCAGGTCTTCATCAACAGGGACCTGGCCCGAACGTATCAGAAGATTGTCCGGGAAGGGGTGGCAAGTTTCTATGAAGGTGAGATCTGCGATGCAATCATCAAGACTTCCGACCGATGCGGCGGTCTTTTCTCAGAGCGGGATTTCAGGAACCATCAGACCACGTGGGTTGAACCCCTCTCTACGGACTACCGCGGTTATCGGGTTTGTGAGCTTCCTCCCAACGGTCAAGGTCTGGCAGTCCTGGAAATGCTGAATATCCTTGAGGGGTATGATCTCCGGGACCTCGGGCGCCAGGATGCCGAGTATCTCCATCTTCTGATCGAAGCGAAGAAGGCTGCTTTTCATGATCGGGATCGCTTTATCGCAGACCCGGCATTTGAAACCATTCCGATCGACCGCCTTCTCTCCAAGGAGTACGCCCTGGAGATCGGAAGAAGGATCGACCGGCATCGCGCTTCCTCCCCATCCTTTCTTTGCGGCACAGCGGCGGGTTCCGATACGGCCTATATGACAGCGGTGGATGGGGAGAGAAACGCCTGCTCCTTCATCAGTAGCCTGTTCATGGGGTTTGGGTCGGGCATTGTGGTGGATGGCACCGGGATCGTGCTGCAGAATCGGGGGAGGTCCTTTTCCCTCGATCCCGGACATGTCAACAGCATTGCACCCCGCAAGCGGCCCATGCATACGATCATCCCCGGCATGGTCTTCAAGGACGGAGAGTTCCTGATGAGTTTTGGCGTCATGGGCGGCGATATGCAGCCCCAGGGCCATGTGCAGTTTCTCGTCAACGTCCTCGATTTCGGGATGAATCTGCAGGAGGCGATTGATACGCCGAGAATCAGGCATCTCCATGGCATGGAGGTCTATGTGGAAGACGGGATTCCTGACGGGGTCCTCTCAGAGCTTGAGCGGAAAGGGCACCGGATCCTCCGGGACCGGTCGCCCGTCAATCAGGTGGGAGGAGGCCAGGCCATCTGCGCTGATCCGGTCCAGGGCGTTCTTCTGGGGGGATCCGATCGAAGAAAGGACGGGTGCGCGATTGGGTATTAAACCCCGGGTGACGGTAAAGGTAACGAGTGCCCGTATCGTCAAGAGAAGGTTACGGCCATGGTCTTAAGAACCAGCCCTAACCTTTTAACTCTTGCCGAAACGGGCCTCGTTACCCTGACCATAAGCTCTTCTTGAGCTTCGGCTCCAAGTCTCCAGCATCGATACGAGCGTCGAAAACGATGACCCGATGTTTTGGTCTTTACGCTGTGCGCCATGCGCTTTGCGCTATGCGAATTTTATATCTCGTGAGGTCGTATGATCCGAAAACCGCTCCTTCTCAAGCTGTATGATGCGGGCGGCATGCAGAGGTGGAATGATAAATCTGTTTGTTGAATTGGTCGAACTGGACAAATAGGCCCACAAGATGATCATCGCCTATGTCCTGGGAATTCGAAGAAGACGATGGGTTCGACTGGGCAGCTTGATCGAGGGGGGCATCTTGAGTTCTGCACCGCTGGTCCAGACTGATCCAAACCTCATATCCTTTATAAGATCAAGGAAGACCGGGCCAAGAACACCGAGTTGAACCGGTGGCTAGACCTGCAGCTGGAGCCGTCCTGTCGCCTCTTGGCCGTGATTTTGCGCGAAATTCCGGGACTACTTCCGGGATCGGGAAACGTGAACAAGTGCATCGTGAGCGCGGCGATCCGACGCAACGAACGGGAGTTCGACATCACCGAGAGGACGAATCCCGGCGGTCACGAATCGGAGAGATCAAGAGGAACCTCGAAACCAGCAGGAGAAGTACTACGACCTGAAAGGGATTCAGCAGCTAGCCCTCAACCCCAACCTCCGCAACTTCATCCACCTTGTGGATCGAGGTTCCAGATGCGGTGGAGCCATATCCACCGGGTCCCGAAGATGTCTGTCCTGGGACACATGCTTGTCGGAGCCATCCTGGCCTACCCTTCTTCCATCGAGATCAAGGGGTGTCCGAAGAGCGCTATCACAACTTCTTTACGGGATTGTTTCACTACTTCCGGAGGTTCTTACCCGGGACATCATCTCGCTGTCAAGCGGTCGATCAAAGGGTTGACGCACCTCATCAAGCAATACGAGAAGAAGCGGATGGAGGAGGAGGTCGACTGTCTGATCCCGAAGAATGGCACAGGGAGACGAGAATGTTCACGGAGAACGAATCAAAAGCATTGTGACGGTGAATGGCAGAATTCAGAGAAAGAAATCGGACGGAAATCAACAGGCGGTATAACGAGGACCGGTATCTCCGAGAGACGGAGAAATCGTTGAAGGAACGGACCACCTGGCCGCTTTCATGGAAGTCTGCCTGGCCATGGACAATGGAATCCACACACCGGAGCTGGAAAGGGCCAGGACCGCGATCAAGGGGCGGTACGAGGGAAAGACCGTGGGCGGATCAACTTCGGAGAAATCAACGCCGATTTTTGACCGGCCTTTGTCCCACAGGCCCCGTCCATGCGGGACAGTTCCAGCTGCAAGATGATGCGGTTCAAGCAACGACCCTAAACAGGTGAATGTTATTCCTTGCAACATCACATTTTATGATGTATGTTGGAATACATGAGAAATCTGAAGAAGAAACCCATTCAAATCTATATCGAGCCCCAACAAGACCGGGCACTCACGATTCTGTCAAAACGGCAAGGAGTCTCGAAGGCTCATCTCATCCGGGAGGGCATCGTTAGGCTTCTCAAAGATCTTCCGGCGGAAGAAGACCCCGCGATGGGTCTGATCGGACTTGGCAGATCGGGGAAGGGAGACCTCTCGGAGCACCATGACCGGTATCTTGCCAAACACGGTCGTCCCAGGGGAGGGTGATGTTTCCCGAAGACATCTTTGTTGACACAGGAGCCTGGGTCGCCTTGGCCGACAAGGATGATGCACATCATAAAGATGCCGTCCCTGTTTTCCTCACCTTGCTCAGGAGCAGTCGTGCTCTCGTGACAAGCAATCTCGTTGTAGCCGAAGCCTCCTATTCTCCTGCTGAATGAACTGGGGCACACAGCAGCCCTCAAGTTTTCTCGAGAGACTGAAGGCCAGCCCCCGAATCAAAAAAGCCTATTCTGGCGAAGACATCGAAGAAGAAGCCGAAGGGATATTGCGAAAGTATAGCGATCAGGATTTCAGCTATACGGACTCGGTGAGCTTCGTGGTCATGAGAAGACTGAAGATTAAGAAAGCCTTTTGCTTTGACAAGCATTTTTCGACGGCCGGTTTTCCCGTCATTCCTTGAACGTGGACAGATATCTCGGCTGAATATTTTTCCCGCAACACAATCCCTTTATTTCTGTATCCCTCTTTTTTTTAAAGCTTCTTTTTTCATCCATGTCCGTGATGTGGATGCCGATCCGGTCCATCCGAGGTCCGTAGATCCTTGAGTGGTAACGCTGGATCCGGGGGATGGGGCCTTCATGGTCAGGTCGCTGTAGTCTCCGCACGGGCATCCATGCGGGACAGCAACAAGCATCAGGCGGGCAGCGGGAGGTAATAAAACTCGGAGCCCATGAAATTGAGCTAATCAGGGTGACAAGTCCTTTCATCTCTTGAAAAGGTCGCTGTGGGTGCCGGTTCGTTCAAGTCGGACTGAGTCCTTATCTGACGTGTATATCAAGATCCAGTCGGCTTCGATGTGACAGTCACGCGATGGTCGCCAGGGACCGATCAGTGGATGGTCCCTGTAGGTCACCGGAAGGGGGGTGCCTTCAACGAGAAGCCTGACAAGCTCTCGCAGTTTATCCAGGTCCCTGCCTCGCTTCCGCATCCGCTTGATATCCCGGGAAAACTGCTTGGTCTGCGAGACCTTCTTCATTTTTCCCAATTCTTAAACATTGCCTCTGCGGATTCGAATTCCTGAATATCTTTGCCCCGGCAGCTCTTTGCCAGGGTGGATGCGGTAAGCTCATTCGGAACCTCGACGGGGAAAGGCAAGCCGCCGCGGAGTGAGATCTGTTTATAGAAGATCCGGATTGCCTCCGTGGGAGTCAGGCCAAGTTTCCGGAGGACCCCTTCCGCCTTTTGTTTTGTTCGCGGCTCAATGCGTGCATGGACGACTGAAGTTTTCATGGCTCTATTGTGTCACAATTGCAACACAGATGCAAGATGTGATTTAACGTGTTTTGTGATCACGAAGGGCCGAAACACGCGGCTCCGTATCGATAGTATTCCTCAGATTCGTCCTGGGTCTACAACTCCCCGATCCGTCAGATCTTATCATTCAGCATAAAACAGGACCCTTTTCCCTATTCATCCCGCAGAGGCCAGCCCTCCGTATCTGGCATCCAGCTTCCTTGAACGAGCGGCCAATCGATCTCAGAAAGCGGCGGTTTCACCGGTTGGAGCTCCGGTGCATCGGGGATGACCGGCAGCAGCAGATGAGAGGCGTACTCGGTGTCATGGTAGACCGTGTTCTCAACCGGCCAGGGTAGGAGCAGGACATCGATCTGACGCTGGATATTGTTATACTCGATGTCATCGCTCGCGATCTGCACCTGGAGCCGGTGCCCAGTCTTAAAGGTGTAGAAGATGGGAAAGCTCCACCTGAAACTCATAGATCCTGTTTGGTTCGAGCAGGTCCATCTTCTCGAAAGGATGGAAGGGCTGTCCCGGGCCGGACAGGGTCCTGTCCACTTCGCGGAAGGATGCCTTCAAAATACCCCTTGTCAGGCGTGCTGCGGTGCCGTCCGGCCTGAGGTCCAGGAGCTTCACGTACCAGGCCGTGTCGAGACTCGTGGATGAACCGAAGAGGGTGAGGCTGACCGGCCCCCAGATGCGGAGGTTCTTTTCGAGCGGGGGCGTCGCAAAGGCGACGACGGGTTTGCCAGAAGTCAGCCGGGCATAGGCGTCCGGCATCCTATACCTGTCCGGAGGTTCGTTTTCCGGCGGCGTGTTGCTCAGAAGGCCGTAGGGCGCCTCCGTTGCTGGGCAGGCTGGGTTCGCACGCAGATAGAATTTCATCCATGCCGTTCGCTTCAGGGGATAATCATTTTCATAGCGCCACTGCCGTGTTGCAGGATCGAAGATCGCCACTTCGGGCTCGGCCATGATGCCGGTAGCGATGCCCTTCAACCAGGTGTCGAACCAGCGCAGGCGTCTCTCTGTCCGTGCCCGGTTCGTCAGGTAGCGTACGTGGGACCAGAAGCCGGTGGGAGGCACGACCATCAGCTTCTTCGGGGCGCTGATGCGCGGGTAGCCCCAGAGCTGACCGCGGAAGTGCATGGGACCTCCCTGGGGAGCGATCCGAAGACCCGGACCACGAACGGTCGAGCTTTGTCCAGGCGCATCGGTCCTGGTAGAACGGCCCGTCATAGGGATGAGTGTGGGCTTCGTAGTTGAGGTTCATCGGCGAGAACTCCCTTCCACCGGCCCGGGCCATACCTGCATGGCCGTGTGATAGGCTATCCAATTGCTCAGAAACTGGTGGTGGAAGAACCTCCCTGAAAACAGACGTCGCGGTAGAAGTCGGTAGTTGCATCCTGCTGGCAGAGACACTTGAGGTGCGGCGGCTGGGCGATGGCCGCGGCGTATTGAGTCCAACTCCAGTAAGAGTCGCCGATCATTCCGACGTTGCCGGTACACCAGGGCTGAGCCGCAATCCACTCGATGAGATCGTAGCCATCGGTGCGCTCTCCCTCCCGAACCACTGCCACTGCCCCTGTGAGAGGCCCGCGCCCCGGCCCTGGGCAATGACATGGACATAGCCTTTCGGTACATAGAATGAGGTTGCTCCGGATTCAATCGCATGGCTCCAGTGGGGAGGCTTCCTCTGGATGTCCTTCATGTACGGCGAGGTCGAGAGCAGGGCAGGGTATCGGCCTTCCTGCTCGGGGAGAAAGATGTCCGCCGCAAGTCGATACCATCGCGCATCGTGACATAGACATTCTCGATGAGTCTGACGCCGGGCACGGGCTTTGGCGCCTTCACAAGCTCTTTCGGATAGATCGGGTTAACGGGGGGTGGGTTGTCGATTGCCATGGGTTACTCCTTGGATGAGATGGATCGGCGCCTTTGCCCCGCCGAGGAAATCCGCTGCTCCCGGAAAAACTTTGGCACCGATAAAGTCGAATCTATGAAAAAAGAGAATCGATGTCAACGAGAATTTTTTTCTTGACAAATTGGATAATATTTCGTAAAAGGTATGATCATATTACAGTATGACGTTGTTCGAGGAATAACTTATGGAAATGATTAAGAAAACAAATTTGTCAGAAGCTGTGGCACAGCGCATTATCACGCTGATATCGAGCGGGGAACTCAATCCGGGAGATAAACTTCCTTCGGAAGCCGAACTTTGCCGTTTGTTTGGAGTGAGCAGGACTGCCGTCCGGGAAGGGATCAAGGCTCTTGCCGGATTGAACATCCTGGGCGTTTTTCCGGGGCGGGGAACGTTTGTCAACGAGAACCCGGACGTATTCGTGAATAACGACGCATTACGGATCACCCTGGGGAGGGAGACGATTCGTAGCCTGTACGAAGCCCGCTATGCGCTGGACGTGGGAATCGCAAAGTTCGTTACACTGAATGTGAATGAAGAGGACCTGGAGGCGCTCCGGAAGGCTGTGGTGAAGATGGAAACAGCTGTTGAGTCGAACCCGGAGGATGTCCGCTCCGCCGCTGAGGCAGACGAGGAGTTTCATCTCGCTTACTGCCAGGGCCGCTCACAACAAGATTCTCGAAAACATGGCCAGGCCGGTGATAACCCACGGGATGGTAAGGTTCTGGAAACAGTCCAGAGGTCCTTCCCATGAGTTCGGCAGGGCCGCGATCGAAGGACACAAAGAGATTCTCGAAGCGGTTGACCGGAGGGATGCGGGGAGGATCGTGGGAGGCGGTGCGAAAGACGCTTGAAGGTGGTGTTCGAAAGGATCACCGAAAGACTGAACCTGGCGACCGCCGCTCGCATGAACCCCGGGCAAACCGCTTACCCCTCGGCAGGAGAGAGAAAAAGGATTCCATGGGAGGAGGAAGAAGATGAATCAAAAGACGGAGATCAGAGACGGAATGAGGATCGATTGGAACGCGCCGATCCCCATGAACGACGGGATCGTGCTCCGGGCAGATGTGTATCGGCCAGTCGCCGACGGGCGTTACCCGGTCATCCTCACCTACGGGGTGTACGCAAAAGGCCTCTCGTACCAGGACGGCTATCCCATGCAGTGGCAGAAGATGGTCCGGGATCATCCGGAAATTCTCGAAGGTTCAACGAACAAGTATCAGTCCTGGGAAGTAACGGACCCGGAGCGATGGGTTCCGCACGGATACGTCGTCATCCGCGTGGACTCCCGGGGCGCCGGATGTTCACCCGGGTTCATGGACCCCCAGTGTCCGAAAGAGCACGATGACCTCTATCAGTGCATTGAATGGGCGGGGACGCAGCCCTGGAGCAGCGGCAAGGTGGGGATGCTCGGCATCTCGTACTATTCCATCAACCAGTGGCACGTCGCGGCGAAGCATCCTCTCCACCTTACCGCCATCATCCCATGGGAGGGTTTTAACGACAATTACCGGGATGCGACGCATCATGGCGGGATTCTCTGCGAGTTCATGAAGCGCTGGGCGGCCATCCAGGTGGTGAATGTGCAATACGGCCTTGGAGAGCGGGCGCGGAAGAATCCCAACACCGGCGAGTCGATTGCGGGTGACGTGACGCTCCGAGATGAGGAACTGGCAGGAACCGCGTGGACGCCTATCTCGAGGGCAAGAAGCACCCTCTTTTTGACGAGTGGCAGCGCGCGCGTTCGGTGGACCTCTCGAAAGTGACCATTCCCTTTCTCTCCTGCGCAAACTGGGGCGGCCAGGGCATTCACCCGAGGGGCAACTTCAACGGCTTCGTGGAGTCGCCGGCAAAGCAGAAGTGGCTCGAGGCCCACGGGGATACGCACTGGTCTCTATTTTCGAGCGGCTACGGCGTGGCGCTTCAGAAGCGCTTCTTCGACTACTTCCTCAAAGGCATCGAAAACGGGTGGGACAAAGAGCCCCGTGTGCAGTTGAACATCCGCCATCCGGAAGAGAAATTCGTCCTCCGGATGGAAAGCGAGTGGCCCCTGGCCCGGACCCGGTGGACGAAGCTTTATCTTGACCCGGGCAAGATGACTCTAAGTCGGGAGCCGGTGGCGCAGGCAGGGAAAGTCGAATACGAGGCGCTTGGAAAGGGCCTGACCTTCTCAACCCCTCCCCTCGAACAGGAGACCGAGATCACCGGGCCAATCGCAGCAAAGCTCTTCATCTCGTCCACCACGAAGATACGGACCTCTTCCTGATCGTCCGCGTCTTCGACCCGAATGGAAAGGAGACTGACCTTCCAGGGCGCCCTCGATCCCAATACACCGATTGCCCAAGGCTGGCTTCGGGCGTCGCACTGCCGATTGGACCCCGTCCGGAGCAAGCCCTACCAGCCCTTTCATCCCCACGACAGGGTGGAACCCCTGACGCCCGGCGAGGTCTATGAGTGCGATGTGGAGATCCTGCCAACCAGTGTCGTTCTTCCGGCAGGGTGGCGGGTGGCGCTCACCGTGCGCGGCAAGGACTACGAATATGAGGGCGATGTGGAAAAATTCGGACAGGAGTTCTACTACGCCACCAGGGGAACCGGGGGGATGACGCACACCGACCCGGATGACCGGCCTCCGGAAATCTTCGGCGGCAAGGTGACGCTCCACGGCGGCGGCAGCCGGGAGTCCTGCGTGCTTCTCCCGATCATTCCGAAGAAGTGAATCGCACGGAGAGAAGAGTAGATCTGGGGTTGTTCCGGTTCTAACGAATCAGAACAGCCGCCAGCCTCAGCGGTTTCGCGGCAATCCCGCGAAACACGTCAAAGCAGAAAGGAGAACCAGAAGATGCCCTTTTTTAAATGGAAAGACTTAGAGGCTGACTTAATTACACCGAAGTATTCGCCTGCGCATGGTCCGTTCGTGCAGGGCGAGCGGATCCTGATGGGAATTTTCAAATATCCGGCCGGAGGAAGACCGAAACCCCATAAGCATCCCAACGAGCAGATTGTCTCGATCATCCGGGGACGGGGCTGGATGCGGATCGGAGACGAAGAACAGATGTGGGTCCCGGAGACGTCATTGTCATTCCGGCGAACACGGAACATGAGGGTGAGAATTACGAGGAGCAGGAGGTCATCGTCTGCAAGGATGTCGTTCCGAACTGGAGTATGAAAGACGCTGAGTGGAAGAAGTGAAGAATTAATTCAGAACAAAAGGCAGGAAGAAAGGGAGAAAGCGATGCGATTCAAAAAAATCAAACGTAGACTTATTCTGTGCCTTCTTTCGATGTTCGTCGTCAGCTCGCCAGCGGTTCAAGCCTCCGACTACCCGGCGAAGCCCATCCTACTGGTGAACCCCTCGGGCGTGGGAGGGGCCACGGATTTGATCATGCGTGCCGTTACGAGCGTGGCATCGAACCATATCGAGCAGCCCATCATCGTCCAGATCAAAGCCGGCGGCGGTGGAGTCATCGGCACGGAATTTGTGGCCAAGGCGGCGGCGGACGGCTATACCCTACTCTGCGGCGGGCCGAACTGGAACAGCACGCTTCCAGCCATAGAGGGAACATCGAAAGGGCCGGACGACCTGCTCGCGGTCTGTCGCATCAACTATACCTCAGGGATCATCCTTGTCCGATCCGATTCCCCGTTCAAGACCTATAAGGAGATGATCGAGTGGGCAAAGGCCAATCCCGGCAAACTTGTCTTCGGCAACCGGACCCTGGAGCCGGCCCGACTCTCCTGGAAGAGCATCACACAGAAAACCGGCATTAAGACGAGGGTGGTCCCGCATGACGGCGGCGGGCCGATGCTGATTGCCCTCCTGGGAGGACAGGTTCAGGTCGCCGGGTATTGCCGACCCAGGGCATTGCCCACATCAAGTCGGGAAAGCTTCGGGCCCTGGCTGCTGGCGGAAAAGCCCGACCCTGATCTACCCGATGTGCCCACGGAAACAGGAAGGGATTGACTGCGCCTATCCCAACTGGCGGGCCGTGCTGACCCCGAAAGGGACGCCCCGTCCGATCATCGACAAGCTGGCTGGAGCGTTCAAGAAAATGACCGAAAATCAATCCGTCGTCAGAATGATCAAGAGTTTTGGCGATGACATCCAGTACCTGGGCCCTGATGAGTTTACAAAGGTCTGGAGAGAGGAATACGACGCCTATAAGGAACTGGCCAAAACGTTCAAGAAATAAGAGGCGACCGTGCGAAACAGGGCTGATGTTGGGGCATCCCTCTTCCTGATCTTGCTCGGGATCGTGGTGGCCATCGGTGCGGTGGGCTTGGGCATCGGCACGGCTGAACAACTCCGTCCCGGTTTTTTGCCGTTCCTGTGCGGGGTCGCTCTTGCAGTTCTTTTCGTCATTCTTTTTCCTCAAGGCCTGGCGTGGACGTACCGTGGGGACCCAACCGCTTGGACAATGGCGTCGTCCCGTCACCGTCCTCGCAGGGTTGATGGTTTATGTCTTGATCCTCGATCCTGTAGGGTATGTGATTGCTACAGCCCTCCTTGCGGTGATCATCCTTCGGGTTTTTGATATGAAGACGAAATGGGTCCTGGTGGCGACCAGCCTTGGCGTTGCTGTGGCCACTTACGCCCTTTTTAACCTGTTGCTCGGGGTTGAACTCCCTGCTGGGGTCCTGACCGTGCTTCGGAGATAGCGGAATGGATTTTCTTGGAAACCTGGGCGGCGGGTTTGCCATCGCACTCACCCCCTGGAACCTCTTCTATGCTGCCGTGGGGGCGGTTCTGGGGACGGCAATCGGAGTCTTGCCCGGGTTGGGTCCGCCTGCAACCATTGCCATGCTCTTGCCGGTGACCTTCAAGATCCCGCCGGTTTCGGCGGTGATCATGCTTGCGGGTATCTATTATGGTGCCATGTATGGGGGATCCACGACTTCGATTCTTCTGAACATTCCCGGCGAAGCAGCCTCCGTAGTGACATGTATGGACGGGTATCAGATGGCCCGTCAGGGCCGGGCCGGAGCGGCCCTCGGCATTTCCGCCATCGGGTCGTTCATTGCCGGGACGTTCGGGGTCTTCGCCATGTCTGCTGTCGCCCCGTCTCTGGCGGCTCTGGCGATCCGGTTCGGGTATCCGGAATATACGTCTCTTGTGATTCTCGGCCTGATGTTGTCCGTTTATCTCTCTGAGGAATCGGTGCTGAAGGGGCTGCTGATGGGGATTGTGGGCCTCATCCTGGGAACGATCGGCCTCGACCCGGTCTTCGGTGCGAGGCGATTTACGTTCGGGCTTTCCAACCTCATGGAAGGAGTGAACTTCGTGGTGGTCGCGATGGGCCTTTTTGGGATCTCGGAGGTCCTGTCCAATCTGGAAACCCCGGAGGTCCGTGATATTTTTAGAACGAACCTGAAAAAATTGTTTCCCACTCGTGAGGACTGGCGTCAGTGCTGGGGGGCCATGGCAAGGGGCACACTCCTGGGATTTTTCATCGGCGTGCTTCCGGGCGGGGCCGGAGCACTCAGCTCATTTGCATCTTATGCGATAGAGAAACGGATTTCGAAACATCCGGAACGATTCGGAAAGGGAGCGATTGAAGGGGTTGCAGGGCCGGAGTCCGCGAACAACGCGACATCGAGTTCATCTTTTATTCCTCTTCTGACACTGGGTGTTCCCGGCAACCCCACCACCGCGATGATCTTCGTCGCCTTGATGATGCATGGGATTCGGCCCGGACCGCTCCTGCTCCAGGAGCACCCAAACCTTTTCTGGGGCGTCATGGCATCGATGTACGTTGGAAATGTCATGCTCCTGGGTCTGAACCTTCCTCTGATTGGTCTGTGGGTCAAGCTGCTGGAGGTTCCTTACCGAGTCCTGGCGGTGCTGATCGTCATTTTTTGCGTCATCGGCGCTTACAGCATCAATAATAATGTTTTTGACGTCGGAACCATGGTGTTCTTCGGAGGGATTGGCTACGTGATGAGGAAGACCCGTTTTCCCGCGGCCCCGTTGATTCTGGCGATGGTTCTGGGGTCGATTTTCGAGCGATCCTTGCAGCAATCCATCATCATGGCGGGCGGCGACCTCTTTGTTTTCATCGAGAGACCTGTCTCTGCGTTCTTTCTAACTGTTGCCGCATTCCTGATCGTGAAACCTGTGATTCAGTGGTGCCGGAGAAGAGGCAGAACCCCTAAGCCGGCATAACAGCGGGATGTTCGGACCTGAACCTCAGTCAAACAAACTGGGCCGTGAGAGGCAAACTTCATGGAATCACAATGGAAGACATTTTGGAACGAGAAAGCGGAAACTCTGTCAGCTGACGCATTGTATGATCTACATCAGGAAAAACTTTTGAAGCAACTCAAGGTTCTTTTTGAATCTTCTCCCTTCTACCAGGAGAAATTCAAGAGGATGGGGCTCACCCTTCCCGATATTAAAGGCCTTGAGGACATGGTCAAGCTGCCTTTCACTGAGAAGAAAGAACTTCGAGAGGCCCAGATGAGCCGACCGCCGGTTGGCAAACACCGGGCCTGTTCAATCGAAAAATTGGCCCGGGTCTACTCCTCCAGCGGAACGACCGGAATCCCAACCTATATTGGTCTCACCGCACATGATATATCGAACGTCCATGCGGAGGCCATAGCGCGTTTCTGCTGGGCAGGCGGGATCAGACCGGACAGCGTGGTCGTCAACATCCCCACGGCCCCGTTCATTGCCGATACCTTCCGCGAGGGAATCGAAAGAACCGGGGCAGTCGACATGCCCACGGGATTCAATACGGACCGGGTCATCTCTGCGTTTCGATACCAGGGAGCGAACGCGCTCCACGCTACCGTGTCGTTCTGGTCCTACCTGCTGGGCGAGATCGAAAAGAAAGGGGTTGATCCGAAGGACCTGGGTCTTCACACCATTGTAGGCGGAGCGGAGGGCGGAACGAGGCTGGTCCGTCCCCGGGTTGAAGCGAGTTTTGGCGCTACCGTGGTTGAAGGGATGGGCATGGGCGAGATGGCCTGTGTGGTTTTCGGTGAATGCGTGCAGAACAGAGGAAACGGGATGCATTATCTCGGACAGGGCCTTGTGCATGTTGAACTCATCGATCCTGAAACCGGCGATCAAATCGTAATCAGGGAAGGAGTTGAGGGAGAGCTGGTCTACACGGCCCTGGAACTGGAAGCCATGCCCCTGTTGCGGTATCGGTCCCGTGACCGCATCAAAGTGGTTTCCACGGACCGATGTCTCTGCGGACGGACAGGTTTTCGTATCGAGGTCTTGGGCAGAACGGATGACATGCTCACCGTTCTGGGCGTAAACGTTTATCCCATCGCGGTGAGTGATGTCGTCTCCTCCCTTGAAACCCCGCGTCAGCGGTGAGATCGAGATCCAGCTTGAACGTCCCGGACCCGTCGTTGAACCTCCTCTTAAGATCAAGGTCGAATTGGGTGAGGCTTCCGGGGACGGCTCGAGCTCAAGAGACTCACGGAAAGCGTCATTCGGGACAAGCTCATGTTCCGGGCCGACGTCGAACTGGTCGACGCTCTACCAAGGTATGAGTATAAGAAGAAACTGATCCGTAAACTGTACGAATAACGGAAAAGAAAGAGTTTTTCGTTGTCGAAGCCGGTATCGATGCTTGTCTTGGATTCTTGATACTCGAAGAGATCGAGCTTCCCGGATCGAGATTCAGGCTTCGATACGAGTTTCGTCACCGACACACCAGTTTCAACGTCATCCTTTGACGTCAAAGAAAACGGGCTTCGTAACCGTAACCCTAACCGGTTTTCATGTTTCGAGCCTCACTCCCAGGGAGGTCTTTGTGGAAAACTTGTACGTCGGATTTCTGGGGATCATTCTCTTTGTGGTTTTAATCCTGTTAAGCGTTCCGATTACCTATGCCATGGCGGCCGTGGGCATCGGCGGCCTGGTCTCCGTCTACGGGATTGCAGGGGTCGTCGAGTTCATTCCGGCCAAGCTCTATTCTTTCTGCTCCACGTTTACCTTTGCCGCATTACCGCTCTTTCTCCTCATGGGATTCGTCGCTTTTTATGCAGACCTCTCAAAAGACTCTTACGACGCAGCCCGGGCCTGGCTGGGCAAGATTCCTGGTGGTCTCGCGGTGGCAACGGTTTACGCCTGCGCCATCTTTGGCGCCGTCTCCGGTTCCGGCCTGGCCGAGGCGGCAGTCTTCTCCAAGATCGCCGTCCCTGAAATGTTGAGGAGCGGTTATAATAAGCGTTTGTCGCTGGGAGTGGTCGCCGCGGCAAGCGGCATCGATGCACTGATTCCCCCGAGCATCCTCATGGTCGTCCTGGGAGTGATGACGGAGACATCGATCGGGAAGCTTCTCATCGCAGGGATTTTGCCCGGCATCCTTTTTGCGGTGGTTCTGGCAGCGGCCATCTCCGTGTTCTGTTATGTCAAACCCTCCTATGCACCCAGGATCGGGAGTCTTGATACTTCATGGAAGACCCGAATGAAGACACTCCGGAACATCTGGGCAGTCTGCATCCTCTTCATTCTTGTGCTGGGTTCGATCTATATGGGATGGGCAACCCCCGACGAAGCCGCAGGGGTGGGGGTGATCGGCGCGATTCTGGTCCTGATTCAGAGGCGCAAATTCTCGTGGTCGAATCTTGCCTACGCCGCCGTCGATTGCGGGAAAGCAAGCGCCATGCTTTTCCTTCTTTGCGGAACGGCAACCATCTTCACACAGTTTCTGTCGGTGACGAAGGTTATCCCCACGATGACGGCATGGATGACCGGAATGGGCCTGCCATTCTGGCAGCTCATGGTGATCCTGGTCGTTCTCTATCTGTTCCTGGGTTGTCTTATGGATTCCGTATCGATGCTGGTCCTCACCTTGCCCTTTGTCGTTCCCATGATGCAGGCCCATGGAGCGAATATCATCTGGTTTGGTGTGATTTTCGTGATGCTCGCATGCATTGGGGGGATTACTCCTCCTTTTGGCCTTACGATCTTTGTCATGAAAGGGACACTGGGTGATGAAGTGGAGCTGAACGACATTTTTGCCGGCGCCCTCCCTTTTGTCATACTTCAGGTTTTCCTGGTCGGCATTCTCTGTCTATTTCCACAGATCTCTCTGTGGCTCCCGGGTGTGATGTTCGGTAAATAGGCAGCGTGGAACGTGAAAGGACAGCGCGATGGAAAAAGTGATCATGCTGTATGAAGACCGGCTGAGGAAATGGGGGGCGTATATCATCGGCATCCCGATTTTTCTCATGGCCATGATTGAGACCCTGAATGCCTTTGGTCGCAAACTCTGGGTTCCATTCCCCTGTGCTGTTGAAACGGTTGAAAGCCTCCTGGTCATTACAACTTATTTTGGGGCATCGATCGTCGCCATCGAAAGGGGGCATGTCAACGTCGACCTCGTGACGAGAAAGCTCCCGCGGCGGGTACAGAATGTGATTACCATCTTCGCTGATGTGGTAGGGGCCGCCGTATTCGGATTATTGACCTGGGGAGCCTGGAGGATGGCGGTTTATGCAGTGACCATTATGGAGATGCGACTGGGAGTCTACAGGTTTCCTCTCTGGCCTTTCAAGTTGCTTTTTGCCTTTGGCCTGACGCTACTCGTTATTCAACTTCTATTCAATATCATTAAATTAACCCATTTGAGCCTTGGGCAGACCCATTACGCGAAAGTGGACACGATACGGAAAAGGGAAACGCCGGTGTAAAAAGAGGAGTACCGTCAATAGAATAAGCCGATTGAGAGAGAAGGGGGTGAGGGCAAACGGTGTCCTCAGGGGAGGAGAGAGATTCTCGGAGTCGGATAAAAAGTTATTCTTTCATATCTCGAAAGGGGGTTCAAAATGAAAAGGATTGTGCTGACGGCTGCAGTACTCATTGTCCTGGTATCCGGTTATCTCGTTGCTGCGCAGCCTTCTTTTGCTGCGGAATCGTCGAAACCGATTACCATGAAGGTGTCCATGTTCTTCGCCCAGGGCTCCTGGATGGGCAAACAGTATCAATCGTGGGCTGACGAGCTTGCCAAAAGGACGAACGGCAGAGTGAAGGCCGACATGTTCTGGATGGACTCGCTGGTGAAACAGGCGGATATGCTCCCGGGATTAAAGGCGAAAATGACCGACGCAGGCTATCTCAGTCAAACGTACTTTCCGAGCAACTTCCCGCTCTTGATGATGGTGGACAATTTCGGGAATGCCGGTAAGGACTACGGGGCGGCGGTATTGGCTGTGCTGGATACGGAGGAGAACGAACCGAATTTGAAAGCGGAACTCGAAAAAGAGGGGGTCGTTCCGATTGCGCCCTATTTCGGCGGGGTTGGGCACCTTGCAGTGGGCAAACGGGTCAATTCTTTCTCGGAGATCAAGGGGAAGACGATCCGGACATTTGGTGGAACGGGTCTGAACTACTTTAAAGCACTCGGTATGAATCCCATCTTCATGCCCTACACGGATATCTACGAGGCGGTAAGCCGGGGAACGATCGATGGTTTTCAGATGGTCCTTCCGCTGAGCGATGCGTTCAAGCATTATGAAGTGGTCAAGAACATTGCCTGCATCAGCATGGGGGCGCCTGTCGGGCCCGCGGTCATGATGAGACGAGACCTGTTCCTGAGTCTTTCCGCAGATGTTCAGAAGATCATACTCGATCTCAGAAAGGACTTCGGCGTTCGCTATGCGGAAGCGGTTAAGAACGATTTCGAAGCGGTGGCGTACCATCGGTGGGTGTTCGAATATGGCGTTACCCTCCTGACGCTGACGCCTGAAGAAAAAGCGTTCAATGCCAAGGCGATCGAAACCGCGAATGACCTCATGATCAAAGAGCAGGAATCGAAGGGGCATAAGGCCGCCGGAAAGGTCTGGGACTATTACATGAAGGCCCTGAAGAAATACACCGATGAAAGGGCGAAGAAATCCTGATCCGGGATCAGCCTGTCCAAAAGAGATTCGTCACCACAGAGCCCCGGAGGGCACAGAGGAGGCTTTTCTGTTTGGCGGCCGAAGGTTCGTGGGAACCGGAAGAGATGCCGCCAAGCAAAAAGGACTCCTGTTATGAAACGTAGCGGAGTCCTTTCCGAAGCCGTGAGAGTACTTCTGCATCGTCTGTGGTTTGGATGGAGAGAACAATATGGGAATAACAACCACAACATCAAATCGGGCCCGGCCGGAGGATCCTTTCATCTTTGAAAAGAATGTCAGGGTTCCGACGGACGACGGTTCTTTCGTCATGGTGAATGTTTTCCGGCCAAGGGAACCCGGCAGGTATCCGGTGATCATGTCCATGTGCGTTTATGGAAAGGACTTAGCCACCCGGGACCTTTATGCCGAAGAATGGAAGGAGATGATGGAGCGCCTCCCAAATCTCCGGGAGCGCTCCAGTTGTCACTATCACACCTGGGAAACATGCGATCCTGAAACCTGGGTGCCTGAGGGTTATGTGGTCATCCGTGTTGACTCCCGCGGCTCGGGGAAATCTCCAGGTGACTTAGATCCTTTCTGTCCGAGAGAGATCCACGATTACGACAATGCCATCGAATGGGCAGCCTTGCAACCATGGAGCAACGGAAAAGTGGGGCTTCTCGGCATCTCCTATCTGGCGATTACCCAATGGCAGGTGGCGTCGCTGCAACCGCCCCACCTGACCGCCATCATTCCGTGGGAGGGCGTTTCGGACAAGTACCGGGATGATTCCCGACACGGCGGTATCTACAACTCACTGCAGCCCGGGTGGTATGCCAAACAGGTGCTTCCCATCCAGCACGGTAACGGGGAAAGCCCGTACCACGACCTGGATGACGGCTCCCCCATTGGCGGTGATGAAGCCTTTCCCGCGGAGCAACTCGCGGCCAACCGGGCCGATGTGAGAAAGGACTACCTGACCCGGGAACTGGACGGCCCCTTTTACCGGGGGAGAAGCGCTGATTTTTCAAAGATCACCGTTCCGTTGTTGTCGGCCGGCAACTGGGGAGGAATGGGACTCCACGGGCGTGGTAACATGGAGGGATACGATCGATCAGCCTCCAGACAGAAATGGCTACAGGTCCATGGGGGCAACCACCGCGACGCCTTCTACTCGCGGGAAGGGCAGGCCCTGCAGAAAGAATTCTTTGACCACTTTCTGAAGGGGGAGGACAATGGCTGGAACACTCGGCCGCCCGTCATGCTGAAGATCCGCCACCCTGGTGAGGTGTTCGAAGACCGGACGGAAAACGAGTGGCCTATCGCCCGGACCGTGTGGACAAAGCTCTACCTTGATCCCAAGGGACTGATGTTTTCGCCGTTTCCGCTTCCAATCCCATCCCAGGCTTCCTATGAAGCACTCGGTAACGGTCTCACTTTCACCTCAAAACCGTTTGAGAAGGAGACCGAGATCACAGGACCTGTTAAGCTCCATTTATGGGTCTCATCCTCAACAGAGGACATGGATATTTTTGCCACCCTGCAGCTTTTTGCGCCGGATGGAAGAGAGGTTACCTGGGAAGGGGCCTCCGAACCGGCCGTTCCCCTCACGCAGGGTTGGCTGCGCGTCTCTCACCGCAAACTCGATCCGTATCTCAGTACGCCCTGGCGTCCCTATCACACCCATGATGAAATCCGGAAACTCACCCCCGGTCAGGTCCGCGAAGTCCAGGTCGAATTATGGCCTACCTGTATTGTTGTCCCTGAGAGTTATACGATTGCATTGAAACTTCAGGGGAAGGACTTCAGCCGATCTGAACAGGGGGGGATATTGACGGGCTCCGGCATTTTCCTGCACAATGATTCGGAAGATCGGCCCCCGTCCGTCTTTGGCGGGATGAATATCGTTTATGGGGGCGGCGAATACGGGTCTACCCTCCAGATTCCGGTTGTGCCATCAAAGAGTTGATTCGGTAAACCTGACCTGTTCAACAGACCCGCCGGAAGCACGTTCAAGCCCTGCAAAGCCCGTTTTCTCAGGAAAGAATGGGTTTCCGCCGAAATCCTGGGCGGAAAGATCAGGATCAAATAGAGATAGGAGAGGAATCATGTTCAGGTTTGATGAGATTATTCAGTCCCTCACCGACCTCGATGTGGCGAGAACCGAGGCCCTGGCGAGAGCGGGCCTTGAAGAAGGCGTGCCGGCCATCGAAATCCTGAATCGCGGGCTTGTGCCCGGGATGCAGATCATCGGTGAGCGATTCCGGAACGGAGAAATCTATCTTCCCGAGGTTCTCGTTGTCGGAAAGGCGATGAAAGGGGCCATGGCCCTGCTCAAGCCGGCCTTCAAGAAAGAAGGGGCACCCCATCGGGGCAGAGTGGCCATCGGCACGGTGAAGGACGACATCCACGACATCGGAAAGAACCTGGTGATCATGATGCTGGAGGGGAATGGCTGGGAGGTCACCGACCTTGGCATCAACGTGTCTGCCGAGCAATTCTGCGATGCGGTCCAGGACATGGCGCCGGACATCCTCGGACTGTCCGCTCTTCTGACGACCACGGAGACGAGGTTGAAGGAGGTGATCGATGCCCTTGAAGCGAGGGGATTGCGAAGGAAGGTGAAGGTCATGGTCGGAGGCGCGGTGGTGACCCAGGAGTATGCCGACGAAATCGGGGCCGACGGCTATGCCCCCGACGCTGTTCAGGCAGTTGAGTTGGCCGGGCGTCTCATGAGTCGACCTTAATTCTCCGGCGGTTGGGTGCGCTTCAAACCTTTGCAGAGTTCGGGAGGTGGAGAGATGCAGAAGCTGAATGGCAGGGAACGGATCCTGAAGGCCCTGAGACGGGAAGAACCCGATGTCGTCCCTCATATGGAGCTCTGGTTCAGTCCTGCGGTGGTCGAGAAGATCCTTCCCGGCGGCACCATAGAAGACTTGACCGAATACCTCGACATCGACGGGATCGCCTACTACACCGTGTCGATGGAGAAGTACGAGGTCCTTGACCCATCGAAAGGCCTCCTCCGGGACAAGTGGGGTGTGGTTAAGAAGGACACAGGTCAGACGACGCCCCATCCCATAGAGGCCCCCATCAAGTCCGAGAAGGACCTGGATGGCTACAAGGCGCCGGATCCGGACGATCCTTCCATCTATGAGCCCCTGAGGAGGATGGTCGCCCGGTTCAAGGGCGAAAGGGCCATTGTGGCGATCATCGAACAGCCCTTTATGCGGGTAAGCGAGTTACGGGGCGCCGAGGATCACTTCATGGATATGATCATCAACCCCAACCTGATCCTCCGGCTCAACGACATCGTTGTGGAGCACCATCTGAAGGTGATCAGGAACTTCGTGGAGGTCGGGGCGGACATCATCGGATTCGGAGGGGATCTGGCCACGAAGGACGGGCCCATGGCCTCTCCTCAGCACCTGGAGAAATTCGGAATCGCCGATCTCGGCAGACTTGTCCGGTTTTCCCATGAGCAGGGCCTGCCGTGCATCCTCCATTCGGACGGCAACATCATGCCCATCATGGAACTCCTTCTCGGAACGGGCGGCATCGACGGGTTACACCCGATCGATCCCGTGGCCGGTCTGGATATCGGTGTGGTCAAAGAGAAGTACGGGGACCGCCTCTGCCTGATCGGCAGCATCGATTGCGGCCCCCTCATGATGTGGGGGACGAAAGAGCAGGTGAGGCAGGCTGTCAAGGAAAACATCCGGAAGGCCGGCAAAGGGGGCGGGCTCATCGCCGCTTCCAGCCATTCGATTCAGCCGAAAGCCAAGCCGGAGAACTACATCGAGATGGTCAAGGCCATCCGTGAGTTCGGCAGATATCCCCTGTCTCTCGATTGAAAGGAGCGAAGGCGATTCCAGTGACCTCGGAAGAGAAAGACCGGCAGGGGCCGGCAGGAAAGGTTTCTTCCGTCAATGTTAGAGTGATCGCTGCGCTCTTTCTGATCCATTTCATCGGCGATTTTTACACCTCCTTCGTCAATCCCCTTATCCCCGAATTTATCGAGAAGTATTCCCTCACCCTTGCGCAGGTGGGGCTCATTACCGGTGTCAGCCGGCTTCTGGCCTTTGTGGTGCAGCCGTGCATCGGTTACTCTCGCCGACCACTACCGAAGCCGTTTTTTCATCCTGGGGGGTCCTCTGCTGACGATCGTCTTTATCTCCCTGACGGGAATCGCCCCCACATTCTCCATCCTGCTGGTCTTCGTCGTTCTGGGTTCCATCGGCTCTTCCATGTATCACCCGACGGCCGCAGGCATGGTCTCCACTTATGCGGGTCGTCACTTCGGCCTCTCCATGTCTCTCTTCAACATGGGGGGAACGATGGCCTTTGGACTGGGACCCCTTCTGATCACCTACCTCGTCGAGAAGAGGGGGCTTTCGTCCTCCGCCTTTGCCATGATCTTCGGTCTCCTGGTGATGATCTATCCATTCAAGTCGCTTCCCCGCCCTGAAGAAGAGGGCCTCAAAAACCTGGGATTCCTGGGGTCCATGAAGGAAGTGCTCGGCAAGGTGTGGAAGCCCATTGCGCTGATCTGGGTGATCAGCGTGGTCCGTTCTTTCGTGAGCCAGAGCTTACGGGACCTTTCTGCCCGTGCTCTGCTCAAGGGAAGGACTTCCCCTGTTCTCCATTGGAGTGATCGTCTCTCTTTACAGCATTGCCGGCGCAATCAGCGGCCTCATTGCAGGGCATCTCTCCGACCGGATCGGGTATAAATGGATCTTTTATGTGTCGAGCCTTCTTTCAACCCTCTTCCTCTTTCTGCTCCTCGTGCTTCCGGGGCAGTGGATCCTCATCAATGCCTTTCTCTCGGGCTTCTTCATCATGGCCGTCCTTCCGCTCACCGTCACGATGGGACAGCAGCTTGCCCCGAAGGGCAGGTCGATCGTATCGAGCCTAATGATGGGATTGGCCTTCGGCACGGGGGGAATGCTGACGCCCCTTGCCGGACACTTCGCGGACCTTTTCTCGATCCGCCTGGTCCTGGGAGTCGTTTGCTTCCTTCCGGTCTTGACCATTCCGCTCATTTACTATCTTCCCGATAAGAGGGAGATTGTGACGAGGACGGTCTGCGCTCCTTGAAAGAGAGGGAAGAGGTCTTACAGGTGACGGCGACGAAGCCCGTCTCGTTAAGAAAGGTTACGTTTATCGGCGTGGAATGCCGCATCCGGGTTCGTCATAGAAGGACTGCAGGAGCGGCTTCCAGCCGCGACCCGGGCCGGAGTCGCGCCAGGATGGCGCTCCTACGAAGAAAAGGCCGAGGTTGTTGGGGTGGAGCGTCGACAACGATAACCCCGGAGGGCGTCATGTATGACGCCCCTACACGACAGCGCTACCTGATATGGTTTGTCCGTGTTTGGCAAAGGGGAGAGTCCGGGGCTAAACGTAGAGATCAACGAACCGGAATGTTCTTTCGGTATCCGCGTGTTGAATTCGTTCAGCCTCTCTGTAGGCTGCGATCTGTCTTTTTCGCAGATAAACCGAGGCATTGGGGCCGAAAGGGGAAATGGAAAGAAGAAGTGCTTCCAGCGGGTTCCTGCGGTACCCATTCAGAGATTGCTCCTCCGAGCCGTTCGACAGGTCCGCACACTTCTGCTGATCAGGTGTCCTGCATGAAACGCCTCTCAGGTTTGAATCGGGGCGGCCGCCCGCATTCGCGTCCGGGAGGCGGGGCAGCACTGGGGTTGCGGCAACAGGATAACCCCTCTCTCCAGTCTGAAGACCGTACATCAGGGGAACACCCAAATTCCGCGTCTGGTTGATGGCAGGCAGATACCTCATGCAAACACCTCATGCCGCCGGCATCTTCTTTCCATAAAGCTTAAGATAGATCCCGAGCAGGTCATCCCCTACCTTGTTTGCCGTCTCTCTGATCTCCCAGGACTTGGATACGATGGATGTCAGAGACTGGGTCAGTTCATCCAGGCTCTCTCGGGACCGCCTCGCGTTCTCCATCAAGGTCTTTTCTCTTTCGCGGCATTCCTGAATGAGGTCCTTGAACTGCTCTCTCTCCTCTTCGGTCCAGGTTGATACAAGCTTCATCTACTGTCTTCATAAGAATATGATAACGCAAAATTCGTACCCTTTCATCCATTATCTGAGAAAGGGCGCCATTTTGCCTGTTCTTCAGCCGGTTATGTGTTCCCGGGTCTTGAATGGATAAAGAGGGCAATCCCGGAATTGCGAACCGGATTACTTTTTTGGGGAAAAAGATTTCTCCCAGGAGGAGAAATCCTTTCCCCGGGCTTTGAGGCTGTGTCGTAATCGCTGTTTCGTCATTGCGAGCGACCGAAGGGAGCGCGGCAATCTCTTTCTTTTCGATGCCTTGTGAGATTGCTTCGGTCGTTTCACTCCCTCGCAATGACATTACGACACGGTCTCTTTGCCGGGGGATATGTGGCTGAGGGATTACATGAGGAGGAACTTTTTTCTTTTCCGGGAGCGCTGTTGTGAGTATAATGGACTTACGGAAGAGAATTTGCTGCCAATTTCATCTCTGATCAGGCCGAAGGAGGTTGATATGGTCGAAGACTGGCTGTCCAATGCATACGAAGGAATGAGTCGACGTCAATTCATCGCCCGGATGAGTGCTGCAGGCGCTGCCCTTGCGGGGTTTGCGATCGCATCGAGTCCTGTTGGAGGGGAGGTGATCACCACTTCCACGGACGGCCTGGTGGTGGGCGACAGGAAGGTTGCCTCCGGGGATTTTCAGATCCCGGTCTACGAGTCACGGCCTTCGGCGGGAGGGAAGCACCCCGTCGTGCTCGTCATTCCCGAAGTATTCGGGATGCACGAGCATATCAAAGATGTCACCCGACGCTTTGCCAGGGAGGGGTTTCTAAGCATCACGTTTGAGCCCTACGCCCAGGAAGGGGGAGTTCTGCATCTCCCCGACATTGCAGCCGTGCGGAAGGTGGTCGATGCGGTTCCTGACAAGCGGGTCATGGGCGATCTCGACGCAATCGTGAATTATGTCAAACAGCATCCGTCGGCGCAGCCGGACCGGATCGGTGTAACGGGTTTCTGCCGGGGAGGAATGTATACCCTGCTCTTTGCGGCCCATAGCCGCGAGATGAGGGCTGCCGTGGCCTGGTACGGCCCGATCAAGCCTGCCATCACACCGGGTGTTCGCACGGTGGGCCCCCTCGACGTTGCGACCCGGATCAAGGCGCCGGTTCTCGGCCTGTACGGTGAAGCGGATGTGGGCATCCCGACGGCCGATGTGAAGGAGATGGAAGCCGCACTGAAAGGCGCCGGCGGAACGGCCGAGTTCGTTATTTACCCCGGGGCTCCCCACGCCTTCTATGCCGACTACAGGCCCAGTTACCGGGCTGAGGCGGCAAAAGAGGCCTGGAGCCGCTGTGTGGGGTGGTTCAACAGGTATCTCAAGGGGTGAGAGAAAAATAGGAAGAGGAAACCTGCTGGCTCCCGCGTTCAGAAGGTTTCCTCTTCGAATGCTCTCTCATTCTTTTTTCCCCCGCCAGGAATCAAGCCGGCAGCAGAAAGAGCCCAGCTTATACAACTTCTTCCTCTATCTATCGGTCCGCCCCTTTTTCCCTTGACAGGGCATCCCTTTTTCCCGTATATTCAACCCACTTTGATGCGTTTGAAAGATCAAGGAAATCGATGACCTGAGAGACCCTTGAAGGCAGGCAACGACTGGAAGGAAAAGAGGGGTCCAACAGGAAGGAGGAGTCAGTCATGACGGAGAAGAAACTGTCCCAGCCGATTTACGGGACGAAAGTGGAAGGAAGAGACGTGATGGTCCCAATGCGGGACGGTGTCCGATTGGGAGTAGACATTTACCGGCCCGATGGAGCGGGGCGTTTCCCGGCTTTGCTCGCCTTTGCTGTTCATAATAAGTTCCTCCAGAGTCCGGAAGTCGCAGAGGCATGCAATAACCAGCCGGCCTGGGCCCCGCTCTGGTGTGGCCCGGCCGAAGGAGGGGACACCCTCTTCTTCACGTCGAGGGGGTACGTCCACGTCGTGGGGAACCTGAGGGGCTCGGGCCATTCCGATCCCGGCGACCCATGGATTGAGGGGAAGATGGATACTTACGACCTGGTCGAATGGATTGCGAACCAGCCCTGGTGCGACGGCAATGTCGGCATGGTAGGCATATCGGACTACGGAAGAAGACAGCTCGAAGCAGCCCTGAACCAGCCCCCCCATCTCAAGGCCATTTTCCCCTATGATCCGTCGAATTTTTCTTTCAGAGACACGGCTCCGGGAGGGGTGATCCATACCATGTGGTTCCATCTCCTGAAGTTCAGCGCAGATAATCCGAAAGAGACCAACCTGACACCTCAGGAAGAGGAACTTTGGAAAGAGGCCTGCAATAACCCGGACTACCGGATGTACACTGCCATGTATAACGTTCTTGAGAGAAGAGGAAAGCTGTCCACCCGGTTTTTCAGAACGTTGATCAATCCCTACGAGCCGGAGAATGAAGAGGAACTGGAGAAAGAGCTGGAGAAGATCAAGATCCCGATCTACCACGGGTCGGGGTGGTATGCGTACACCTACAAAGGCCACATCTTCGGCACCCAGAGATACTGGGAGAAGTGCCGCAATACCGCCTTCAAAAAGATGTTGTTGACCGGACCCGCGCATCTTCCCAGGCCATGGACTGCGTTCCATGACGAGATCCTGCGATGGTACGACTACTGGCTGAAGGGAATCGACACCGGCATCAAGGAAGAACCGAGAGTCAAGATCTGGGTCATGGGCGCAAACCGCTGGCGTTATTCGGACGAGTGGCCCCTGAAGGAGACGGCATGGACGAAGGTCTATCTGGACAGCTGGGAACGCCTGCGGTGGGAAGCTTTCACCCCGTCCAGCCGTGACGGGATCGATGCCCCCGATTGTTTTGCCCAGATGCCTCTTACACAGACCCGGACGGTTCAGAAGCTTCGTTACATGACGGACCCGCTCCCCCGGGATGTGGAGGTGACAGGTCCCTTATCCCTCCATTTCTGGGCGGAAATCGACCAGGAAGATACCAACTGGATCATCATCCTCAAGGATGTGGGGCCCGATGTATCGGTCCAGACCGCAAGAGAGGGAGAGATGGAGCGGCCTCAGGTCCCTGAAAGGGAGATTACAAGGGGATGGCTCAAGGCTTCACACCGGGCGGTCAATGAGGAGAAATCCCTGCCGGGAAGGCCTTTTCACCCGTTGACGCGCCGTGCTCAGAAAAAAGTTGTGCCGGGTGAGGTCAACCGCTATGATGTCGAGATTGCACCGACGTCGAACGTATTCAAGAGGGATCACCGCATCTGCGTTGAAATTACCTCTCTCGATATTCCTTCAGGGGTGGCAGGTGACAGTGCGGTCGAGTATATTCCCTATCACATCTGTTCGAGCAAGACCGTTGTGCATAAGGTGTATCGGAGTCAGAAGTTTCCGTCCCATCTGATGTTGCCGGTGATCCCGGGGAAGCGGGTTGAGACTTGAGGAAGCCCGTATCGTCAAGAGAAGGTTACGACCAGGGTCTTAAGAACCAGCCCTAACCTTTTAACCCTTACCGAAACGGGCCTCGTAACCCTAACCGTAACCTCTTCTCGAACTTCGTCACCGGGCTTCCGGCGTCGATACGAGCATCGACATGTTAAACTGTGGCTTCAATTTCTACGCTGCGCTATGCGAATCTTTGATAGAAGGAGGAAGGTTATGAAACGGTCTCTTTCATTGCGTTTGTTTCGGTCGTCTGTCTTAGCATTGGATCGCTTGCTGTTCAAGCCCAGCCTTTTCCCAGCCATCCCATTCAGCTTCTGACCCCGGGCACACCCGGGCTCATGCAGGACGTCACCTGCAGGCTTTTTGGAGAGGAAATAGGAAAGGTCCTTAACACACAGATCGTGGTCATGAACAAGCCCGGGGCCTCCATGACACTGGCAACCGACGCCGTGGCCAGGGCCAAGAAGGATGGGTATACCATTCTTTACGCCAGTGCAACACCCTTCGTTTACGCCCCCGTGACCAACCCGAAGGTCGTTCCTTACGATCCCCTCAAAGACCTGGAACCTCTCGGCGGGGAAGCCGTCTTTCCGTTCACGGTGACCGTGCAGCAGGATGCCCCGTGGAAGACCTTTGCCGAGCTCGTGGATTATGCCAAGAAGAACCCGGGAAAGCTCCGGGTGGCGACTCCGGGTCCTGGAAGTACCGACAACTTCAATGTGCAGGTCGTTCAATCCTTGACCGGGGCGCAGTTTACCCATGTTCCCCTGCCCAGTGGTCCTGCGATCGCTCTGCTGGGAGGGCATGTTGAGTTGACCTTCAGCCCGATCAGCGAGGCCTCACAGTACGTCAAAGCGGGAAAGCTGAGACTCCTCCTGCTCTCGAACAAGATGCCCCAGTTTCCGGGTGTTCCTACGATCAAGGACTTCGGCTACAAGCAGGACCTCATCAGAGGGTGGTTTGCATTCTTTGCGCCTGCGGGAATACCCGAGGAGGTTAGAAAGGTCCTGGTTCCCGCCGTCGAAAAGGCCTTCAAGAACCCCGAGGTCAAAGAGAAGGTCGAGAAGCTCGAGTATCTTGTCGACTATAAATCTCCTGCGGAGTTCAAAAGGGTGCTGGCCGAGGAGTACGAAATCGCCAATGGCATTGCGACGAAACTGGGGCTGAAAAAGTGAGGTGATTTCAGACTCAAGATATAGTGACGTCTATCACCCCCACCCTGACCTCCCCGTGAAAGGGAGGGAAGCTACCGTATCGCTTCCTGTTTGAAGAAGAGGTGAGAGTCCATGATGGAAGACGAGACCTTTAAAACCTGACTACGGAGTTTTCTGAATGAAGAGAGCGGACCGCGTCAGCGGGACCTTCTGGTTTCTTTTCTCGGTTTTCGTGAGCATAGAATCCTATCGCCTGGGCCTGGGGACGCTGCATGAGCCCGGCCCGGGATTCCTCTGCTTCTGGACAGGCATTACCATGACGATCATGTCCGTCGCAGTTCTCATCCGGGCGTGGACTCCGCTGGAAACCGCCCTGACGGAAGGGCCGATCTTCGGGAAGAAGAACCTTTTGAAAATCACCTTTGTGGTTGTTGCGCTCTTTCTTTACGCTTTCTTCGTAGAGTTCCTGGGATTTATCCCGATCACGCTGCTGCTTTTCGTCTTTCTCCTTCGAATGATCGAAAGGAAAACGTGGAAGTTGACGTTCCTGGTGAGCGTCGTTGTCACAGGCATCGCTTACCTTGTTTTCGAGGTCTGGCTCAAGGCTCAGCTGCCCAAGGGGCTGCTGGATTTCTTGAGGTTTTGAACGGGTCCATGAGATGGAAGAGATCGTTCGGAGTCTGCTTTACGGGTTTCACGTGGCGTTACAGCCCGTTCACCTCATCTACTGTTTCTTCGGGGTGCTGATCGGGACCTTAGTGGGTGTGTTACCCGGTCTCGGTCCAGCCTCGGCCATGGCCATCCTACTCCCCGCAACATATAAAGTGACCCCGGTTGCCTCGTTCATCATGCTTGCCGGGATCTATTACGGCGCCATGTACGGCGGTTCGACGACGTCCATCCTGGTCAATATCCCGGGGGAGGCGGCGTCGGTGGTGACCTGTCTCGACGGGCACCAGATGGCCCTGCAGGGCAGGGCGGGTCCTGCCCTTGGAATTGTGGCTTTCGGTTCCTTTATTGCAGGAACGGTTGCCGTGATTGCTCTTACCTTTGTAGGTCCTCCCCTCGCCGGGATTGCCCTCAAGTTCGCCCCCCCGGAATATTTTTCCATGATGGTGGTGGGCATCCTGCTCCTGACCTATCTCAGCAGCGGCTCCATGCTCAAGGCCCTCCTCATGGCGGGGTTCGGTCTGATCCTGAGCAGCATTGGAATGGACACCATCAGCGGCGAGTACCGGTTCACCTACGGCCTCAGGATGCTGCTTGACGGCGTGGGGATTGTTCCGACGGTGATGGGCCTCTTCGGCATCTCTGAGGTTCTCATCAACCTGGAAACCGAAATCCAACGGGACATCCTTAAAACACGGGTAAGGAATCTTCTTCCAACCGCGAAGGACTGGAAAGATTCAATCGGCTCGATTCTCCGGGGATCGGTACTGGGTTTCTTTCTCGGGATCCTTCCGGGAGGAGGGGCTGTTATTGCTTCATTCGCTTCTTATGCGGTCGAGAAGAAGATATCGAAACATCCTGAAGATTTTGGAAAGGGGGCGATTCAAGGCGTCGCCGGGCCTGAGGCGGCCAATAACGCTGCCGCAGGGGGAGCGTTCATTCCCCTTCTGACCCTCGGAATCCCCGCCAACCCAGTGGTTGCCGTGCTGCTGGGTTCCCTGATCATTCATGGATTACAGCCGGGCCCGCTTCTGCTGAGCAAGGCCCCGGACGTCTTCTGGGGGACGATTGTGAGCATGTACATCGGAAACGGTATGCTACTCATCCTGAATCTCCCGCTGATTCCGCTCTGGGTCCAGGTGCTGAAGGTTCCCTATTACCTGCTCTACCCGTTGATCTTTCTGTTTTGCTTGATCGGGTCGTACAGTATTTCGAACAACGTAGGAGACGTCGTGGTGATGCTTGTCTTCGGCATCATTGGATACCTGATGAAGAAGTTTCACTATGAGGGGGCACCGATGATTCTGGCCCTGGTGCTGGGGCGGATGCTCGAAACAACCCTCCGTCAGTCCCTAATCCTGTCCCGCGGCGAATTCTCCGTCTTTGTTACACGGCCCATCTCTCTCGGTTTTCTGATCGTTGCGGCAATCCTGCTCATTATCCCCATCGTAACGCAGCGAAAGAAACTCTCGACGCTGAAAGAAGAGTAAAAAGCGGTGTGCGCTCCTGCAGGAACGGGAGGGGGGTGCCTTTTCTGAACCCGTACCCCTGCTGATATCAGCTAATTCTCCTATTATCTTTCACAGCCTTATGGGTTCAACGACGTTGGTGGTGCCACCAAAGCACCGCCGTATGGGTACTAACCCGCGGCAAGAATGGGTGTCTTCCTCTAAACAAAATACAAGATATTACCGATTCGCTTTTTGCATATTTTAAGGTTAAGGTGAAGATGGGGAGAGTGCCAAGTCCACTGAGGAAAAAGGGGAAGATCCCCTCGGGCAAGTTGTCCTGAAAAGGGAGAAGAATGTTCGGTTAAGTAGGAATAATTATCTCATTTTCAACTCGAATACGAAAGGAGAACATGAAAATGAAACGAAGGTTTAAGATAGGTTTTAGCGTCTTCTGCGCCAGCGCGGCATTTGTGCTTTTTATTATGCCGATGTTCGCATCCGTCGCGTTCGCGGCAACGGCTACGCTGTTTGTTTCCGGAGTCACCGCGCCCGGGGGCGAGGTGTTCATGGGGACCCATATGTGGGTTGCAGATCACTTCTCCGGATTCTGCCGAGTTGATTCTTCTGCGGCCGGCCTTGCACTGAATCTGGGGACGTGCATCACTTCAGCCACTCCGGGCGACGCGCCGAACTCGCCGGGCCAGCCTGTCTTCGACGCGGCAACGAACTTCGTTTATATGCCTGACAATTCCGCTATGAGCCTGGGAGTCTGGCGCATGACTTTCGACCCTGCTTCCGAGACAGTGACCATAGGCAGCCAGACAGTACTCGCGCCTGCGGCGGCTATCGGCGATACGCGTCCAACCGCAGTTGCGCTTGGTCCCGACGGCAACCTTTACGTAACTGCCATCAGAACAGGCAACATCATCAGGATTACGACTCCCTCAGGACCTGCGCAGGCTGTACAAGCTGTGGGAGTTTCCTCCGACGCCCGTAGTGTGGGGGCAATCACCTTCATTGGCCCAGACCTCTATCTCGCCGAAGGGGCTGCGGTGACCAAAATCCTGAATGCTCCCGCATGTTTAGGCGCATGTGTTGGAGCGCCTACCGCGGTCTCGGCGACAGCTCCCACCGCCATTGTCTCTGACGGTGTGGACGTGCTTTTCGTCGCTGAGACGCCTGTTAGAGACTCTACGATCCTGCAACATACGGTGAGCACGGGGGCCGAGGTGGTCTTCGCGACGAACGGTATCGATGCCAGGGGAGCCTTAGTCGCGTTTCAGAACGTCAACGTCCTCACCTTCGATCCTGCGGGCAATCTTTATATCGATGACGACCCCTCTGCCGGTGCAGGGTTTGAGACCGCCCGGATCTGGCAGATCCCGGGGGGCGGAGGTCTTACCCTCACCGTAACGAAGTCCGGGACCGGTACGGGAACGGTAACGAGCGATCCGGTCGGGATTATTTGCGGTGCCGCCTGCAGTTCAGCTTTTCCCCCGTCTGTAGTAACTTTGACCGCGGCCCCTTCGGCCGGATCAACCTTCACAGTCTGGACCGGATGTACTCCTGTTGTCGGTAATCCGAACCAGTGCACCGCAACTCTAGCCGTGAATACAACTGTCGACGCAGCCTTCACCTCGGTCGCAAACTTCGCCATATCTCCTGCCTCTGTTTCCTTAGGCGGCATTGTAGTCGGAAGCACCGTTCTCCAGACGATTACCATTACGAACACCGGCGTCGTCCCCAGCCTCACCGTAGGCCCGATCACCATCACGCCCGGCGATTTCACGATCGCGAGCGATCTCTGTTCAGGTATCCCCCTCAATGCTGCTGCGAGTTGCACGGTGATGGTTAAGTTCCTAACGGCAACGACCGGTCCCAACAGTGCAACCTTGAACATCCCGTCCAACGACCCGCTGGCCCCCATCATAAGCGTGCCTTTGAGCGGGAGCGGCTCTCTCATTCCGGTCTTTGGTGATGTGCCTGCCGGAGCCTTCGCGGGCAATTTCATCAACAGCCTCTTCTATAACGGGATAACGGAGGGCTGCGGAGGGGGATTCTTCTGCCCCAACTTCTTCATAACCCGCAAAGAGATGGCTGTCTTCCTCGAAACTTCCCTTGGGGTGGTAACTGCGCCTGCCTGTTTAGGGAACATTTTTACTGATGTGACTGTGGCATCTGTGGGAGCGGCCTTCTGCGGGTACATCGAAAAACTGGCTACTGACGGAATAACGGGCGGCTGCGGAGGGACTAATTTCTGTCCCAATGACCCAGTGACCCGGGGCCAGATGGCGGTGTTTATTGAGACAGCCCTCAAGAATCCGGCCATTCCCTGCACAGCCAAATTTACCGACGTGACCGCGACAGATCCTTCTTGCGGGCTCATCGAAAGACTCGCATCTGACGGGATAACGGGGGGCTGCACGGCCACCACATTCTGTCCCAATGACCCTGTTACCCGGGCACAGATGGCTATATTTCTGGTTGCCGCGCCTCCGCCCTTATTACCATAATCGTACCGCCTCTAACCTTTATCGTCTTCCTCCTGGAGCAGGCCGGTTGCTGCTCCGGGAGGACTGGAACAGGAAGAAGTCTCCTTTCTTCCACAGGGCATGTCAAGCTTTTCGTGAAGGAATAAGTCGACATATTCTGTTGGTAAGTTCGTGTTGACGCAAGAGAGCGGGCTGGGTCAACGGTTGGTTCAGAAAGTGGAGAATTCCCACTATTTTCCTGACAAGACTTCGCTGATCGTATCTCTTCCGCCTGACGCTGCGATTCCCGGGGCTCTTCTGTGTCAGGGCAAGGGGGATACGATATGATCAGTGTAGTGTTACAGTAACCACTTTACAATCCGTTCGTGGTGAGCTTGTCGAACCATGAACGGAACCCTTTGATATGATTCACCCTTCGACAGGCTCAGGGCGAACGGGGTATGTAAAGATATGTTTGACACACGACACTAGAGGAAGGGGAGGGGGGTGCCTTTCCTGTAGACGAGGGCATGGCAGGTGGCGATCAGGTTCTTCTGATCGTCGGTGACTTTGATGTCATACGAGGCGGTCTTGGGGGTGCGGCTGATCTCCCTTGCCTCTGCCGTAAGCTTGGCACCCAAGGCAGGGGCGGAAATGTAGGTGATGTTCATGTTGAGCGCAACGGCCACCGTACCGTGAGAGTTACCGGCGGTTTCAAAGGCCTCGTCGATGAGGGCGAAGATGGCGCCGCCGTGGGCCATGCCGAAGATATTCTCCATGTCGGGTGTAAATTCCATCTCCACCCTGGAGTACCCTTCGTCAAGGTCGACCAGCTTCAGCCCGGACTTCCCGGCAAAAGGCTCTTTTTCGACCTGCCTGAAGATCGCCTGTCTGATGTTCTCATCCATACGGTGCACCCAAAATCGGTTGATTACGTGGGTATCTGGTTACTTGGGTTCGTTGAGTTATTGAGTAAATAAGTGAATAAGTTAATGAGTTCACTGATGCATGATGACTATTTTCTGCTTACTGCCTGCTGCTTTCTGCCTACTGCTTACTGATGACTGGTTACTGATCACTGCCCCTTCGACTTCGCTCAGGACAGGCTTCTGCTTTCTATCTACTGATGACTGATCACACTGTTTCTCTGCCTACTGCCTACTGCTTACTGCCTACTGATTACTGATGACTGGTTACTGATCACTGCCTGAGGGGTGGGGCATAGAGGGCCCTTTCTCCCAGCTCCTCTTCGATTCGAAGGAGCTGGTTATACTTGGCCATCCGATCCGTCCTGGAGGCGGCCCCGGTCTTGATCTGGCCTGCATTGGTTCCCACGGCCAGGTCCGCGATGGTCGTATCTTCCGTTTCTCCTGAACGATGGGAGATGATCGTGTTGTACCCCGATCTCTTAGCCAACCCGATGACTTCGAGGGTTTCCGTCAGAGTTCCGATCTGATTGGGTTTGACAAGGATGGCGTTGCCCACTTTTTCCTGGATTCCTTTTGCGAGACGGTCGGGATTGGTCACGAAGAGGTCGTCTCCCACCAGCTGAACCTTCAAGCCCAGGCGTGCCGTCATTTTTTTCCACCCCTGCCAGTCGTCCTCCGCAAGGCCGTCTTCGATGGATCGAATGGGGTATTTCTTGATCAGGGTTTCATAGTAATCGACCATTTGCGCGGAGGTCCGCTTGGGCTCTTTCTCAGCCTTGAGGACATAGGACCCGTTTCGATAGAACTCGGTCGCCGCGGCATCGATTCCCAAAGCGACGTCCCGACCCGGCCGATAACCCGCTTTCCGGATGGCTTCAAGAATGAGGACGAAGGCCTCTTCGTTGGAACGAAGATCCGGCGCAAATCCGCCTTCATCGCCGACAGAGGTCTTATACCCTTTTCCCTTGAGGACCGCCTTGAGGTGGTGAAAAACCTCTACTCCCATGCGGAGACCTTCCCTGAAAGTTTTTGCCCCTACGGGGAGGATCATGAATTCCTGCATGTCCAGGTTGTTGTCGGCATGAACGCCGCCATTGATGATGTTCATGAGGGGGAGGGGAAGTCGGGATGCGGAAAGGCCGCCCAGGTACTGGTAAAGGGGGAGCCCGAGATCCTCAGCCGCTGCCTTTGCACACGCCAGAGAAACGGCCAGCATCGCATTGGCCCCCAGTCGCGTCTTATTCGGTGTTCCGTCCAGCCGGAGCATGATCCCGTCGATGTCATCCTGATTCAGGACGTCTTTCTCCAAAAGCTTCGGCCTGATGATCCGCTCAATGTGCTGGACCGCCTTTTGGACGCCTTTTCCGAGGTAGCGCTTCGAATCTTTGTCACGCAGCTCCAGGGCTTCATGTTTTCCGGTGGAGGCTCCGGAGGGGGCGGTCGCCCTGCCCATGAAGCCGCTCTCCAGAAAGACTTCCGCTTCAACCGTGGGATTCCCCCGTGAGTCGATAATTTCCCTTCCGATGATATCTACGATGATTGACATATCCGAATCTCCCTCCTCAATTCTTCTGCTTCCCATTCAGAACCTGTGTCCCGAGATAGATGTAGTGGGCCCCCGAAAGGATGGTAAAGAGTGCGGTCCCATAGATTGCGATCGGTGTGATCCGAGTGAAAAAAGTGCAGCAGCCTGCGGACAGGATGAGCAGGATGGTGATAATCTGAAAGTTGGTGGTGACCTTGCTCAGCCAGCTTGGACGGATTTTGGGACGATAGTTGGTCAGGAAGAAGACGAAAAAGCCCAACAGAATGATGAGGTCTCTTGTAATCACCACAATGGTCAGCCAACTGGGCAGGACCCCAGTAATGGCCAGGGCGACGTAAGCGGAAGAAAGGAGGAGTTTGTCCGCAATCGGGTCGAAGTAGGCGCCCAGTTCCGTGCGCTGGTGGGTCAGGCGTGCAATCAGTCCGTCGGCCAGGTCCGTTGCTCCGGCAACGGCAAAGGTGACGATGGCCCAGCCGTGGGATTCGTTGATGATGAAGAGGATGAAGACCGGGATCAGGAGAACCCTTGTCAATGTCAGGACATTCGGTACGTTCATGGCATAGGATAAGAATAGTGCCGGAACGATTAATTAGAAAATAGCATAGACGCCGTGTAGGAGCATATCGTGATCGACCAGTCACGGCTAAGCCGCTCCTACGTTTCGAGCTCGTATCGATGTAAGAAAGCTCGGAGACGAAGCTCGATAACCAATCCTTTAGGTAGCCTCGATACTGGCTTTTTCCAGGCTGCGATACGAGCTTCTACAACCATAAACGTTGTCTTTTCTATGCTGAAACGGGCTTCAATAACCTTGCCCTATCCATCTCTCTCATTCGTATCCGCCTCCGGATTCTCCCCGGTAGAGGTCTTTGAAGGCAGTGAATTTGTCCAGATAGGCCAGGTCCACTTTTCCCGTCGGACCGTTGCGCTGCTTTCCGATGATAATCTCGGCAATGCCCCGATTCGGATTGTCTTCAGAACGATTGTAGACCTCATCCCGGTAAATGAAGAGGATCAGATCCGCATCCTGTTCGATGGCTCCGGATTCCCGGAGGTCTGACATCTGAGGCCGCTTGTCCTCCCGTGACTCGGGGTTCCGGCTCAACTGGGAAACCGCAATGACAGGGATATTGAGCTCCTTGGCAAGACCCTTGAGGGAGCGGGAGATTTCGGAGATCTCCTGCTGTCTGTTTTCCACCTTCGATCTTCCTCTCATGAGCTGGAGGTAGTCGACAATGATCAGGCTGAGGCCGTGCTCCCCCTTGAGCCGCCTGGCTTTGGCCCGCAATTCAAGAATTGTCAGGGACGCCGTGTCATCGATGAAGATCGGGGCGTCGGAGAGGTTTCCTGCGGCGAGGGTCAGCTTGGGCCAGTCGCTCTCGTTCAGGAAACCCGTGCGGACACGGGTGCCCTCGACCTCGGCTTCGGAGCAGAGCATCCGGGTGACGAGCTGTTCTTTTGACATCTCGAGGGAGAAGATGACGACGGGAGTCTTCCCTTCTACGGCGGCGTGCTGAGCGACATTGAGACAGAAGGCGGTCTTTCCCATGCTCGGCCTTCCCGCGACAATGATAAGATCCGAAGGTTGAAATCCGGCGGTTTTCTTGTCCAGGCCTTTGAACCCGGAAGGCACCCCGGTGATCAGTTCTTTTCTCTCGTAGAGCTTTTCGAGAGTCTTGAAGCTATCTTTGATGATCTCCCGGATGGGATAGTAGGAAGGTTTGACGGTGTTTTCGGCGATCTCAAAGATGGCCCGCTCCGCCTCATCGAGGAGTCCTTCCACGTCTTCCCGTTCCTGGAAGCTTTCCGTAACAATGTTTGTTGCCGTTTGAATGAGCCTGCGAAGGATGGCCTTCTCTTTGACGATTTTTGCGTAATACTCGATGTTGGCCGCCGTGGGAACCGCGTCGATGAGAGAGGTGATATACGAGGCGCCCCCCACGGAATCGAGCAGGCCGTTTTTCCTCAGGTCGTTGGTCAGGGTAATCAGGTCGGCAGGTTCATCCCGTTCGGAGAGATTGATCAGGGCGTCAAAGATGCGGTGGTGAGCCTCGCGGTAGAAATCCTCCGGGGTGAGGAGTTCGAGGACCCGGTGAATCGCTTCATTTTCAATGAGGACGCCGCCCAGGACGGATTGCTCCGCCTCGATATTCTGGGGGGGGAGTTTGTGGGAGGAAACATCCGCTTCAGCCATATCGAACACAACGTGATTTCAGATTTCAGATGTAAAATGTGAGATTTCAAAAACCAAGGTTAAGGTTGAGGTTAAGGATGGAGGCCCAGCAGGACCGGAACGCGGTTGTCAAAGATAAATTCTCAAATCTTAACCCTGAACCTTAGCCTTAACCTTAACCTTAACCTGCCCCTCGCCCTCAGAGCGTCACTCCTGGACGACCTCCACCTTCAGTTGAGCCACGACCTCCGGACCGAGCTTAATGAGGACCGTATGCATTCCCAGGCTCTTAATCGGTTCTTCAATGAGGATTTTCTTCCGGTCTACGTCAATCCCGTTTTCCTTCAGATAGGTCTCGATCTCCATGGACGTGACGGACCCGAACAGCTTTCCGCTTTCCCCCACAGGTTTGACGAGGGTACAGGAGAGGGCCCCGATTTTCTGGGCGATCTTCTCCACGTCCTTTCTCGTCTTCTCGATCCGCTGCTGGACTTCGCGTTTTTGATGTTCCAGGACCTTGATGCTTTTTTCGGTGGCCACAACGGCTTTCTTCTGGGGAATCAGGAAGTTTCTCCCGTATCCCTCCGAAACCTTCACAAGATCTCCGGCTTTTCCCAAAGAGGGAATATTTTCCAACAAAATGATCTGCATCCGTTACCTCCATTTCACGCAGGGCGCATGGGGCGGAGCGAAAGCGCTTCCGCTCCGCCCTCCGCCTTAAGCTTTCCGCTTCAAACAGGGATTGAAGCACTATCGAATCGCTGTGGTAAAAGGCAGGAGCGCGATATTCCGAGCCCTGTTCACCGCGACGGTGACCTGCCTCTGGTGTTTTGCGCAGTTTCCTGAAATCCTCCGGGGAATAATCTTCCCCCGTTCCGTCACGAAGTAACGAAGGACCTTCACGTTCTTGTAATCAATGTCAATCTTCTTATCGGCGCAGAAGCGGCAGACCTTCCGCCTGAGAAAGGGCTTCTTCCTTCTGTCGGGTCCTGGCCTGTCAGATGGTTTTCTCATCATCATTTTCGTCTTCTCCTCTCTTATGAATCACAGGGTTTGGTTGGGAGTCCTCCAGGCGCTGAAAATCCGTGGCAAGGATCTCCAGCCGGGATCGCTGTTTTCCTTCCGGACTTTGCCATCGCCGCTGTTTGAGCTGGCCTTTCACTATGAGGGCCTGGCCGCTCTGAAGGAGATCCGGTTCGGTTTCAGCCAGTTTTCCGATAGCCACAATGGTGATCGGATTTCGTTCCCCCGGGTCGCTCATCTTGAAGGGGAACTGAAGCACTGGAGATCCGTCCGGGCGGGTGTGCCGCTCTGGGGCCTTCACCACTCTTCCCGTCAGAATGACAAGGTTCTGGGAGGTCATTTCTTTTCTTCTTCCAGCGGAGGCTCCGGCTCAGGGGTTGGCTCCTCCGGCGGAGAAACCTTTGCTGCGGCTTCTTTCCGTTCATCCAGAAGGACCGATTGGAATTTGGTGACGGCATCCATGACCCTGAAGTTTCGCTCAAGCTCGGAGAGCAGGGCAGGGGTTCCTGAAAAATGGATCAGGAAATAGTGGCCTTTGTCTTTTTTCTGGATTAGGTAGGCAAGCTTTCTTACGCCCCAATCTTCGAATTTCAGGATGGTTCCTTCTCCCTGCGCGATGATTCCCTTGATCTTCTCGATGGCCGATTGGGTTTGCCCTTCGTCGAGATCAGGGTTCAGAATGCAGAGCGTCTCATACTTTCTCATAATATACCTCCTCGTGGATTATAGCCCTAAAACCGCGTTTAGAGCAAGGGGGAATCCAATAGCAATATCCGATTTGAGATTAAAGGTCTAAGGTTTAAGATTGAAACCTGAGATTCTTCAAGCTGCAATGCCTCAATCCTGAACATCTGCAATGCCTACATGTTCAGTCTTTCTTAAGCACGTCCTGTTTTTCGACGCCGGCGATATTTCCCCGATTCACTTTTACCCTTACTTTGTCTGAGATCTCGATCGTAACAATATTCTCCCGCAAACCGGTGACCCGACCGTAGATCCCCCCGCTGGTCAGGACATTGTCCCCCACCTTCAGGCTGTCCAGAAGCGCCCGATGCTCCTTCGTTCGTTTCTGCTGGGGACGGATGAGCAGAAAGTAGAAGATGACGAAGATCAAGATGATGGGAAGGAAACTCATGATTTGCGAACCGCCTCCTCCCGCTCCACCCCCTCCTCCTCCCAGCCCTCCCATGGCAAATGCTAAATCAGCTCCCATAAGTCCTCCTTTTCTTGTTTGAGTTCTTTAGCCTGTTATGAATTGTCTCTTGCCCAACACGCTCATTTAGAGATGACCGATTCTAAATCCGAGGCACGAATTTCCTGCCTGCGGCAGGCAGGCGAAATCCGAAAGAACCAAGGGCGTTAGGCCATTGAGATTTTGGAAATTCGAATTTGTTTCGAATTTCGATATTCGGATTTCGGATTTTCGGCGGATCCAATCCTATTCCATGCTGCTTGCGGCAGATCGGGTTTGAGTCCGCACCTGCCCTGATAGAATTCAGAGAACGTTCCGGCGGCAAGGGCGTCCCTGATCTTTCCCATCCAATCCATATAGAAAAAGAGATTATGAAGGGTGTTGAGCCTCGACGAAAGGATCTCGCCGGCCTGGTAAAGATGGCGGAGATAGGCTCTCGAATAGTGGCGGCAGGTGTAGCAGGCGCAGCCTTCCTCCACAGGTCTTTCGTCTTCGGCATATTGAGCCTGCTTGATCGATATCTTTCCGGAAGCCGTATAGAGCGTTCCGTTTCGCGCATTCCGGGTTGGCAGGACACAGTCGAAAAGGTCAATCCCCTGACGGACCCCGTCGAGAATATCTTCGGGAGTCCCCACTCCCATCAAATACCGGGGGGTTTTCTCAGGGAGCATCGGGGCCGTCCATTCGAGGATTTCCATCATCATTGTTTTAGGTTCTCCCACGCTCAGGCCTCCGATCGCATACCCGTCAAAACCCATCTCCACAAGGTCTCTGGCACTCTCCTCACGGAGGTCTCTGTACATTCCCCCCTGCACGATGGCGAAAAGGGCGGAACCTGGTTTCCGTTCCGCCTCCAGGCACCGCCGGGCCCACCGGGTCGTCAGCGAGGTGGAGGCTCTCACGTATTCGTAAGGGGAAGGGTAGGGGATGCATTCATCGAGGACCATGGCGATATCCGAACCGAGCGTTCTCTGGATCTCAACCGCCTTCTCCGGGGTCAGGCAGTGCGGGGATCCATCGAGATGGGAACGGAAGGCAGCCCCTTCCTCGGAGATGCTTCGAAGATCCCCGAGGCTGAAGATCTGATAACCGCCGCTGTCCGTCAGGATGGGTCTTTCCCAGTGCATGAACCTGTGAAGCCCTCCCAGCCGCCCGATGATGTCGTGCCCGGGCCTGAGATACAGATGGTACGTGTTTCCCAGGATGGCCTCGACGCCCACCTCCAGAAGGTCCTCCGGCGTGAGTGATTTCACCGTGCCCTGAGTTCCAACGGGGAGGAACGCAGGGGTGCTGAAGGACCCGTGATTCGTTTCGATCCTCCCCAGTCTCGCCCGGGAGCCCGGGTCTGTTTTCTTTATCTCAAATCGAAATGCCATAACGTAAGATAAATCCGAAATTCGAATCTCGAAATCCGAAAAATACAAAAGGTCAGATGACCCTCGATGCTTCATGTGTCGGATTCCTGTTCTCAATGATGCGTCCCGATCATTCGGTTCTGTTTCGAATTTCGAATTTGCAGTTTTTTTCGTTTACAAGATCAGCATGGCATCGCCATAGCTGTAAAACCGGTATTTTTCTTTCACCGCCTCCGCATAGGCTTTCAAGACAAACTCCGTACCCGCAAAGGCGGATACCAGCATGATCAGGGTCGATTTGGGCAGGTGGAAATTGGTGACCAGTCCATCGACGACCCGGAAAGGATAGGGAGGACGAATGAACAGAGAAGTCAAACCCGTGACGGATCTCACGCTGCCGTCAGATTCCGCAAAGGATTCCAGGGCCCGAGTGGTGGTGGTCCCGACGGAAATCACCCGGCCCCTCTTCTGTTTTGTCTCTGCAATCGCCCGGGCCGTCGCCGGGGGAATTTCAACCCATTCCGCTCCCATGGCATGGTCTTCGACTTTCTCCGACTTAACCGGCGTAAAGGTTCCGGTCCCGGTGTGGAGGGTGAGGGACGCCAGGTTCACCCCGTGCTTTCGGATGGATTCCGTCAGGGAAGGGGTGAAATGAAGCCCTGCCGTAGGTGCTGCAATGGCGCCATCCCTCTCTGCGAAGATCGTCTGGTATCTTTCCCGATCCAAAGGCTCGTCTTCCCGTTTGATATAAGGAGGCAGAGGGATGCGGCCCATCTTTTCGAGGAGATCCCGGACTTCCACGGACGCGGAAAAACGGATTTTCCCCCTTCCTTCTTTCATGTCAATCAGTTCCCCGTCGAGCCCGGGGGCAAAGTGGATACGGGTTCCAATCTTCACCTTTCCCGTTCCCTTGACCAGCACTTCCCAGTTGCCGCGACTTCCGTTCCAGGAAGGGATAAGAAGTACTTCGCATTTGCCGCCGCTTGCTTTTTTCCCGAGCAACCGGGCTGGAAGGACCCGGGTGTCATTGACGACAAGAAGGTCCCCGGGCCGGAGGTAACCCAGGATATCCTTGAATCCCCGGTGTTCGATCTCTCCCGACGACCGGTCAAGCACCATTAAACGGGAGTCGTCCCTCCCGGGGGACGGGTATTGGGCGATCAAGGATTTTGGGAGTGCGTAATCGAATGATTCAATTCTCATTTCGGGAAGTCTTCTGCTGAATTAAATCCAATTAAAATAACAGAGTCGGACCGAATCTCGCAAGCCGTGGTCCTCTTCAGGAGGTATGAAAAAATAGGTCTCTCTCTTTTTCCGGCCCAACGAGGGCGAGCCGCTTTCCGAACTTTAGAATTGCGATCTCTTAATCAGGGGAACCGTCCCGTTAGTAAGTCTTCGTTACTATTGAAAATTTACGCACAAGCTTGCTCAATAAGGTTTCGCTCTAAAGTTTTCCAAGCGGCACGCCCTCATTGGGCCAGGATACTTTTTCGTTTGTTCCAATTTTTTCACAGGTTTGTAAGGTTACAGACCGTGTTCCGAAAGGATTGACCCGTTCGACGGCGCGAAGCCCCGCCTTTTAAGGCGGGGACAGGAAGCGCCGCTCAGTGCCTGCCCTGAGCGAAGTCGAAGGGGTCTACTCTGAGCAATCCCCGGTATTTATGCCGGGGAGCCGATGAGTTGACTTTTTTGTCTTCATCCATTAATGTAGAAATATTTTTGGAGAATGGGGAATCGAGTGAAGAAATTCTCGTACAAAGATTCAGGTGTCGATGTCGACAGGGGAGACGAATTCGTCCGAACGATCAAACCCATGGTGGAGTCTACCTTCCGGCCGGAGGTTCTGACCAAGATCGGGGGGTTTGCGGGATGCTTCTCCTTGAATCTCGAGCGTTATAAGAAGCCGATCCTCGTCTCCTCCACCGACGGCGTGGGAACCAAGCTGAAGATTGCCTTCATGATGGACCGCCATGATACCGTGGGAATCGATCTGGTTGCCATGTGTGTCAATGACGTCGTTGTCTGCGGGGCCAAGCCCCTTTTCTTCTTGGACTATCTGGCGACTTCTCATCTCCATACGGAAACAGCGGCGAAAGTGGTCAGCGGCATCGTCAAAGGGTGTCAGGAAGCGGAGTGTTCTCTGATCGGCGGTGAGACGGCCGAGATGCCGGGCTTCTATCAGCAGGGGGAGTACGATCTGGCAGGTTTTGTGGTCGGGATTGTGGAAGACGCTCAGATGATCGATGGTTCCAATGTGACCGTGGGCGATAAGCTGATCGGCATTGCCTCCAGCGGACTCCACAGCAATGGGTATTCTCTCGTCAGGAAACTCCTCTTCGATCATTATCGGATGGATCTGCATCAGGAGATCGAGGAACTCGGTACCACCTTGGGGGAAGAGTTGCTGCGTCCGACCAAGATCTATGTGAAGACGATCCTCAGTCTGACCCGGAGTTTTCACATCGGGGGCATTGCCCATATTACGGGAGGGGGCATTACGGGAAATCTGCCGCGGGTCATTTCCAAAGGGTGCAAGGCGATTGTGCATAAGGGAAGCTGGGATATTCCTCCCATTTTTTCCTTTTTGAGGGAAAAAGGGGAGATTCCGGAAGAGGAGATGTTCCGGACCTTCAATAACGGGATTGGCATGATCCTCATCGTCAAGGCCAAGGAAGCCGAGGATATCCTGGGCCGGCTCCAATCTACAGGAGAGAAGGCTTTTGTCATCGGGGAAATTGGAAAGGCGGAAAAAGAGCAAGACGCCATTGAATTTGTTTGAGAGTCCACGATGCCGGGTTCTCCCCTGAGGCTTCTGTATCAACCTTAACCGCATCCTTGACCGGGGTCCCAGGAGCCCCGTTTTTTCGAAGTGCTACGGTATTCCATCTTCCTTTTCCTCGGGAACGGCCTTTTCCCGTTATCCCGTCTCCGCTTTCCACCTTCGCTTTTTCCGTCCTATCGGGGAAGAACAGAACGTGCCACGATACAAAGTTGCTGATCACTTCCGCCTCCGGGAAAAATGAGTCACGAAAAATTTGATATCATCATCGTTGGTTCGGGACTGGGCGGATGGATTGCCGGAACCCTTCTGGCAAAAGAGAAACGGTCCGTCCTGCTTCTGAAAGAGAAGGGGGGCGAATCCTTTTTCGCATCGAATCGGTACCGCCTGTCTCCGTTTTCCAGCATCTCAGAGAAACGGCTTCCCCCATCCGTTGCCCGGAAACTGGTCGAGATCCTCGGCCTCCCCTTTCCCGGGGAAGATAGGCAACGGGATCCGGGTGTTCCACCGGATCCAAGGAAAACGGTGGAGAGACCCTCCTTTCAAATTCTTTTCCCAAAAGCGAGGATCGACCTCTTCGGGAAGCGGACCGCTCTCCAGGGAGAGTGGAAGCGCGAGTTCCGCACTGAAGCGGCCCGGATTGAAGAATTCTATGAGGAGATGAGCGGACTCTTGGGCCGGATGGAGACCAGAGAAGGGACCGATCCGTTCTTTCCGCTTCGCATCCCGTCTCTTCCGGAAAGGTTCAATCCCTTCAGGTTCCTTCCGGAGAAATCGGTCGAAAGAAGGCTTTCTTCTTTTTCTTCCGAATTCAGGAGATTCATGTGGCTTCAATTGATTTCCCGGGGAAATCTCTATTCCCGGGAGTGGCCCCTTTCCCTGGCGGCCTATCTCATGAGGGAGGAGGATGGGAATCCCGAGGCGGCCTGTATCGTTGGAAACGAACTGGAGAAGAGGATTGAAACGAGATTTTCTCAATGTGGCGGACATGTTGAGGAGATTGAAGGGATAGAAAAAGCCGCCGCAGGCTGGGGAAAGGATGTGTCTCTGGCACTTACAGGGGACCGAAGGATATTCCAAGCCCGCCATGTGCTTTTCAATTCTCCCTTGCACTCATTCAGCGACCTTCAGGGAGAAGCAGGCAGGGTGCTGTTGAAATGGAGAGGCCGCGTCCAGCCCCGGTACATGAGACTGTCCACTTTCTTCGGGATTCGCGGGAAAGTCGTTCCGGTCGGGATGAAGGACCTGGTTGTCTCCGTCCTGGACCCCGAAAAGCCTCCTGAAGAAGGAAATCTCCTGATGATGGCCCTCAGTCCCGGGGGGGATGAGAGTCAGGCTCCGGAGGGAAAAAGGGGGATGATCGTCCAGAGCCTCGTCTCTTTCGGAAGAATACAGGAGTTGCAGAAAGAGGGCGTCCTGTCGGAGCACCGGAACGCGGTGATGAGGCACATGAAACGAATCATTCCTTTCCTGGAGGATTACGTTGAGTGGATGGATTCCGATTGGACCATGGAACAGGTCTCACACTGGTCTTACGCTCATTTCCTGTACGAGGCCCGGGTTCCCATCCGCTGGAGGGAAGGGGTTGTGCCGACCCGGTTGACGAAGAAACTCTACTTTACGGGAAAAGAAAATTTTCCCTATCTGGGATGGGAAGGCGAGGTTCTCGCAGGAAGGATGGCAGCAGGTCAGATCCTGGGACTTAAGAAGAGATCGACGGCCGGGCTATCTTCCGAACCCCGGACATGAATAGCCTCGGTTCTGCTTTTGTGGCTTTGATTCCAGCAGAGACAGTTCTTCTTCCTCGTTCAACTCGTCTTCATAGGCCTCAAGAAGCCGGTTGGAAACCTTGGGACCGCTGTCGTTGAAAGCGGTGACATCTCTGCCGATGGATTGGTTCCACTGATCGAAGTTCATTGTTCTCTCTGCGACGGATATCTTGAGGACCGAATTGGTCTCTTCATCTCATCTTATTGTCCACGGGATCGGCTTTGGTTGCAACGCCGGAACTTCTAAAGAACCCCTGCCCGTGTCCATTCTATCTTCCAGCCGGTCTATAAAGTCAAAAGCAACTCTTTTGCCAAGTTTAAATGATCCTCCATTTGTCTGCTAACGCATTATAATTAATAAGAAATATTGCTTATTCAATGTTTTCTGTCTCAGACCGATTGCCGACATCGAAGACAGAGATTGTCAAGCAAATGACAATTTTTGCCAGGTAATACGAGTTGTCATCAAATTTCATCTTGACAATGAATTCATAACTCTGCATATTCAGAAGGAACTGAATTTTCTGATTCACATCATTCGGAGGGACGGGACTGGAGAGAAGGAGATGACCAGAAAAGGCGAGAAGGAAGCGGGTTGCTCGATGTTTTCGAAGGAGACGAATTGCTGCCGGGTGGAATCGATTGTCAGCATCGATGAGCGGGGACAGATGGTACTTCCGAAGGACCTGCGGGACAGGGCGAAGATCCGGGCAGGAGATAAACTGGCTCTGGTCAGCTGGATGAAAGACGGGGAGGTCTGCTGCTTCTATCTCATCAAGTCCGAATACCTCGCGGACCGGGTCAAGGATTTCCTCGGACCGATGGTAAAAGAGATGGTTGCCGGGTGATATTCTTATTCATTCAGCGTGAACCATGAAAATGCGACGTGTCCTTGGGTCAAGGGCACGGCCACGAAGCCCGTTTGGTCAAGAATAGGTGACGTTTATGGTTGGGGAAGCTCGTATCGAAGCTCTGTAAAAGGATCGGCAAAGGTGACGGTAACGAAGCCCGTATCGTCAAGAGAAGGTTACGGCCAAGGTCTTAAGAACCAGCCCTAACCTTTTGACCCTTACCGAAACGGGCCTCGTAACCCTAACCGTAACCTCTTCTTGAACTTCGTTTCCGAGCTTCGTGCATCGATACGAGCATCGATAACGATAACCGCTTATTTTACATCCTTTGCCTTCAGACAGTATATACGGGCATCGTTACCATAACCTTTGGACGAAATCCTTTTCCGATTTAAATGAGGTGGATTTCTATGGACAAATTAGATTCAGGTGCAGCCGGAATTAAGACCGGCTCTTTGCAGTCAGTTCCCTGTTGTCCGGCGCCCGGGCCCCAGGGAACTCCGGCGCCGAACACGTGAGGCCCGTCCTCTCAGACTCAGTTGGGTCTTCCGAGCCTGAAGCAGGGCTTTGTCGTCGGTTCGATTGAGACGCCGGCCGGGCCTGTTCCTCAGATTTCTTCTTCTTTAACCGGAGTGGATCATTTCGGCACTTTCAAAACACGCTGGGGTGTCGGGAGAATGAATTATACCGTAGAACCGGGTCTCTATGCCCTGGGAAGCCCGGATGAGGAATCCCCAGTCCTGGTAACAGCCAACTACAAAATGAGCTTTGACCGTTTGCGGGAGGCAATGCCTGAGCGGAAGGCCTGGGTCCTGGTTCTTGATACAAAGGGGGTCAATGTCTGGTGCTCGGCAGGCAAAGGGACGTTCGGAACGGAAGAGCTTGTCCGGCGAATCGTTGCGTCCGGTCTCAGCCGGATCGTCTCACATCGCGAAGTGGTTCTTCCCCAGCTGGCAGCGCCAGGTATCGCGGCCCATCAGGTAAAGAAGTATTCCGGATTCAAGGTCATTTACGGTCCCATCCTTGCAAAGGACCTTCCGGCTTTTCTGGATGCCGGTCTGAAGACAACCCCTGAGATGAGGCGCAAGGGGTTTACAGCGCGAGAACGGGCGGTTCTGGTCCCCATTGAACTCGTGGGGGCTCTCAAAGGGGCTTTTTTCCTTTTTGGATGTCTCTTTCTGACAGGTCTTCTTGGAGGGTCCGAAGGTCTCTGGGCGAGAGCCGGAGAATCCGCAAACTACTCGGTCCAGGTCATCGTGATCGGCATGCTGGCGGGAGCGGTTCTGACGCCTCTTCTGCTTCCGTGGTTGCCGGGCCGGGCTTTTTCCGTCAAAGGTTTGGGCCCGGGATTTCTGGGGGGAGTGATTTTTGCTGCCTTGCACCGGGGGGCTGCGGCGGCGTGGGGCCCGGAAGTGATTTCAGGATTCCTGCTCATTCTGGCGGCCTCGGCTTTCTTAGCCATGAACTTTACCGGGGCTTCAACCTACACCTCTCTTTCAGGGGTCAGAAAGGAGATGCGGTGGGCAATGCCAATGGAGATTGGGGCCGCACTTGCAGGTTTTGGGTTGTGGGTCGTGTCGCGATTTCTCGCATAACATCCCATGCGTCTGGAGAGGGCCGCGAACCATGAAAATCGGTCAGGGCTACGGTGACGAAGCCCGTCTGGTCAGGAATAGGTGAGGTTTATGGTTGGGGAAGCTCGTATCGAAGCTCTGTAAAAGGATCGGCAAAGGTGACGGTAACGAAGCCCGTATCGTCAAGAGAAGGTTACGGCCAAGGTCTTAAGAACCAGCCCTAACCTTTTAACCCTTACCGAAACGGGCCTCGTAACCCTAACCGTAACCTCTTATCGAGCTTCGTTTCCGAGCTTCGTGTATCGATACGAGCATCGATAACGATAACCCTTTTCTTTTAGGTTTTACGCTATGCGCTATGCTCCATGCGCTATGCGATGAAGGAGTCGGGAAGATGGATCGACTGGTCTATTTGAAAGATGTTGTGACACTGGAGCTCGATCGGAAAAGGTGTGTGGGGTGCGGCATGTGTGTGCAGGTCTGCCCCCATGCCGTCTTCATCTCCAGAAATGGTACGGTTGAGATCGGACATCGGGATGCCTGCATGGAGTGCGGCGCCTGCGCCAAGAACTGCCCTGCCGAGGCCATCCGCGTAAAGGCGGGGGTGGGCTGCGCCGCGGCCGTGATCAACTCGGCTTTGCGGAGGAAGGGGGGGGCGTGCTGCTGCACCCTTTCAGAGAATGAAGGCCCCGGAAATCCGACCGCATGTTCCGGGGAGAAGAAGAATATCTCCTGTTGCTGACCGTGATCAGATCTTCCGTTTGAGTGTCGTCCACTGGGGGGTGCTTGCAGTTTTTCACAGGCTGTGTTATTAAATATTTTATTCGAAAATCAAGTCGAGGTTGAGCCATGGCGAAAGTGTGTGAAATTTGCGGGAAAGGGCCTGTCTTTGGCCACAATGTCAGTCATGCAAACAACAAGACCCGGAAGGTCTGGTATCCGAATCTTCACAAGGTCAAAGCCCTGAAAGAGGGTAGGAAGCTTCAAGTCAAGATCTGCGCCAGGTGCCTTCGCTCCGGGGCTGTTACCAAGGCCGTCTGACCCCTTCGCGGATTTCGAATCGCGGGTTCGGACCTGCCTTGTTTTTCGGTTCGCAATCGGCTGTTCGGAATCTGCAATGAATCAGTCTCTCATCCGTTCCGCCCGGTTTACCCCTTTAATCCTTTCAAGAGCCCTGATGACTTTCTTAAGGTGGGTGAGGTCCCGGATTTGCACTTCAAAGGTCCCGACCGCCTTCCTGTCCTCCGTTGTATCGATTTTTGCGTTGGTGATGTTGGCTTCGTTGGAGGAAAGGGAAGCACTGATTTCCGCGAGAAGCCCTTTTTTGTCTTCGGAATAGACGCGAATCTGTACGGGATAGATGTATTCTTTTGTCGAGTCCCACTCGACTTCGACCCGCCGCTCGGGGTCGCTGTCCATCGCTTTCGGGCAATCCGAGGCGTGAATGGTGACGCCTCTCCCCCGGGTGATGAATCCGATCACCTTGTCGCCGGGAAGCGGTTTGCAGCAGCCCGCGTAACGGACCATGACGTTATCGATCCCCTTAATCAAAAGGGCGTCTCTGGACTTCCGGGTAATCTTCTGAATGAGGCGTTTGAGCCGTCCTTCTTCCTGTTCCTCTTTTTGTTCCAGTCTTTCCTGGGGGACAATCTTTCCGATGATCTGATTGGCCGTCACTTTTCCATAGCCCACGGAGGCAATGAGATCTTCCACCGTCTGGAAACTGAATTCCCCTGCGACCTTTGCCATTTCTCCTGACTTGATCAACTGGGCCTGCTGGAGGCCGTACTTCCGGAACTCTTTTTCGAGGATTTCTTTTCCAAGAATGACGGATTTCTCCCGTTCCTCGGTTTTGAACCACTGGCGAATCTTCGTTTTCGCCCGGGAGGTTGCAACGAATTTCAGCCAGTCCTTGCTGGGTTTCTGATTGGGAGACGTCATGATTTCCACTGTGTCTCCGCTTCGAAGCTCATATTTCAGAGGGACGATCTTTCCGTTCACCTTGGCGCCGCTGCAGCGGCTGCCCACGTCGGAATGGATGCTGAAAGCAAAATCAACAGGGGTGGCCCCCACCGGGAATTGTTTGACCGCCCCCTTGGGCGTGAAGACGTAGACCTCATGGGGAAAGAGATCCACCTTGACGCTTTCGATGAATTCTGCGTTATCCGTCAGGTCCCGCTGCCATTCCAGGAGCTGCCTGAGCCAGGTGAAACGTTTATCGTCGGCCTCCTCCGAGATCTTTCCTTCCTTGTATTTCCAGTGAGCGGCAATCCCCTCCTCGGCAATCCTGTGCATCTCCTGAGTCCGAATCTGGATCTCGATCCGTTCGCCATAGGGTCCGATCACCGACGTGTGAAGAGATTGGTACATGTTGTCTTTGGGAAGGCCGATATAATCCTTGAACCTGCCCGGGATGGGTTTCCAGAGGGAATGAATCAGGCCCAGGACATCATAGCACTCCTTCAGGGTATCGACGACCACCCGGAAGGCCGTGATGTCGAAAACCTGATCAAAATCGATATTGCTGATCCTTCATCTTGAGGTAGATGCTGTAGGTTTGTTTCAGACGGCCCGTGACCTCTCCCTCAAGATGGTTTTCGTAAAGTTTCTTTGTCAGGGTTCTGATGACTTCGCTCGACGTACCGTTCCCGTTCCTTCTCTTTCTTGGCGATCCTGCGCTGGATCTCTCCATGGATGTCCGGATGAAGGTACTGGAACGCGAGGTCCTGCAGCTCGGACTTGATCCAATCGATCCCGAGGCGGTGTGCCAGAGGGGCGTAGATTTCAAGGGTCTCCTGGGCGATCGTTCGCTGTTTTTCCGGCGAATGATACTGGAGGGTTCGCATGTTGTGGAGACGGTCGGCAAGCTTGATGAGAAGCACGCGGATATCCTTCACCATGGCAAGGACCATCTTCCGGAAATTCTCGGCCTGGCCTTCTTCGGAGGATCGAAGGGAGATCTGACTGATCTTTGTCACCCCATCGACCAGCTGCGCAATTTCGTCTCCAAAATTGTCGCGGATCTCCTTCAAGGTCGTGAAGGTGTCTTCCACCGTATCGTGGAGAAGTCCCGTTGCCAGGCTGGCGACGTCGAGCTTGAGCTGGGTCAGAATTCCGGCAACTTCTAAGGGGTGGGTAAGATACGGTTCTCCGGAAAGACGCACCTGTCCCATGTGAACCTTTGCAGAAAAAACGTAAGCCTTCTGCAGGAGGCTCGTATCTGCGCTGGGATGATAGGCGAGCAAGCGATCTTGGATGTCATTGAATCTCAACATCTTCTTTTCATAATACCCGCAACTATTTGAAAATTCAAGTCTGGAGGGGAGATTGCATAACTGAAACTCTTTGACAAGAACAAGACTGGAATCTATAATGGATCAACTTCCTCCCTGGTTGTTCTCTCTTCGGGGAGAGGACACGGGAGCGGCCGGGGAGGAAGCGGGTGCTCGGTCAAAGGAGAGTTTTTAGATGAAACGGTTTGTCCCTGTCCTTCTCATTCTTGCGGCTGTCGCCGGGTCCCTCTACTATTTCGTTTTTCGGAATAAAGCGGGAGATGAATCCGTCATCAGCATCTCCGGAAACATCGAAGCCACCGAGGTCAATGTGGGTTTCAAAATCTCCGGGAGGGTGATCAGCCTTTCCGCCGAAGAAGGGGACTGGATTGAAAAGGGGAAAGTGATTGCCAGGATAGACGACGATGATCTTCGCCATCGGCTCGACCTGGCGAGGGCATCCCTCAGGGCCGCTCAGGCCCGGCTGAATAAGCTCGAGGCCGGGTCGAGGCCGGAGGAATTGCGGGAGGCAGAAGCCGCCCTTCACCAGACGGAGTACGATCTGGCGAACAAGCAGAATCACTACGAAAGAATGAACGCGCTGTACATGAGAGGGGTGATTCCGAAGGAGACACTCGACAATTCGGAGGCGGCGTTTAAGATCGCAAAGGCCTCGCAGGCAAGGGCGGTGGAGAATTATGCTCTGGTCAAGGAGGGGCCGAGGAGAGAAGACATTGAGGACGCCGGTGCCCAGGTCGAGCAGGCCCGGGCTTCTCTTAAAGTGGCCGAGACCCAGCTCAGTTATGTTGTTCTTTATTCCCCCCTCTCGGGGGTTGTTCTCGTCAAATCCGCAGAAGTGGGAGAGGTGGTCAATTCAGGGACGACGGTTCTTACCCTGGCTGACATCACGAATGTCTGGGTAAAAGCCTATATTCCGGAAACAGACCTTGGCAGGGTGAAGTGGGGGCAGGAGGTGATTGTGAAGACGGACCTCCATCCCCGGAAGGAGTACCGTGGCAAGATCTCGTTTATCTCTTCCCAGGCTGAGTTCACTCCCAAGCAGATCCAGACAGAAAAGGAAAGGGTCACCCTGGTATATCGCATCAAGGTGGATCTTGCCAACCCCGATCGCGAATTGAAACCGGGGATGCCGGCCGACGGAAAGATCCTGTTGCCCTTGCCAACTCAAAAGCCATCATCCAGACCATGATCTCCATCCAGACGACCCGCCTGACGAAGACCTTTGGTTCCCTGACTGCGGTTCATGAGTTGAATCTGCAGGTGAAGGCCGGAGAGATTTTCGGTCTTGTGGGGCCCGATGCCGCAGGAAAAACCACAACGATCCGGATGCTTTGCGGTATCCTCCCACCCGACCGGGGTGAGGCAACCGTTGCAGGGTGCGATATCCGCAAGGACACGGAGTCTCTGAAAGAAAAAGTCGGCTATCTCCCGCAGCGCTTCGGACTCTACGGCGATCTGAGTGTCATCGAGAACATCCATTTCTATGGGGACCTCTATCAGGTGGCAAAGAAGGAGAGAAAGGAAAGGATCGACAGGCTGCTTCGATTTGCCGACCTGGCTCCCTTTGTCCGAAGAAAAGCACAGGACCTTTCAGGGGGAATGAAACAGAAATTGGGGCTGATCTGTGCTTTGATCCACACGCCTGAAATCCTCTTCCTGGATGAGCCCACGACGGGAGTCGATCCCCTCTCCAGGAGGGACTTCTGGGTTATCCTCTACGATCTTCTGAAAGAAGGGGTGACCATTCTTTTTTCGACCTCATACCTTGACGAGGCGGAACGGTGCAGCCGTGTGGGTTTCATCTATCAGGGAGGGCTTCTCGTCGCAGATTCCCCTTCGGCCATCAAACGCGGGATGAAAGGGGCCATTTTAGAACTGCGCATGAAGGATCATCAGAGGGCGTTGAGAGTTTTGGAAGGGATTCCTCTCCTACGAAATGCCGTGTTGTCCGGAGATAAGATCCATATTCCGGTGGAGGATCCTCTGGAGGGTGAGACGGCGATCCGGCAGACGCTCGAAGGCAAAAAGATGGAGATAGGGAGTTTGACACAGGTGAGACCGTCCCTGGAGGATGCCTTCGTTTCGATGGTCACGATCGAAAAGCAGTGAACAGTGATCAGTCATCAGTGATCAGTGACCAGTAAGAAAAAAAGTAGATCATTGAAAATAAGAAGAAAAAGTCTCGATCATGTAAGATCGGACACAGAACCTTATGTTATTCTTCTGACTTTTTTCCACTGATGACTGGTTACTGATTACTGTTCACTTGGGGGTTTGGATGGTTTCAATTGCGGTGGAAGTGGAAGACCTGGTTAAGACCTTCGGGACCTTTGTCGCAGTGGACCATGTCCGCTTTCAGGTGGAAAAGGGGGAAATTTTCGGATTTCTCGGGCCGAATGGGGCCGGGAAGTCGACAACCATCCGGATGCTCTGCGGCCTGCTTATGCCCACCTCCGGAAAAGGGAGCGTGGCCGGCTTTGACATTCTCAAAGAACCCGAGAAGATCAAGCAGGTGATCGGTTACATGTCACAGAAGTTCTCTCTTTATGAGGATTTGACGGTTTTGGAAAACCTCCGCTTCTTCGGGGGAATCTACGGTCTTTCCGGTTCCGCTCAGAGACAGAGGGAGGAAGAGGCGCTGGAGATGGCCGGGCTCCGGGAGATCCGGGACCGGATGACTCAGACGCTCGCCGTCGGATGGAAGCAGCGCCTTGCCCTGGCCTGCGCAATCCTTCACGAGCCGCCGGTCCTCTTTCTCGACGAGCCCACGTCGGGGGTCGATCCCATCTCGAGGCGGAATTTCTGGGGGCTGATCCAGCAAATGGCGGAAAAGGGCATTACGACCTTTGTGACCACGCACTACATGGATGAAGCGGAGTATTGCGACCGTCTCGCCCTCATCTATCAGGGCAAGGTGATTGCCCTGGGGACGCCTTCCGACTTGAAGTTGAAGACCCTTCCGCAAGGGGTTCTGGAAGTGGAATGTACCCCCCTGGTCCCGGCGGTGGACCTGCTGAAGAAGGAGCCCTGGATTTCCGAAGCAGCCGTTTTCGGAGATCGTCTTCATGCGATTGGAACTGGAGGCGGTCGATCCGGAACCGGAAGTCAAGGCCCTGTTTGAGAAGCACGAGATCGCCCTTGGAAGGATGGAGCGGATTCCGCCGTCCCTGGAAGACGTCTTTGTTGCCCTGATTGAGAGGGAAGGAGAAAGATGAGTCTCTCCCGTACGTGGGCCATCGCCAGGAAGGAGTTCATCCATATCTACCGGGACCCGAGAAGCCTCGGACTGGTCATCCTCATGCCGGCGATCCTGATGCTCCTCTTCGGATACGCAGTGACCATCGACGTGAAGAAGGTTTCCCTGGCGGTGTTGGACCGCGATCAGAGCCAGGAGAGCCTCTCTTTTGTCCACCGGTTCAGCGCATCTCCTTACTTCGACCTCCGTCTTTTTGTCCGGGATGAGAAAGAGATCAAGCGGCTGATCGACGAGGGGCAGGTGAAGATGGGGCTGATCCTCCCCGGGGATTTTTCGAAAAAGATCAAGGCCGAAGAGAAGGCCCCCGTTCAGGTTGTTCTGGACGGAAGTGACTCCAATACGGCCAACATCGTCCTGAGTTATGTCCAGGCGATCGCACGTCAATACTCGGAGGAGAAGACATCCCAAAAAGCCGAACGGCTGGGAATCAGGAGGCTGAAACCCCCGGTGGAAGGTCGAATCAGGGTCTGGTTTAACGAAGAACTCGAATCAAAGAATTATTTCATTCCGGGGCTGGTGGCGGTCATCATGTCGATCATCGGAGTCCTCCTGACCGGGCAGGTCATCGTCCGGGAATGGGAGAAGGGGACCATGGAACTCCTCATCTCAACGCCGATCCGGAAAGGGGAGTTGATGGTCGGGAAGGTTTTCCCTTACTTTTTCCTGGCCCTCCTGGATCTGCTTCTTGCCGTGATCATGGGGGAATGGGTCTTTCAGGTTCCTTTCAGGGGCAGCCTCATCCTTCTCTTCCTCCTGTCTTCGGTCTACATCGTCGTTGCACTGGCGCTCGGGTTGACGATTTCCACGGTTGCCCGGACGCAGATCCTGGCCAATCAGATGGCCATGATCATCGGGTTTCTTCCCACGTTTCTTCTTTCGGGATTTACCTTCGCCATCAACAACATGCCTTTTTGGCTCCAGGTCATCACCTACGGGATTGCTCCGCGGTACTATGTCACCGTTCTCAAGGAGATCTTTCTGAAAGGAACGGACTTTTCCTTTCTCTGGAAAGAGACCCTGGTCCTGCTCGGGATGGCGGTCGCGGGAATGTGGGTGGCGACCAGGAGCTTCAAAAAGGAACTGAGGTAGGAGAGGGATCTGGGAGCTCCAGAGTTATGGTAATGATAGCAATTTGGTCTTTGAAATCGAATTTTGGAATGGGCACCGGCCAGGAATACTTCCAAAGATTCAGAATGCGGACTCGGATGTTATTCAAAATAATCGGTCTTAATGAGGTAGCGGCGAATCTGAATCGACACTCAGGAGTACGTGTAAGGTTTCCGCTCTAAATCTCTTACAGCATCCCTGGCCGTTGTCCCATCCCTTTGGGGTTTTTCAAAGAACCGGAGTGTTACGAATCATGTTACAATTTTCTTGTCATCATTCCATTATTCCATTATTCCAGTGTGAGACTTATGTTCAAGCGGGTTCGTTATCTCTTCGTTAAGGAAATGATTCAGGTCCTGCGGGATAAGAAGATGCGGATTACGCTCATCGTTCCTCCGATCCTGCAGTTGATCATCTTCGGCTATGCTGCAAACCTGGATGTGAGGCATATTCCCGCGGCCGTCAGGGACCTCGACCAGACGGTGGATTCCAGGGAACTCCTCTCCCGGTTCGGAAGCTCCAAATACTTTGATATCGTCGCCTTCCCCCGGACACCCGGAGAGGTTGAGGATCTGATCCGGAAGGGGGACGTGAACCTCAGCATTGAGATCCCGAGCGGATTTTCGAGAAAGGTGAAGAAAGGCGATACGGCCCCGATTCAGATCCTTCTGGACGGAACAGAGTCGAATACCGGGATGATCGCCCTGGGGTACGTCGGGCAAATCCTCTCCGATTATTCCTCGGCTGTTATTCTCAGGAGACTGAACCGGGAGGGATTGATCGACTTCGAAGAGGTCGGTGTCGAGTTGCAGCATCGGGTCTGGTTCAACCCGAACTTTGAGAGCAGACTTTTCTATATTCCCGGTGTCATCGCGTCGATCGCCTTTATGATTCCGATCATTCTGACCGCCCAGGCCATTGTCAGGGAGAAAGAGATCGGGACCCTTGAACAGATCATGGTGACCCCGATCCGGCCCTGGGAACTGATGGTGGGGAAGACCCTTCCTTTTGCCCTCATCGGCCTTCTGGATGTCATGATGATCTCCCTGCTGGGTGTGCTCTGGTTTGACGTTCCTTTCCGGGGAAGTCCCCTCGTCCTTCTTCTCAGCACGGTTCTCTTTCTGATGTGCTCGGTCGGTGTCGGCCTATTCATGTCCACCGTTTCTTCCACCCAGCAGCAGGCTCAGATCTCGGCCTTCTTCTTCAATATGCCCGTTTTCATCCTTTCCGGTTTTGCTTTTCCGATCGAGAACATGCCCGTCTGGATACAGTACCTTACCTATGCAAACCCGCTGACGGTATTTCATTGTGATCATCCGGGGCGTGTTTTTGAAGGGAACGGGGTTTGATATTCTCTGGCCCCAGATGGCGGCCTTGGCATTCTGGGGAGGGATCATGGTTCTCTTGAGCTCTCTGAGATTCCAGAAGAGACTGAAATAAACATTGTGAGATTTCAGATTTCAGATTGCAGATTTCAGATGTTAAATTCTAGATTTGCAGATTGAAATCCGAAAAAGATTACACCTTATCAAGCGATCTGAATTGACGGCAGAAAAACGTCCTTGAGGAGAAGAAATCCACAATTCCAAAGCGAATTCCACAATCCGCAATCCGCAATCCGACTGCTGCAGGAGATTTACCAAGTCCTTTTTCATGCCTTCGGACCCCGGCACTGGTGGCCCGGGGAAACGCCCTTTGAAGTGATGGTGGGAGCCATCCTTACCCAGAATACCTCCTGGACGAATGTGGAAAAAGCCATTCAGAGGCTCAAGGAGGAGGGTTGCCTGAATATGGAGCGGATCCGCAGGCTGAAGTCATCGCAGCTGGCGTCCATGATCAAGTCGTCCGGGTTTTTCCGTATCAAAGCGGATCGGTTGAAAACCTTTGTTGATTTTCTATTCGAAGCTTACCGAGGGAAGATTGAAGAGATGAAAAAGGAACCCCTTCGTCCTCTGCGGGAAAAACTCCTCGCGGTCAGAGGGATCGGACCTGAAACAGCGGACAGCATCCTTCTGTACGGTCTGGGAAAACCTGTTTTTGTCGTGGATGCCTACACGAAGAGGATTCTTTCGCGGCATGGAATCATTTCGGAAAAGGCCTCCTATGACGAGGTTCAAAACCTCTTTATGAGCTCTCTTCCTCACGATGCGGAACTGTTCAATGAGTATCATGCGCTCCTCGTCCATCTGGGGAAAACGTTCTGCAAAAAAGTTCCACGGTGTGAGACCTGTCCCCTCAACGGCGTAGGGCGTAGAGGGCAGAGGCGCATAGAGCAGAGCAGAACGTGAAATGAGGGCATGGGAGAAGAGGTTGGAATCAGGAATGATACGCTGCTTTGGAATTGTTTTTTTGCCCCATGCTCCATGCCCCATGCCCATGCGAGGTTGCTAGAGATGGCCTACTGGGAAAGAGAGATTCGAAGGTTTGTTGGAAAGGCAATCCACACCTACCGGATGATCCAGGACGGGGACCGGATTCTGGTGGGGGTATCGGGGGGAAAGGACAGCCTCTCCCTTCTTCACCTCCTCCATGAACGGAGAAAGAGGGTTCCCATCCACTATGATCTGGTTGCGGTTCACATCGATCTCGGTTTCAGTTCAGGGAACCTGGAATCTCTCAAGACCTTTTTCGACGAAAAGGGGCTTTCGTACCGCATTGAGCATACGGATATCGGAGCGCTGGCCCACAGCAGCCGGAACCGGGAAAACCCCTGTTTTCTCTGTGCATGGGAGAGGAGGAAGCGGACCTTTGAGCTTGCCCATGAGCTCCACTGTAACAAGATCGCTTTCGGGCACCACAAAGACGATGTGGTCGAAACGCTTCTTCTCAATATGTTTTACAGCGGCGAGATCAGTACCATGCTTCCTGTTCAGTCCCTGTTTAAGGGGAAGATGTTTCTCATTCGCCCTCTCTTTCTGTTGGAGGAGAAGAAGATCGCACGGTTTGCCGAGGCCATGGGGTTCCCGGTCGGGTCCAGCGGGTGTCCAAGCTGCGGCAGCACAAAGCGCAGTGAGGTAAAGGAGCTCATCGAACTCCTCGGAAGAAAGAACCACCGGGTGAAGGGGAATATCTTCCGGTCCCTCTCGAACGTCAAATTGGAGTATACCCTGATGAAGTACGGGGAAGTCAAGAACCTTGACGACGGGGGATTAAAGTAACATAATTCTGTTTACTTTTGTTTTCAAAAGCTTACAGAAGATGCCCTGACCTTAAAGGGGATCTTGCCTTCAGGAAAACGCCATGTATCGGGAGAAAGCAGTCGCCGTCATCATTCCTGCGTATAATGAAGAAAAACTCATCGGTCAGGTGCTGATAACGATGCCGGAGTTTGTCGATCATATCGTCGTTGTGGATGATGCCAGTCCGGACCGGACGGGAGAGGTTGTTGAAGGGTACCGGAAAAAGAATCCCGGAATCGTCTACATCAGGCACGAGAAGAACGAAGGTGTCGGCGGGGCGATTGCTACGGGCTACCGGTGGGCCCGGGACCGGGGGATCGAGATCAGCGTCGTGATGGCGGGGGATGCGCAGATGGACCCGAATGATCTCCCCAGGCTGCTCGACCCGATCGTCGAAGGAAAGAGCGACTATTGCAAGGGAAACCGCCTCTTTACGGGAAAGGCGTGGAACGTGATCCCCAAGACCCGCTATTTTGGAAATGCGGCCCTTTCATTCCTCACGAAGATTGCTTCCGGGTACTGGCACGTGGCCGATTCTCAGTCGGGCTACTCGGCCGTGACCCTGGACGTCCTGAAGACGATCGACCTCGACAGGGTGTACAAGAGATACGGGATGCCCAACGACTTCCTGGTCAAGCTGAACGTGTATCAGTTCAGGGTGCGCGATGTTCCGGTGAATCCTGTCTACGGCATCGGCGAACGCTCCGGCATGAAGATTCACAGAGTGATTTTCACCCTCTCCTTTCTGCTTCTCAAGCTCTTCCTGTGGAGAATCAAGGAGAAGTATATCATCCGGGATTTTCATCCTCTGGTCCTGTTCTATCTTCTGGGAGTGATTCTGACTCCTATCGGCCTGCTGTTTGGCCTTTACCTGATCCTCTATAGAGTTCTTGCCGGGCCCGTGGCAGCGACGAGCGCGCTCTTTGCAGCGTTTTTTGCCATCTCAGGGCTGCAGTCTCTCTTTTTCGCCATGTGGTTTGATATGGAGTACAACAAAGAACTGAAATAAGAACGGTGACAGTGATGGTGATAGTGAGAGTGATGGTGAGGGTGATCGAATCCTCGTCAGCATCCCGAACGAAGATGAATATCTGTCTTGTGACTTCTTCTTTTCCTGCCCATCCTGCTGACGTGGTGCAGGCCCCTTTTCTGATCGATTTCATTGAGGAGCTGAAAAAACGGGACCATCGGGTCTTCGTTTTCACCCAGGACCGAGAAGGGGAAAGGCAGGAGTTCTTGAAAGAGGTCCATGTAAAATGGTTTCCGTGGATGGGGTCACGGAAACCTCTGGTCGGGCTCAATCCTTTTCATCCGGTTGACGGCCTTCGGATGGTCACCCTGTTCCGAAACGGAAAACGATTTCTCATCTCCTTTCTGGAAGAGAATCGGATCGATGCCTGCCTTGCCATGTGGTTCCTCCCGAGCGGATATTTTGCCAACGCCGCCTATCGGAGAACAGGAGTCCCCTATTCCGTCTGGGCCCTCGGTTCCGATATTTACAAGTACGGACAGAATCCCCTGGTTTATCCGGTCATGAAAAGGATTGCCCGGGAAGCGCGAGGGGTTTTTGCCGACGGGTTTGATCTTGCCAGGAGGGTGGAAGAGCGGTTTGGCAGGCGATGTTCTTTCTTGGCCTCAGGCCGGAGAGTGGGGGCTCCGGAACCGGAGAGGCTGAATCAACCGGAGAAACCGGGCAGCCCCTATCGATTCCTTTTCGTGGGAAGGCTCGAAGGTGTGAAAGGGGTGGATCTTCTCCTCCGGGCAGTCGATCTATTGAAGGAAGAGAACCCGGACTTTCACCTGATCATCGTGGGAAAGGGCGGGATGGAGAAATGGGTCAGGGAATTCGTCGCGGAGAAAGAACTCGGAGAAAGGGTTTCACTCCCGGGGAATGTCTCTGATTCGACACTGCGCCTGCTTTATGACAAGGCGGATTGCGTCGTTATTCCCTCCCGTTCGGAATCCATTCCTCTTGTCTTTTCAGAGGCCCTTCGGTTTGACAAGGACCTCCTCGTTGCGGATGTCGGTGACATGGGCATGCTGGGCCGCAAGTACGGGGTGGCCCGGGTGGTTCCGCCGGAGGACTTCTCCTCTCTGAAGGAAGAAATGAAACGAAAGATTGAAGTCGGAAGAAGAACAACGGAAGAAAGGGAAAAGGGGAATCGAGAAGAGTTGCTGAGGTGGTTCAGTATCGAGACCAGTGTGGAAAGGTTTCTTGCAGACTTTGGTTAAGAAGAGGGGTCAGTGTCAGTGATTGGTGTCAGTATTCACTGAAAACACTATCCTATTGAAGAGCAGTTATTTCCATTGTTTGGGCCTGGGGCATTAACGGAAAACCTGAGGGGAGGGAAATGTGAAGGCGGTCATTCTTGCCGGAGGAAAGGGCACCAGGCTTTCCCCCTATACCACCGTTTTTCCAAAACCATTGATGCCGATCGACGGGATGCCCATCCTTGAAGTCATTGTCAGGCAGTTGGCTTATTTTCGGATTCGGGATATCGTCCTGGCGGTCAGTCACCATTCCGAACCGCTGCTTTGCGCCTATTTCGGCGACGGAAGACAGTTCGGAGTGAGGATCCAATATGTCAGAGAAGAGAAACCTCTCGGAACAGCCGGACCTCTTTCGATCATTCCGGACCTTCCTGAAACGTTTCTGGTCATGAATGGAGACATCCTTACGACTCTCGACTACCGGAAGTTCCTCGAAAACCATCGTCACCATGCAGGCATTGTCACCATTGCCATGAGCCAAAAGAAGGTTCAATCGGAATTCGGAGTCATGGAATCCAATCCTGTCCATCAACTGGTTCGGTATAGTGAAAAACCTTTATTTTCTTACGCTGTGAGTATGGGGGTTTACGTATTCGAAAAAAGAGTGCTCGATTGGATTCCACCCAAGAGGTATCTCGATTTCCCCGATTTGATCCAGCGACTCCTCAGATCCAAGGAGAAGATCATCTGCTTTCCTTCTCATGATTTTTGGCTTGATATTGGTCGGCATGAAGATTACGAAGAGGCACAGAAAGCATTTCAGAAGATGAGAAGGAAGTTGCTGAAGGAAAGCTGACCGGACGGGCCTCTTTCAATCATGGAATAGGGGAAGTGGTGTCTAAAAATAAAAGGGAACGAAATGCCCGTGAGGGAATCAAACCGGCGTCCCTCAACCCCCGGAGGAAATGGTATCGCCACTCCCGGGGCCATTTGCTCGCAGGGGCGGTGATCGCCTCATTGGCGTTGATCGTGTACTCAAATACCTTCCAGGTTTCCTTCCGATTCGATGACATTCCCAATATTCTTGACAACCCCAATATCCAAATCAAAGCCTTATCGATGGATCAGGTCCAACCGTTGATCAAGAATACTTACCAGGAGACGATTCGCGTCTTCTCCTATCTCACCTTGGCTCTCAACTACTATTTGGGTGAGTTCGACGTCTGGGGATATCATCTGGTGAATGTGATCATCCATATCGCCTCCGGAATCTTCCTGTATTGGTTTCTTATCCTCACGTTTCAGTTACCTTCCCTCAGGGAAAGATATGGATCCGTCTCGAAGAAGATCGCCCTCCTTGCGAGTCTCATCTTCATTGCGCATCCGATCCAAACGCAATCTGTGACCTACATTGTGCAGAGGATGGCCAGTATGGCCGGGATGTTTTACCTCCTGTCCATGGTCCTTTATGTGAAGGGAAGGCTGTCTGCGGGGCGGGCGCAGTGGGCTTATTACGGTGGGATGGGAGTCAGTTATGTGCTGGGGGTTCTTTCCAAAGAGAACGTGGCGATTCTTCCCCTGGTCGTGGCCCTGTATGAATTTTACTTCTTTCAAAATCGGGACCTGAGTCAAAAAGGGAGAAGAATCCTCTTTATCCTTGCCGCCATTCTCCTCGGTCTCGGGGTCCTGACCTTCCTCCTTTGGGGAGAGAGGTACATCCGTGTCATCCAGGAAGGGTATGCGTATCGTGATTTTACGATGTCGGAAAGGGTCCTTACGCAGTTCCGGGTGGTTCTTTATTATGTGACGCTCCTCGTTTATCCGCATCCCTCCCGATTGAATTTAGATTACGATTTCCCCTTGTCCAGAAGTTTTCTTGATCCTGTGATGACCCTCGTTGCGTTCTTGATCATCTCCGGATTGATCGGCTATAGTATTTGGGCAGCGAAGAAGAGGCCCCTCCTTTCGTTCTGCGTTTTATGGTATTTCATCAATCTCGCCATCGAATCGACTCTTTTCCCTTTGGAGATGGTTTACGAACACAGGCTCTATATCCCGGCAGTGGGTCCCATCCTTTTATTCAGCGTGTGGATGACCGAAGGGATGAGGAAGATCAGTGGAAAAAAACTCCTGGGAAAGAGGTCTTTGCTGGTGGAACTCACGGCTTTCGGGTTGGTGATCGTCCTCCTGGGAGTGGGGAGCTATGTCCGGAATGCCCTCTGGAAGCAGGATATTGATTTCTGGATCGATTGTGTCAAGAAATCTCCCCGAAAGGCTCGGCCCTATGTCAATGTGGGTTATACCTATCTTAATCAAGGGGATTACGGGAGGGCATTGGATTGGACTCAAAAAGCCATACAGATTGATCCGGCCTACGCCATCGCCTACTCTAATCTGAGTACCATTTTTGATAAGATGGGCGATTTGAATCAGGCGATGATTGCAGGGGAGAAGGCCCTGGAGATTGATCACGAGCTTCAAGGAGCGAATTACGCTCTTGGAAAGATCTATCTTCGAATCGGCCGCTGTGAAAAGGCCCAAGAAGCCTTGAAGAGATACGTGGTCAGAAACGACTCCCTGTCCGATGTCCACAATTACCTGGGGATTGCCTACCTTTGCGAAAAGCAATATGAGAAGGCCATGGCCGAATTCGAAAGAGAAATTCGAATCAACCCCGGACACCTCTTTGCTCACTTGAATCTGGGGCAGATTTACTGGAATGTCTTCCAGAACAGAGAGAAGGCGCTATACCATTTAAAGAGCGGGTTGAATTCGGATCCCTATTTTTCAGACCGTGCAGAAATTCTTGGTCTTATTCGAAGGATAGAAGGACTGCCGTAGGGTGGTCGGGAGACGTTTCACCTTCCAGTTGCAGAACGATCATGGGTAACCCGCTCTCCAAGGCTTGGGAAGGCGGCGATTTTGATGTTTTAGGGGTAAGAGAGGAAGTCACCAAGAGTGACGTCCTGCATGTGTCGGGAAAGCATGTGCTTATCGGTATAAAGGTTCGCCCCCAAGCCTTTCCGACCGGCTTACCCATGTCCGTTCGGTGAGTTTTTTTTGCACCTTGAGGTTGGTTTATTTCCTTGGAGGATGATCCCATTCTTTCGATTTCCAATGAGGTTCTCATGGGTAAGATTCTTGTGACCGGGGCAGGGGGATTTATCGGCAGCCACCTCACGGAGGAACTGGTACGGCGGGGTGAAGACGTCAGGGCCTTTGTGCGGTACAATTCCAGGGATGAGAGGGGGCTTCTGGAGGATCTCCCCCCGGAGATCCGAAAAGAAGTGGAGATCCTTCCGGGGGACCTGAAGGACCCGGACGGGGTCCGAAAGGCCGTCAGGGGGTGTTCGCGGGTGTTTCACCTGGGGGCGCTGATTGCCATTCCATACTCCTATGTTCATCCTTTCGATTTTGTACAGACCAATGTGAACGGTACGGCTCATCTGTTGAATGCCTGTCTCGAGACGGGGTCCGTCGAGCGAATCGTTCACACTTCAACCAGCGAGGTGTACGGGACCGCCCAGTATGTTCCCATAGATGAAAAGCATCCCCTTCAGGCGCAGTCCCCGTATGCGGCCAGTAAGATTGCAGGGGACAAACTTGCCGAAAGCTATTTCCGCTCCTTCCAGCTGCCCGTTGCAACGATTCGTCCTTTCAATACCTTCGGCCCCCGGCAGTCGCTCCGGGCCATCATTCCGACGGTGATCTCTCAGGCCGTTTCGGGGAACCGGATCAAAGTGGGCAACCTCAAGCCCCGGAGGGATTTCCTCTACGTGAAAGACACAGTCCGGGGTTTTATTGAGATCGCAAAGTGCGACGATGCGATTGGGAAGGTGGTCAATATCGGGTCCGGTCAGGACATGTCCATCGAGGAGTTGACCGGGAAGATTGTCGATTTCACGGGTCAGGAGGGTAAGGTCGAAATCGAGACCCAAAGGGTTCGACCGGGGACGAGCGAGGTGATGAGGCTTCTTTCCGATACGGGTCTTGCTCAGAAGCTCTTCGGGTGGACTCCTGCATACTCTTTTGAACGGGGTTTAAGAGAGACGATCGCATGGTATCGGGAGAACCTTTCCCGGTTCAGGGTAGGGAGCTATCCGTTATAGAACCGTGAGGAAAGGCGGGAGTGATCAGTCATCAGTGATCAGTTGCCAATTATCAATGGGAGTCATCCCTTATTGAACACGAGGTGGAAGGAGAGGATTAGGATGAAAAGATGGAAGTACCCGCTTTCGGATATCAATTTCGGGAAAGCAGAAGAGCGGGCGGTCCTCATGGTTCTAAGGTCCAGGTGGCTTTCCACAGGTCCGATGACGGAGAAATTTGAGGGGGCCTTTTCGGATTATCTCGGAGGAGGATATGCGATTGCCGTGTCAAGCGGTACGGCTGCCCTCCATCTGGCGCTGGCCTGCCTCGGATTGAAGAGAGGGGATGAGGTGATCCTTCCCTCCCTGACTTTTTCGGCGACGGCCAATGCGGTCCTGTATATGGGGGCAAAACCGGTCTTTGCCGATATCGTCGGACCAGAGAATCTCAACATTTCCCCGCGGGAAGTCGAAAAAAGGATCACGGGAAAGACAAAGGCCATCATGGTGATGCATTACGGGGGGTATCCCTGTGATATGGACCCCATCCTGCGCCTTGCGGCAAGGCACCACCTCCATGTCGTCGAGGATGCGGCCCACGCCCCCGGCGCCCGATACGGCGGGAAGATGTGCGGGACGATCGGAGACGCGGGCTGTTTCAGCTTTTTTGCGAATAAGAACCTTGTTACCGGGGAAGGGGGAATGATCGTGGTCCGGACCCGGGAACGGGCCGATACGCTGCGGCGTCTGAGATCCCACGGGATGGGATCCCTTTCCTGGGACAAATTCAAAGGCCATCTCTCAGCCTACGATATCGACATCCTGGGTTACAACTACCGCACGACCGAGATCGAATCCGCTCTTGGTCTGGTTCAATTGAAAAAACTGGATCGGGGGAACAGGATCAGAAAGAAGCTGACGGAGGTCTACCGGGAGGAACTCAGGGGGATCGAGGCCCTGTCGATTCCATTTGACCGCTTTGAGGGAAGCCCCTCGTGTCACCTCTTTCCCATCCTGGTCAATCCCGACCCGGAAGGAGAGACCCTCTTGCGGCGGAACCGCCTGATGGAGAGCCTGAAAGCCTTCGGGATTCAGACGAGTGTGCACTATCCTTCCGTGCACCTCTTTTCCCTTTACCAAAAAGAGAAAGGGGTGAAACAGGGGATGCTTCCCAGGACGGAGGATGTGAGCCGGCGGGTCATCACGCTCCCTCTTCATCCCGGGATGGACAAGAACGACGTGAAGTGGATTGCAGGTAAGATCAGAGAAGCGGTACGGAAGGAATAGCGGAAAGCTGCAGGGATGGAATATTGGAATGATGGAAGAATGGGATGTTGAGAAGAAGAACAAAGAAGAATGAAGAGATAGGAATTGCAGTCCTGGTTTGAGTGGTTCTTGCTCAATATTCCATTATTCCAACATTCCATCATTCCAGTTTTCTTGGGTGAGCGGGTTGGGGAAATCCGGTATGGAACTGGGTGTTTTTGAGTCTCCAGGCAAGGAGTGGGATGAGTTTGCCGGACGATACACCGATCTCATCTTCTATCACTCCCTCTGGAGTCAAGTGCTGAAAAAGGGGCTTGGAGGTGTGCCCCTCTATTTTTGTTTAAAAGAAGGAGGGGAGATCGTTGCCGGGCTGCCGGGGGTTGTCCTTCCTTTTGGTATGTTAAGAATCTTTTATTCCTCTATTCCCTACGGAGGTCTCATTGGGGAAAAAACATCCTTTCTTCCTTCCATGGATCTTCTGGATAGAGAGTTCAAAAGAAGAGGGATCGATCAGGTCAGGATCGTGGGGTCGCCTTTCGCAGAGCCGAACCGGCCCCATCTCTTCAGGCAGATCGTGTCCCGGTGCAGCATCTTGGATTTGAAGGGTTTGGATCAGGACAGGATCTGGAGGGAATACAAGAAGAATATTCGAAGAGATGTCAGGAAAGCCCAAAAGAGTGGAGTGGTTCTTCGTGACGCCGCTTCCCACCAGGATCTCAAGACTTTTTTTCATCTCTATACGGCTTCCATGGGACGGAACAAGGCGGTGGCCAAGTATCCCTTCCGCTGGCTTGAAGCGGTTTATGAGATCATCGTCATGAAAGGGCTGGGAAGCATTTCACTGGCCGTCCTGAATGACACTGCGGTTGCAGGAGCGGTTTTTGTCTACTCCCCTTCCGTAACCCACTACCTGCATAATGGTTCCCGGGACGAATTCTTGAAATGTTGTCCCAATGAGTTGTTGATCCATTCCGCCATAGAAAAGGCGATACAGAGCGGACATTCCTTCTTCGATTTCATGGGATCGGACATCAATGACGGGGCCCTCCTCAGGTTCAAGGAGAAATGGGGCAGTCAATCTCTTGATATCCACACGTCCGTGAAGGATTATCATCCTATCCGATGCAAGGTCTGGGAGTTCGTCAAGAGCCCTGGGGAATTCCCGGCTGGGGAGGATGGCGTTCAATATTATGATGCGGAAATGAGGGGATGAAGGTGACCGGAATCGGGGATTGGGGAAGACGGGCGAAAACAGGGTTCTTGGCCTCAGGGATCGATCCTGCAGACCGGAGGGGCCATAAGAACCAGTATATCGACATCCTTCAGAAGATGGCACTGGACGAAGTTATGGAGATCAGGGGAAACGAAACCGTCCTGGATTTCGGCTGCGGGAGCGGAAGGATGACCTACTGGCTGGCCGGCCGGGTGAAGAAGGTGACCGGGTTGGAAGTCACCCCCGAGATGATTCAGCTGGCTGAAGAGAAGAGAAAACCTGACAATGTGGAATTCATGCTCTACGACGGAACCCATTTCCCGGTTTTTTCCCGTCCCTTCGATCTCATCCTCTCCGTGGGAGTCGTGCAGATCATGGAGGGGGAGACCCTGGCGAAGACCGTCTCCGAACTGGCAAGGTGTCTGCGGCCGCAAGGGAAGATCTATCTTATTGAACAGGTTTCGGACAATCCAACGGTGGGCCGGCCCCGGTTGAATGATTACCTTCGGGCATTTGAGGCCTCCGAGTTGGAGCTCCTCAAACATTATCCCATCCGGGCCGGCCGGCGGTGGTTGCTCTATTTAATCCGATATGGTTTGATCCCCCGGGCATGGTTTTCCAGAGTGGCGGAAAGAGAAATCCTTCGGTCCCGGACCAGAAGGGGCCTGGTTTCTTACTACCAGGACCATCTTTTTGTTTTGCAGAGATAGTCATGGGAACCCCTGTCGGTCAAGGCTTGAAAGATTCGCCCCTCGCAAGGTGGGGCTCTATCGTGGCAAGACGCCGTGTACTCAAATCCTTACAATGGGTTATCGTTGCGGCCCTCTTTGTTCTCATGGGAAGGACGGTGTGGAACAACTGGGTCCAGGTGAGAGAGGCCTCCTTTGCCTTCGACCCTCTCTCTCTCTTTTTGTCCACAATCATCTTCGCCTTCAGCTATTTCATCCAATTCTGGGCCTGGTATCTGATCACCCTCAAGCTTGGGATCGCGATCTCCCTCAGAGAGACGGTGACGAGCTGGTTTTACTCCCAATTGGGAAAATACCTTCCGGGAAAGGTCTGGATTCTCCTCGGGCGTTTCTATCTGTATGGGTCGAGAGGGAAATCAAAAAAGGTGATATCGGTTGCTCTCTATTTTGAGGCAGTGATTGGAGTTGTTGCGGGCGGCATTCTCTTTCTAACAGCCTTTCTTTTTCTGGAGGAGGCGCGGTCGATCACTTCCGGGAAAGGACCGGCGTGGTTGGCCCTCCCATTTGCCCTGGCCGTTGTTTTCCTGTATCCCCGGGTTCTTGAGAAGATGTTCAACCTGGTCCTGCGGTTGTTCAGGAGAGAACCTGTCACCATCACCCTTTCGTATGGGGAAATTCTCTGGATTCTCCTGATCTCCCTCTTAGCATGGATTGTCGGAGGATTGGGTTTCTACGTTTTTGTCAACGGCATCTTCACCGTGCCGGCGACCCGGGTCCTGTTCCTGACGGGGTCACTGGCCTTTTCATGTTTTCTGGGGCTGATTGCCGTTTTTGCCCCGAGCGGTCTGGGCGTGAGAGAAGGGGCGCTTGTCTATCTGCTTTCAGCAATCATGCCGGCCTCCGTCGCCGTCGTCGTCTCGATTCTCACGCGGATCTGGATGACCCTGATTGAAATTGGACTCATTGGGATGATATATTTAGAAGATCTATTTCGTCAAAGACATAAGAAGGGAAATTTCCATGGTTAAACCCAAGACAAGGCTCCAGGCGGAGCAGAAGAAGACACCTCCTCCGAAGTCGGAAAAGAGAAGGCTTTCTTGGCCACTGCATCATCTGATTGCGATTGGATTGATTGCCGGTCTTGCCCTGGTGGTCTATTCCAATACGTTTCAGGTTCCTTTCCATTTTGATGACAAGCCCAATATCGTTCAGAATCCGAACATTCAGATTAAGGTCTTTACCTGGGACCGGGTGGCGCAGCTGGTCAGGAATACGTATAAAGAAAGCATCCGTGTTTTTTCCTATTTCACGCTGGCCCTCAATTATTATTTCGGGGGTCTCAATGTTTTTGGATATCACGTCGTCAATCTCTGTATCCATGTGGCCTCGGGGATCTTCCTCTACTGGTTTCTCCTCCTGACATTCAATCTCCCTTCTCTCCAGGAAAGATACGGCCCCATATCCTACAAGGTGGCTCTTTTCAGCAGCCTCATCTTTATTGCACACCCTATTCAGACTCAGTCGGTCACCTACATTGTCCAGAGAATGGCGAGCATGGCCGGTATGTTCTACCTCCTTTCCATGGTTCTTTATGTGAAGGGCAGGCTGGGCCGGGGAAAGACACGGTTTCTCTACTTCGGCGGGATGGTTCTGACCTACCTTCTCGGGGTCTTTTCGAAAGAAAATGTGGCCATTCTTCCCGTCTTTGTCGCCCTTTATGAATTCTACTTCTTCCAGAAACTCGATCTGAGCCCGAAGGGCAGAAAAGTGGTCTTCGGCCTTGCGTTGATGCTTCTCGTGCTCGGGATTCTTGGGTTTGCCGTCTGGGGAAAACGATACATCCAGCTGATCATCGAAGGGTATGAATACCGGACGTTCACCATGTCGGAGAGGGTCCTGACCCAGGCCCGCATTGTACTCTACTATCTCAGTCTCCTGATCTACCCCCATCCTTCCCGGCTCAATCTGGATTACGACTTTCCGATATCCAGAACGATCCTGGATCCGCCTACGACCCTCGTTTCCCTGCTCATCATTGCCGGATTGATCGGATACAGCCTCTGGACGGCAAAGAAGCGGCCTGTTCTCTCTTTCTGCATTCTGTGGTACTTTGGAAACCTGGTCATCGAATCCTCGATCTTCCCCCTGGAGATGGTCTATGAACACAGGCTTTACCTCCCCGGTATCGGACTTTTTGTCCCGTTCAGCCTTCTGGTGGTGAAAGGGTTGGAAAAGCTGCGGGCGAAGAGGGGAGCTGCTTTGATATGCTCTCCCCTGGAGCAGGGGCAGGGCTCGGGAGTCGGCGAACCATGATAAAGACCCTCAGGGAACATTTCGACCTTGTCGTCTATATCGGGATCCTTTTCTTCTTCTCCATGGCGACCTATCAAAGAAATCTGATCTGGAGAAACGAAATGGTGCTGTGGAAGGATTGCGTAAAAAAGGCGCCCCAGCACGTCAGGGTTCATCACAATCTGGGTTTCGTCTATCTTGAATTGGACCAGCTGGATGATGCCAGAAAAGAGTTCGAAGAGGCGTTACGCCTTCATCCCCGGTATATCCTTTCCATGTATAATCTCGGGTGGGTCTGTTACAGGCAGGGGTTCGTGGATGAAGCGATTGACCGGTATCTGAGGGCCATTGAACTGGATGCGTCTCACGGAGAATCCTTTTATAACCTCGGGATTGCCTACTACAAGAAGGGGATGTTCTCTCAGGCGATTGAGGCTTATCAGAGGTTCATCCAGATCCGGCCCGATTACGAGAATGCTCACAACAGCCTTGGGCTTGCCTATCAGGGGTCGAAGGATTGGGGGAGGGCGATTCTCGCCTTTCACGAGGAGTTGAAGCTTCATCCTGACAATGTCTATGCCCATGTTTATCTCGGGGATGCGTATATGGCCGTCAAGGATTACCCGCAGGCCCTGATCCATTACAAGAAAGCCCTGGCGTATCCCCGATTGCCCGAAGCGGAACGAATTCAGAACGCGATTTTGTCATTGGAACAGATCCAAAAGAAGATCGTTTCATAGAACAGGACGGCCTGCATGTCCAAAAGGATGGATCGATTCAGACCTCATCTCACTGAGTTCCTCGTGTTTCTCCTGGTGCTCCTCTGTCTTTCGGCAGGGACTTACTTGAGGAACCGGGTCTGGAATGACGAAATCGCCTTCGCAAGAGACTGCGTTGCGAAGTCGCCCAATAAAGCCCGTGTCCATTTGAACCTCGGGTCCGCCTACGTGGTCGGAGGCCTTTACGAAAAAGCTTTGGAAGCCACAGAAGAAGCGATCCGGCTCGATCCGCGCTCCGCGGAGGCTTATTACAACCTCAGTATCATCTATCAGAAGAGAGGAGCATTGGAGCAGGCGGTTGCGATGGGTAAAAGATCCCTGACGCTGGATCCCGAGTTTTACATGGCCCATTACACTCTCGGGACGATTTATTTTGAGAAAGGTCAATACCCGGAGGCGGAAGAGGCCTTTGGTAAATTTCTCGAGGCCTTTCCTGCCTTTCCGGAAACGCATCACCTCCTGGCGGTTGTCTGTGTCGCCCAGAGGAAGTTTGACAAAGCCGTGGCGGAGTTTGAACGGGAGCTTCGAATCAATCCGTACCATACGCTGTCCCACTTGAATCTGGGGCAGATTTACTGGTTTGAGATGAGGAATCGTGAAAAGTCCATCTCCCATCTCAGGGCTGCCCTCAGGCTGGATCCGTTCTTGCCCAATCGGGGAGAGATTCGACGGCTGGTGCAGGCCATCGAAGGGACGTCATGACGGACAGACTCTGTTTTGCGCCCAATTGCCGAACGACCGCCATGGGCATCATGCCCCACCGGGACATTGATCGGGCACTGGAAGTCGCTCTTTCGCTGGATATTCCTTTCTGGCCCCAGCTCCCCAAGGTGAGCTACTTTGAGGATATGTATGTCCAGGCCCTGGAGCATTTTCCGGGGATTGGGATTGACAGGAGCCTGCAGCGGATCTCTTTCGACCTCTCACGATTCTATGAAGACCTTCCCGCCTACTTCGAAAAGGCGGAGATCCCTGAGACTTTCAGGCTGACTGAAGCGTTTTCACTGGTGTACCCCCGGTTTCTGGTAAAGGACCTTTCCGGATATACGGCCATTCGGGGACAGATGATCAGTCCGATCAGTCTGGGGCTGAAGATCGTAGACCAGAACAGAAAACCGATCCTATACCACGACGAGGTCAGGGAGGTCTTATTTGACTTCATCCAGAAGAAAGTCAATCGCCAGTACCGGGAGTTGAAGGAGAAGAATCCCAACGCCTTTGTCTGGGTGGATGATCCCGGGCTGGAACTCATCTTTACCGCCTTTTCAGGATATAACGAGACCCAGGCGACGGGTGACCTGGACCGGTTTCTGGAAGGGCTGGAAGGTCCCCGGGGAATTCATCTGTGCGCCAAACCGGACTGGGATTTTCTCCTCAAATCGAAGCTGGACATTCTCTCCTTCGACTCCTTCAACTGCGGGTCGGTAATCGTTCATTACGCCTCTCTGCGGGATTTCATCCAGCGAGGAGGGGTCATCTCCTGGGGGATCGTCCCTACCTATACGGAACTTCTGGAAAGAGAGACCCTTGCTTCCATGACCGAGCGGCTGGAAAGCTTCTGGGAAGATCTTTCAAAGAAAGGGGTGGATCCGGAGAGGGTGATCCGGCAGTCTCTGCTGGCGCCCGCCACCTGCAATCTCATGAATCCGGACAGAGAAAAGACTGTGGAAAGGGCGTTTGAAATCCTCAAGGAATTGTCGTCGACCCTTCGGGAGAAATACGGGCTCGAATAGAGAACGACAGGGTATGCTCGTGGAAAATGGTGTGACGCGTGTTCTATGGGGGAACGATGAAGCGGATCGGGATTGTCACCAAACAGAATAAGCCGGAAACCGTCGGCATGACCAGAAGCTTACTGGAATGGCTCCGTCCCAGGGGGATCGAGGTCTTCCTTGAAGAAGAGATGGGCGGGCTTCTGGGCCTCCCTATCTTGTCCCCTTACCTGAATTGTGTCGAACGAAACTGCCTCCCCGATCATGTGGAGATGATCATCGTCCTGGGGGGGGATGGGACGCTTCTCAGTGTGGCGAGACTGGTCAAGGACCGAGGGGTTCCCATCCTCGGGGTGAATCTGGGGGGGCTCGGGTTCTTGACGGAAATCACCCTGGACGAATTATACGGAATGCTGGAAAGGGTGATCCGGGGAGACTTCAAAACGGACCGGAGGGTCATCCTCTGTGCAAGCGTCATCCGGAGAGGGGAACGGATGGCGGAGTTTCATGTTCTCAACGATGCGGTGATCAACAAAGGGGCTCTGGCCCGGATCATCGATCTGGAGACCACGATCAATGGTGAATATCTCACGACATTCAAGTCCGACGGTCTCATCATCTCAACCCCCACGGGGTCGACGGCCTACAACCTTTCCGCCGGCGGGCCCATCGTCTACCCCTCTCTTCATGCCATCATCATCACTCCGATCTGCCCGCACACCCTGACGAACCGTCCCATCATGATTCCCGACGATGTGGAAATCCGCGTCGTTTTGAAGGCCAGAAATCAGGAGGTGGCCCTGACACTGGACGGTCAACTGGGGTTTTCACTCGAATATGAAGACATGGTGGAAGTCAGAAAAGGGGAGACCGACATCCTGCTTATCAAATCCCCTTACCGGCACTATTTTGAAGTCTTAAGGGAAAAGCTGAAGTGGGGGGAAAGATAGAAGTAAAGCTGAAAGCAAGGAAGATAAGAAGATAAGAAGTTGCGAAGATAAGAAGATATGAAGCTAAGAAGATAAGAGGATAGAAGTTGAGAAGATAAGAAGATAAGAAGATAAGAAGATCTTCGGAGGTTTTGAAGCTCAACTTCCTAACCTCTTAACTTCACATCTTCATGATCTTCATGAATTACGAAGACTCAACACTTAGAACTGAACACTTAGAACTTAGAACGGTATGTTATTAGAGCTTCGCATCAAGAACCTTGCCATCATTGAAGAATTGAGTCTTCCTCTGTCCAAGGGGCTCAATGTCCTGACCGGGGAGACAGGGACCGGCAAATCGATCATTCTCAATGCGATCCATCTGCTCCTGGGGGACAAGGCAAAGGATGAAGAGATACGAAGCTCTGTGGAAGAGGCAAGTGTTGAAGGCCTTTTCGATATCTCGGGCAACAGAGAGATTAAAGAGAAGGTGAAAGAGAAGACGGCCAAACACCGCGAGAGAGAAGAGGAGGATTCCCTTCTGGTCAGCAGGATCATCTCAAGGTCCGGAAGGGGAAGGGCCCTCCTCAACGGAAGTCTGGCAACGCTGGGGATGCTTCAAGAGATCGGGGAAAGGCTTCTCAGCCTGTGCGGGCAGCATGAACACCAGTCCCTTCAGAGGGTGGAGTCCCACATCGATATCCTGGATGAGTTCGGCGAGCTTCTGGGGCTTCGCGGGAACCTTCAGGACCGGTACCAGGAGTTTTTATCGCTGTCCGAAGAGGGAAATCGCCTCCGCCTGGAAAGGGAAAGGAGGGCCCGCGAGCGGGATCTGATGACCTTTCAGTCGAAAGAGATCTCCGAGAGCGGCATCTTTGCCGGTGAAGAAGAGGGCCTGAAGGAGGAGAAGAAGATCCTTGCCCATGCCCAGAAACTGATGGCCTTCGCCGATTTTGCCGAGGGTCTTCTGACGACGGACGAGGGGTCCGCGCGAGAGAGAGTTCACACGATCCTGCGGCAGGGACGAGAGATGATGACGATCGATCCCTCCCTTTCGCTTCCGTTAAAAGCCCTTGAATCGATTTCCGTTCAATTAGAGGACGTGGCCCTTGAACTGAGGAATTATTCCAGGCATCTGGAAATCAATCCCATGAGGCTGGAGGAAATCGAAAACCGGCTGGAGGAGATTGATCGTCTAAAAAGAAAATACGGACCGACCATCGAAGCGATTCTTGACTTCAGAGAGAGGATCTCGGAAACGCTGACGTCTTTTGCGGTCGGTGATGAGAAGCTTGAACAGCTGGAACTGCGTCTGAAGCCCCTTCAGCAGGAGGTGGCCCTTCTCTCCGCAAAGCTCTCAGAGGAAAGAAAGAAGGTTGCAGCCGAATTGAAAAAGGCCGTGGAGAAGGAGCTTTCCTCCCTGGGGATGAAGAAGACCGTTTTTGAAGTGAAGAGGGAAGACGCTCCTCTTTCGCAAAAAGGGATCGATCGGGTGGAGTTTCTTCTCTCGCCCAACATCGGAGAGGAAGTGAAGCCCCTTGCCAAAATTGCCTCGGGAGGAGAACTCTCACGGATCATGCTGGCGATCAAAAGGATTCTGGCCCGTGTCGAAGGGGCCGAGGTCCTGATCTTTGATGAGGTGGATTCGGGGATCGGAGGCGGCGTCGCCGAGGTGGTGGGAAGAAAGCTGAAAGAGCTTGTCACGGCGGCACCAGGTGATCTGCGTGACCCATCTTCCCCAGATTGCCTGTTTTGCGGATACGCATTTCAGCGTGAGAAAGGGGATCAGGGGAGGACGTACCCTTTCTCAGGTGGAGAAGCTGGAAAAGGAAGCCGTGGTCAACGAAATCGCCAGAATGCTGGGAGGGTTGAAGGTGACGGAAAAAACCACCGCCCATGCGAGGGAGATGCTGGAGAGTGCCCGGAATACATGATTGGCGGGTACGGGTTCAGGGGTAGATCGTTTGGACGAAAGAGGGTAAACAGGATGATCCGGAAAGCGAAGATCCGTGATGTGAAAGAGATTCAGCGGTTGATCAAGCTCTATTCGACCCGGGGGGAGATGCTTCCCAGGTCCCTCAGCGAACTGTACGACAATATCCGGGATTTCATTGTCTTCATCCGGGAGCGAAAAGTCATCGGCGTCTGTGCCATTCATATCTGCTGGGAAGATCTTGCCGAGATCCGGTCGCTGGCGGTCGATGAAGAGTTCCGGAAGAAAGGGATCGGGGCGAAACTGGTGAAGTCCTGTCTCAGCGAGTCGAAGTCCCTCGGGGTAAAGAGGGTATTTGCCCTGACGTATCAGGAGGATTTTTTTGAGAAACTGGGTTTTAAGAAAGTAGACAAGAATGTGCTTCCTCAAAAAATCTGGGGCGACTGCCTCCGGTGTGTCAAGTTCCCCGATTGCGACGAAATTGCCCTGGTCAAGGAGCTATGAACACTCTGAACTGCTGGAATAATGGAATAGTGGAATGATGGGTTCAAATGATGAGTTCAAGAGAATAAAAGAAACAGCTCTTTTCCCGGTCTTCCCATAGTTCCAATATTCCAATGTTCCATTATTCTTGTTTCTTCTCTTCTTCTCCGAGCAGTATTCTCAGCACTGTATTGGCCTGATGGTGGGCGGCAATCCCAACGCGGGGCGCCATCAAGCCCGTACCGGGCCGGGCCGGGGTCTTCTGATCCCCGACGATATAGAGTCTCCGGGAGAACCGGACGGTCTTGATTTCATTGTTGTCTCCGTAACCCGCCACCCCCGAAGCGGCTACGATATAGGCTTCGGGCAGTTTCTCCGACACCGCGTTGATGAGCATGGCTTTTTGATCGGCCCGGTCAAAAGCCTCGACGATCACCCGGGCTTCCCTGAATATCCGTTCCACATTCCCCGGGTCCAACCACTCACGATGGATCAGAACTTTCACGTAAGGACTGATCTTCAGCAGTGTCTCCCTGAGGGCCTCCACTTTGGGCATCCCGATCTGGTGGAAGAAGTACTGCTGCCTGTTCAGATTGGAGGGTTCCACCACGTCGAAATCCACGAGGATGAGCGTCCCGATGCCGATTCGGGCCAGGGCGATTGCGACGGGGGACCCAAGGCCCCCGAGGCCGGCAATCCCGACCACAGATGATTTGATCTTCTCGTGGACGCCCGGGGTATGTCTTGCCAGCATGAGACACTCGAACTCCTCCGGCGACGGGACTTGCCCCCTGGTGATAAAGACAACTTCATCCCCCTCTATGACTGCCCGGTCTTCGGTGATTGGAAAACCGTTGTAGATGACCAGGTCGGAGTTGGGTTTGAACTGTTCTTTCAGTTGCAGGATATGGGTGTGCCGGGGAACAAAGATCACTTTTTCGTTCACTTTGATCCGCAGATGCTGTTCCTCCCGCTCGGTCATGAGAACCAGCCTAATTTAAAGGGGGGGGATTGTCAACTTGGTATTCCATCCGTGGTGCATGTTGTTCACTGGTGACTGATTACTCTGATCACTGATTACTGGATGTATCCGGAGATTGACCCGTTCGACGGCGCGAAGCCCCGCCTTTTAAGGCGGGGATAGGATGCGCCGCTCAGGGTCTACTCTGAGCAAACTCCGGCATTTATGCCGGGGAGCCGATGAGTTGACTTTGCGGGCAGGTTGGTGTTATGAATTGAGCGTTTTTCCTTCAGGTTCACTGGGTTATCAAAGCGATGATAGTATTCCGTTTTTTCCTCAGGAAGGCCCACTGTAGCCGAAGTCGACCTTGAGGCCCTTGCGTTCAACTACCGTCAGGTTAAACGCAGGGTTCCAAGGGGCGTCAGTATCCTGGGGGTGGTGAAAGCCAATGCCTATGGCCACGGGGCCCTCCCGGTCGCACTGAAGCTCCAGGGACTGGGTGTGGCATATCTCGGGGTTGCGATTGCCGATGAGGGGGTCGAACTGAGAAAGGGAGGCGTCAAGGTCCCGATCCTGGTTCTGGGAGGTCTTTTCGAAAAGGAAGCGGAGCGAGCCTTGGCTTACGGTCTCACCCCGGTGGTTTTCGACAGGGGTTCGATAGAAACCCTGTCAAAGGCTTCGGAGAAACAACGGAAGCGGGCCAAGATCCACCTGAAGGTGGACACGGGTATGGGAAGGCTGGGCGTTCCGCTGGGCTCATGGCCTGCCTTACTGCAGGAGCTGAAACGGTACCCGGGAATTGAAGTGGAGGGCCTCCTTTCCCACTTCTCCATGACAGAGGATGAAGAGGAGGCATTTACGGTACGGCAGTGGAATGAATTTCAAAAGGCAGTGGCCCTGGCAAGAGAATCAGGGGATCCGATTCAAGTATGTTCACATGGCGAATAGTGCGAACCTGACATCCTGTTCCTCTTACTGCGGAAATCTGGTGAGACCCGGGATCATGCTCTACGGAGCTTATCCCTCCTCAACGTATCGGAACCGTATCGGGCTGAAACCTGTCATGACGCTGAAAACAAGCATCCATTTCCTCAAAGAGGTTCCGCCCGGTGCCCGAATCGGCTACGGAGGAACGTTTACGGCGAAAAGAAGGAGTCTCATTGCAACCCTTCCGGTCGGGTATGCGGACGGATACAGCCATTGTCTCTCCAATCGAGGAGAGGTTCTGGTTCGAAAGAAGAGGGCCCCTGTTGTGGGAAGGGTCTGTATGGACTACACCCTCGTGGATGTGACGGAGATCCCCCGTGTCTCCGTAGGGGATGAGGTTGCCCTGATCGGAAAGCAGGGGAAGGAAAGAATAACTGCCGACGAGATTGCGGAGAAGACGGATTCCATCCCGTATGAAGTGCTCTGTCTGATCGGGCAGAGAGTGCCAAGGATCTACAAAGACAGCCGGGATTACTAAGGAGTCCATAATTGTATGGACACCGAAAATAAGCCGTTCGTGCTGAGCGCGTCGAGCAGACGGCGTGGTACTTCGCCCTTCGCAAGCTCAGGGTGAACGGTGAGAAATATGTCTTCTCAATTATGGACCGATTAGTAAGATTCTCAGTTCACGTCATCGGATGAAGGAGGCTTTTTTAGATGGGTAAAACAAGAATCGGAATACTGGGCACGGGCTCTTTTGTCCCGGAAAGGGTGCTTTCAAATCTGGACCTGGAGAAGACCCTGGATACGAATGATGAATGGATCTACAAGAGGACGGGGATCAGGGAGAGAAGAATCGCCGCGCCGGATGTGAATGCTTCGGATCTGGCAAAGGAGGCCTCCTTGCGGGCCCTGGACATGGCGGGGTTGACCGCCGCGGATCTGGATCTGATTGTGATGACGACCATGACCCCGGATACCTGCTGTCCGGCGGGAGCCAACTGGCTGGAATCAAAACTGGGAGCGGAGAAAGCGGTCTCTTTCGATGTGACTGCCGCGTGCAGTGGGTTTGTCTTCGGCCTTTCCGTGGCGGAGCAGTACCTGAAGGCCGGCACTTTTAAGACGGCCCTGGTCGCCTCGGTGGAGATCATGAGTCGGACCCTTGACTGGACGGATCGGGAGAGTTGTATTCTCTGGGGGGACGGGTCAGGCGCCGCTGTCCTGAGAGCCATGGAGGAACCTGCGGAAAAGCCGGCGGTGACGGGTGTGAGGGAACCATGGAGTGAAATCCTTTCCACTCATATCCATACGGATGGCGCGAGCGGGGAGAACCTCCTTCTTCCGGGGGGAGGGTCGAGGACAACCCCGATCTCCCATGAGAGCGTCGACAAGAAGCTTCACACCCTGAGGATGATCCGGGCCAACGAGTCCGTTCGGGTTGCCGTCAAGCGGTTTGCCGAGGCGGCCGAAGAGGCGGCCTCGACGAACAGGGTTCCGCTATCCGATGTCAAATGGATCATCCCTCACCAGGCAAACGTCCGGATCCTCCAGCAGGTGGCCAAACGGCTTGAAGTTCCTTTTGAAAAGGTCTATCTCACCATAGAGAAGTACGGAAACATCTCGTCCGCCACCATTCCCATTGCTCTGGATGAGGCCGTGCGAACAGGTGCGATCCAGAAGGGGGATTTCGTCGTTCTGACGGCATTCGGTGGAGGCCTGACCTGGGGGAGCAGCCTGATCCGGTGGTAAGAGACCTCACCTTTTTCCGGACCAATGAGGGCGGGCCGCTTTCCAGACTTTAGAATTACGATCTTTTAGTCAGGGGAACCACCCTTTCCGGAGCAATCCTTTCACAGGACTGACTCAGATGCACGAGGGAGTCGACATCTCCAACCGGAAAGGGACGGATGTCAATGCCCCGGCTGATGGAATCGTGTCGGATATCGGGAGTGACTGGGCCTATGGAAAAATCCTTGTGCTGTCCCACGGCTTTGGAATGACGACGCGATATGGGCACCTCGAGAAAACCGTGGTGAAAGTGGGACAGAGGGTCAAGCGGGGAGACAAGGTTGCCGAGATCGGAAATACGGGAAAAACGACGGGGCCTCACCTCCATTATGAGGTAAAACTCAACGGAATCCCGGTGAATCCTTTGAGATACGTCATGAATTAGTTAGAAAACAAAAGTGTCAGTGTCAGTGAAAGTATCAGTAATTCATTTAGAACACCTTCCTCTTGGAAGACACTCATTTTTATGGTTCGAGGCTGTCTGCGGGAGGGAGGGAACACTCAGTGGATGGGACGTTAGGTTAGCGAAGGGGTTGTGTAACAGAAGTCCGGATGCCAAGCCCGATAGAGGATACCTCGGTCGGGCTTTTTTGTGAGTTGAAACGACAGATTATCCATCCTATAATTGCCTAAGTAAAAAGGTCGCACCCAAACCGGAAAACGAGGCGTTCCATGATCGGAAACCTGATCAAGAAGATCGTAGGCAGCAAGAACGAAAGGGAGCTGAAGCGAATCCGGCCCCTTGTCCATCAAATCAACGAGTTTGAAGCCGGGGTCCGTGAACTGACCGACGAGCAACTCCGGGCCAAGACTCCCGAGTTCAAGGAAAAGATAAGCCAGGGAGCCTCTCTGGAGGATCTTCTGCCGGAAGCCTTTGCTACGGTCCGGGAGACCGCAAGGAGGACCCTCGGAGAACGCCATTATGATGTTCAGTTGATCGGCGGCATCGTGCTTCACGAGGGGAAGATCTCCGAGATGGCCACAGGGGAAGGGAAGACGCTGGTCTCCACCCTGCCGGCCTATCTCAATGCCCTGACGGGCAAGGGCGTCCATATCATCACGGTCAATGACTATCTGGCGAGAAGAGACAGCGAATGGATGGGAACGGTCTACCGGTTTCTCGGGCTTTCCGTCGGGGTCATTCTCCACGAATTGAACGATCGACAGCGGAAGGAAGCCTATGGCTGTGACATTACCTACGGAACCAATAATGAATTCGGGTTTGATTATCTTCGAGACAACATGAAGTTCGCCATCGAGGACTATGTTCAGAGGGAACTGAATTACGCGGTGGTCGACGAGGTGGACAGCATCCTCATCGATGAGGCGCGGACGCCGCTCATCATCTCGGGGCCCGCAGAGGAATCCACGGACAAATACTACAAGATCAACCGGGTCGTCCCTCAGCTCCACCGGGAGAAGGATTATCAGATTGAGGAGAAGAGTCATACCGCTTTCCTGACGGAAGAAGGAGTGGCCCATGTGGAAAAACTGCTTCACATGGAAAACCTCTACGATCCCAGAAACATCGAAACCCTTCACCACGTCAATCAGGCTTTGAGGGCCTATACGCTCTTTAAAAGGGATGTGGACTACGTCGTCAAAGACGGCGAGGTGATCATCGTCGATGAGTTCACGGGAAGACTGATGCCCGGTCGAAGGTGGAGCGATGGGCTCCATCAGGCCGTGGAGGCAAAGGAGAACGTGCGGATTGAGAACGAGAACCAGACTCTGGCCACGATCACCTTCCAGAACTACTTCAGAATGTACAAGAAACTGTCCGGGATGACGGGAACGGCGGATACGGAAGCTGCGGAGTTCAGAAAGATCTACAACCTGGATGTGATTGTGATTCCGACCAATATGCCTCTGATCCGGGCCAACTATCCCGATGTCATCTACAAAACGGAGGAGGAGAAATTTCGTGCCGTCGTCCATGAGATTGAGGAACTTTACAAAGCGGGTCGACCCGTTCTGGTGGGGACCATCTCCATCGAGAAATCCGAGAAACTGAGCAGTCACCTGAAAAGAAAGGGGATTCCCCACAATATCCTGAATGCCAAGCACCATGAGAGGGAGGCGGAAATCATCGCCCAGGCAGGGAGAGCGGGGGCCGTGACGATCTCGACGAATATGGCGGGCCGAGGAACGGATATCCTGCTCGGAGGAAATCCGAAGTTTCTGGCCAGAAGCATGATGGAGGAGGGAGCCGACGAGGAGGCCTACCGAAAGGCCTTTGAAAAGGCCCTTCCCACCGTTCAAAAGGAGAAAGAAAAGGTTGTGCAGCTGGGGGGCCTTCACGTTCTGGGAACCGAGCGTCATGAGGCGCGGCGGATCGACAACCAGTTGAGAGGGACGGGCAGGCCGGCAGGGAGATCCCGGATCCTCCAGGTTCTACCTCTCTCTGGAGGACGACCTCCTGAGAATCTTCGGTGCGGAGCGAATCTCCGGCATCATGGACCGGCTGGGAATGGAAGAGGATCAGCCGATCGAGCACAAACTCGTCAGCAATGCCATCGAGAGGGCCCAGAGAAACCTGGAGGCCCGCAACTTCGAAATCCGGAAACACCTTCTCGAATACGACAACGTCATGAACCAACAGCGGGAGGTGATCTATACCCAGCGCAGGGACGTCCTGTCCAGTGAGAGTCTCAGGGATTCGGTCATTGAGATGATTGAGGAACAGGCCGAAGGACTCATCGACGTCTATGCAGATGAGAAGGTCCATCCGGAGGACTGGGACCTGAAAGGTCTTCAGGACGCTCTCTATCAGCAGTTCTTATTCAGATGGGACATATCGAAGGATGGAAGCGGACGGTCTGAATCGGGAACGTCTCATGGAACAGGTGGTTGAAAAAGCGAAAGAAGTCTACCGGAAGAGAGAAGAGGAATTCGGAGAGGGCGTGCTTCGTTATCTGGAGAAGGTGGTCATGCTCCAGGCCGTGGACCACCACTGGAAAGACCATCTTCTTGCGGTCGATCAGCTCAAAGAAGGGATCGGGCTGAGAGGGTATGGGCAGAAGGATCCCCGTATCGAGTATCAGAAAGAAGCCTATCAGATGTTCATCGAAATGCTCGATCGGATCAAGAAGGATACGGTGGAAAAGCTTTTTGCCGTTCAGATCGCCAAAGAACAGGACGCGAAAGAGGTGAAGGTTGAACGAAAGCAGAACTTTGTGATGAGCCGGGGAGAGAACGCAGGGTACACCCGGGGAGGAGAGACCGAGGCCGGAAAAGGGGTGACCGTCCGGCGGGACGGGAAGAAGGTGGGCCGCAACGATCCCTGTCCGTGCGGAAGCGGGAAGAAGTACAAGAAATGCTGTCTTCCGAGGGAAGAAGAGACAGGCCATGATGTGAGTGAGGAGAGAACATGAAGCCGATCGATTTCAGAGTGAATGGGTTTCTTTTCTCAGGGGTCTCAGCCGGGATCAAGAAAGAGGGCAAGAGAGACCTGGGCCTGATCTACTCCGAAGTCCCTGCCCGGGTGGCCGGGCTCTTCACCACGAACCGGGTGAAGGCGGCGCCCGTTCTGATCGATATGGAACGGATCGGGAAAGGGGTCTGTCAGGCCGTCGTCGTCAACAGCGGAAATGCCAATGCCTGTACCGGAAAACAGGGGCTGCGGGATGCCCTGGCGGTATCTTCCGGTGGTGGCCAAGAGTCTGGGCATCGATGAGAGGCTGGTCTTTGTCTCTTCCACAGGGGTGATTGGAACCCCTCTTCCGGTGAAGAAGGTCGAAGAGGGGATTCCGTCACTGGTCGCCGGACTCTCGCCGGAGGGTTGGATGGAAACGGTGGAAGCGATCATGACGACGGATACCTTTCCGAAGGTGGAGGTATCGACCTGCCGGATCAAAGGGAAGACCGTCAAACTCTGCGGGATGGTCAAGGGGGCGGGCATGATCCGTCCGAACATGGCCACGATGCTTTCCTTTCTTGTTACCGACGCCGATATCAAAGCCCCCCTCCTCCAGAGGATGCTGGCGGAGGCTGCGGAGCGGTCCTTCAACCGCATCTCGGTGGACGGGGAGACGAGTACGAATGACACGGTTTTGCTCCTGGCCAATGGAAGGGCGGGCCATTCCTGTCTGTCCCGGATGGATGCCGATGCAAAGGCCTTTCAGTCGATGCTGGGGGAACTCTGCGAGGGGCTGGCCAGGAATGTGATCAAGGATGGGGAAGGGGCGACCAAGTTCATTGAAGTGATGGTCAAAGGCGCGCGAAACAGAGAGGACGCTCAGAGAGCCGCCTACGCGATCGCCCACTCCCCGCTGGTGAAGACCGCTTTCTTCGGGGAAGATGCCAACTGGGGAAGAATCCTCTGTGCCCTGGGATACTCCGGGGCTCAATTGAATCCGGACCGGGTGGATGTTTTCTTCGACAAGTGCCCGATCGTGAAGAACGGCATGGGCGTCAGCGGATCCATGGAGGCCCGCGCAAGCCAGGTCATCAAGAAGAGTTCATTCAGGGTGACGGTGGATCTTCACCTTGGACGGACCGATTTCTCCGTCTTTACCACCGATCTTTCCATCAACTATGTGAAGATCAACGGTTCGTACCGCTCATGAAGAACAAGCGGGATCGGGGAGGGTGAGGAGGCGGGAGGTCTTGCCGCCCTATTTTCCCGATGAGGCAGAAAATGAAGCTCGCCGCCCTCGGCCGGGACCGGTGGCTGGAAGGGACGTGCCGGTCAATCCCGGCACTTGAAGATCCTGGATTTGAGGATCATCCACCTCATTGCCAGAATCGCGGCCGTAGGGGGGACCTCCTTAGGGCACACCTTCACACACCGGAAGACTGTGTTGCACCCCCAGACCCCGGACTGACCGTTAACGGTCTTCAGAATTTCCTGCTTCCGTGTGTCCCGGGAATCAAGGAGGAAACGATACGCCTTTGCGAGCATGGCAGGGCCAAGAAATCGCTGATTCCTCTGGAAGGCGGGGCAAACTCCGAAACAGAGCCCGCAAAGGATACACTGAATAAAAGGGTCGATCGCCTTTCTTTCCTTTTCGTCCATTCTGTATTCGGAATCAACGGGCACCGGTTTTTCGTGGAGAAAGGGTTCGATTTTCCTGTACTGCTCGAAGAAGGCGGACAGATCGACGACAAGATCTCGTATCACCGGAAAGAAGGGAAGGGGCTCCACCAGGACAGGTTTCTCCAACAGGGAGGCTACCTGGGTACGGCAGGCCAGGACTGGTTTCCCGTTGACCTTCATTGCACAGGAGCCGCATACGGCTCCCCTGCAGGAATAGCGGAAGGCGAGGGTCGGATCATTCTGGTCCTGGATCCGGAGCAGTGCCTCCAGAAGGTTCATGCCCGTTCTGGACTCAACCTGGAATGTCTCGATCCAGTGCGGCCGGCTTTTCTCTTTCTGAAAACGTTTGATGCTGAGGATCAGGAGATCACGGGACATCCTCTACCTCCATTCCTGGCACGCCCGCGAGATGGTGCAGCGGGCCGGATGACGCGCGGCAGATGCCCTGCCTGCTGCAGTCAGGGGCGTTTTTCAGCAGCCTGCTAATACGTTCTCTCCTGGGGAGGATAAGAGGTGATCTTGACCTCCTTCAGGTCGAGACTCGGTCCCTCAGGGGTCCGCCTGGCGAGGGTGTGGCGAAGCCAGTTCAGATCATCCCTTCGGGGATAGTCCACCCTGAAATGGGATCCCCGGCTTTCCAGCCTCGTGAGCGCTCCTTTTGTAATGACCTCAGCCAGATGGACCATTCCTTCCAGCTCAAAGAGGCGGATCAGTTCGTAATTGAAGGCCAGTTCCTTCTGCTGGATTCCGACCTTGCTTCAGGTTCTCCTTCAAGTCCTTGATTCTCCCTGCGGCCGAAAGAAGGTCTTTTTCGTTTCTGAAAAGTCCCACATAGGACATCATGACGCCTTTCATCTCATCTCTCAACCTGTAGCACGGGATCTCGGTCTGTTGCCCCTGCATCCTCTGGAGAGCGGAACGAACCTCTTTCAAACGATTCTGAAAAACCGTCTCAGCGTTGCCGCCCTTTGTCGTTTTGGCGACCTGGGCAGCCTTCCTTCCTGCCCTTGCCCCGAATACGAGGGTTTCCAGCAGGGAATTTCCCCCAAGCCGGTTGGCACCGTGGACACTCACGCATGCGCATTCTCCTGCGGCGAAAAGACCATGGAAGAGGGTTTCCCCATCGAGACCGGTCGGGATGCCGCCCATCGAGTAGTGCTGGGCGGGCTGGACAGGAATCGGCTTGAGGATGGGATCCATGCCCGCGAAGTCCAAAGCGATCCGGCGAATCCCGGGAAGGCGGTCGAGAATCTTTTCCCGTCCCAGGTGACGCAGGTCGAGATGAACATAACCGCCGTCGAACCCTCTTCCCTGATCGATTTCAGTCTGAATGGAGCGGGCCACGATATCGCGGGGGCCCAGTTCCATGAGCTTCGGGGCATAACGGTCCATAAACCGTTCTCCCTTCGAATTCAGAAGATATCCTCCTTCCCCGCGGGCGGCCTCCGTGATCAGAATATTCGTCCCGTGGAGGCTGGTGGGATGAAACTGTACAAACTCCATATCTTCAAGGGGAAGACCGGCCTGGTAAGCCAGATAGCAGCCGCTTCCCGTATTGATCACGGCGTTGGTGGACCGGAGATAGATTCGGCCATAGCCTCCTGTGGCGAGGATAAGTGCTTTGGTCTGAATGGGAACGAGTCTCCCCTGAAGAAAATCGAAGGCCAGAAGACCGAGACAGACGCCGTCCATGACCACCAGCGAAAGGGCGTACCATTCCTCATAGAGGGAGATCCGGAGACCCGTCACCTGCTCGAAAAGAGTATGGAGGAGGTTATGGCCGGTCCTGTCGGCCGCATAGCAGGTCCTTGGAAAATCCGCTCCCCCGAAAGGTCTCTGGGCGATTCGACCTTCCGGGCCGCGGGAGAATAAGGTTCCCCAGTGCTCCATCTGAAGCACCTGCTCGATTCCTTCGCGGCACATCACCTCGACCGCGTCTTGATCCGCCAGGTAATCGCTTCCCTTGATCGTGTCGAAAGCGTGGTTCTCCCAGGAGTCTTTCGTGGGTGTGGGGGCATTTCCGAGGGCGGCATTGACACCGCCCTGGGCTGCGACGGAATGGGAGCGAAGGGGATGGACTTGGGATGAGAACAGCCACATCGAGACCGGCTTTCTTGGCCTCGATGGCGGCTCTCAGACCGGCGAGCCCCCCGCCAACGACCAGGACATCATGAGACAGCAGTTCCATCAGAAGAAGAAGTACGTAGGACAAGAGAAACAATCCCACGCTTCCCGCGGTAAATACCCAGAATAAAATTCTTTCCTGTTTGATCATGCCGAGGTCGATCAGAAACAGGCGAAGTCCGTAAAGGGCATGGAAGATAAAGAGAAAGAGAAGGAGAAGATCGAGGGGCCGGTTTTGGTGAAGTCCTGAAAGCCAGGTCCCCCCGCCTGTCTTCCCTGTCAGGGCATAACCGGACAGGATCTTCAGCCCCACCAGGATGAGGAGCAAAGGGCCGCTAAACCGGATGAAATAGTACGGGAACATTCCAACACCCAATGCGCAATTTTCAATGGACAATGTTCAATAAGGAGTGTCCAGCCTACTGCCCCTTAGGAATAAGGGAATCGTGTCAGTGTCAGTGAGATCATGGATCTTGCAACCTCAACCTTAACCTGATTTTTCCTCTTGCCTCTTGCCTCTGACCTATCTCCGATTGTCCATTGCTCTTTATCTTCCCAGAGTGGCTTTCTGGCGAAGGGGCTTCAACAGAAAATCGAAGGCATCCAGAATACTCATCACCACGAGATCCGCCTTTTGGACCGCCTCTCCTGAGGCACCTTCTTTCCCGATGACGCAGATCCCGAATCCCGCTTCTTCAATGACCCGAACATCATCCACTCCGTTTCCAATGGCGACGATCCGGCCCGGCCCATGTTTCTCCAACCAGTCGTTCTTCTGCTTTGAGGACGTTTCCTCCGTGAGATAAACAATTTCGGCCTTCACGTTTCGGAAGGTCTTCTCCGGCAACGCTTGACCGCTTTTTACAAAAACATGGATCCTGATTCTCTTGGAAAGCAGGTTGATCTTGTCTTTTGCCTTCGGGTGAATTCGACCGTCGGAAGCCAGAGTGCCTTCGAAGTCTACAAAGAGGAATTCTATCTCCAGAGATCCCTGGCCCGGTCTGAGAAGGGTGAGCATTCAGCTTCTCCTGTTGCATGGATTGCGGTTTCGTGGGACGAAGCTTCTTTCAGATCACGTTGACGCATCACTTCGTACAGGATCATTCCCCCTGAGACCGCGGCGTTGAAAGAGGAGAGGGGCCCTTTCATCGGAATTGAAAAGAGACGGTCGCATTTCTTCTTCACCAGGGGACGGATTCCTTTGCCCTCCGAGCCGATGACGATCGCCACGTCCGTCTTCAGATCGAGATCGTAGATCAGCTCCTTCGCTTCTCCGGCTGCTCCATAAACCCAGATGCCTTCTTTTTTCAGGTGATCGATCGTTGATGCGACGTTGACCACTCTGGCGATGGGCAGATGCACGGCTGCCCCTGCTGAGGCTTTCATCACAACCGGGGTGATCCCAACGGCCCTGTCTTTCGGAAGGATCAATCCCTGAACACCGCTTCCCAGGGCGGTGCGAATCAGGGAACCGAGATTCTGCGGATCCTGAATTCCGTCCAGGATGAGAAAGAGACCTCTTTCCTCCGTCGTTTTTGCTGCCAGGACCTGCGCCAGATCGGCATAAGGGGAGGGCGCTTCCTTCAGGATGCCAACAATATCCTGGTGAACCCCCCCACTTGTCAGACGATCCATCATCTCTTTTCCGGTCGGGACGAACGGGAATTTGTTTCTGATGGGCCAAATCGACAATGGATTGGAGAAGCAGGGATGGGGCTTTGCGCGCCGATCAAAATTTTCTGGAACCGCAGGCGGGAAGATTTCAAACCTTCTCTCACCGGGTGAATTCCGTAGAGGATCTGGTCCATCATATCATTGGAAATTCGAAGCACGAATATCGAAATACGAAACAATCACAAAAGATCAATGACGAAATGTCCAAAAAAGGATTCTCACCATAGAGACACTGAGATACTCAGAGGAGTACCCGTCGTTCATCCAAGCTCGAGGAGTACTCTGGCAAACTTTCGTGTAAGGAGCGGTTCTGCCTCGATTCTCCAGAAATTATCTCCACCTCTGAAATCTCTGATGCCTCGAAGCGAGTTCCTGCGATTCGAGTGGTGAACTTCGTATCCGTTGCAACTCCAGGCAACCTGACTCTGTCGCGTCTACGAGATATCTTCGATGATCTTCCGGACCGCTTCCACCGGATCTTTCGCCTCCCGGATCGGCCGGCCGATGACCATCAGATCGGCCCCTGCCGAAATCGCTTCTTTCGGAGACAGGGTTCTCATCTGATCGTCTTTCTTCGAAGAAGGAGAACGGATCCCGGGGGTGACAATCAGAAAATCCTTTCCGCAGGTCTTTCGGATGATCCCGATTTCCTGAGGGGACGCGACCACCCCATCGATCCCGGCCTTCATCGAAAGGGAGGCGAGGCGTGCGACCTCCTCCGCAACAGGACCTTGAATTCCGACCTCGTTCAACGTCTCTTCGCTCATGCTCGTCAGGATCGTCACCGCGAGGATGAGGGGTTTCGGGATCCCGAGGTCTTTTGCCGAGGACCGGGAGGACTCCGCGGCCCGTTTCATCATTTCGAGGCCTCCGAGGGCGTGGAGGTCAAAGATGGACACATTCAGCTTGGTGGCCTCTTCCCCTGCTTTGGCAACCGTGTTCGGGATGTCATGGAACTTGAGGTCGAGAAAGACCTTTTCGCCCTTCTGCCGGATCATGTCCACGACCTTCGGGCCCGCGTGCGTGAAGAGCTGCTTGCCCACCTTGAACATTCCCACCCGGCCCCTGAGAAGATTGACCCACTGCTGGGCCTCTGAAAAGTGGTCTACGTCCAGGGCAAAGATGATCCGTTCCTTCGGGTCCTTGATTGTCAGCGGGATCACGGAGATGACTCCTCAGAGACGATAGCCTATCATATATAGACCGGATAGCGCCTGTCAATGGGTAATTCGTGACAGTCCATCCTGCCCCATGTCCGAGGGTTTTCCCTCCTGCAGCAGACCGAACCGTGAGCAGTTGGTTAGGGTGACGGTTACGAAGCCCGTTTCGGTGAAGGGCAGCGGTTTACGGTCGAAGGCTTCCGCACCAAGAACGTAACCGAATGACGATACGGGCGTCGTTACCGTTACCATGGGACGAGGCCTTCACTTTCGATCAGAGCCGGCTCATCCAGACGACTCTTCCAATTCCAAGGCAACCAGTTCCTGGATACGGGTGACGGCCTCCTCCCTTTTAACCAGGATCGTCTCCCCCGTTCTTCTTTTTCGAATCTCAATCAGGCCTTTTTTAAGGTTCTTTTCTCCCAGGGTCACCCTGAGTGGGAATTCCAATGAGATCGGCATCCTTGAACTTGACCCCGGGAGCTTCATCCCGGTCATCATAGAAAACGTCGAGGCCCCCTGTCCTGCAATTCCTGATAGAGTTGCTCCGCGGTTTCTCTCAGGAGGTCCATCTTCACATTCACCGGGAGAAGGAGGACCTGAAAAGGAGCCATGGCCATCGGAAAGATGATGCCGTTCTGATCATAAGACTGTTCGATTGCTGCCGCTACCGTTCTTCCTACGCCGATTCCGTAACACCCCATGACGAACTCTTTCTCTGTTCCGTCCCGGTCCACAAAGGTCGCTCCCATGGCCTTACTGTATTTTGTCCCGAGCTTGAACGTGTGCCCGACTTCAATACCCTTATCGGTTTGAGTCTCGCACCCGCAGAGGGGGCAGAGGTCGCCCGGGGCAAAGGCCCGGAGGTCGGCAAACTGATGGACCGTGAAGTCTCTTTCCAGATGGACGTGAATGAGGTGGGCATCGTTCTCGTTGGCCCCGGTGACGAAATCGATCATCCCTTTGAGATCAAGGTCGGCAAAGATGGGAATCGACAGCCCCACAGGGCCGGCAAACCCTTTCGGAGCATGGGTGACTTCTTCCAACTCTTTCTCTTCGGCAAGCTGAACCGTCTCCGTGTTCAGAATGGCCGCCAGCTTCTTTACGCTCATCTCATGGTCTCCCCGGATCAAGACGGCAACCGATCCTCTGCCGGTTTCGAAGATGAGCGTTTTCACCAGCGTCCGGGGTGAAACCTGAAGGAAACGGGTGACCTCTTCGACCGTTTTCATCCCGGGGGTTAACACTCTTTCCGCGGGGTTCAGGGCAGGGCCGGCCAAGGGCCGGGTCTCCGCCTCCCTTCTCCTGAATTCCGCTCTTTCGATGTTGGCGGCATAGGAGCAGGCCGTGCAGCTTACGATGGTCTCCTCTCCCGTCTCAGCCAGAACCATGAATTCGTGAGAGTAGGAACCGCCGATCAGGCCCGAGTCCGCTTCCACCACTTTATACTTCAGGCCGCACCGGTTGAAGATGCGCTGATAGGCCTCCACCATTTTCCGGTAGCTTTCATCCAGCCCTTCCTCGCGGGCATCGAAACTGTAGGCATCCTTCATGATAAATTCCCTGGCCCGCATCACGCCGAACCGGGGACGGATCTCATCCCTGAATTTCGTCTGGATCTGATAGAGATTGACAGGCATCTGCCGGTAGGACCGGATCTCTTTTCTGGCAAGGTCCGTGATCACTTCTTCGTGGGTGGGACCGAGACAGCAGTCGCGGTTGTGGCGATCCCTGAATCTCGCCAGTTCTTTCCCGTATTCGTCCCAACGCCGGCTCTCCTGCCAGAGTTCGGCAGGCTGAACAAAGGGAAGCAGGACTTCAATCGCGCCGGCCCGGTTCATCTCCTCCCGTACGATGGCCTCGACTTTCCGGAGGGTCCGAAGACCGAATGGAAGATAAGAGTAGATCCCGGAGGTCAGCTTTCGAATCATCCCCGCCCGGAACATAAGTTGATGGCTCGGAACTTCGGCCTCCGAAGGAACTTCTTTCAGTGTGGGAAGCAGGTACTGGGAATAGCGCATTTCCGTGTCTCCTTCATCTTGTGTGTCGTGTCCCCGATTCATGCGGGGAAAAAAATTCCCGGGGTCCGGTGCTTGCTTTTTGTCCGGGGTTGCAGTATATAGTTGCTCGAACTGAACGAACGACCTTTCTTGTCTGAGGGCGATTGGAGCTTCAATGACGGACGCAGGCAACGGACCGGGCCATCTTCTTCGATCGATGAAACGTCTTGCCCCCTTTCATGCACTGACCGTTCTCTTTGTCCTGGGGTTGATGCTCCTGACCCTCTTTTCGCTCAAGAAAATCCCCGCCTGGCCCACTCAGCTTCTCTACTACTCAGGCCTGCTCGGTATTCTTGCCGTCATCACGCTATGTTACTACAGAAGAGGGGGAAAGGTCAGCACCTATTTCTACCTTTTTTCCCCGATCTTCTTCGTCATCGCCATCTATGAATCCCTGGGCAATCTCATCCAGTATCTTGGGGCGGATGTCGATCCCTGCCTGATCCGGATCGATCTTTTCATCTTCGGGGTACACCCCAATCTGTGGATGGAAAGGTGGATCGTGCCCTGGCTTACCGATCTCCTGTCGCTTGCCTATCTAAGCTACTACTTCTTCCCGGTCGCTCTGGTTGCGGTCCTTTACTGGAGAAACCGGATGGAAGCGCTGAACATGTCGCTCTTTATCCTGGCCCTGAGCTACTATGTTTCGTTTGTGGGGTATATCCTTTTTCCTGCGATCGGTCCCCGATTCACGATGACCCACCTCCAATCCGTTCCCCTGGAGGGAAGCTTCATCACCGATTTCGTCAGAGATGTCTTGAACGGTCTGGAACACAACAAGAGGGATTGCATGCCCAGCGGGCATACGCAGATCGCCCTCACCGTACTCTTTCTCTCCGCCCGCTACCAGAGGCTTCTTTTTTATCTGTTGATCCCGGTTATCACCGGCCTCATCCTTTCAACGATTTACCTCAGGTATCACTATGTCGTTGATCTTTTTGCGGGGGCGGCGCTGGCTGTGGCTTGCGTCTCCCTCGGTCCCCGACTGTACCGGTGGTGGACCGGACGGAAGTAGCAGGCTGCTGAAAAACGCCCCTGTTGCGCAATTCCGGGATCCCGGGTTTCCGACCTTTTTCAATCTGAAATCTAAAATCTGCAATCTGAAATTCAGAACGGGTTATTATAGAGGCGTCTCATAAACCCGGTACGTCTTGTAGCGTCTTCCCCCGATCTTTTCAATCCCTTTCTGCATGAGTGGATTGTTTTCGAGAACCCAGGAACATTCCGCCTGCGGGTAACCACTGGCGATTCCCTTCTTGAATGTCTCCATGATCATAAGGCCTTCCACGCCCCGCTGCCGGAAGGCCTGTTTTACTCCGAGGAGCATCACCCGGAGCGTCCTGATCTTCCTGGAATAGTAAAAGAATTTGGGATAGCCGAGGATTCCCAGTTTTCCGTTCAGGTGCTTGAGCACGACATTGTAATCCGGCAAAGCCACGGAGAAACCGACGGGTTCCTCCTCCCAGTAGGCAAAGAGCACGAGGTCCGGGACGACGAGAGGCTTCAGGTCCTTTGCCAGCTGATCGATCTCGCCGTCGGTCAGGGGAACGAACCCCCAGTTTTTGCTCCACGCCTGATTGTAGATCTCTTTGACAATTTGAAGATCTCGCTGAAAATGGCCCATGTCCATGGAGCGAATCCGGAGACGGGATTCTTTCCCGGCAATCCTTTCGATGATTCTGAACAGCCGGTCTCTGGAAAAAGAAGATTCGGAAAGCCAGTAGGCGTAGAGGTCCATCGATTTCCGCAATCCCGCCCCTTCTACGAGGGCAGGATAGTAACGGGGGTTATACGGCATCATCAGACAGGGGGACGAGTCGAATCCGTCGATCAGCACAGCGCATTCATCGTTGGTGGAAGGGTTCATGGGCCCCATCATCTTACCCATCCCGTTTTTCTTAAGCCAATCCCGGACTGCGGAGAAAAGCGCCTGGGCCACGTCGGCTTCGGGGACGGATTCAAAGAACCCGAAGAACCCCGTCTTCTCCTGTTGAAACTCCACGAAGTGACGGTCGATGATGCCCGCGATCCTGCCGACGATTTCTCCGTCCCTTCTGGCCAGGAAAAGGACGATCTTCGAATGGGAAAGAAACGGGTGAAGGGGGCTGAATTTGGCGATCTGATCTTTGACGAGAGGCGGCACCCAATACGGGTCGTCCCGGTAGATCCGAAATGGGAAGCGGATGAAGGCGAGAAGGTCCCGGTCGTTTTCGATCTCCGTAACCGATAGCCCTGGTTTGATCGACACGCGGTTTCCCTCAGATCAGCCCGAGTTCCTTCCCCACCTTTTCGAACGCGGTCAGGACCTTATCCAGTTGTGCGTCTGTGTGGGTGGCCATGTAACTGGTTCGCAGAAGTTCTCTCCCCGGGGGGACGGCGGGACTGACAACCGGATTGACAAAGACTCCTTTCTCGAAGAGAAGCCTGCAGGTTTCATAGACCTTGACGCTGTCTTTGATGATGATCGGGACGATCGGCGTTTCACTCGTTCCGGTGTCGTATCCGAGACCATGATATCCCGCCAGCATCTTGCGGGTATTTTTCCAGAGTTGGGTTCTCAGCTCGGGCTGCTCCATGATAATATCGAGGGCTGTGCTTACCGCTGCCACCAGAACCGGGGGAAGGCTGGCGCTGAAGATCATGGATCGTCCCACATGCTTGATGAAATCGATGATTTCCCGGGAACCGGCGACGAACCCTCCGATGGCTGCAAGGGATTTGCTGTAGGTTCCCATGATCAGGTCCACCTCGTTTTCCAGGCCGAAATGCTCTGCTGTTCCCCGTCCCCCCGCTCCAAGGACCCCTACGCCATGAGCGTCATCGACCATGACCCGGGCTCCATAGGTTTTGGCCAGTTTGACGATAACCGGCAGGTCCGCGATGTCGCCTTCCATACTGAAGACACCGTCGACGATGATCAATTTCCCCTTGTTCTTGGTCTCATCCAGGACCCGTTCCAGGTCCTGCATGTCATTGTGACGATACTTCTTCACCGTCCCGAACGAGAGACGGCAGCCGTCAATGATACTGGCATGATCGAATTTGTCGATAATGGCCACATCGGTTCGACCGATCAGGGCGGAGATGCTCCCCAGATTGGTCTGGTAGCCGGTGGCAAAAACGAGGGCCGCCTCCTTCCGAAAGAACCGGGCCAGTTTTGACTCCAGTTCCTCGTGGATTTCCAGGTTTCCGTTGAGAAAGCGTGACCCTGCGCAGCCGATCCCGAATTTTTCAATGGCCTTGATGGCGGCCTCTTTCACCCGGGGATGGTTCGTCAGTCCAAGATAATTGTTGGAACCGATCATGATCACCTTTTTCCCGTTGACCAGAACCTCTGTATCCTGAGGAGACTCAAGCTTTCTGAAGAAGAAGTAGTAGCCTCCTTCTTTCAATGAACGCGTTTGTTCAATGATTTTCCCGCATTTCTCGAAAACGTCCGTCATAGATCACCTCATCCTTATGTTGGCTTTTCTCTTGCTCACTCCCTCTGCGAGATTTCTCTTCGCAGGCGGAAGAACCCTCCTCCGGGTCTGACGCCCGGAGAGTAGGACTTCGATCAAAGGGTATGAGCATAATACAATGGGCCCCTGTTTTCAAACAGAAGAGCCTTACGCTATCCTCTCAGAGCCATTTTTCCCTTCGGTACCAGTCCACCGTCAAGCGGGCTCCTCTTTCAAGAGGAAACTCGGGTTTGAAACCGAGAAGGTTTCTTGCTTTTGAATGGTCGCAGACCCAGTGCTTCTGGAGCATCTCCTCCACTTTTCCCTTACTTAAGAGAGGCGGCTTTCCCGTCAGTCTGGAGAGACACTCCGAAAAAGAAGCGGCTTTAAAGATCATCCACTCCGGGATCCGGATGCAATAAGCCGTCCTTCCCATCGCCTGCGCAAGAATATCACCCATCTCATCCAGTCTGTAACCCCGGCCGTCACAGAGGAAAAAAATCTCACCACTGCTGCACGGGGTTTCCGCGGCGAGTAAGAGCGCCTGAACCACATCCTGAACATAACACAGGCTGATTCGTTGATCCCCTCCGGAGACACAGGGTTTGATTCTGTTGGACAGGAGTCTGAAGAAACTGTAGATATCCTTTTCCCTTGGTCCGTACACAGCCGAAGGTCTGAGAATCACCAGTGGAATTTCATGGGCATGGACCAGGGCGAGTTCTTCCCCCATGCGTTTGCTCTGCCCGTAGGATGAGACAGGTTCACAATGATCCTCTTCCCGTTTCTTGCCTTCATTCCGGCACGGACCCGCAGCGGCCTGGCTTGACAGATAGATGAATCTCTCGATCCGGGGATTGCTCTTAAGACAGGCGTGGATGAGGTGATCGGTGCCTATGGCATTCACTTCAAAGAACGTCTTTTGATGAAGGGCCTTGGTGACGCCTGCCAGATGGAAAACCACATCGATTCCTTTTACCGCTTCGTTCAGGGACTCCTTCTCACCGAGATCCCCGTGAAAGGTTTCTATTGAAAGGCCCGCCAGCCACCGCGAATCGCTTGATTCCCGCAGCAGGCAACGAACGTGGGCCCCTTTCCGGAGGAGTGCCTCCACTAAATGGCTTCCGATAAAGCCGGTTCCACCGGTGACCAACGCTTTCAATCCTTTTCCACCTGCTCAAGTTGAGTAATTTTATCCTTTTTCATCCGATTGTCAAGGAAAATGAAAGGCTTTTGGCGGCAGGATTTCGAGCGGCTTATCTGGTCTCAGTTCCGACGTAACGGATGTCTGAAATACGTTCCAGTAAAGACCCTTTCGGCCCGGTTTCTCCGAGACTTAAGTCAGAGACCGCCACTTTTCCAATGAGTTCAAGGACTGGGCCCTTCTGAGACGTCTTTTGCACTCCCCAGAGACTGTGGATCACATAGTACGTGTTCCGGTGTCTCCCGAGGTAAAGCATGATATGGCCGGGAAGTCGAAGTGTCGTTGCGAGTGGAGGCGTCTCATCCAGCATCTTCTTCTTTTCCTGAAGGCTCCTGCCTTCTATTCCTTCCCGACCTATGCCGATCTGAGCCTGGAGCCTGGAGTTCCGGGGCATCAGAATCCCGAAGGTGTTGAAGATGTCCATGATGAAGCGGGAGCAGTCCCTGCCGCCGGACCACTCTCCCCAGCCGTAGGGCTCGTGAAGCATTTTGAAAGCCTGGAGGGCTACGTTCCGCTGGGTATAGGCAAGGAAGCCGGTTCGCACGTCCTTTGTCTTCGGGATGTATCCTTTCCCGAATGTCAGATGTCCATCCGCGTCTCGAATCGGGACCCGGATGACATAAGATGGCCCGCTGTTCTCCTTAAGCTGCGGGACGGGAAAGAAAGGAAACGAGGTTCCCATTTGCGCCGTGAAATGGGTTTTTCTGCCTTCAGGATCGCGGTAGACCGGAACTGAACTCCCTGTCACCACCAGGCGTTCCGCTGCTTCCTCGTAATCGCGGACGTCGTTTCTTTCTTTTGCCACGGCCAGGTCAGCCACCCGGACCCATCCCCGGATGAACGAGGTCTGGACATACGCCCGGGTCCCATCCCTGCTGACATGATAAATTCCGACAACAGAGCCCGGAGCTATCGCAGAATGCTGGAACTGGTCGAAGGCATCGTCGCCGGGGGCGCTGAAAGAGGAGTCCTCTGTGGGAAAGACGCGAATACTCGTTCGCCTGACAATCAGGCCCCAGAGCATTCGATTTGTCTCTTTCAGGGTCTCCTCGTTGAGGTTTGCCCTGATTTTAGACCAGAAGGCCTCCCCGTGAAGCGCTCCTTTTTTGTTGTATCGGATCTCGCCGTCTCCGAAACCTTGCCAGTCCTCTTTCAGAAGGGCCAGGATTTCCTCTCGGTTCCACTCCTCCTTAAGGTCCCGGACCTTGCAGAGAAAGAGATCGTCTCTCTTGAGGTTCTTTTCGTTCATGTCCCGGATTTCGACGGAGGACATGAGAACGCGATCAGGGTTGACGATCTTCTTGACCCAGAAATCCGGTTTCTCCATGGAGCCGGTGACGTGTGGAAGGGGAGAGGGCGCGTTGATGACGCGGGAACTGCCGTCAACTGAAGAGAGCAAGAAGCAAGAGAAAAGCAGGACCGTGGTCGCAGTGAAGTGCAATCGCTTCGAGAAGGACCGGGTGATCCGTGACGGATTCAGTTCGTTTGGATAAGTTGGATAAATCATGAGTTACGTCACGAATAACCGAGATTAAGAGCCCTGTCAAGCGGTCGGTGGGATAGGGAGGAAAAAAGGGGTGGAATCTGATCCGCTGATCGAGGTCGACTGGTATGGAGCGAGTTTTTTCTCTGAGAAATGACTTGACAATGGAACGGGGATGTCTTACATATAGCTATTAAATAAGGGATCTCGATTGGTGAAAGACCAAAAGGGGTTACTGAAATCTGGTAACTCTTTTTTTTGTGGCAGCCACTGGAAATCGGAAATCCCAATTATTTCACGCAACTCAAAAAGTTGAATCTTAACGAGAGGGGGTAGACAACCATGGTATGCCAATCCAACAAACCCGGCACGGAGTGTATCTTCATGAAGAAGAGCGGCTGTTCCTACAACGGCGGAAGATGCTATCCGGTCGTAGAGTCCTGCAAAGGATGTGACCGAGTGGTGACGTTCGAGACAGGTGCTTTCTGCAAGACCTATTGCGAGCCTTCACTGAAGTGGACGAAGGGGAACTGCAATTTCGCCACTCACGTCAAAAAGGAAGTGAAGGAAGATACCTTCAAACTGAATCCTTTAAAGGCTTCGAAGCGAAATATCGCCCAGAGGTAGTTCGTTCCTTTCAACTGAATCGAGAGACTTCCCAATGCCGGAGGTCTCTCAAAGCAATAGGAATAGCCCTTCTCCTGATCTTGTCCTGAAGAAATAGGGGAGGGGCTTCATTGTTTCTGGACGCTCTTGCCCCAGAATGCATTTTCACCGCAAAGGCGCAAAGTACGCAGAGAAATCGTTCTTTCATTTGGCGGTAGAGGCCGCCAAATAAAAAGGTGTCTCTCCTGTCGATACAAGCCTCATATTGGGTGCCATAGACATTAAAAGGGCTTGATCTTGTTCCCGAAGGGGCGAAGTTTTCTCTCCAAGGGCCGCAGGTCTTGCTTCAGCCCTTTTCCGACAGTCCCCCGCCTTGTAGGGCGGTGATCTTCACTTCGTTGTCCGCCCGTTTGAAAAGTTACTCCACCGGTTTGAAATTCAAGTGGAAATGGCATAAAATTCTGTAATATGCTCTTTTTTGCCGGGAGGACGGGGCGAAATGCTGAAGGCCATGCTTGTCGAGGATAACATTCCCTTTCGATACGTCATCAAGAGCGAGTTGTCATACCGATTTCCCGAAATGGAAGTGATTGAAGCGGGAAGTGGAGAAGATGCGTTGATGCAAGCCAAAGACCGATCCCCCGATCTTGTCCTGATGGACGTCAGATTGCCGGGGCTGAACGGATTTGAAGTCACCAGAAAGATCAAGGGGGATCATCCGAATACGCCCGTTATTATTCTCACAAGTTATAGCCTCGCTGAATACCGGGAAGCCGCGAGACGGTGTGGAGCCAACGGTTTTGTCGGAAAGGACTCGGTGAATTGGGAGGAATTCTCTACGTTGATTGAATGCTGTCAAAGGGCAAAGGTCCGGGAGAGGCCTCCTTGTTGTATTCAACTTTTGAATGACGGAATCCGGTCACCTGACCAGGACCTTCCATCCTGATGGTCCGTCCTGCCTGCCCGGGTTCATGCGCCTCGATTCTTCGAGTATGAGACTGAAATCAAAACGAAGAGGGCGCGAGTCCTGACCCTCTTCTCAGATTGGCTCCCCGGATCCTCTCGGGCGCTATCTTTCCAAAGGCTTCGCTGATCAGTGACTCCGCTTCTCTCCAGAGCGTATTCCGGCTCGGACTCCCGAGAAGAGCCACAACCACCGACTTTTCCTCTCGTTCCGCAGCGCATACGAAACAGTGCTTTGCGCTGTCCGTATACCCTGTTTTTCCTCCAATGACTCCCCGATCCGTCCATAACAGCTTGTCCGTGCTCTTGAGAAGCAAAGGTCTTCCCCGCCTCAGTCGAGATTTGGGCCACAGGTGTTGCCACGATCTCCCTGAACGTGGGATTTTTGATTGCGTACCTCATGATCGTCGATAAATCCAGGGCCGTGATATGCTGATCGGGGCCGGGAAGACCGGTGGCGTTTATGAATTTCGTGGCGGTTGCTCCGATGGAGAGGGCCTTGTCATTCATCAGAAGGACGAATTGCTCTTCTGACCCGGCCACGGCTTCCGCAAGGGCGACTGCAGCGTCATTCGCGGATTTCAAGAGGGCGGCGTAGAGGAGTCCTTCAATGCTCACCCTATCCCCTTCTCTGAATCCGGCCTTGGAGGGATGGATCTTAGCGGCATTCCTGCTTATGGTCACGACATTCGAAAGGGGCCGATGCTCGATGGCCAGAATCGCCGTTAGCAGCTTTGCCGTGCTGGCCGGAGGAAGCAGGAGGTTGGGATTTTTTGAGCAGAGGATTTCTCCTGTCAGAGGCCTCCACTGCCACCACTGCCTGGGAACGAATCGTTGCCGCACCGGAATCCGGAACAAAGAAATAGAAGACGACGGCAAGAAAGGCAATCCAAGCACCAGAGGCCGTTTCTGTGGCGTTTCGTCAAAATAGGGAACACGTCATCCTCGGTCATGCTCGGGCTCACGTCGCCGTGAGGTCCCGCAGGGAAGTGAAGCTCTCGCCCCATGCGGTGTCGAGGGGCACGAGCCGGTGAACTTGCAAACTTCTGGAAACTTAATCGATTTCGACCCCTTTTGTCAAATCCGGGGGAAGGCAGGCCGGCAGGGATTGGGCGAAGTGTTTCAGAACCACCGTCCTGGAACGGCAACAGATTTTATAAAAAAATGCCGCAATACCCTTCAGCTGTGCTGCGGGGCGGTTCATTAATTTTCCGGTTTTGCGGATTGACTAACCCGTCAAAACATGCTAAAAAAACAATATTCTTTTCTGCATCGTCTCCGCAGGTTGTGCCGGCGTAGCTCAGTGGTAGAGCAAGTGATTCGTAATCACTAGGTCGGTGGTTCAACTCCACTCGCCGGCTCCACAAGTTCAATAAGTTAAGAGACCTCATCGACCTCTCCTCGCTTGAACAAGGGAGCAAGGAGCGATTCTCACCAATCCTGACCGTTCAGCTCATACTCATTACTTACCCTGTAATAGCCCATTTTTCAACTTAAGCAGACATTTATCAAGGTCAACAATACTAAGTCATGCTAAAGCATTGTTCCCGAAATGTCGAAAAGTACATTAAGAGCTTGATTCCTGGCTAATACCTCTGGGGGTGTTTGGTGAGAAATCAACAAATCAAGGACAAAGGGGAGCTCAGATGTTAAAGAAGTTTAAGCTTTCCACAAGGGTACTGCTTTTAGGCGTCACGATCGTTGTCTGCTTTTCACTGGTTTTCGCGTGGATCATTCCGAAGATGAGGAAAAGCCTGTACGACGCCAAGTATTTGAAAACCAAGGAACTGGTCGAGTCGACTGGGGTGTCTTGGACTATCATGTGAAGCAGGCTAAGGCAAATGCCTGCCGGTGGAAGAAGCCCAGAAAAGGGCAAAGGAAACCGTTAAAAACCTTCGCTACGACAAGGATGACTATTTCTGGATCAATGATATGGAACCGCGTATGGTCATGCATCCGATCAAGCCCGAAATGGATGGCAAGAATATCTCCGACGAAAAAGACCCTAACGGCAAAAGGCTTTTCGTCGACTTGCGTAGAGATCTGCAGGAAGGATGGAGCTGGATTCGTCGACTATCTGTGGCCTAAGCCCGGCGTCTCAAAACCGGTGCCGAAGGTCTCCTATGTCAAGTTGCTTCCGGAATGGGGATGGATCATCGGTTCCGGAATCTACCTCGATGACGTAGCAGGCAGAGGTTTCACAGATGCTTTACGTCATCTTCGGCGTCGTAGCAGCGATTACCTTGGGCAGTCTGTTCATCGCCTATCTGATGGCCCGATCGATTTCCCGGCCCATTCAACCGGGTCATCGAGGGTCTGACCGAAGGTGCCGAGCAGGTGGCCTCGGCCTCGTCGCAGGTCTCTTCGGCCAGCCAGTCTCTGGCCGAAGGGGCCTCGGAGCAGGCGGCCGGGCTGGAGGAGACCTCCTCCTCCATGGAAGAGATGTCCTCCATGACCAAGCAGAATGCCGACAATGCCAAGCAGGCCAATACCCTGATGGGGGAGACCGAGCAAGGTGGTGGATGAGGCCAATCAGTCCATGACCGAATTGACCGGGTCGATGAAGGAGATCTCCTACGGCCAGCGAGGAGACCGGCAAGATCATCAAGACCATCGATGAGATCGCCTTCCAGACCAACCTGCTGGCCCTGAACGCCGCCGTGGAAGCGGCCCGGGCCGGAGAGGCCGGGGCCGGGTTTGCCGTGGTGGCCGACGAGGTGAGGAACCTGGCCATGCGGGCGGCCGAGGCGGCCAAGAACACGGCGAACCTGATCGAAGGGACGGTCAAGAAGATCAAGAACGGGTCGGATATCGTGGCCAAGACCAACGAGGCCTTTGCGAAGGTGGCCGGCGGATCGCCGAAAGGTCGGAGAGCTGGTCGGCGAGATCGCCGCCGCCTCCCAGGAGCAGGCCCAGGGGATCGAGCAGATCAACAAGGCCGTGGCGGAGATGGACAAGGTGGTTCAGCAGAATGCCGCCAACGCCGAGGAATCGGCCTCGGCCTCCGAGGAGATGAATGCCCAGGCCGAGCAGATGAAAGGCTTTGTGGGAGAGCTGGTGGTCATGGTGAGTGGAGCAAATAACGGGGATGAGGTGTTTTCCCGGAAAGTGAAGCGTTCCAAACAGAAATCTGCGGGTCAGGGCTCCGCCTTGAACAGTCGGCCCCTTCCCGCCGCTCGAAAAGTTCTCCCTGCCCCTCTGAAGAAGGAGAAGACGAAAGGCACTGAAGGCGCCTTCCATCACTTCGCTGATGCCAGACCGGAACAGGTGATTCCATTGGAAGGGGAATTCAAAGAATTCTGAAGGACACTTCTTGATCGAAATGGGCTTCGTAACCGTAGCCGTAACCTGAAACCGTTGCCGATTTCCATGGTTCGGGGGAGATCCCCTTTTGAAGGATTGCCTTCCTTTTTCCTATGCCATCGCTCCAACCTGCTCGATGGAGACAATAAACTCGGCGTTTCTGTCGTAACCCTGCAAGAAGGTATTAAGTTCATCCTGGCTGAGGAGATAGACGTTGAGGATCGGTTCAACGGTTACGGGAATGATGGTCATGACACGGTATTTTGAAGACCTGTAGATACTTACCACATCGTTCTCAATGGTCTTGGATTCGATCAACAATGAATTGTCTCCTTTCAACACCCTCCAAGGATCTTTTGTCTTGCTGCACTTTTAACACACCCTGCCGGCGGTTCGCCAGTATCGCTCTACATGCCGGAGAGAAAGGCGCTTCTGCGGTGGCTCGCTTACCAGAGCGCTCCCCAGAGTTTCTGAATCAGAGGGGCGGCCTCTTCTAGGGAAAGGCAGTATTTCATCTCGATGAACCGTTTTCTGACCTGAGCGATTTCTGCGGCCAGGGACCTGCCGTGGAGGATCACCTGACCGATCAAATCAGCCAATTCCTCGAAATCCTCTTCCCTCATGCCGAAACGTGTCATTTCCTGAACCCCCATCCTGAGACAACTGGCGGCTGTAAATCCCTCATCGTCCGGGGCGCCCTGGAAATTGACGAGAACGTTATTCTCTTCGAGCCGGTTCGCCAGCTCGGGACCCTTCCCGTAGCCCACCCTCACGATGACCTGGTGCGTCTCCGTATATCCGAGGACGGGGTTTCCTTCCACAGCCAGCCCGCGTTCCTTCAAGGCCCGGCCAAAGGCCCTTGCATTGGAGAGGACCGCCCTCTGATAGTCCGTCTTAAAAGCGTTCATTTCATAGGTGGCCATGAGAAGGGCGAGCAGGGTCCCCGGATGATGATTGCTCACGCTTCCCGGAAAGACGCGGCGTGTCATGGTCTCCCAGAGGTCCTCATACTCCGTTCCCTCGGACATGTTGCTGGCGATGATGCCCCGCTGCGAGCCGAAGAAGGTCTTATGCGTGGAGCTTGTCACGAGATCCGCGCCCTCCCTCAGAGGGTCTTGAAAGTCCGGTCCCGCCAGCCCCAGGACGTGGGCCATGTCATAGAGGAGGATCGGTTTGGGCTGCATTCCGGAAATCATGTGAGCCAGCTCTTTGACGGGCTCCCGGTAGATCATCATGCTCTTTCCGAGAACGATCAATTCCGGTCTGTGACAATCCAGGACTTCCTTTGTTTTTTCGATGTCGATCTGGTACGGGTCCTCTTCCCGGACAGGAAACTCAATCACAGCCGGCCTCTCCATGAGGGGATCGACTGCGATAAAGTCTCTCAGGGCGCCCATCGATTGGGCACTGAGATGGCCTCCCCGGGTCAGATGGTGGTTGACCACCTTGATCAGCCTGCGGGGATCGCTCTTCCGGTAGAGCCGGTTGAGATAGTCCATGAGCCCGCTGAAGACAGCTGCGTTGGCCATCTGGCCGCTGATGACCCTCGTCTCGATTTCAGCGCATCCGAGAAACGCCCGTAACTCCTCCATCAGAAGAGTCTCTACCTCCTCGATCCATTTGGTTCCCTGATAGTAGAAGACCTCTCTATCCTCAAAGGCCTCGAACTTGCGGTGCTCGGCGTACCGGCCCGAAGGATCCATGATGGAAAACAGCTTGACCAGAAGGGAAGGGGTCTGTTCGGAAGGGATGAGATTGAAAGTCTCTTTCTGCCTCCAGTGAGTGTTTCGGACCGCACGGGCCATGAGGTCGGTGGCCAACTCTTTGAGACTCCCTTTCGCAGGATTTTCTTGGAAGCACTTCTTTGACCAGGAGTGGGTGGGCGTAAGGAGGCGCCTCCGAGGAAAGGTTCTTCTTGACGATCGATCCCTGAAGGCCCTTTCCCCGGTACGGAATCTCGATTCTCTGCCCCTCTTCAAGGTCCGAATCGAGGTAGGCAAGTCCAATCGGCCTCATTCTTTTCTCATCTGCGGGTCTTCCAAGAGGGCCGGCTTCGCTGAAGAGCCAATAGGGGACCATGGTTCCGCTGGTGACATGCCCTGCGGCCTTACCCTCCACGAGAACCTCATGTCCACGCCGGGCAACCCCTTGCCCTGTGATGTGAAAGGGCATGATACTCCTGGGGACCAGACGTTTTTCCATGGGAGGGAGAGGATGACCGTTCTCCCTTGCCAGGACCTCCTTGAACTGGGCCTCAAGGGCCTTCCTGCCGATAAACTCCCCTTTCAAAGGGGAGAAGCTGACCGTCACTCTTGCTGCGGGGAGCATGGCATAAATGGGGATCTCCTTCCCCTCGGGATCGAGACCCAATTCGTGTCCGTAAAGGACAAGACCTGCCTCCGTCCGAAGGCTGTCCCTGGCACCCAGTCCTGCCGGAACGATGCCCTCTTTTTCCCCTTTCGTGAGAATCGTTTCCCATAAGAACTCCAGCCTCTCTTCCGGAATGAAGATCTCGAAACAGAGGGGCTCTCCGGTGTAACCCGTCCTTGAGACCATGACCCAGGTTTCATTCAAACGGGAGGTCCTCAACCGGTTTTTCCATGGATCGGGAAGCCTCAGAACCTTCTCTAAGACTCCCTTGGTCGCAGGCCCCTGCAAAGAGACCATGCCAAGCGCCTCCGTCTTATCCTCAATGGAGACATCGGGGAACTTCCTCTTCTGTTCCATGAGCCAGTCCCAGTCCTTCTTTCTTGTGGCGGCATTGACCACGAGGAGATAACTCCGGGGGCCGGCGTCGTCTTCATCGAGCCGGTAGAGATAGGCATCGTCAAGAGCCCCGCCCTTTTCATCCGGAATGAGCGTGTACTGGGCCATACCGGGATCCAGGGCAAGGACATTGTTCGTCAGGACATGGAGCAGAAAGGTAACAGCGCCTTTTCCGGATATCGAAAAACGACCCATGTGGGAGATATCGAAGAGCCCCCCGTGTCTCCGCGTTCCCAGATGTTCGTCGATGATTCCGCGGTTGTAGGAGAGGGGCATTTCCCATCCTGCAAACTCGGTCATCTGTGCCCCGTGTTCCCGATGCCACCTGTTGAGCGGTGTCTTCTTCAGATTTGGCTCCATCTCGTTCTCCTTTTTCGTCCAACCCGAAGATCTACAGGTTTCAGAAATTCATTTTACTACGGTCGGCCATGGAGATTCCACCTTCTTTTTCTTTATCGACCCCGCGGAGGGGAAGAGGTAACAGTCGGAAGTTGGAAGATTCAGTAAAGATTATGGATATACTGATCACATCTGATGAGAGGGGAATATGAAAATATGGGCAGACCCCTCACTGCCACGGTAGACTCTCTGGACCACCGGACGTTGGTGAAAAACGGAGACGAGCCGATCGAGAAGGTTACAATCGGCCGGCAATCCTGTTGATACCCGCCTGGGCGCAGGCTTCGTCCCTGTCCCCGCCGGGAGCGCCGCTGACGCCGATTGCGCCGATTACCTGGCCGCCCGACTGAATCGGCAGGCCGCCCCCAGGACAATGACATCCGTAATGTCCTTCAGCCCGGCAGAGTCCGGATTCGTGGCGATCGACGGGCCAGTTCGATCGTGCTCCTGCGAAGCGTCAGGGACGTGAAGGCTTTGCGCCGGCTCGTGTCCGTCGTATGAGGACCGGTTCCCTCGTCGCGCATCATCACCTTGACCTGTCCGGCCCGGTCAACGACCGTGACCGACACCTGAAATCCGTCGCTACGGCACTGTTCAAGGGCTGCGACGGCAGCCTCATGGGCCAGGCCGAGCGAGATCTGGTTCTCTTTCAAGACTTCCTGGCATTCGTTGCTGAGGAACAGAAAAGATCAAACCTATGAGAAGCATCAAAACTGGCGGTTCATTTTGATATCTCCTTTCCTGAAAGGCCGACGATTGAATCCGTCTCCGGTCAGCCCGCAATAGATGTGGTTCTCTTGCTTTCCTTATTTTCATGAGCAAATCAGGATTCAACCTTAAGTTAATTACGGGAAATCAAGAAATCAAAGGGTTTGTCATTTATCACTCAAAAGGTGGTTGTCATGATTGGAATGATCACAGATACGACCTTCAAGGTATTTTTCGATCCCGAGAATTAACCAGATGGATGTCGCTTTTTAGTCCAAAATACATTTATCCCCGACAAAAAAGGTCAGGGTGAGTATGTTTTCTTCCTCTGTGATTTGAAGAAGACTTTAAAAATCAATGGCTTTCTTTATCCATGCCCTCTTGGCACCCAATTTGCTTTTTAGTATTGCAAATTATATTAAAGACCAATACCGATAAAGCCAAACCACGAGTAATCGTGGGACGCCTGCCCGCTGCCAGCAGCGGGAGGCCCACGGTTCCAGAGATGGAGCAGGCGGGGAAAGCCACGGGTCCTGAGAGGTCAGGACAGCCGGGTTGCCGAAGCAGAAGAAATTTTGCGGGCCCGTGGCATTCCAGACACGGGCCCTTTTTGTTGGGCAGGCAGGGACGGATCTTTGACCGGGAGGTGAAGACTCCGTCTCCGGCATACCGGCAGGGTTGGCTCTTCGGATGAAGGGAGGTGATTGGGTTGTCGATACTCAGAGTCTGTTCTTTCTACGGGAACGGGGACAGTAACTCCTTCGGCCGGGGAATCGGTTATTGCGAACTGGACAGTGGCCGGACAACTTGTTCAGGAGACATTCATTTCTGCAAGAAGCCGAATGCCCTGCGTAAACATTATCTGGAAGAGAAAAAAAGAGAAGGGATCTCAGCGTGGGAGAAGAAAACGAGCAACCCCTTTTGGGGGACGCGGGAAACCTCGTAACGTGTGAAAAGGTGTGAAAAAAACCATTCCGTCTCTTTTTCGCGTCATTCCGGCCCCGGTTTTCACCGGAGTGACGGCGTCAATGCAATGTTTTCATACCTTCTGAGAGAGGTAACCGGTACTGTTATTTCTTTGTTGCCAGGCCTTTTATCTCTCTCTGAACGTCTTCCCACATATGCCCGTGGAGGGTGAGCTTGAGTTTGCAGATAGGGCAGGTTAAGAGGGCTCCTTCTTTCAGTTCCTCCACGGGGCGGTCGGTTTTCCTGCCGCAGACCGGACAGGTAAAGACGTATTTTTTCTTCCATCACAGACCTCGATACAATCACCAGGCTCGGGTTCTTTTCAGTTTCCGGATTGAATACTGTCAAAGAAAAAGTCAGTATACTGGAAGAGGGCCTTTGTTGCAAGGGCAGGTTGATTCCCGAAGTGATTGATGACCCATAACGCAGCCCCCAGACCGGTGATGCAATGAGGGTTGTAATTGCCGCGATACCGGTCGCATAAACCCTTTACAAGAAAACGGCCCAGATTCGATCTTCCCTCTTGCGTGCCGGTCATGCCGCCGGCCCGTGCCACGAGCGGCTTTGCTTCCATGGCGGAAAAGAGCTCGAAAAACTGGTCGTACGAGGTAATCGGTTTCGCCCCGGGTTCTTCCCGGGAGAATGGCTCCGCCTTCTTATCCCCCAGGAACGCAATCCATGAATCGACCATATGGCCATACTCTTTGTCATTGAAGAGGTGCCGAATCCGTTCCATGGCGTAGACAGTGATCGTGTGGTGAAGGTTTACGATTCCTTGCCCGCTCACTGCACGCGGCAGATGGTGCTTGACGGCTTCGTCCGGAGAGAACGGGGCAAGCTTCCGTAGAACAGGGGGCGTGTCAAATCGGCCCTTGCAGAAATAGTCCGCCAGCACAGTCAACGCCGGCCATCGATCCTGTTGCGGCCGTGCCAGCATCTCCAGGAGAATGAAGGCCGTGCATGAGACGGAATGACCCAGGGATTGGCTCAGATAACCACTGCCAAGGAACAACAACCGGCGTGCCAGTTCGGAGGCCCCTTTCTGAGACAGAAACCCGGCCATGGCGAGGGCGGTCTCTTTTCTGTCTCCTGAACGGATTGCCGCTTCTATTTCGCCGAAGGAAGTCGGGGAGGAGGGGGAAGGGACCTCGGGGAGGTTTTCCAGCTTGGGCCTCCGGGAGTATTCATTCACCTCGATATGGACAAAAGAAGGAATCTCAGCCTCTTGCAGATAGGGCATCAATTCCCTGTAAATGGAGTACATTTTAGGGAGGTGGGGATTGATGAACGGCGGGTTCAACACCCGTTGAACAAAGGGGAAAAGAGAGAGATGAATGTCCCATGCCTTATCTCCCCTGCGGACCATCTCTTTGAACAGGGTTTCCGCGGCGCCAACGTCTGACCCTTCCATCGTCTTCAACAGATCATCGGTCATCATTCTTCTACCCTCCATTCGTCCACCGGTTTCTTCACGCCTGCACTTGCCGGTCAAGAGACTATCGACACAAGGGCTCATAACCCCACCTATCCTCCCCTTATCTTAAGGGGAGGAACGTGCCCCTCTTAGGTTAAGAGGGGGGAAGGAGGAGTTACTTTCTTAAGGCATGCCTATTCCAACTATTCTACCATGAAATCCCGATACGGGAGATTCTTTTTACTGATCACTGGTCATTGGTTATTGGTCCCTGATTACTCTTTCTGCCTACTGCTTTCTGCCTTCTGTTTTCTATTCAACTAACTGATAACTGGTCACTGGTTGATTGGAATGATTATATTTTGATTGAAGGGAGGTGGTCTTTATGGTGAAAAAGATCGTTAAGAAAAAAGAAAAGAAGCCAACAAGTTCTGAGGAAATAAAGGCTTGCACCTGCTACAGCAATTGGGATCCGTGTCATTATGGATTCAATCAATGGCACTTTCATTTTGATCCCTGGTGTTAATGTCGGGTCATCCCGAAAAAGATTTATACCCCCCTCTTGCCCCTGCCTGCGGCAGACAGGCTCTTGCTTTTAAGAGGGGGGCAATACCCACCCAAAATCCCGGAGAGTCTTTTTTAATCATTTCAGCCCAGGTGAGCAATCTTTGGCACCTCCCTATCGCAGCATTAGAGAAATCGTATTCAAAAACAATACATTAGGAATCCGAATATGCATGGCATAAAGATTGCTTTTCTCGAATATCAGCATAGAGAAGAGACCGGGGCACAGAGACAACCCATGGCATTGAAGCGGGGGCGAAGGCCACTCAAGTCGTTGAACAGCAGGGACAAGGAAATCATCGACAGGCTCAACACGACTCTTGTCACCATGCCCCAGATCGCCCAGGAATACGGGATAACCAAACAAAGGGTTTATGAGATCATGGTCAAGGCCAAGAGTCTGGGTTACGAAGTGGACAGGCCGAAACTGGTCGCAAGGAAGCACTCCGTCAAGAGGTGCGGCGTCTGCAGAAAGATCTGCTCCATAGCCAGAAAAGATGATCTCATGACACGAAGGCAGCTTGCCCACCTGCTGAAGATCGATGTCTGGACCTGCCACTGGCACCTTAACCGGCTGAAGGAAGCGGGTGCTGTTTCGAGAGAGTTCGCCACAATCCGCAGCGACAACCTGGTCAAGGCGCTGCGGTTTTACAAGAAGACCTCTCTTTCTACAAACGCCGTAGGTAGAAAGTTCGGGTACAAGAATTTCTATTCATTGCTCAATTACCAGAAACAGAAAGGTCTCAATGTGGCCAGGGAGGAGAAATTCGGTTCGGAGATCGCATAACCCGTTAGATTCTCAAAGCTTCCATGTGATCCTGCCAGCTTCTTTTGGAGCCTTGTAAAACCTTTCGGTCTGTAGTAATATTTTCTATACTTTTGAGGAGTTGTCTGGAGAATCGTAGCCACACACCGGTAAGGGTGATGATGCCCGTATCGTCGAAAGGTTCAGCAAACGGCTATCGGTGTCGAAGCTTGTATCGATGCACGAAACTGGGGGACGAAGCCTGTCCTGAGCGAACCGTTCATCCTTCGACAGGCTCAGGGCCAACGGTCGGTCAAAGGGCTCGATAAATGATTCCTTTCACGAGCCTCGATAGCCGGTTCTTTCTCCAAGCTTCGATACGAGCTTCCCCAACCATAGACGTAACCTTTTCCTGACGAAACGGGCTTCGTAGCCGTAACCTCAGCCGGTTTTTCCCATCCGGGTACGGGCCATTCAAGAGCGCAAGGGGTCCAATGAAAATACGGTCTTTGAAATTGAGCGATCGGGAGAAGCTTCATGCCATCTTGACCGCCACCGGAGCATTTCTTCCGGAAGAGATCACCGTGGCGATGGAATTGATCGATATTGTCCTGATGAATCCTGATCAGCGAGACTACACGATTGAGTGCGTCGTGGATGAGGGGGATCAACCGCTCGGCTATCTCTGTTACGGTCCGGTTCCCATGACGGAGAAGACCTTTGACCTGTACTGGATTGCAGTGGCTCCGGGTTCCCAGGGGCTGGGGATCGGTTCGAAGCTCATCGAGTTTCTGGAAGTCGGTATCCGGGCATTAGGGGGACGGATGATCCTCGCGGATACCTCTTCGATTGCTGCATATGAAAAGACACACAGGTTTTACGAGGGAAACGGGTTTCGAGAGGTGGCGAGAGTTCCCGACTATTACAGTCCGGGAAACGATCGGATTACGTACTGCAAAAGGCTTCTATAGGCCGAACTTCTTTTGCGTGTGAAGAAAGGTCCGGAGGAATCATGGACAGGAGACGAATCGGCGTTTTGACGGGCGGCGGTGACTGCGCCGGCTTGAATTCGGCAATCAAATGGGTGGTCAAAACGGCTCTGGATGACCGCCTTCAACAGACGAGGAAAATCGAGTATGAGGTGGTCGGGATTCGGGACGGATGGAAGGGGCTGGTTCAACCGGAGGGGGATGAGGATGTCCCGGGAGCAAGAATCCTTACACTGACAGAGGAGATGGTCAGAACATGGGACCGTTATGGCGGTACCATGCTCGGGACATCGCGGACGAATCCTTACGACCCGAAAAACCTCCGTTCCAGGATCGTCCTGGAGAACTTAAGAAGATATGAGATTGATTTCCTGGTGGCCATTGGGGGTGAGGATACCCTCGGTGTGGCCCACAAACTCTACCTTGAAGGGGTTCAGGTCGTTGGAATCCCCAAGACGATCGACAAAGATCTTTCCGGGACGGATTATACCCTCGGGTTCGAAACGGCGGTCAATGTGATCACCGAGGAAATCGATCGTCTGAGGACGACTGCGGGATCTCACAGAAGAATCTTCGTTGTGGAGACCATGGGAAGGCACGCCGGCTGGCTGGCCCTGGAGGGAGGCGAGTCGAGCGGGGCCTATATCATTCTTATCCCCGAATACGATTTCGACATGGACCGGATCAACAGGCTTCTCCTGGAGGGAAGAAGAAAGGGCGCCCGGTATGATATTCTCGTTGTCGCCGAGGGAGCCAAGCCCTGCGGAGCCAACGAGTTTGCCAAGGAAGAAGTCATTGACAGCTTCGGCCACAAAACCCTTGGGGGCATCGGAGAATCCCTCGCAAACGAGATCACCCGTGAAACAGGAATCGAGACAAGGAGCATTACGTTAAGCCACTTGCAGCGTGGAGGAACCCCCTGCGCCTACGACCGGCGGATGGGTCGCTATTTCGGAATCACAGCGGTGGATCTGATCGGGAAAGAGGATTTCGGGAAGATGGTGAGCTACCGAAACGGACGGATCGGCGCGGTTTCCCTGCAGGAGGCCACCGGGAAATTGAACCTGGTCGATGTCAGGACTCAGTACGACACGGAACGGTATAACGGGAGAAGAACCATCCTGGGAACATGAAACCCCTGTCCCGCGATCTCAATCTCAATTCGGTCCAAAATACGGGCCTTACCACGGAGACACAGAGAGCACAGAGGAAAATCTATTTTTATCCAATCGGGAGACGACGATTGGATAAAAGGACTTTGCCCTTCAGGAACTGAATACCTAACTGTAATCAGCTTGATCGATGGAGCACTCAGGCTTGCCATTACCGGCTGAAAGCCGAGAAATCTTCTGGAGAATCGTCGTCTCCCGATTCTCCAGAAAACATCTTCCCCTCTGTGACCTCCGTGCCTCAAACGAGTCCTACGAGCGGGCGGTGAATCTGTATTCGTGTTTGCTCAACCGTCAACTCAGAAGAGCCTCTGGTGTTCTTTCTTGATGCAGCAGTCCATGAAGACCTTTTTCCCGGCCTGTCCCGCTTTCCTGGCGGCTTCCTCGTGAAGGACCCCCTCCTGCATCCAGATGACCGTTGCCCCCCGCTGTAGCGCCTCCTCCACGATGGGAGGGACCTCTTCCGACTTTCGAAAGATGTCGACCACATCGATCTCAATCTCCGCGGGAATTTCCATCAGGCTGCGGTAGACCTTCTCCCCCAGGATGAAATCGCCGTCAGGACGGACGGGGATGATGCGGTAACCTTTCGACTGGAGATAGGCCGCCACCCGGAAACTGGGTCGGTCTTCCCGCGGGGATATTCCTACGACTGCAACCGTCCTGCACCGGGACAGGGTTTCCTTCAGATCTCTGTCGTTCAGCATATCTGTTCCCTCGTTTCCGGATTCCCGCGGGCCAGGAGGCTACAGGATCGGTTTTGCCCGCAGCGGGGTTCCGGACCCGGTCCCTTCTTTCTCACGTCCTGTTCTATCAAAGGGTTGAGTTCCATCGACAAAGGCTTCCAGGATGGTCTGTTGAGAACTCCCGTCGGAGGGGATTCCGGTTTCGATGTTCACTTTCACGAGGGAAATCCCCTCCGGGGGCCTGAAGTGCTCCACCGGGGTTTCCCGGAGGGCCCGTTCCATAAAGGAGATCCAGATTGGCAGGGCGGCCCGCGATCCGGTTTCGCTCCGTCCCAGAGAGGTCTTGTCATCAAAGCCGACCCAGACAGAGGCAAGGACGGAAGGGCTGTATCCGATAAACCATGCGTCCCCATAATCGCTGGAGGTCCCTGTTTTTCCGGCGACAGGTCTTCCGAGAACTTTCGCCCGCTGGCCTGTCCCGTGCTCAACCACTCCTTGGAGAAGGTGGGTCATAATAAACGCATTTTGAGGAGAGACGACCTGCTCCCTTGGCAAGGCGGAGGAAGGAGGGGGTTCTGGAGGCGTTTCCTCTTCTCCCTCCGTTTCCTCCAATTCAACGTAAGGATTGTTTTCTTCGAGAACGTCTCCCTTCATGGTGACAATCTTTTTGATAAAAACCGGCTTGATCCTCTCTCCCCCGGCTGCAAAGACCCCGAAGGCGGAGGTCAACTCGAGCATCGAAACTCCGGAACTCCCCAGGGCAATGGAAAGATCCCTCTTGATTGGCGATTCAATCCCGAGCTTCTTGATGAACTTGAGGGCAAACCCCACTCCAATGTCTTCAAGAATTTTGACTGTCACCACATTTCTGGAATGGGCGAGCGCATTTCGAAACGTAATCGGGCCGACAAATTCTTTATCGTAATTCTTCGGAGCCCAGTAGTTGCCTCCATCATGGTCTGAATACTCGACTGGGGAATCCATGAGAATTGAAGACGGCGTGTAACCTTTTTCCAGGGCCGCAGAGTAAATGAGCGGCTTGAAGGCGGAGCCGGGCTGCCTTCGTGATTGGAGGGCCCGGTTGAACTGACTTTCTCCGAAATCCCGGCCGCCGATCATTGCTTTGATGTATCCCGTCCTTGGATCCAGGCAGAGAAGGGCACCCTGAACCAGGGGTTCCTGATCCAAAGCGACAAGAAGGGGCTGGTCTTTTTTCGGACCTTCCTTGATTCGCACCTGTACCACCTGACCGGGCTTCAGCAATTCCGAAGGATCCTTCACTTTTTCAGGTTTAAAGGTGGGTGTTGGCCGCATCTGAAGCGCCCAGGCGACTTCGGAGAAAGGAAGAACGGCCCTGCGATTCTCAACCCAGACCGTGTAAGACTTCTTGGAGTCTTCCCTGGAGAGAACGACTCCTTCGAACAGTTCGTTCGGGGCGACAGCGGTGCTGGACGTCTTCTTTCTGGTCAGGGTTTTCAGATCGTCGGCCGACAGCACGCCGAACAGGTCCCCGCCATCCCTGGCGCTTGTCCAGTTCCCGGAGTCCCGCCTGTCACCTCGAACTCGAAGCGGAGCTTGTGCCGTCCCGCGGGAACCGGAACGTCCGATTCCACATGGTAGAAATTGCTGCCCACGTAGTTGTAGACGTAATGGAGCTTCCCGCCCTGCACGTAGAAGGAGAAGCCCCCCTGCACGTCGCCGGCTGACAGGAGCGCCCCCTCGGCTCCGCCCTTGGGAATCTCCGCATCGGCGATGATGCTGTGAGGCCGGTTGAGCACGGTGGGACCGGCATTGACCGGCACCATCTGAGTGCCCGGATAGTAGGTGTAGCTCGTGCGCGCGAGCGCGATCTGCGGCCGCGGATCGGCGAATCGTGCCGTGCCGCGCGAGTCCACGGGCAGCACGTTGTACTTGCCCGCCTCGACGTACCACGTCGCGATCATTTCGATCAGCTTTGCCCTGTTCGTGGACGCGAGGTTGTGGTTCTCGGCGAAGTCCTTGTCGACGTGATAGAGCTCCCAGCCCTTCGCGTCGAGTTCGGTCAGTTTGTCCTTGTCGATCGGCGCGCCGAAGAACATGCCTGCCTCCTTGAAGGACGTTCCCGGCCACGGACACACCGCGCGCCAGCCGTCGTGGTAGATGGAGCGGTGTCCCATCATTTCGAAGTACTGCGTGATGTGCTTCGAGGGCGCGTCGGCCTTGTCGAACGCGTGCGCAAAGCTGTGGCCTTCGATCGGCGACTGCGTCACACCCTTGACCGAGGCGGGCGCCTCGATGCCGAGCGCCTCGAGCACGGTCGGCACCATGTCGATGGCGTGCGCGTACTGGGTTCGCACCTCTCCCTTGGCCTTGATGCCCTTCGGCCAGTGGACGATGAACGGATCGCTGATCCCGCCGCGATAGGTCTCACGCTTCCAGCGGCGGAACGGCGTGTTGCCGGCAAACGTCCAGCCCCACGCGTAGTGGTTGAACGTGTTGGGCCCGCCGAGCTCGTCGATCATCGCGAGGTTCTGCTCGAGCGAGTCGGGCACGTTGTTGAAGAACTTGTTCTCGTTCACCGACCCGCTCGGTCCGCCCTCGGAGCTGGCGCCGTTGTCCGAGATGAACATGATCAGCGTGTTGTCGAACTCGCCGATGTCCCTCAGGAACTGGAACAACCGTCCGTAGTGATAGTCGGTGTGCGTCAGGAATCCGGCGAATACCTCCATCATGCGGGCGTAGAGCTTTTTCTCGCCGGCCGAGAGCGTGTTCCAGTCCTGTACGTCGGGATCGTGGCGCGAGAGCTCGGCATCCTGTGGGATGAGTCCCAGCTCCTTCTGGCGTTTGAAGGTCTTTTCACGGTACGCGTCCCAACCGTCATCGAATTGTCCCTTGTACTTGTCCGCCCACTCCTTGGCGACGTGGTGCGGCGCATGAGCGGCCCCAGGGCAGAAGTACAGGCTGAAGAAAGGTTTGTTTGGCGCGACCTGCTTGGAGTCGGCGATGAACGCCATCGCTCTGTCGGTCAAGTCCTCGGTGAGGTGGTAGCCCTCCTCCGGTGTCTTCTCGGGTTCGACGTTGTGATTGTCGTAGACGAGCTCGGGATGGTACTGGTGGGTGTCGCCTCCGAGGAATCCGTAGTAGCGCTCGAAGCCGCGGCCGAGCGGCCACCGATCGACGGGCCGGCGGCGGAGATCTGATCCGCTGGCGTCAGATGCCACTTGCCGAGGGCGTTGCTACGTGTTATAGCCCTTCTGCAGCAGGATCTCGGACAGCATGCCGTTCTCGAACGGGATGTTGCCGTTGCCGCCGGGATAACCAGTCGACCCTTCGGTGATGCAGGACATCGCGTTCGAATGATGGTTGCGCCCGGTCAGGATGCACGAGCGCGTCGGCGAGCACAGCGCCGTCGTGTGCATGTTGGCGAAGCGAAGGCCGTTAGCGGCGAGCGCATCGATGTTCGGGGTGTTGATTGGGCTGCCGAAGCAGCCCATCTGGCCGTAACCGGTGTCGTCCTGGACGATGAAGAGCACGTTTGGCGAGCCCCCCTTCGCACGCAGGGGCTCTGGCCATGCAGGTGAGGACACGTCGAACGTGCGCCCGATCACGCCATTGAAGGCCGAGCCTGGTTTGTATTCCTTGAGTGCCATCAGAACCTCCGCAAACGAACATGTTGGGCGCCCCGACCGTAGTGCGTGTCGACGGGGCGTTGCCTCCCAGCAACGCTGCCCCGAGCCCTTCACTATACTTCTGCGCGCATTCCGCCGCATTCCCTTGTGACATCCAGCACGCGGCTCTTGCCGACGAGCTTTGCGGACGAGAGCGCCAGGAGGCGTTCCTCGTGGCATACTTGGCGATCTACACGCCGAATCCCCCAAGGAGTCGTTCGTATGGCCCGGACGGTGCGGTGCGGACTCATCCAGACGCGAAACGTGCTCGGACCCGATCGAGAGCTCCCGGCGATCAAGAAGGCGATGATCGACCGCCACGTGACGCTCATCGGCGAGGCGGCCCGCAAGAAGGTGAAGATCCTGTGCCTGCAGGAGCTTTTCTCCGGCCCCTACTTCTGCGCCGAGCAGGAAGCGCGCTGGTATCACCTGACCGAGCGGGTGCCCGACGGGCCGACGATCACGCTCGTGCGGAAGCTCGCCAAGAAGCACCGGATGGTCATCGTGGCGCCGATTTACGAGGAAGAGCAGCCGGGCATTTACTACAACACGGCCGCAGTGATCGACGCCGACGGCACGTATCTCGGCAGGTACCGGAAGACGCACATCCCGCATTGCAAGCCGGGATTCTGGGAGAAGTTCTACTTCCGGCCCGGCAACCTCGGCTATCCCGTGTTCGAGACGGCCTTTGCCAAAGTCGGCGTCTACATCTGCTACGACCGGCACTTCCCCGAAGGCGCCCGCGCCCTCGGGCTGAACGGCGCCGAAATCGTCTTCAACCCGTCGGCAACGGTCGCCGGCCTCCTCGAGTATCTCTGGAAGCTCGAGCAGCCGGCGCACGCCGTGGCGAACGGCTACTTCGTGGGCGCGATCAACCGCGTCGGCACGGAAGCCCCCTGGAATATCGGGGAGTTCTACGGACAGAAGTTACTTCTGCGACCCGCGGGGCCGCATCATCGCCGAAGCCCCGCGCGACAAGGACGCGGTCGTCGTCGCGGACCTCAACCTCGACATGATCGAAGAAGTGCGGTCGGTCTGGCAGTTCTATCGCGACCGCCGGCCCGAGACGTACGGAGACCTCGTTTCGCCGTAGGGGCTATCCATGGCAGCCGATCTCTTCGGTGACGTTCACGGGGATTCGCTTCGAAAACCCCTTCCTGCTCGCGTCGGCGCCGCCGACCGAATCGGAGAGCAACATCCTCAACGCGTTCGAGGCGGGCTGGGGCGGTGTCGTCACCAAGACCATTGGCATGCACCCGGTCGCCAACGTGGCCGGGCCCAAGACAAAGTTCCTCCGCTACCATCCGGAGCCCGGCATCCTCTCGATGAACAAGGGGCGCGGCGGCGTGCTGCACTCCTCCTGGAACTGGGAGCTCATCTCGGACAAGCCGCTCGACTGGTGGCTGCCGCGGATCGAGCGCATCAAGAAGGCCTTCCCGACGCGCGTGCTCGTCGCCTCGATCATGGCTGGGTCAGGGAACGACAAGGAGCTCGAGCACTGGCGGACGCTCGCCACCTCGTGTCAGGACGCGGGCGCCGACGGCCTCGAGCTGAACCTTTCCTGCCCGCACATGGATCGGCCCGACATGGGCTCGAACATCGGAAAGGACCAGGCGCTCTGCTCGTTCGTCACCCAGGTGGTGAAGGACGTCGCACGCGTGCCCGTATGGGCCAAGTTGACGCCCGCCACCGGCAACATCGTCGTCGAAGCCGGCGCGGTGTTCCGCGGCGGTGGCGACGCCGTGAGCTCGTCGAATACGTTCCCGTCGATTCCGCTCATCGATCCCGAGACGCTGGAGTTCGAGATGAACGTCGACGGCCAGGTGTCGAGTGGCGGTCTGGGCGGACCGGCAATCCTGCCGCAGGCGCTCGCCATGATGTCGCAGATGACGCGCGCGTTCCCGAAGTGCTCGTTCTCCGGCATCGGCGGCATCTCCGACTTCGGCCACGCCCTCAACTACTTCATGCTCGGCTGCGGCACCGTCCAGGTCTGCACCGCCGCGATGCTCGATCACGCCGTGGGCCCGAACGTCATCAAGCGCCTGCTCGACGGCTCGCGCGAGTTCTTCGACAAGCACGGCAACCGCGGCTGGAAGACCTTCGACGACATCCGCGGCCTGGCGAGAGACCGGGTCGTCTCCCACGCCCAGATCCGCCGACCGGAGTCCGCCGATTATCGCGGGGGCTATGAGCAGGAGGGATATGCGGACTCGTAGCCCGTTCGACGGCCGACGGCTTCCCACGAAGACCTCGAAGGTGCGAAGCTCGCGAAGCACACTGGGCTCGACATCGCGTCTTCGAGGTCTTCGCATCTTCGAGGTCTTCGCGATCTGCCGGCCGTCTGCCCGCCTATGACCACGACGCTCATCAGAAACGGCACGATCGTCACCGCTTCGGACAGGTACGAGGCCGATCTCTACATCGACAAGGGCGTCATCTCGCTACATCGGGCGCGGGCTGACGATTCCGGCCGAGACGGTCATCGACGCGTCGGGACAGCTCGTCATGCCAGGGGGGGTGGACGTCCATACGCACCTCGACATGCCCTTCGGGGGCACGACGTCGGCGGACGACTTCGAGACAGGCACCATCGCCGCCGCGCATGGCGGAACGACGACGCTGATCGACTTCGCGATTCAGGACTTCGGCGGCGGCCTCTATCCGGCGTTCGACGGCTGGATGAAGCGCGCCGAGGGGAAGGCGGTCATCGACTACGCGTTCCACATGATCGTGCGCGAGCTCGAGCGATCAGGCGTCGGTCGACATGGATCGCATGGTGCGGCACGACGGCATCACGTCGTTCAAGCTGTTCATGGCCTACCCGGGCGTCTTCATGGTCGACGATGCGACGATCTTCAGGGCGATGCTGCGGACGCGCGAGAACGGCGGCGCTGATCTGCATGCACGCCGAGAACGGCGGCGTCATCGACACGCTCGTGAAGGAGGCGCTGCGCGCAGGGGCGAGACGCGCGCCGAAGTATCACGCCCTCACGCGGCCGACGCGCGCGGAAGGCGAAGCGACGGGCCGGGCGATCGCGCTCGCGGAGATGGCCGGCGTGCCGGTCTACATCGTGCACCTGTCGTGCGCCGACGCGCTCGAGAAGGTCAGGCAGGCGCGCGACATGGGGCTGCCGGCCTACGCCGAGACCTGCCCGCAGTATCTGTTTCTCTCCTACGACGACTACGAGCGCGAGGGCTTCGAGGGCGCGAAGTTCGTGATGTCGCCGCCGCTGCGCGAGAAGTGGCACCAGGACGTGCTCTGGAAGGGGATCGCGCGGTACAACCTGCAGGTGGTGTCGACCGACCATTGCCCGTTCTGCATGAACGACCCGCCGCAGAAGCAGGTCGGGACGGGACGACTTCTCGAAGATTCCCAACGGCGCGCCGGGCATCGAGACGCGGCTGATGCTGCTCTGGGATGGCGGCGTCCGCGCGAAGCGCATCGGCCTGCATCGCTTCGTCGAGATCGTGTCGACGAATCCGGCGCGGATGTTCGGGCTGTGGCCGCGCAAGGGCACGATTGCGGTCGGATCGGATGGCGACCTGGTGATTTGGGATCCGAACAAGACCGTGACGCTGTCCGCCAGCACGCATCACATGCGCGTCGACTACAACCCGTACGAGGGTCGTGTCGTCCACGGCGCGCCTTCGATGGTGCTGTCGCGCGGCGAGGTCATCGTCGACAACGGCACGTTTACCGGAGCGACGGGCCGCGGCCAGTTCATCAAGCGCCAGGCCGGCCCGCCGCTGGTCGCATAGGAGCACAACGATGGGACCCACTGCCGCACAGACCCAACTCGGGACGATCAACCACTGGATCGCCGGCAAACCGTGGGACGGCCCGGTCGACCGCTGGGGCGATGTCTACAACCCGGCGCGTGGCGAACCGAGCGCGCGCGTCGCCTTCGCCGATGCGTCCACCGTCGACGCGGCCGTCGCCGCCGCGGCCGAGGCCGCCCGGTCCTGGGGTCGCACGTCGCTCGCCGCGCGGGCGCGGATCCTGTTCGCCTTCCGCGAGCTCGTCGAGCGCCACAAGCGGGAGCTGGCGGAGATGCTCACCCGCGAGCACGGCAAGGTCCTCTCCGACGCGATGGGCGAGGTCAACCGCGGGCTCGAGGTCATCGAGTTCGCCTGCGGGATGCCGCACCTCCTCAAGGGCGAGTTCTCCGAGAACGTCTCGACCGACGTCGACAGCTACTCCATCCGTCAGCCGCTCGGCGTGGTCGCCGGCATCACGCCGTTCAACTTCCCGGCAATGGTGCCGATGTGGATGTATCCGCTCGCGATCGCGTGCGGGAACGCCTTCATCCTGAAGCCGTCGGAGAAGGATCCGTCGGCCGCGCAGTTCTGTGCCGAGCTCTTTGCCGAGGCCGGCCTTCCGCCAGGCGTCTTCAGCGTCGTCCACGGCGACAAGGTGGCTGTCGATGCGTTCCTTTCGCATCCAGGCATTCAGGCGGTGAGCTTCGTCGGGTCGACGCCGATCGCACGCTACATCTACGAGACCGGCACCAAGCACGGCAAGCGCGTGCAGGCGCTCGGCGGCGCGAAGAACCACATGATCGTCCTACCGGATGCGGACCTCGACCTCGCGGCGGATTCGGCGGTCAGCGCCGCGTACGGCTCGACCGGCCAGCGCTGCATGGCGATTTCGGTCCTCGTCGCGGTCGGGGACGTCGCCGATCGGCTGTTGCCCCGGCTGCGAGATCGGCTGCGCAAGCTCAAGGTCTCGGAAGGACTCGAACCGGACGCCGACATGGGACCGCTCGTGACGCGCGAGCACCACGCGCGGGTCGCTCGCTACGTCGAGCAGGGTCAGGCCGCCGGCGCCGAGCTCCTCGAGGACGGCCGCGCGCTGCGCGTGGCGGGGCACGAACGCGGGTTCTTTCTCGGCCCCTGCCTCTTCGATTGCGTCACGCCCGCGATGACGATCTACACCGACGAGATTTTCGGTCCCGTGCTGAGCGTCGTGCGCGTGCCGACGTACAACGAGGCCTTTGCGGCTCGTCAACGAGAGTGCGTTCGCGAATGGCGTCGCGATCTTCACGAACGACGGCGGCGCGGCGCGACGATTTCAGGCCGAGGTGCAGGCCGGAATGGTCGGCATCAACGTGCCTATTCCCGTGCCGATGGCGTACTACTCGTTTGGCGGGTGGAAGAGCTCGCTCTTCGGCGATGCCCACGTCTACGGCCGCGAGGGCATCCACTTCTACACGCGGGGGAAGG
>CAVSVC010000056.1:0-107389 GCA_963731045.1 uncultured delta proteobacterium | reverse complement strand
TCAGATATTTCGATTATGCCTTAAGCCCCGTCCATGGGGCAGATGGTATTGTTGAGTCAGTCGTGGGCACTTTCAGCGACATTACGGAACGAAAAGAGTCGGAGCACCAGGTTCTCCTTACCAACTCTTTCTTACGGCTACTCACAAAAACGTCCACCGCAAAAGAATATCTTGAAGCGGCGGCAGACCTGATCCGAAATTGGAGTGGTTGCCGGTGCGCAGGTCTCCGGAAGATCAATGAGCAAGGGTTTGCCCCTTACGAGTCATCCGTAGGCTTCAGTCGGGAATTCCTGGAGTCGGAGAGCAGGCTTTCGATCAACAGAGACCAATGCATATGTCTTCGAGTCCTTGCGGGGAAACCTGATCCTCAGGATGCGCCAATGATGACGACGGACGGGTCTTTTTGCTGCGGCAATACGTTCGACTTTGTGAGCCGCCTTTCTCAGGAGGAGCAAGCGCGATACAGGGGTGTCTGTATCCAAAACGGATTCAGATCTGTTGCCGTCATTCCAGTCCGCAATGGCCAAAAGATAATTGGCGCCCTTCATCTTGCCGATGAGAGGGGAAAACGGTTATCTCCCAAGGATATTCAACACCTGGAGTCAATAACCCCGCTTATCGGAGAAGCGGTCATGAAGTTCGCTCTGGAGGAGGAATTACGTGAATCGGAGGGCAGGCTGAGGTTTCTTTCATCACGGCTTCTGACTTTACAGGAAGAGGAAAGGAAACGAATCTCCAGTGATGTGCATGATAACCTTGCGGCCTCCGTGGCTGCCGTGAAACTGAGCATTGAAGCAACCCTTCATGAGATGGGTGAGGAAGAGAACGAAATCAACCTGATTCGTAAGTCACTGGAATCTGCTGCTTCCAATCTCGGTCAGGTCATCAAGGAAGTTCTCAGGATTCAGATGGACCTGCGACCTTCTGTCCTTGACGATCTGGGGCTTCTGCCTGGCCTGGCGTGGCTTATTCGGGAATTCGAGAAGGCCTATCCGCAGATAACCATCACAGAAAAGATTGACATTAAGGAGAACGAAGTTCTTTTGAATCTTAAGATCGTGATCTACAGGATTATACAAGAGGCCTTAAATAATATTGCCAAGCATAGCCACGCAAGCCTGGTACGCCTCACTTTAGTGGAGAGGGACGACAACATAGAATTGACGATCGAGGACAACGGTCAAGGATTCGAGAAGGAGGAGACACTGAAGGAAAGGACTCTCGGAAGAGGATATGGAATTCCTGCCATGATAGAGCGAGCAGAAACCTCTGGCGGGTCTCTCACCATCGGATCAACAATGGGAGAAGGAACAACCATAACAAGTTCATGGCCAATAGGGCTGGATCCCTTGGTAAAAGGGGTCTCATGAACGGACGGAGCCAATGAATGGAACTGTCCCGTTAAGGTTAGTATATCAGAATTTTGTTCATGAGGTCAGAAGATATGTTGAGGGTAATGATCCTTGAAGACAACTTATCAATCCGAGAAATGATCAAAAGCGACCTCTTATCTCGAATTCGGTCCGCGAAAGTTATTGATGTTGCAAATGGCGAGGAGGCCCTAAAACACCTTGCTTTGTATCCCATCGATCTTGTCTTTATGGACATCAGACTGCAGGGAGAGAATGGACTTGAGCTAACCAGAAAAATAAAGGCTAATTATCAGGACGTGACAGTTGCAATTGTCACGAGTTACGATTTGCAGGAATACCGGAAAGCCGCGGTTGATTACGGTGCCAGTTGTTTTATTGCCAAGAGTTCAATGGAATCGAGACGGATATCATCGATGGTCACGTGTTTTCAGAAAGCAAAAGATAACGGCAGAATGAAGCCGGGCTGTATTCGGATTGCGAATCAGTCCGCACAGTCGAATACGGCAGGTGTTCTTCACAAAGAAGACCGATCTGCCAAGGGGTGAACCGCAGGCGGTTTACTGATTATGTATTCTCGGAGAAAGCAAGATGGGCGATTGCGAATTCATGAACGACTGCCCTCTTGCCAGTCAAAAAATGCCCGTAGAAGATACTCTACACGGACACTTCACGCAGTACTATTGATTTTCTCGCGTAAGGGCCGTCGCCGCTTCCACGGCTTCGGTTTGAGGCGGTTGTCAGCGCTCCGATTTACGACTTGTTTTTCTTTGCACAGACTGCCAGCTTCACTTTTTACATTCCTTCAGAATAGAGCGATCATTTGGGGGGTGATGCAACCTACCTTGTCGCCTTGAAAGTTCTGCGTTGAACAGCCTCTTGGAAAGCAGCAAGGATCTCGTCACATTGAGCTGTAACTTTGCGTGTTTTGCCAAGCGAGAGCTCCAGTGATTTGATGTTGCTGTTTTGTCTGGACAGTTTGATCACCTCGGCAGTCACTTCCATAAATTCGGAAAAAGCCGTTTTCGCCTGCGATAAAGCATGCCGACTTTTTTCACCAACGATGCTGGCAAGTTCATCGAGAGATTTTGACGCCTCGTTTTCTTCTGTTTTCATCTGCGTCTCGATTCGGTCCATTTTCTCATCGCTTGCCTCGGCGATGTGGAAACTGTGCAAATTGTGAAGTTTTAGCCCCGCAGTCATTGCGTGGAATATAAGTCTGGCGACTCGACCTTCGTTCCGAGTCCCTGAATAAGAGTTCATCACATCATTAAGGGCACGCTCAAATCGCTGGATCGCCTCGGTGCCTTTTTCTCGAGAAAGGCTCGCCGCCTTGAGATTCGTGTTCTGTACAGCAAGCTCCAAAACGACTTCATCGAGCTTGCCGAGTTCCGTCCAACAGTCGTTAAACTCAATGAGGAGGTTCCTCTCATCTTGCATGGGGGCCGCCTCGATTAGCGAGTTGAGTTGCTTCTGGTTTTGCTCAACTACCGCTGAGGCAGCGAACGACTGGTCGGCAAATTCCCGGGATTCCTCGTCTGTTAAGGCCATGACTGCGTTTTTCTCCATTTCTACAGATTTATGGAGATTGGCGCGCATTTGGGACAATATTTCTCTTTTCTTGACGATATTGTTGTATGTGTCCTCATACCGCATAGGAGGCGTATAATATATTGAGATGACAACGAAAAGTAATAATCCCACGGAGATTCCGATAGCCCATAATACAGCGCTTCGGCCCTTACCATCGGGAAACTGCATGTCCATCTCCTTCATTCATTGCTTTTTTGCTCTTTTATTTTGTGTCGGTAACATTATTTCCCCGAGGTGCATGAAATGAGACCTATCATAAAAGTCGGGACCTTTTAGAGTTAGATCTCGATCTCAGCACCGAGTTCCACCACGCGGTTTGCGGGTAAGCCGAAATAAACAGTAGGACTACCGGCCAATCTCGACATCATGGCAAAAAGGCCCTTACGCCAGCGCATCATCTTCGAATCGCCTGTCGTCAAAAGCGTTACCCTCCCCAGGTAGAAGGTGGTTTCTTCGCGGAATGATATGGAGACCGCATCTTTCGGCCAATTTAAGGATTTCCGGGACGTTAGGTTTTTGCATATACCCGTTGTAAGCCACAATTTGATGAAACCCCTGGCCCAGATCATCGACCCTAACTCTTTCCTTTACCGGCACGGTCGGAGTATTCGAGGAGAGGATCGAAAGGAACACCACTCTTTCATATAAACTTTTTGCATGTTTAAGATGATGAAGCAAGGTGAGGGAAGTCTCTTCCGGATGAATCGACATAAAAACCGCAGTGCCCGGTACCCGAGGAATATGATGTCTGGGCACATCCTCAAGAAAGAGCTTCAGCGGGAGTCGGCTGCCAACCCTTTGGGTCATCTCAGCACGTCCTTTTTTCCAGGTGGTCATGAAGATCATGAGCAAAATGGCCGTTAGAAGGGTGAACCAACCTCCGTCCACGATCTTGAGAAGGTTGGCCAAAAAGTAGGATATGTCAAAAATAAGGAAAAGGGCAACCAGAGGAACCGCTTTCCATAGCGACCACCTCCACTTTCGGGTAATCAAGACAAAAAATAAGGTGGACGTTATAATCATAGTTCCTGTAACGGCAATTCCGTAGGCCCCTGCCAAGCCGCTGGATTCTTTGAACCCTATCACAACTCCCAAACAGGCAATCATCAAGGAATAATTTACGGCCGGGACATAGATTTGACCTTTGATTTCCTGGGAGGTATGCACAATTCGAAGACGCGGGCAAAACCCGAGATCAATGGCCTGTTGGGCAAGGGAAAAAAGACCGGAAATCAAAGCCTGAGAAGCAATCACGGTAGCCGCTGTGGCCAGAGCCACCATGGGATACAGGAGAGGCTTGGGAACCAGTCCATAAAAAGGGTGAAAAGCCAAATCCGGATGGCCCAGAAGAAGAGCTCCCTGGCCAAAATAATTGCAGAGAAGTGCGGGAAAAACGAGACAACCCCAAGATACGCGTATAGCCTTTATCCCAAAGTGTCCCAGATCGGCATAAAGCGCTTCGCAGCCGGTTAAACAGAGCACTACGGATCCGAAAACGACGGTGGAATGAAGCTTGTTGGCGGCAAAGAATTCGTAAGCATAAATAGGGTGAATGGAGCGCAAGACTTGGGGATGCTGAACCATTTCCGCAATCCCGAGGATGGCTATAACTCCGAACCAAATCGTCATCAACGGACCGAACACTTTACCGATGTCTGCGGTTCCACGATGTTGTGAGAAAAAGAGTAAAAAGAGAATTGTGCATGTGAGGGGTAAAACGACCGGAGTAGCTACCCGGGTAGCTACTTCAAGACCCTCAACAGCCGAAAGGACCGAGATTGCCGGCGTGATAACACCATCCCCGGCAAGAAACGCCGCTCCCAGAATTCCGGCCCCTATGGCAAATGCCCGGGTGCGGGGCGACATTTCTTTCGCCTCATGCAATATTAACCCCATGAGGGCGAAGATTCCCCCCTCCCCATGATCATCCGCAAGGAGAAAGAAAGTTACATACTTGATGCTCACGACGATGATCAGAGACCAAAAGATAAGCGACATGACGCCATAGATATTCATTTCCGTCAGCGCAATGGCATGAGCGCCGTGAAAACATTCCTTGAGAGTGTAGAGGGGGCTTGTCCCGATGTCGCCAAAAACTACACCCAGGGCGCCGACAATCAGTACAAAGAGTTGTCTTTTTGTAAGGACGGTGATTGGATTCAGAGTTGGAGGGGGGAATATTGAGTTTATTGAAGAGTGGGGTATTCAAAGTCAACCTCATTATAAGAGCTTCAGAAAACGAAAATTTACCAAAGGATCTCTGGCCGCATGGCATTGAAGAGAAGATCCACGATACGTTTACCTCAATGGGTGCAAAAAAAACCATGAAACGAACATGGGGAACCCGGTCGGAAAGGCTTCGGCCTGCCTGCGCGAAGCCGCTCCGGCGAAGGCAGGGGCGAACCTCTAACACGATGAGCACATGCTTTCCCGACCCATGTCGGACGTCACTTCGGGTGACTTCCGCCTATTCCCCATGATCCTTAGTAAGTTGTTTATCAAGGAATATCCGATTTGTCAATCGTGATAATTCCCTGTGAAATCACTGCTGTCCAAGAACGGCTGAATTCGCCGCGACGTCAGTTGATTCCATTGGGCTTTTGGATTGATATTCGCCTCTTCCAAACCCAGGTTTCACCGCAGAGGCGCGGAGAGCGCAGAGGAACATCTGGTTTGATCCAATCGGGAGACCCTCCTTCACAAAAGTTACGGAGGGCCAGCGCAGTTTGCACGTACCTCCTCGACCCTGGCCCCAGATATTGCTCGCCCGCCGGAGCCTTGGCGGAGGCAGGCGGCGATTGGATCAAAGACCCCTCCTTTCAGGACTCCCAACGCGTGCCATGTGCTTGTTTCCGGAAAGGATGAGCCCTTTTGATTTGCGGTCGTCTCCCCGCAAATCAAAAATAGCTGTCCTCTGCGACTCTGCGGTGAAAATGCTATTTTGGGCAAGAGTGATGTGAAATAGATCCTCAACGCGCGGTCGAGGAAACCTGAAGTCCATTCTCAAATTCAAGACAGTGAGAAAGTAGTGGAAAAAGAGGTAACCATGATTATCAGGGGTTTTGTAACCCATTGAAATCACGACCTGGTGAGACGTGTATGCAACCGATTTCCAGTCCGTTGCTCAATTGCTGCAATAACACGAGAATAGCGGGAAAAACCTGCAACCAGGCCAGCCTTCTTAACCTATTGGAGCAGGTCTTCCATTAAGCCCCTGATGGGATGGATAGGGTGGATGTGATCAGACGTCACGCTCCTGAGATTGAGAATCTGCAACTGAAAAACGATACTACGAAAACCGCTGTTGACAAAAGAGGTCAAACACGCTAATTATGTAAGCTGACTGACGACTTACGCCAAGGAGCCTGGGTGGCGGAATTGGTAGACGCAAGGGACTTAAAATCCCTCGGTACTTAGTACCGTGCCGGTTCAAGTCCGGCCCTAGGCACCATGTATTTTCAAGGGGGTTAGCGAAATAGAAGCTAATCCCTTTTTTGTTTAGGAAAAAGGGGTTGACGGAGTCGAAACAAGAAACAAGAAAAGTGTTGATTTTTAGCTTCTGCCGGCGTATTATCTGGCAAAAAAAGGAACGATATTCGGTGCTACAAATGACCCTTCTGAGGCAGACCGCATGACCAACGATACCTTCAAAGACATCGAAAAACTCGAATCGGACCTCTGGGAGGCTGCGGACAACCTCCGGGCCAACTCGAAGCTCACGTCCAGCGACTATTTTATGCCGGTCCTCGGGGTGATTTTTCTACGCCATGCGATGAATCGCTTTGAAGCGGCGACGACTCAGATTCAGGAAGATCAGGCGACCGGCAGGATGCCCAGGCGCAAGGTGCAGCCCGCCGATTATCTGAGGCGCCGCGCGCTCTGGCTCCCGGAAAACGCCCGCTACGACTGGATCATGCAGCAGGCCGCCACCACCGGCGCCGATCTGCCCAACCTCATCACTGAGGCAATGACGGCCATTGAAGCCCAGTTCGAGCCGCTCTTAGGGGTGTTGCCGAGGGACTACGGCATCTTCGAGACCAAGGTGTTGGAAGACCTGATGCGCCTCTTTAATAGCGAGCAGATCAAGCAGGCCACCGGTGATGTGTTCGGCCGTATCTACGAGTACTTTCTCGCCAAGTTTTCCATCCAGAAGGCCCACGACAACGGTGAATTCTTCACGCCTTCCTCGCTCGTACAGACCATCGTCAACGTCATCGAGCCCGACCACGGCGTTGTCCTCGATCCGGCGGCCGGTTCGGGTGGCATGTTTGTCCAGTCCAGCCACTTCATCGAGCACGAGGGCGGTGACACGGCGAAGAAGGTCGTGTTCTACGGCCAGGAGAAGAACCGCGACACCATCCGCATAGCCAAAATGAACCTCGCGGTCCACGGGCTGGAGGGAAAGATCGCCGAGGCCATCACTTACTACCAGGATGAGCATACCCTGGTGGGCAAGTGCGATTTCGTGATGGCCAATCCGCCCTTCAATGTCGATCTTGTCGATGCCGAGCGCATCAAGGGCGATCCGCGCCTGCCCTTCGGCCTGCCGGGAGTGAATAAGGGCAAGAAGGTCTCGAATGGGAACTACCTCTGGATCTCCTACTTCTGGAGCTACCTGAGTGAGAAGGGCCGGGCCGGATTCGTCATGTCGTCCCAGGCGTCGAGCGCCGGGCACGGCGAGAAGGAGGTTCGCCAAAAGATCGTCGAAACCGGTGACGTGGACGTAATGATCTCCATCCGCTCGAACTTCTTCTACACGCGGACGGTGCCATGCGAACTCTGGCACTTCGACCGGGGGAAACCCGCTGAGCGCAAGGACAAGGTGCTCATGATCGATGCCCGGAATATCTACCGGAAGGTGACCCGGAAGATTTATGATTTCTCGCCCGAGCAGATGAAGAACCTTGCCGCCATTGTCTGGCTCTATCGCGGCCAGAAAGAGCGCTTCCTCGCGCTGGTGAAGGAATACCTTGAGCATGTCTGCGGGGAGGGCGACAGGGTTGCGGCAGAGCTCGCCACCTTTGATGCGACGCTCGCGGACCTGCGTGGACAATTCGACCGGCTCACCAATGAGGTGGCGAAGCACACCGAACTCGAAGTCGAGAAGAAACAACCGCTCGCCGATGCCGCCACCGAGCTGCGGGAGGCGGCCGCGCTGTACGAGATCGACAGGAAGAAGCTCCTCACAAATCTGCGCGCCTTCGGGCAGAAGTACGCCAAGGCAGTGCCCGGGGAGAACAGAGCGCAGCACACTGCACGAAAGGCCTTCGAACCTATCGTCGAGGCGATCCGCGGCCTGATCAAGCAGGTGGACCTGCTCTATAAGCTTGCCGCCCGCGTCGCAGATCTGGCATCGCAACTCTCTCCCTCCTCTCCCGGGAGAGTGGGGAGGGTGCTGAGGGTGAGGGAACCGGTCTTTGAGCCGCGCGCGGTTCGCCGCCTCGTGAAGCAGCTCGATGAAGAGCGCAAGGCCGCTGTGGAACAACTCAAGCACACCGTCTACTTTCACCGGCAGGTGGCGTGGCTGCAGGATCGTTTTCCGCAGGCCGAGCTGCAGGCTGTGCCGGGGCTGGTCAAGCTCGTGGACCGCAAGGAGATCGAGGCAGCCGACTGGAGCCTCACGCCGGGCCGTTATGTCGGGGTGGCCCCACCCGAGGAGGACGAGGATTTCGATTTCGAGCAAACCATGCGCGACATCCACACCGAACTGGCCGACCTCAACAAGGAGGCCGCGGTGCTGGCGGCGAAGATTCAGGAGAACTTCGAGGAGCTGGGGATATGAGCGAGTTTTTTACTGGTATCTGAGCAAACCAAAATTGCGACCACTGGTTGCAATAAACTCGCACCGTTGGTGCGAGAAATTCCTTAAGCCACAGTCTTGTTATCCTGATGACTCAGATTGTGAAACAGCTTGTTTCGCAATTCCTGTGAGGCTAAACAACCAGACACCGGGCTGCGGAGTAATTTTCTTTGTGCAGCAGGATGCTGCACAATTTTGAGCGACGGAGAGTCGAGAATGAAGGGAGAAAGATCACTTGTCTGGGAAAGGCAGAAACAGATTGTCGCGGGGTGAAGTTGGATAAAACGGGAAATGACGATGAGGATGGAGAAATAGCAGAGAGCACAGCCAAGACACGGCCATTCTAAGGCGGTCCGGCCGGAGCTTCATTTGTGCAAGCGGTGATTGCACAAATTCCCTGTTTGCCACCGGAGGGTCCCCAAAGGCAGCCTGCCGATGGTGGAACAGACCGAAGCGGAGTTGACGCGGGAAGGACCACAGGAATGACGATGGCGAAGATCCAAGAACCCTTCGAGGTGATGTGGGTATGACCTGGCGCACGGTGAAGCTCGATTGTGTTAAAGCCGACGCTCCATACGCTTTCGTCGGCGGGCCGTTCGGTTCGAACCTTACAACTCGCGATTATGTCGAGGAGGGCGTTCCAGTAATTCGGGGAAATAACTTGCCTGCTGAGAGCTGCTTCCACGAGGACGATTTCGTGTTTGTATCCGAGCAAAAAGGCTGACAAATTACGTGCAAACACCGCTTTTCCGGGAGACGTCGTTTTTACGCAGAGAGGTACGCTTGGCCAGGTCGGTTTGATTCCTCGGGAGGCGAGGTTTCCGCGGTTCATCATTTCTCAAAGCCAGATGAAACTTACAGTAAATTCGGAGAAAGCAGATCCGCGCTTTATCTATTACTTCTTTAGGATGCCTTCGACGATCCAAAAGGTAATCAACCATGCGCTGACTTCAGGTGTGCCGCACATAAACCTGGGGATCTTGAGGGATTTCGAGATTTCCCTCCCGGACGTGGGTGTTCAGCACCGGATCGCTGACATCCTCTCCGCCTACGACGACCTGATCGAGAACAACCGGCGGCGGATGGCGTTGCTGGAGGAGGCGGCGCGGCAGCTCTACCGGGAGTGGTTCGTCCGCCTCCGCTTCCCCGGCCACGAGCACACCCGCATCACCAACGGCGTACCGGAGGGGTGGGAGCGAAAGAGACTCGGAGAAATGGCGTACGTGACGATGGGCCAGAGTCCGGAATCGATCCACTACAACCAACACGGCGAAGGCCTCCCCTTTCATCAAGGGGTAACGGACTTCGGCGACCGCTTCGTAACCCACCGAGTCTACTGTACGACCCTAAATCGCATAGCCGATGCCGGCGACATCCTTTGCAGCGTTCGCGCTACGGTTGGACGCCTAAATGTCACGCTCGATCAGGATCTGTCATCGGCCGTGGCCTCGCCGCATTGCAGGAGCAAGACAGAGAACCAGTCATTCCTGTTCCAACAACTGCGGGTACATTTCTTTAAGGAGGATCTGATCGGTTCGGGGGCAATCTTTGTATCGGTCACAAAAAAGGAGATTTGAGAGTCAGGACCTCATGGATTCCCCCAACAAGCTGAAAAGGGCGTTCGAGGATGTTAATCGCCCGTGTGATGAGCAGCTTCGGGTTCTCCATCTTCAGAACCAAAAGCTCCGCGCCGCGCGGGACCTGCTGCTGCCGCGACTGATGAGCGGGGAGATTGCAGTATGAATCGAGGGAGATTGAGATTTTGCGTCGATGCTTTCGCAAGCCACTTGGGAGAAGAATAGTAAGATCATTCAAAACCGTTTCTTACATTGCAGTCACACCGGTGAAGACCGGTGTCCAGAGTCCATCGACTCACCAGACATCCCTGGATTCCGGTTTCCACCGGAATGACGGAAGACAATAGAAATCGATCGCTGCGAACTTTTAGCGGGTGGGTGAAGCGCCATGATCACCGACATCAACAGCGAAGACCGGCTGGTTCAGCGAACCTTCGCCGAGCACCTGGAGAAGGTGCTCGGATGGGAGAGTGTCTACGCCTTGTTATCCTTTCCGACGGTGTGAGTGTGAAGTATTGTATTTCTCAATAAATACCTTGACAGGGTATTATCCATGCAATAGAATACAGACATGAAGCAGAAGCTGGGAAGGATCGAGACGCAATTCTTCGCATATGTCCAGATGCGGCAGATACGAACGGTCCGAGCCGGCGATCTGGCGGCTTCGGTGCTGCACCTCTCGCCGGATCAGGAGCGGAAACTGTTGAGCCGCTTGGCACGCGGCGGGCTGATCGCGCGGGTGCGGCAGGGTCTGTATCTCGTGCCGTTGCGCCTGCCATTGGGTGGGGCATGGACGCCGACCGAAGCGGAAGTATTGAACGTGCTGATGGAGGATAGGAAGGGGCGCTACCAGATTTGCGGACCGAACGCCTTCAACCTTTACGGATTCGACGACCAGATTCCCAACCGGATCTATGTTTACAACAACCGGTTTTCGGGTGACCGTCGGGTGGGAGCTGTGGACATAGCCTTGATCAAGGTGGCTGACGCACGGCTGGGCGACACTGAGGAGGTCACGATGGCGGATGGGGAGAAAGCGGTGTACTGCTTCGCGGACGCGGATCGCTGGTGGACGCGGTGTATGACTGGTCGCGATTCAACGGCATCCCGCGTGGCTATGAGTGGATTCGCCGGGAACTGAAGGCCGGACGGGTGAGTGCGGAGGAACTGGTGAAATCCACATTGCGCTACGGCGATATAGGCACGATTCGTCGCCTGGGAGCGCTGCTGGAACGCGAAGGCATTCCGGAAACACTGCTTCGTAAGCTGGAGCGAGCGTTGAAACCGTCGACGAGTCTGATCCCGTGGATTCCCACGCAACCCAAGCGGGGAATCGCCAACCGACGCTGGGGCGTGGTGCTGAATGAGCAAGCCTGACCTTCAAGCTGTGCGTCTGTGGGAAGACCCTGATTACTTTCGGGCGGCGGTAACGTTTACCTCGCAGGTGACGACGTTTGCCCCACGACTTGTTGAGAAAGATTACTTCTGCACAGTGCTGTTGGAATACCTCTCGGAGGCAAGTCGACGAGTTGGTCTTTAAAGGTGGAACGTGCCTGGCCAAGGTGCATGCGGATTTCTACCGATTGAGCGAAGATCTGGACTTCGTCATTCCCGTGCCCGTGAACCTCGCACCGCGTGCCGAGCGAAGCAAGCTGGCGAGCCGGCGTGAAGAAGGCCGTGGCGAAGTTGCCGGAACGGCTTCCCGGATTTCGCCTCGTCGATCCGCTGCAAGGAGCAAACAACTCCACCCAGTACATTGCTGTCGTCGGTTATCCTTCACTGATCCGTCAGCAGGAGGAGACCATCAAGATCGAAATCGGCCTTCGAGAACCTTTGTTGACACCGGTAGTGAATGGTCCCGCGCGAACGATCATGCTCGACCCGGTTTCCGGCAAGCCGCTGGTGCCTCCGGTTCCGGTGAGGTGCATTTCGAAGACGGAAGCCCTTGCCGAGAAGTTTCGCGCAGCCTTGTCACGGCGAGAGGCCGCCATCCGGGACTTTTTTGACATCGACTACGCCGTACGCAAGCTGGCTCTTCTCCCGCAGGACGCCGCTTTCATCCGGTTGATCCGCCAAAAGCTCGATGTTCCCGGAAACGATCCGGTTGATGTTTCCGGAGAACGACTGAAGAGCCCTGCGGCAGCAACTTGAGCCTCGGTTGAAACCTGTATTGCGAGCAAAGGATTTTGCGGAATTCGATCTTGATCGCGCCTTCAAGACCGTGGCCGCTGTGGCGGCCATGGTCCGGTGAACAGCCATGATCACCGACATCAACAGCGAAGACCGGCTGGTCCAACGAACCTTCGCCGAACACCTGGAGAAGGTGCTCGGATGGGAGAGCGTCTACGCCTACAACAACGAGACGTTTGGGCCGCAGGGCACGCTGGGACGGTCGTCCGAGCGGGATGTGGTGCTGGTGCGGGATCTGCGGGCGGCACTGGAGCGGCTCAACCCCGACCTGCCGGCATCGGCACGGGAGCAGGCCATCGAGAAGCTGACGCGCATCGACTTTGCTCGCTCGCTGCTTCAGCACAACCGGGAGTTCTACGGCTTCATCCGTGGCGGCGTGCCGGTCGAGTGGCGCGATGAGTGCCGGCGAGACGCGGCACGCGCGGGCGCGGGTGATCGACTTTCGCAACGGCACCGGCCCGGATGGAAAACCGAACAATCGCTTCCTCGCCGTGCGCGAGTTGAAGATCCAGGGAGTGCGGGTGCCGCACTACAACCGGCGCGCGGACCTGATCTGCTTCGTCAACGGCCTGCCGCTGGTCTTCATCGAGCTCAAGGCCGTCTATCGGAACATCCGCGCCGGATTCGACAACAACCTTACCGACTATCTGAACGAGCACAGCATCGCCCACGCCTTCCACCACAACGCCTTGCTCGTGGTGAGCAATGGCGACCAGGCCCGCTACGGCTCGATCACCAGCAAATGGGAGCACTTCGTCGAGTGGAAGCGCAACTCGGAGAAGGACAAGGGGCGCGTGGATGCCGAGGCGCTGCTGGATGGCATGCTGGCCAAGGAGCGGCTGCTCGACTTCGTCGAGAACTTCATCCTCTTCGACGACAGCCGGGCCGGGGGCACGCGCAAGATCGTGGCCCGCAACCATCAGGTGCTCGGTGTGAACAACGCGGTTGCCTCCGTCCTTCGCCAGGAGGAACTGAAACGGCAGTTTCCACCGGGAGAGCGGCTGATCGAATACCGCGTGCCCAAAGACGGAATTGCTCCTGGCTGCCGATGGGCCGGCGACAGGACTCCGCCTATAGGCACCGGTCTCCTTCAGACAGTCACCGCGGGACGACGACTTGCCCTTGGTGAAGCGCGCGCACCCCGATCTGGGCCGGCTCGGTGTTTTCTGGCACACGCAGGGAAGCGGCAAGTCCTACTCGATGGCGTTCTTTGCCGAGAAGGTGCGCCGGGTCGTGCCCGGCAACTTCACCTTTCTGGTGATGACCGACCGGGAGGACCTGGACGACCAGATCTGGCGCACGTTTATCGGTTGCGGCGTGACGGACGAGAAGACCCCGCGGGCCGGCTCGGGCAAGGAGCTTCAGTTTATCCTGCGCGGGAATCACCGCTTCGTCTTCAGCCTCATCCACAAGTTCAACCAGCCGGTCAAAGAACCTTACAGCGAGCGCGACGACATCATCGTGATCTCGGACGAGGCGCACCGGACCCAGGCCGGCAAGTTCGCGCGGAACATGCGCCTTGCGCTGCCCAATGCCGCGTTCATCGGGTTCACGGGGACACCGCTCTTCAAACACGACGAACTGACACGGCGCATCTTCGGCAACTACATCTCGCGCTACGACTTCAAGCGGTCCGAGGAGGACCAGTCCACCGTCAAGCTGATCTACGAGAACCGGGGCGAGAAACTGGGGATCGCCCGTCTCGACCTGAACGACCGGATCGCCGAGGCGGTCGAGAAGGCCGACCTCGACCCCGATCAAACCGCCCTGCTGGAGAAACTCCTCGGCAAGGACTACGAGGTCATCACGGCCGACGATCGCCTCGACAAGCTGGCCGACGACTTCGTCGAACACTGCTCCACCCGCTGGCAGACCGGGAAGTCGATGCTCGTGTGCATCGACAAGATCACCTGCGGCCGGATGTTCCAGCGCATCGAGCCGCGCTGGAAGTCGAAGCTCGCCCAGGTGAAGGCGCTCATCCCGGTGAAGGAAACGGAGTTGGCTGCCACCGCCGACCCGGACGTGCGGGAGCGCCTCGGCAAGGAGCTCGAATTCCTGCGCGGGCAGGCGCAGTGGATGGAAAGCACCATCATCGAGATCATCATCAGCGAAGCGCAGAACGAGGTCCGCGACTTTCAGCGCTGGGGCGTCGACATCATCCCGCACCGCGTGGTGATGAAGACCGGTTTCCAGACGCCCGACGGCAAGCGGGTGGACGTGGAGGACGCCTTCAAGGACCCGCAGCATCCTTTCCGCATCGCCATCGTCTGCGCCATGTGGCTGACCGGCTTCGACGTGGAGTGCCTGGCGACGCTCTACATCGACAAACCGATGAAGGCCCACAACCTGATGCAGGCCATCGCCCGCGCCAACCGCGTCTACCCGGGCAAGGACTGCGGGGTCATCGTCGACTACAACGGCATGCTCAAGAGCCTGCGCGAGGCGCTGGCGCAGTACGCCCTCGGGGACGAGGAGGAAGGCGGCGAGGGTGGCGGCATCGTGGCGCCTATCGAGGAGCTGGTGGCGGCCCTGGTTCAGGCCATTGAGGCGGCGGAGAAGCACCTGAAAGGGCTTGGGGTTCGATCCGGACCGGCTCCGCGGGCGCGACCGGGTTTGCGCGGATCGAAGCGCTACGGGATGCCGTGGACGCGCTCTATACCTCGGATGAGGCGAAGCGCCGCTTCGAGATCATGGCGCGGCAGGTGTTCATCCGCTTCAAGGCGCTGCTGATGGAGCCGAGCGCCTTCGCCTATGCAGAGCGCCACGACAACATCGAGGCCATCTACAAGAAGCTTGAGGAGAAGCGCGACACTGCGGACGTGACCGAGGTGCTCAAGGAGCTGCACAGGATTGTCAACGAGGCGATTCGGGCACAGACACCCGGCGAAGACCACGCCGAGGGGCTGAAGGTGGACTTGAGCCAGATCGACTTCGAGAAGCTGCGCGACGAGTTCGCCACCAAGGTGCGGCGGAAACATGCCGCCCTGCAGGACATCCGGGAGGTCGTCGAGAAGAAGCTGGCGCAGATGCTCGGACGCAACCCGATGCGGATGGACTACTACAAGAAGTACCAGGAGATCATCGCGGACTACAACCGCGAGAAGGACCGCGTGACGGTCGAAGAGACCTTCGCAAAGCTGGTCGATCTCGCCAACAGCCTCGATGCCGAGCAACGGCGTGCTGCGGAAGAGGGGCTCAGCGACGACGAGCTGGCCCTGTTCGACCTCCTCTTCAAGGAGAACATCAGCAAGGCCGATCGGGAGCGGTTGAAGCAGGCAAGCAAGGCGCTGCTTGCGTCCCTGCGAGAGCTGCTCCGGCCCATGCACGACTGGACGCAGAACACCGCCACCCAGGCCGAGGTCAAGATGTTCATCCTCGACAATCTCTGGGAGGCGCTGCCGCGGCCTCCGTTCAGCGATGAGGAGACCGAAGAAGTCGCGAATCGGGTGTATGAATACGTCTGGCAGCGGAGCGCGAGCAGACATGATTTTCTGGCGGCGTAGAGAAAAGATACGTGTAGGGGTTGAAGTCTCTGTTAACGAGCCGGCTTCTGAGGCCACACGGGGAGTTTTTAAAACCAATCCGAGATTGAAAAAGACCTCCAGAACAAGAGGATAGCTGTATTCCCTGGTCGTTGGGTTTCACTCCTGTTGAAAGATGGCATTTTATTACCCAAATGCCTAAAGGTCGTGTCGAGAATAGACCTTTAATCCCTGTTCAATCTCTCCCTCTTTGAGTAATGGAAGGCCAGAAATATGACGGAATTGAGCGTCTGGCGGATTCTGCCAAAGTCACGATAAGGTAGAAGGTGCGAGGGCGTACGTTACACCAAAGAGAGGAAAACACTCCATGTTAAGGGTTGATACGTTCCGATAGAAATCGTGAATAAAAAAATAGGAAAGGCGGTACCCTTTCTGAACCCTACCCCTGCTGATTTCGGCTAATTCTCCATCCGTACAGGCCGACTCTATCGCGTAGAGGACCCGACAGGTAGCGCTTGCTCCGTGTCTTCGATAAGCCACACAAGAGGTAACTGTTCAGCCTGGATAAGCCCGCTTCTTGGCCTGTCAAGGTCCATGATAAGCAAGATAGTGACGGAAAAAGCAGCAAAGAGTAGAAGCGAGAGAAACGGGTGGCGAACTCCACAAATGCCGAAATAGTACCCCATCATGCCCATCGATAGAAGAGAGAACCCGACAAGAACTTCGACGATATAGGGAGGCATACGAACCTCAAGGACCCAGCGTCTTGCGGTTCCCAGATCGAAGAGTCCATTCAGGGATCCCAGAAGTAAGGCGCTGACGGCTGTAGGTGTAGTCTGAGATATAGAGGAGGCATGGTCCCATATGCGCCCCTGTATGGCGGAAGTCTTTGCATAAACAGACTTGAGGCGATTCTGGTCATTTCCGGCCGCAAAGAAGTCCAGGCGTAGCCGTGTGTACTCTCCGAGGAGTCGGACAATCTCTGCACCTCGGGGCCCGCCGACGGCCTTGGCCCGAAGGGAACTTGTAGATATGGCGTTGGCCTCGTCAAGTATGAGTTTACGTCTGGCTTGGAAATTCGCAACTGCCATGGAAAGGGAAATAGCGAGCAGGAATCCCATGAGAGCGAGCATTGCCCCCGTGATCGTTCCTACGGTCTTTTCCCGCTTCTCCGCAGCGGGGGCCTGTTTGACGTGCTTCTTACCGATAAAGTACCCGGCAGCCGTGACAAGAAGGAGGGAAACAAGCATCAACGGTGCGATCAGAAGAAGACTTTGTTTAAGCAGAAAACTGTCGATCATACTTGATCCGCTTTCACCTATCGTTTCTACCAATATACCACCAAACCAACAATAAAGAAAACGAAAACACCCAAACCCATTCCCGTCACAGGTACGGTGCCTTGGCCCTCACAAGCAGAACCCTTGTTGGATGTTATGGCCACATCTAACCTTCCTACCATCCTTGTTATGCCCAACGATAAAGATTGTATCCGGAATTCGTTTCACTTCACTCCGGATACAATCTTTATCGTTCTAACGAGAAATTCCTTGACATGCTTGAAAGACTTTGGTAAGAAATCAATCGTTCATTCCATTGCGGGAATGAAAATAAAGAATCCGAGGGAGGAGCTTGCCATGCTAAACATGAGAAGAGGTCTGGGGCTTGCGGTCATGGGTTTCTTGCTTCTTGTCTTTCCTTTCGTTTCAGCAAGAGCCGCAGAAGATGGGGTAACGGACACCGAGATTCTCATCGGCACCTCCCAGGCCCTCACAGGAGGAATGGCCTTTATCGGTAACCAGAACGTCAATGGCACGAAGATCATGGTCAGCGAGATCAATGCCAAAGGGGGCATCCATGGCCGAAAGATCAGGCAGGTCGTCATGGATGACGCTTATCAGACGCCCCGCCATGTGGCCAATTTACGAAGGATGATCGAACAGGACAGGGTCTTTTGTTTCGTCTTCAACCTGGGCACTCATACGGTGGCGGCCAGCCTCCCCATTTTGAATCAGTCCAAAGTCCCGCTTTACGGAGCGGCCACCCAGGGAAAGATGTTTGATAAAGAGCCGTATGTCTTCTCCGATGCGGCCTCCTGGAGGCAACTGGTCATTCAAAGCATCCGCTATATGATGAAAGAGAAGGGGAAGAAAAAGATTGCCATCTTCTATTGGGATAACGCCCTTGGGCAGGAACACCTTGAAGGCGCCAGGGAATATATGAAGGCGATCGGCATGGACCTTGTGGCGGAAGAGAGATTTAAGGAAGAAGACCAGGACATGAGTTCTCAGGCCATCAGGCTAAAGAAATCCGAGGCTGAAGTCGTCCTGCTTGGAACGTCTCCGACAGGCGGGGCCAAAATTGCCAAGGCGATGCACAACATCGGGTACTCTCCGGATATGGTAGGTCCGTTGATGCTGGCTTCTCCCGGATTCATCAACGTCGCAGGGAAGGATGCCGAAGGGCTCTACATTGCCCTGCCATTCCTGTCGCCCACGGACGAAGCCGTGGGGCCCTACCGGGATTTGGCAAAGAAATACTACCCCGACAAGCCTTTTGACAACCAGGTTTTAGCGGGGATGGCCAACGTATTTGTCTTCGCAGAAGGATGCCGACGGGCGGGAAAAGATCTCACCCGGGAGAAGTTTATCAAGGCCGTAGAGACCATCGGTCACAAGAATTTTGACATGCCCTTTTATAAAGGGGCGGAATTTTTCTATGCTTCCGGACGGCATCGAGCCAGTTCCTCGGTGATTATGACACAGATTCAAGACGGCAAGCTGAAACAGGTGACGGATTGGCTACACTGGAAAGATATCCCTGTTCCTGAAATCCAATAGCCAGCATAACGGATTGGGCCCCATCGAATCTTCCCCGCCCCTTCGGCAGTGTGATGGGGCGGGGACACACTCGTAGAAGGTCTCCGTAACCTCTGTCCTGTCCCGGGTCCCACACGTAGAGGAATGCCTGCGGTCTCACCAGAAAACGCCTATGGAGAACGCTCCTTTCTTGAACATCGACTCCGTGACTCTCAAATTCGGAGGCCTCGTCGCCCTTCATTCGGTCTCCTTCGAGGTTCGGGAGGGCCAGATCTTCAGTTTGATCGGGCCGAACGGTGCGGGGAAAACGAGCCTGTTCAATTGTATCACGCGCCTTTACACGCCCACGCAGGGAAAAATTTTCTTCTGCGGTCACAACCTCCTGTCGTTGAAACCGGATCAGATCTGTCGACTCGGTGTTACAAGAACCTTTCAAAACGTTGAACTCTTCTCACATCTGACGGTGTCGGAGAATATTCTGATCGGTCTCTACAGCCATTTCACTTATGGCGTCTTAGCCTCTTTCTTTCGAACGGCCAGAGTGAGAAGGGAGGAAAAAGAGAAGAGGAGAAGGGTCGACGAGGTCATGGATTTCCTTCACCTGCTGTCCTACAGGGACCAACAAGTTTCCAGTCTTCCCTTTGGCCTGCAGAAGATCGTGGAGCTGGGCCGCGCCCTCGCGACGAATCCGAGACTGGTGCTGCTGGACGAACCCGCTTCAGGCATGAACCAGGAAGAAAAAGAGACGCTTGCCCGAATCATCTCCGAGGCGGGCGAGGGGCTGAAGAAGACGATCCTCCTGGTGGAGCATGATATGAATTTCGTGATGAGCATTTCGAACAGGATCTGCGTATTGAACTTCGGGGAGAAGATTGCCGAAGGCACGTCTGAGGAGATCCGAAGGAATCCCAAGGTGGTGGAAGCGTATCTCGGGAGCAGTGGGGATGCATGCTGACGATTGAGAACCTGGAAACACATTACGGCAACATTCATGCGCTGAAAGGAATTTCGCTGCGGGTGGAAAGAGGCAAGGTTGCCGCCGTCCTGGGAGCCAACGGGGCGGGAAAGAGCACGCTTTTAAGAACCATTTCGGGGCTGGTTCTTCCATCGGGAGGTCGGATCCTTTTCGAGGACAGGCGAATCGAAGGCCTGCGGCCTCATAAGATCGTCAAGCTTGGGATCTCCCAGGTCCCCGAGGGAAGGGAGCTCTTTCCGGAACTGACGGTGTTCGAGAATCTGATGATGGGCGCTTTCATCCGTTCGGAGACCGGCGAGATCAGTCGTGATCTGAGCGCAGTCTACGGCTACTTTCCGATTCTCAAGAATCGACGGACTCAAAGGGCAAATACGCTCTCGGGAGGGGAACAGCAGATGCTGGCTCTTGGCCGCGCCCTGATGTCCCGGCCCAGACTTCTGTTGCTGGATGAACCCTCCCTGGGACTCGCCCCCATCGTTGTTGAAGAAATTTACAGGATTATCCGGAGAATTAACCGGGAAGGCACAACCGTGCTGCTCGTGGAACAAAATGCCAGGCTGGGGCTTTCGGTGGCGGGATTCGCCTATGTTCTTGAGACCGGACGGTTGGTCGTCTCGGGCAGGGAGCGAGGCATTATTGCAGGATGATCATGTGAGCAAGGCCTATCTGGGGAAGTAGCTCTATGGAATTACTGGCCGAGATTCTTCAGCAAATCATCTTTGGGATGGTGATCGGATGCATTTATGCGCTCATCGCGATCTGCTTTGTCTTGATATACAAGGCGACGGATGTGATCAATTTCGCCCAGGGAGAAATGGCCGTACTCAGCACGTTCATTTCCTATACGCTGGTCGTCACTTGTCAATGGCCATACTGGCTCGTCTTCATTTCGAGCTTCATCCTCTCTTTTATGATCGGGGTGGTCACCGAAAGGCTTGTCTTCAGGAGGATGATCGGCGCGCCTCATCTCAATGCCTTGATGGTGGCCGTTGCGGTAGGCATGATCTTCAGAAATGCAACGGGGCACATCTGGACCTTTGATGACGTCAGAATGCCCCCCCCGTTTTCGGACCAGGTGTTCTCCCTGCCTCTCGGCATTGTCATCAGCCCATTATTCATCGGGATCATTTGCGTTTCCGTGGCGGTCATGGTCATCCTTTTCCTGTTCATGAACAAGACAAAGGCCGGCCTTGCCATCCGGGCAACCTCCCAGAATCCAAGGGCGGCCAGTTTGATGGGCGTCCCTGTCACCCGGGTTTTCTCTATCTCGTGGGGGCTCAGTGCAGGCATCGGAGCCATCGCAGGAATTCTGATTGCCCCGTTATTGATCCTGAATGTGGGGATGTTCATCATCATTCTAAAGGCGATTGTTGCCGCTGTCCTTGGGGGGTTTGGAAGTCTGCCTGGGGCGATCGTGGGCGGCGTTTTGCTGGGCGTCATGGAAAACTTGATCGGGACGTATCTCCCCGGCTGGGTTAAACATATGTTCGTTTGGACCGTACTTCTGGTCGTCATCATCCTTCTGCCCCAGGGTCTGCTCGGTACAAGACGGCGTAAGAGGGTGTAAGCGTGGAAGAGTCTCGAAATCTCATGTGGGTGAAAGGGATCCTATGGATCCTGCTTTCGCTCATCCTTCTGGCCATTCCCTTTCTCCTCGGACGATATTTTGTCTTCGTTCTAAGCGTGATCTGTGTCTACGTCATCGTTGCCCTGGGAATGAACATCCTGTGCGGTTATACGGGGATGCTCTCGCTGGGACACCAGGCCTTCTTCGGAATCGGCGCCTACTGTGCAGCCGTCCTTCCATTCCAGTTCCCGGGCTTTCCCTTTCCCGTCGCCCTCTGTTTCGGAGGATTGCTCTCAGGGGTTGTAGGTTACCTGGTGGGGTTTTCCGCCTTAAGAACCTCCGGCGTCTATCTTGCCATTGCGACGATTGCGTTTGGCATGATCATGGAGGAGATCTTCAGCGAATGGTCCGCCGTCACGGGAGGGCAGTCCGGCATGGCCGTCCTTGCTCCTGCGCTTGGCCCCCTGCGCTTCGAGTCGTCAAACGAGTTGTTCTATCTTATCCTGGGCATTACCGTGGTCATGTTCCTCCTGGCCGTGAATCTCATTTCCTCCAATGTCGGGCGGGCCTTTGTTGCGGTTCGCGAAAGCGAAATTTCGGCCCAGTCCTACGGCATCAGTCTGGTGAAGTATAAGACGCTGGCGTTTGCGATTAGCGCCTTCTATGTAGGCGTGGCGGGCGGCCTCTATGCTTACTTAGTGAAATTCATTGCTCCCATTGACTTCAAACTTCTGGTCGGGATCGAATTTGTGGTTACGGTTGTCGTCGGCGGGCTGGCAACGATTGGGGGCTCGGTCGTTGGGGCCATTCTTCTCTTTTCACTTCCCCAGCTCTTTGCCGGTCTGACCGATTGGCAGGAGATGGTGACAGGGTTCATTCTCCTCGTTGTCATTCTCTTCTTGAGAGAAGGTTTGTGGGGAGGAATCCGTCGACTGATCCCCCGAGCCCGTTTTCTGTTGTTCAGAAGCTTTTCAAAAAAGAGAGTGTCGTCTCGTCCTGATGAATCATGAAAAAGGGAGGTAAGATATGTTTGGGAAAAAATGGGAACTCTCCAGGAGAAAATACGGAATTATCGAAGCGCGCAGTGTGTCCATTCCCATGAGTGACGGGATCCTCATCGATGCCGATATCTTCCGACCGGATGGTTCAGAAAAGTTTCCGGCAATCCTGGGGGTTCATCCGTATGAAAAAGAGCTTCAAACCGCGCCTATTTTTCCGCAAGGACTTAATATGGCAAACGGGGGGATCGAGGCAGGAGATTACAATTTTTACGTCAGGCGGGGATATGTCCAGGTCATTGCAAATATTCGTGGCTCGGGGGCTTCAGGAGGCGTCTATACGAACTACGGGCCTCGGGAGGTGGAAGATTCCTGCGAAATCATTGAATGGATCGCTCAGCAGCCCTGGTGTGATGGAAACGTGGGCATGTTTGGAGTTTCTGCTTTCGCCGTTGCCCAGCAGCAGGTTGCAGCCCGCAGGCCCCCTCATCTTAAGGCCCTCTTCACACCTTTCGGATACACGGATTTCTATCGTGATAAGTTTTATCACGGGGGGATTCTTTCCCATGCCTTTATGCGAGGCTGGACAACCACCATTGACAACATCCGATACCGGAGTTGGTGCGAAGAGAAATGGGGGACGGCAAGATTCCAGGAAGCCATTTCGAAGATGATTCAGGACAAGGAGATCAGTGCCATTCCCTATCTGGTGGACGCCCTGAGAAACCCTTATCAGGGAGCGAACGGGCTTCTGATCGATATTCTGTTGAACCCACTGGATGGAGAGTATTTTCATGAGCGGTCCGTGGACTATGGAAAAGAACCGGACGTGCCGGCCTATTTGGGAGGATGCTGGGGCATATACGGACTCCACCTGCCTGGGGCCTTCCGAAGTTGGGAACATTGGAAGGGCCCCAAAAAGATGATCGTGGGGCCTCCGATTTATCTCGATCGCCCCTTGTATCAGTATCAGTACGAATCGCTCCGGTGGTTCGATTACTGGCTCAAAGGCGTGGAGAATGGCATTATGGAAGAGCCCCCCGTCAAAGTGTTTGTTACGGGGACAGGAGAATGGAAGACATCGACCGAATGGCCTTTGCCTGAGACAAGTTGGACGCCTTTCTATCTCCACGCGAATGGTTTGCTCAGTGAACACGAATTCTGGCCTAATGAAGGAACAACCACCTTCGAAGATTCCCTTTTTCAGAGAGGGAGCCTCACCTTTCTATCCCCTCCGTTGATCGAGAACACGGAAGTCGTGGGTCCGATCGTCCTCAATCTCTACGCTTCGACGACGGATACGGAAATCTTATGGTTTGTGAGCCTCCTTGACATCGATCCCGAAGGAAAGGAAACGCTTTTGACAAGGGGGTGGCTGAGAGGCTCTCAGAGAAAGGTGGATCCCACGAAATCGCAACGTTGGCAACCTGTCCATCTCCACTGCTGCCGCGAATCCCTGATCCCCGGAGAGATCTACGAATTCAACATCGAGGTCAGGCCCTATGGGAATCTTTTCAGAGAAGGCCATCGAATCGGATTACGGGTCAAGTGTGCCGATGACGAGAGGCCGAGTAACTTTCTCCAGGCCATCGGAATGGGGCATCTCTGGAGGCAATCGGCTTCCCGGATTACCGTCTATCACAATGCAGATTATCCGTCCCATTTGCTCTTACCGGTGACGAAAGGAAACGTGATCGGGACCTATATGTCCGGAGGCAAGCTTTTGTCGGAGTTTTTTCCATATCGAAAGTACTGATTGACGGAAAAAGTGAAACAGGGATCACAGTGAAGGAGCGAGTTAACATGGCGAAACGAGGAGACGTTTTGTCGGCGCAGAACAATCCGCCGGAAAAAAGGTCAGCGATCCATTGGATCGATCATCAACGAGAGACTTATGAGACGATTGCCACGTATCTATGGGATCATCCTGAATTGAGCCTTGTCGAATACAAGTCGTCGACGAAGTTGATCGACTTCCTTGAAGGTCAAGGCTTTACTGTGGTCAAAGGGACGTCGGGAATGCCTACTGCTTTTGTGGCCACGTGGGGGAAAGGGAATCCCCGGATCGGATTCCTGGCTGAGTATGATGCTCTTCCGAATCTCTCTCAGAAATCACAGGTTGTCAAACCCGATCCGGTCATTCCAGGCGCACCTGGACAAGGCTGTGGTCATAATCTGTATGGCACCTCAAGTTGCATGGCTGCAGCTGCTACGAAGACAGCGATGGAAGAACACGGGATCAAGGGGAGCCTGTGTGTCTTTGGAACGCCCGCCGAAGAGACGCTCGTGGGGAAAGCCTTTATGGCAAGAGACGGGGTTTTCGATGGCACCGAGGTCATCATTACCTGGCATCCCGAAGACACGAATGGCGTTGATTACAAGTCGATGTTGGCTTTGACCAGTATCAAGTTTCAGTTTAAGGGGCGATCTTCTCACGGAGGATCCGCTCCTGACGCCGGAAGGAGTGCCCTGGATGCCGTGGAACTTATGAATATCGGCATGAATTATATGAGGGGTCATCTTTTGCAGGAAGCAAGAATCATGTATGTCGTCACGAAGGGAGGGGAAGTTCCCAACAATATACCTCCTGATGCAGAGGTCTGGTATTACCTTCGGGCGCCACGACGATTTCAAGTCGATCACATCTCGAAATGGATGCTCGATGTCGCAAAGGGCGCATCTCTCATGACCCAGACGAGCTTCACCTATAAATTGTTGGCTGCAACCTGGGAACTTCTTCCGAACAAGGTGTTAGCCCGTGTGGGAGATGAAAACGTAACCTTGATCGGTCCTCCGGTGTTCTCACCGGAGGACCAGAGCTTCGGGGAAGAGATGATCCGGTCCTTGGGAAAGGAGGCAAAAGGTCCGGCCTTCAATCCCGCGATCACCCATCCTGACTTCACCAAGACCTTCCCGGACGTTGATTACTTCAAAGCGTCAACGGATGTGGGAAATGTAAGCTGGCTCGTTCCTACCTTATCTTTCCGAATTGCCACAAAGGCTCTCGGCACCCCCCAGCACTCCTGGCAGATGGTGAGTCAAGCCAAGTCGCCCGCAGCCTTGAAAGCCGGTTTGAGGGTAAGCCAGTGGATGGCTGCTTCAGCGTTGGATTGTCTTCTTCATCCTATGATCATTTCTGAAGCCTGGAATGAGCACCGCCAGTATCTGGCTGAAACTGAGTTCTATCATCCCATACCGGATGAGGTTCGGTTACCCACGTTCGAGGATTTGTACGGATGTGAGCCGGACCGTATACCCCCGGCCAGGAGGATGCGTACCTGACTTCACTATAGGTGTGAAACGAAGGTTGACGGCCACTTGCGTGGTCGAAGCCTGAGTTACAGCAACACCTATCCAAGATCATAACTGCACCAAGGGAGGGAAGCATGGACGGAGTGAGTCGACAGATTGTTTATTTCAACCGGGCAGGCGTTGAGAACACGGACAGAGTGATTGAGATCGTTCAGAATCGCTTGAAAGAAGGGGATATCAAAAGCGTCGTTGTGGCCAGTTCGGAGGGAACGACAGGACTGAAGTTTGCAAAGGCGTTGGCCCGTGAAACGAATCTCGTGGTGGTCAGCTCCCATCCTGGGTTCGCAGGGCCCGGGATCTGGGACTTTGATTTGAATATTCTAAAGGAACTGGAGTCCATGGGCTGCAAAGTGGTCAGGCACAGCCATATCTTATCGGGTCTGGAAAGGTCGATCAGCGGCAAGTTTTCCGGTGTTTCCCGTACCGAGTTCCTTGCGGAAGCGCTCCGGTCTCTCTTCGGAACGGGATTGAAGGTTGCCATCGAAGCGACCATCATGGCCGCCGACAGCGGGTCAATCCCGATTGGGAAGAGCATCGCTGTTGGAGGCACCTCCTCGGACAAAGGGAGGGGCTCGGACTGCGCTATTGTTGTGTGGCCTTCCCACTGCAACAATTTTTTTGACTTCCGGGTCCTTGAGATTTTGGCAAAGCCCTTTCGAAGGGAGAGAAAGTAATTGCAATTCAAATGGTTGACCGGCGAAAAGGCGGGCTTCGGCCCGCGATATGTTTTCCCCGCAGTCAAGAACCCCTCAATCCATGGAAAGAACCGGGCTAACGATGCGAGGTTCTTTTTCAATTGCACGACTGCGAGGGAGCATTACTTTCTATCGGGCAGGGCCGCAGCGATTTCTTTGTACATGGCGAAATCCGTAAAGAGTTCTTTCCTGTAATCTTCGCCGGTCTTATAGTCGATGACAATCCCTTCAAGCTTTTCGACGGTTGCAATGACCTTGGGATCCTTCGAAACCCTTTCCATCGCCTCCTCCCACTTGCTGACGATGGCCGGAGAAATACCCCTGGGGCCCGCGAGACCCAGGGCCGTGGCGATAGACGATTTCCTGTAACCTTTTTCTGTAATGGTCGGAATGTCCGGGAAGGTTGGAAGGCGTCTGGGGGCGCAGACGGTCAACAGGCGGATTTTGCCGGCAGAGATTTGCGACTTGACGGAAGGCAACGAGGCGATGGCCACGTCGACATGACCTCCCAGAAGATTGGTGACGATCTCTCCGCCGCCGTCGAAGGCAACAGGCGAGAGTTCCACCTTCGCCTCCCGGTTGAACACCTCAAGAATGACACGGGGGGTGCCGGCGAAACCCATGACGGCGGTCTTCAGCTTCTTCGGATTGGCTTTGGCAAACACGACAAGCTCTTCAAGACTCTTTAAAGGAGAATCATTCCTCACGGCGATGCAAAAGCCGACGACGGACAACTTGCCCATGTAGGTAAGGTCTTTTTCGGAATTGTAAGGAACAGGGGGCGCGAAAGCGGGTGCAATGGTCAGAGCCTCGGGACTGGCCGACACAAGCGTGTATCCGTCCGGTTTTGAATTTACGACAAAAGAGGTACCGAGTACCCCCGACCCGCCTGTCTTATTGAGGAAGGTGACCGTCCCCTTCATCTGGTTCGCCAGGGATTCGGAGATGCTCCTCCAGAAGATGTCCGTAAGGCCTCCCGGAGTGTAAGGGATCACGATCTGAATCGGGCCTTTCGGGTAATCCTGGGCCTGAGAACTGCCGACCCAAAGAAGAGAAAGTACTGCGATACAGAGGACGAGACGCACGCCTAACCCGATCTTCTTTCTCATGACTCCCTCCTTTTTATACCTTTCGGTCCTGATTCTTTCCCCACTTCTCTCTGCATCAAGATTAGCACAGAAATCGCTCCGGGGAAACAGTGAAACACACCAATCAAAGATTCACACAATCAAAGATTCCGCTTGACAAAGAGCGGAAACTTCAATATGGTTTCTTCAATTTCTTAGCGGCTCCCTGAGAACATCTTCACGTTTATCTTTAAGGACGCAAGGTGGTCTTGCTTCCCGTTTTTCCATTCTTGAGTGTGGTGAGTAGGCTCCCCGGGCCGCAGGATCATGGGGCGGGCGGTGGACAGAAAGCATCTCGACTGGAAAGGAGAAGAAGATGACGAAGAAGGGACGCTGGTTTTTGGTTATCGCTTCCGCTCTATTTCTTGGAATATGTCTTCTCGGACCTGCCGGCGGGCAAACACCGGGTAAAGGACCCGTCAAGATCGGCGTGTTGTATCCCGCGACGGGATCTTCCGCCTTTCAGGGGATCTCCGAAACCAATGCCACAAAGATGTTCTACGAGGAAAAAGGCATGCAGGTGGCCGGCAGAAAGATCGTGCTCGTCACCGAGGACACCGAGGCGAAGACCGACGTAGGGTTGACGAAGACGAAGAAGGTCGTGGAGCTGGACAAGGTCAACGTCATCAATGGTTATCAAAACACAGCAGTAGGTTATGCCGTTCGAGAATATCTGCATCAGGTCGGAATTCCCGCCCTCGTGTCGCCTTCCGGCGGCGGGTTCACTCGAAAATTATTCAGCCCCTACGTCTTTCGGGTGTCTCCCGCAACATTTCAATACACTTATGAACCAAGTAAGTGGGTGTTCAAACGGGGATATAAACGGGCCATCTTTGTGGGGGCTGACTTTGCCGCACCCCGTGAGTGCTTCCAGGGTTTCAAAAAGGGGTTTGAGGAAGCAGGCGGCAAGATCGTTCAGGATCTGTGGCCCCCCCTGGGCTGCCCGGATTACGGCCCCTATATTTCGGCCCTCAAGACAGACGGGGCCGATGTTTTAGTGTTGACCGTATGGGGGGCTGATGCCATCCGCATCATCAAACAGCTTGGGGAATACGGAGTGAAGGGACGCATTCCGATTTTCGGAGTGGCCTCCTTTTCGGATGAGGGTGTCACCATCCCTCCCATGGGAGCCAATGCCGAAGGCATCTTGAGCTGCTATGTCTCCTGCCCGAGCACAGGCAATCCTGAAAATAAGAGGTTCGTGACGGAGTATAAGAGACGGTATAACAACCTCCCCGGGCACCTGGCCTATCTGGCTTATATCGCAGCTCAGGCGACCTTTGAGGCCATGGAGAAGGTGAACGGGAATGTCGAGGAAAAAGAGAAGTTTCTGGATGCCTTGAGGAAGGTCAATTTCACGACCCCCATGGGAGGGAAGGGCTATTTTGACGAAAGGCAGGGAATGGTCTATGACCTCTTGATGCTGGAGATTCGGAAAATGGACGGGGAATACCATAATGTTGAGATCGACCGGCTCAAGGGAATCAAGGACCCGGTGAATATTTTCCCGTAAGAAGTTGCCATCCCTGAGCAGGCGCAGGTAGGAGGAAGGAAAAAGAAGGCAGAAAGCAGAAAGCAGAAAGAAAGAAGTGATCCGTAATCAGTGATCAATATACCAATCAAAACGGTTCGAAGGTGCTGGTACGCTGAGAGGTTTGCCTGGAAGCCTTTCAGACCGATCCGTCCATGTCACAGCGTTCAGGTTTACCCTATAGTTGCATTGGCAGACTCCGTCATGAAGCCTGCCTGCGATAGCGGCTTCATGGCTTATTCCAGTGTCCCCGGCAGGTCTGCCATGGTATTTTTTGCAACTTAAGGTTTATTCCCGTTGACGTTGAAATCATCGAGTCTGGGTGAAATGGAAATCTGGATCATCCATATCCTCAACGGCATATCGCTCGGGATGCTGCTTTTCCTTCTGGCCAGCGGTCTGACGCTCATCTTCGGACTGATGAACATTGTGAATTTATCCCATGGAGGGTTCTATCTCCTGGGTGCGTATCTTGCCGGTTCCGTGATGGCCCATACCCAGAGTTTCCTGCTGGCAATCCTTGCCGGAGGTCTCTCGATCGCCGCCATAGGCCTGCTCATGGAGCGGTTTTTTCTGCATCGCCTCTACAAGAAACCCCTTGCACAGGTCTTGTTGACGATCGGCTTCACCCTCGTTTTTGCCGATATCACCTTAATGATCTGGGAGGGAATCCCTCAATTTGTGGACAAACCGGCATTTTTCATGAATCCTGTTCGGATTGGCCGGAGCGGCTTTCCGTCCTATCGGCTCTTCGTCATTGTCGTCGGAATTGCCGTGGGGCTCTTGCTCTGGTTATTTCAGGAAAGGACGAAAGTGGGAACGAGGGTTCGAGCGGCCGTCAACGATGAGGAGATCGCCAGAGCCTTGGGGATCAACGTTCGTTTCCTGTTTACGGTCATTTTCACCCTGGGAGCCTTTCTGGCGGGAGTCAGTGGGGTTATGGGAGGTCCTTTTTACGGGGCTTACCCCGGGGCGGATTTCGAAATTCTTCTCCTGACGGTCGTTGTCATCATTGTGGGGGGCCTGGGAAGTCTTCGGGGGGCCCTGGTGGGAAGTCTCCTGATCGGGCTGGTAGATAATTTCGGAAAGGTGTTCTTCCCTCAGATGGCGATGTTCACCATCTATCTCCCCATGGTCGTCATTCTGGCATGGAAACCGTCAGGACTCTTCGGAGGGGAGAGATAAGGCTTGTCAATGGATTCTCTTAAACGCGTGGTGACAAGTGTTTTCATCGCCGCCCTCCTCCTTCTCTATCCTTTTATTGTTCCCTCTCAGTATTTTACCACGCTTGCGACACAGATCCTGATCTTTTCCATCTTTACGATGGGACTCAATCTGCTTCTTGGCTATACGGGGATGGCCTCGCTGGGACACGGGGCGCTCTTCGGGGCAGGGGCTTACGTGCCGGCCCTGCTCGCGAAGTACGTTACAAATAACCTCTGGCTGGGGATGGGCAGCGGCCTGCTGGCGGCGGTGCTTCTTTCGGTACTCTTTGGTCTCATTGCCGTTCGTATTTCCGGCGTCTATTTCATCTTCATCACCCTGGCGCTCGGGCAGGTGGTTTGGGCGCTTGTCTTTGGGTGGAAATCCGTGACAGGCGGCGATGAAGGAATAACGGGGGTCGGCAACCCGGTCGTATGGCCCTCCTTTTCTCTGTTCGGCGGAACGCATTACTACTATCTTGCTCTCCTGTTTTTCGTCCTCGTGTTGTTCGTAACGTACCGCTTCATTACGTCTCCTTTTGGACATGGGCTGGTTGGGATCAGGGAGAATGAGTCGCGGATGCGGGCCCTCGGGTTCAATGTATGGTTCTACAAATTCATCGCGTTCATTGTTTCCGGCGTGGTCAGTGGACTCGCAGGGGTTCTCTGGGCTTACTACACCGGCTTTGTCAATCCCCGTGATGCAAGCTTCGAAAGGTCCACGGAGGCCGTGCTGATGGTCATTCTGGGAGGGAGCGGAACCTTTCTCGGTCCGGTGGTAGGGACAACCCTCATCATGATCATCAAGAATATTGTTTCAATTTACACGAGACGATGGCTTCTCGTTCTGGGACTCGCCTATATTCTTGTCATTCTCTTTGCCTCCAAGGGGGTCATGGGAGCCCTTAAAGGCAGACTCAAGGGGTGGATGGGGCAAACGTGAAACCTCTGGTCATCGAAAACCTATCCAAAGACTTTGGCGGGCTGAGGGCCCTGTCGGACGTGAGCTTCCATGCGGAGGCGGGGGAGCGACTCGTCATCATCGGGCCTAACGGGGCAGGGAAGACAACACTTTTTAACCTGATCACGGGTGTTCATCCCCCCACGGGGGGAAGAATCCATCTCTTTGGCGAGGATGTCACTCAGATGCAATCCTATCGCCGGACGCATCTGGGTCTGGCCCGCACTTTCCAGATCACGAACCTTTTTCCCGAACTCACCCTTCATGAGAATATCCTTCTTGCCGTATTGGGCACGAACCCTCTCCAGTTTGTCATGCACAAGCCGGTGATTTCCTACCATGAAATCATGGCCAAAGCCCGGAGGCTTCTCAAGGAATGGAATCTGCAGGAAAACATGGATACCCTTGTTCGAGATCTTTCCTATGGGATGCAACGGCAGGTTGAGGTGCTTATGGCCCTGGCCTGCAATGCAAAGATACTGCTTCTTGATGAGGCAACGGCCGGCCTGCCCCCGGGCGAGATCCATATGCTCACCTCGATGATTCTTGCCCTGGATCCCGGGATGACCCTTCTGATCATCGAACACGATATGCATGTCGCATTTCAATTGGCCCACCGGATGATTGTCCTCCAGAACGGCCGGGTGATCGCTGAGGGGCCTCCTGAGAGGATCAAGCAAGATCCCAAGGTCCAGGAGATTTACCTGGGAGAAGAAGAGTAGCCGGAAATGCTTGAAGTCAGAGAGATCCATACTTATTACGGCTATAGCTACATTCTCCAGGGCGTTTCGGTGAATGTTGACCGGGGAACCGTTGTCGGTATCCTGGGCCGCAATGGGGCCGGGAAGACAACCTTAATTCGGTCGATTATGGGCCTGACGCCTCCCCGGCAGGGCCAGGTGGTTTTCAAAGGGGTGGATATTACCCATTTGCAGCCCCACCGGATCGCCCAGGCGGGTGTAGGGATCGTGCCTCAGGGACGGAGGGTATTCAGGTCTTTAACCGTCCGGGAGAATCTGACCGTTGCAGCGATGGACAAGGGGAAAGGCTGGAACCTGGATTGGATCTATTCGCTTTTTCCCGTGCTGAAGGAACGAGAAGACCAGAAAGCGGGCAGCCTGAGTGGTGGCGAACAGGAGATGCTTGCTACAGCCAGGGCGATAAGGTGTGAGCCTGATCTGCTGTTGATGGATGAACCCTCAGAGGGTCTTGCGCCCCTGCTGGTGAGAGAGCTGGGAAGAACGATCAAGCAGCTCAGAATGAAGGGGCTCTCGATCCTTCTCGTGGAGCAGAAACTTCCTTTCGCTCTTGGTGTGGCGGACTCCGTTTGCGTCATGGGAAAAGGGAAGATCGTTTACATGTCCACGCCAGAGAACCTAAGACAAAACGAAGAGATTAAATCTCAGTACTTAGGGGTCTTAACGGAGTAGGGGAGATCCCTTTATTGGCCCGGATACTGTACTGAAAGCGCCGTTCCGTCTGCTTGGCGGCCTCATGGAAAGATACCCCGGCATCAAGTTTATCGGCCATCACTTGGTGTTTTTGCAGAAAAATACTCTCTCATCCCGCCCAAAATGCAGGTTTTACCCCATTTATTTCACGGGTTCCTTTCGGTATTCTTTTAGGTATCCTCGAAGGAGGAATAATTAATCTTCGGAGGTGGGAGATGAATATGAACATGATGGACAACAGAATGGCGAAACAGGTGATCGAATTCCAAAAGGCTACGTTCGACAACACCTTTAACGCGATCACCATGGTGCAGGATCAGACAGAACAGGCCTTCAACAAACTCCTGGGGACGGGTATGTGGCCCCTCCCTGAAGAGGGAAAGAAAGCCGTCAACGAGTGGGTCCAGACTTTCAAGAAAGGGCGCGAGGAGTTTAAAAAGGCAATGGAGGACGGCTTTCAAAAGGTTGAACATTTTTTTAATCAGGAAAAGCCAAAGACTGAGTAAACGCCCAATCCGGTCATTTTTAAAAGAGCTTTTCCAGGGGCAAGTCCCGCAATGGCGACAACCGACATTTTCGATCTGTATTTCCAATGGTGGCAGTCAGCTTCGACGCAATTTCTCGAAATTGCTAAACAACAGCCGTCTCTCCTGAAAGCGTTCGGGTTTTCATTGGAGCGGTACCTGGAATCCAAAAGAATGATGGACCGGGTGCTGGATGAATGGTGGCGGAGTTTACGGCTTCCGAACCTGGAAGAGGTCATTCGAATCCATCAACGGTTTAACCTTCTGGAATCACGACTCATGGCCCTGCAGGAACGAACCGGAAATGGAGAAGAGGCAACCATCCTGGAAGACCTGAAATCCCTGAAAGAGGGCTTCGAAAAGATTCAGCACCGGCTGGCTGGGGGGTCCCAGACTGAAAGGGTAGAGAAAACATCGTAGGGAGGTTCCTTCAGGCCTCCAGCTAGTGTGGTGTGTCAGGCACTTCTTTCCATACCCCGTTCGCCCTGAGCTTGTCGAAGGGTGAATCATATCAATGGGTTCCGTTCATGGTTCGACAGGCTCACCACGAACGGATTGTAAAGTGATTACTGTAACACTACGTCGGGCCGTCTGCGAGGAGTCACGTTGGAAGAGCTGATTCAGTGGCAAATCGATCTGGTGGAGGAATCTTTCCTTAACATGACCCGCGCGGCGAAGTGGTGGGAGTTGTGGATGCAACCGCCGGAGGTGAAGGTCGGAACGACTCCCAAGGAACCGGTTTACCGGGAGAACAAGGTCAGCCTCTACCATTACCAGCCGCATCACACCACTCTCAAGACCGTTCCGGTGTTGATCGTTTACGCCCTCATCAACCGCTCTTACATTCTGGACCTTTACCCCGGTCGTAGCTTTGTTCAGTACCTGCTGGATGAAGGCTTAGAAGTCTATATGGTCGACTGGGGGACTCCCGGAGACGAAGATCGAGACATTTCGCTCGATTACTATGTTGAAGGCTATCTGGATCGGATGGTCCGAAGGGTGATTGAGCTCTCCGGCTCGCGTCAGATCTCCCTGCTGGGATATTGCATCGGTGGAACCCTGGCGGCGATCTATGCAGCCCTCTATCCTGAAAGAGTCAAGAATCTCGTTCTTCTCACGGCTCCGATCGACTTTTCGGAAGGAGGGGATTTAACTCGGACCGTGGACAAGGCTCATTTCCCTCTTGATGCTCTGGTTGAGACCTTCGGTAATATTCCTCCATGGTTCATTCAGGCGGGCTTCAAGTTTCTTAACCCTCTGGGGGACCTTGCCAAGTTCTATAATCTTGCCAAATACGTCCATGATGACCATTTTGTCGAGAATTTTCTTGCAATCGAGACGTGGGCTAACGATAATGTTCCCTTTCCGGGAGCGGTTTACCGCAAGTTTATCAGGGATTTCTACCAGGAGAACAAGCTCTGCAAAGGGCTCCTGGAAATCAATGATAGACGGGTTGACCTTCATAACATCCGCGCAAATCACCTGAGTGTTGCCGGCAGAGACGACACCATTGTCCCTCCCCGGTCCGCCGGCAGTATCTTGGAATTCGTCTCCAACCCCGACAGTGAAATCGTTGTCCTGCCGGGAGGGCATGTCGGTGTCATCATTGGGGGCCGGGCCCTTAAGACAACATGGCCCCGAATCGGGGACTGGCTTTTGGAGCGCTCCGGGTAGGATCGGCTTTCGATGGACTCATTCCCTTACGAAGTCCGAAAGTTTTACGGTTTGGCCGTCTTTGAATTGGAAAAGTGATCGGTTTCTATTAGAATTAGATTGAAGATAAGAAAAGAGGAGCGCGCCCTTGGAAGACGAAACAACAGGTCAAAGTATATCATCTGGCCCCCGGAAATCTGAAGCAATTGCTGGTCCAGAAGACAAACTGGCCGGGCCTTCGACCTATCCACGTTGAAACGGTAGAGATTTCTCCAACTCTTTGCTGCTTTGAGTGGGAGGGAGAACAAGCTTTCGGTGTCGGAGAGGAACTCTCTTTTTACTTCGATCTGGAGGGTTCTCCTTTAAGCGTTAAAGCCGCGATCCTCGACGTTGATCGATGCGAATTCCTGGATGAGTGCTACGAACACAAGACGTGGTTCACCTACTGCGCCCAATTTAATGGAGAACTTGACCGGGACTTTTTTAAGAGGATCGTCGGCTCGCCCAGAAAGTGCAAATCTCTCCATAAACCGGGATGGGAAAAGAGGAAGGGGTCCCACTCATCTCACTCTAAATAGGACCAGCATAGGCCTCTCAACACGCCATTTGATTCTGCGAAAACCCGCCTTGCAGGGCATAAGGAGTGTTCCCGAAATCTAGGGACTTTCACAGCCGGATTTTAGTACCGCGGCGCCTAACGGTCTTTTGCACCTGCGATTGCCTTTAGAAGGAGGGACCTATGCCTGAACCGGTTATTCTTGACGTATTTTCCGACTATGTCTGACCCTGGTGTTATTTCGGTACCGTGCGTACCGGACAATTACGGAAGAATTACGAAATTGAAGTCCGCTGGAAGGCCTTTCCCCTCCATCCCGACACGCCGGAGGAAGGACTTAGCCTTGAGGAGCTCTATGCCGGACGCGGTGTAAACATCAATAACGTCCTGATGCGGTTGAAGCAGGTGGCGGATGAACTGGGTCTTCCTCTCGGGAAGCGGAAACGGACCTACAACAGCCGTCTTGCCCAGGAGCTGGCGAAATGGGCGGAATCGAAAGGGAAGGGCGATCCATTCGACGAAGCGGTGTTTCGAGCCTATTTTGTCGACGGAAGAAATATCGGTAAGGCGGATGAACTGGTGACTCTTGCCAAGGGAATCGGTCTCCCGGAAGAAGAAGCAAGATCTGTCCTCGAAGCGCGGACCTTCAAGGAAGCAGTGGACGCCGACTGGGAGCGTTCCCGCTCCCTCGGGATCACAGGCGTGCCCACCTTTGTGATCGGTGAGCGAGGGGTTGTCGGGTTTCAGCCCTATGAAGCCCTCGAACAGTTCGTAAAAGGATGCGGCGCCAGGAAACGGAAGAATCCCGGCTGAAGCATCGAAACCCAGAGGTATTAAGATGGCTCGAATGGTCCGAAAACAGATTTACATTGAATCCCGCCAGGACACGGTCCTGAAACAACAAGCACGGGTTTTGGGTGTTACAGAAGCTGAAGTGATCAGACAGGCGATTGACCGGCAGAAGACTCCGCTTCGATTGGGGGTCCGAGACCTCAAAGCCTGGGATCGGGAGAAGGCCTTCATCGCGAAGCGGATGGCAAAAGGTCGTGCCCCGGGGGGGCGCCGCTGGAAGCGGGAGGATGCATACGAAGATAGGCTGATGCGGTATGGCCGATAGAGTGTTGGTGGATAACGGGCCTAAGGTCCGTCAATCCCTTTGGCCCCGGTTTCAATCTTGAGGCCTGGCTCCCGGAATCAACGTCGAAGTAGTTCGAAGTCATCGAAATCCATTAAATCCTCTTGACGGTTGATTCAACCCTGCGATTGCAGAACTGAACACGGACAGCCCTTTCCGACCGACCTGCCTGGAGTCATTTTTATGTCCTTTCACACTCCTACGTTCTGCTGCTCCGTTCGCTGAGGGCCGTCAGGGCCACACAGAGAAGAAACCCTGCCAGGGAGGAGAGGAATGTGAGCTGGAAAGAGCCGGAGAGGTCCTTCAAAAAGCCACCCAATGTCGTTCCCAAGAGTTGTCCGAATCCGTGGAGAAGGGTTATGAGGCCGTAGACGGCAGCCTGTTTCTCACCCACCTGATCGCCGATGGAAGCGGCGACAATGGTGACCGTTCCGAGGAAGGTGGCCCCGAAGAGAAAGGTTGAAAGACCCAGTGCAAAGGTCTGATGGAACTGGAGGGCAAGCAGCACGGCAACGGCGATGATCCCATTGTTCCAGAGGAGGGCCCTGCGCCTTCCGAGACGGTCTGAAATAAAACCCCAGAGCAAGCCGCTTGCCATGCACGTCCATCCGAAGGTGGACCAGATGACCCCGGCGGTCCCCCTTCCGATCCGGAGTTCATCGACCAGATAAGAAACAAAATAGGTTGTGTAGATGTTGTAGGCAAAACCGAAGATGAAGTAGACGAGAAAGAGCGATCTGATCGGGAGTCCCTCTCGTTTCCCGGGAGGAGAAACCGTCCTCCGCCTTTCGTCGGTCCCGTCAACCGCAGGGGAAGGGGGTGGAGTCCTCTTCTCTTTCAATAAGAAAATCCCCATCACGAAGATGGACAGGGTGATCAGGGCCATGAGCCTCCAGCAGTCCCTCCACGCCTCATTGCCAAGGGTGGCAGAGAAGAGACGGAACCATCAGGCTGACGACGATGATGCCGAGCCCTGTTCCGCCGGTGACCACGCCTACGGCCCTGCCCAGCCTGTGTCTTTCAAACCAGGCCATGGGAAGCGTTGTCATCGCGATATGGGCCCCGGCAGCTCCTGCTCCCATGGCAAAGGTGAAGAGAAGCATCGGGGCGAATCCCGATCCCCTGCTGAGAAGAAACATGGAAACGGAGCTGCAGAGAAGCGAGACGACTACGACTTTCTTGGAGCCGAAGGCGCTGCGAGTCTCCCTCCGATAAAGGAAAAGAGGAGATACCCGAGCATGATCCCGCCGCTGAGAACCCCCATCTGGCTGTAGCTGAAACCGAGGGTCCCCTTCATGAAGGGGAGAAGGATAGGGTAGGCGAAGCGGCCGAACCCGAGGCCCGACATCTTGACAAGGACCCCGACCCCGACAATGACCCAGCCGTAATTCACCCGAACACCCCGCCCATTTTGGATCCTGCAATCTTGTTGATTGCAAAGAGACAGACGGCCCCCAGAATGATCAGAATGAGACCCAGGGCGGCGGCGTCATTGACGGAGCCTCCGATGTAGAAATTGAAGATGCCCACGGTCATCATTTCATGGCCGGGGACAACCAGGAGAAGGGTTGCCGAGGCTTCCTGAAGGGCAAGAATGAAGGAATAGAGGGAACCCACCAGAACCCCCTTCCAGATCAGGGGCAGGGTAATGTCTTTGAAGGTCTTCATCTTGGGGGCCCCCACACTTTCGGCGGCCTCCTCAAAAGATCTGTGAACGATCTGAAGAGAGGCAAAAGTCCCCCGCACCGTGTACGGGAGACGTCTCACCCCAAGCACGATGGGAATGACGATCCACATCCCGATCAGGGCCGTGTTGAGAAAAGGCAAGGGCTCGCGGAAGGCGCGAAGATAGGCGATCCCGATGCCGGTTCCCGGGAGCGCCAGGATCAGGGTGGTGAGGGAGTCGAGGATGTTCCTGCCCGGGCACTTTGGTCCGGGCCATGACCCAGGCCACGGGAACGCCGAAGACGATGCAGATCAATACGGAGATGCCCGAATAGAGAAGGCTGTTGAGGATAAATTTGGGCGTTTCAATGGCGACCCGTTCGAAATACTGCAGCGTGTACTTTACGGGAAAGGGGGTCAGCGCCCAGCCCTTTCCAAAGGAGTCGAGGGCAACGCCGAGGTAGGGAATAAAGGCAAAAACAAGCACCAGCGAAAGAAAACCCACCGCAGCCGAGCCGTCCCGGGGTCGACAACTTTCTTCTCTCAATCTTCGAATAGGAAAGGGAGCTGTAATCCTTGATGGATACGTACTTCTTGGCGACGATGAGAAAGAGGATGGCCAGGATCACCATGATGGCTGAAATGACGATCCCCATCTTGAAAAGCCTTCGGTCCACAAACTGGACGATATTGAGGTAGGCTTGAGACGCCAGCAGGTTATCGATCCCCACAACCAAAGGGGTGGCAAAATCGGCAAACGTCCAGATGAAGACAAGGAGGGCGCCGGAGACATACCCGGGGGTCGTCAGGGGAAAGGTGATGTCCCAGAATTTACGAAGGCCTCTCGATCCGACGCTCTCCGCGGCCTCATCCAGCGAGGGAGAGATCTTCCCCATGGCATCCACGATGCTCAGGGTCATCAGGGGAAAGAGGTGAAGGGTCTCGACAAGAAGAACCCCATGAATTCCATACATGAAGTTGATCGGTTTTGAAAACCCCAGATAGTCCATCAGGATCACGTTGATTGTCCCGGCGCGGCCCATGATGAACACAAACCCCATCACCCCCACCAGGGGAGGCATGATCATGGGGATGATGGTCAGGTACGAGAAAAGACCTCTTCCCGGGAAATCATACCGCAGCAGGAGGAATGCGATGGCCATACCGAGTATCGAGGTTGTGATGACGGTTGCGGCCCCGAGAAGAATGGAATTGAGAAGGCTCTTCAGATAGTAAGAATCGGTGAAGAACTCGTAGAAGTTCACCCAGGTGAATGCGCCCTGCTCGGTGGTGAAGGCGTCGTAGAAGAGACGAATGAGAGGGTAGATCAGAAAGACGGCAAAGAATGCCCAGATCAATCCATAGCCCAGCAATCCTCCCACCTTCACCTGCGACCAGGGATGTGGCTGACTCAGGGCAATCGTTGATTCGTTCTTGGGAGTCATATTCGTTTGAAAGGAATCGTCCAACGGTAACGGTCACGATGCCCGTTTCGATTAGGGTTAAAAGGTTAGGGCTAGTTCTTGAGACCACGGACGTAGCCTCTTCTTGACGATACGGGCTTCGTAGCCGTAGCCGATTTTCATATAGATATTCTGTTCAGGGTAAGATCCCCAGTGTCGTCTTGACGGGAAAACTGACATAGACCTTCTCCCCGATGGCGAAAGGCTCGTAGCCCCAGGGGTTCGGAATGTTCACCTTAAAGAGGATCTCCTGGTTCATCTCCACATCATAACGAATGCTGTTACCCATGTAATAGGCGAAGCTCACGATCCCGCCAATCGAATTGATGCCTTCTTGAAGATTCGGCTTCTGGCTGATCGAGGCTGTCTCGGGTCGAACGCTGACCATGCATCGGTCTCCCGGCGTGAATCGCCCGTGGATCGAACAGACAATGGAACCGGCTTTTGTCTGAACCTTCATCCATTGTTCGGTCGTATTCATTTCCTGGACATCGCCGGGAATCAGATTGTTGATCCCGATAAAGTCAGCGACAAACGAGTTCTCAGGTCTTTCATAAAGATCCCTCGGGGCGCCGATCTGCTGTAGTTTTCCGTGATCGATCACCGCAATGCGGTCGGAAAGGGTAAGGGCCTCCTCCTGATCATGGGTGACGTAGATGGTTGTGATTCTTAACTCTTTCTGGAGTTTTCTGATCTCGGCTCTCACCTGGATCCGGATCTTGGCATCGAGATTACTCAGGGGCTCATCCAGAAGAAGCACATCCGGGTTCAGGACGAGCGCCCGGCCCAAGGCCACACGCTGCTGCTGTCCTCCCGACAACTGGCCGGGGTACCTCTTTTCAAGACCTGTCAGATTGACGAGTTTCAGGACAGTGGAAACCTTGTCTGCGATTTCGGCTCTGGGAAACTTCTTCAATTTCAAGCCATAGGTGATATTGTCGGTGATCGTCATGTGAGGCCAGAGCGCATAGTTCTGGAAAACCATCCCGATGTTTCGCTCGTACGGCGGAATAGGGGTCACAGCCCTGTCGCCAAAGTAGATCTCCCCTTCGTCTGCCTTATGAAAGCCTCCAATCAGTCTGAGAATGGTTGTCTTTCCGCATCCTGAAGGCCCGAGAAGCGTGAAAAGCTCGCCGTCGTGAATCTCCAGCGAAACATGATTCACGGCTTCGAGCGAACCGAACCGTTTGACGATATCTTCTAATCGAATGTCCATAGCCTGACCAGATTCCGCCATGCAGAAATCGCATGCGCATGGGGCATACGCATAGCGTAAAATCGAAACAAAAGGTTAACGGTGTCGACATGTATCGATAGTTTCGCAAGAAGGCGTCATCACTCGGTAAAACCGGTGCCCGTGTCGTCACTCGGCACTCTTAGGCAACTGGATTCCCGTAGCGTTACCCCGGATCGAAACGGCCTTCAGCCGTAACTGTTACCAACCTTTTAGCCTTCCATGATACGACTTTCTTGCGATACGTTCGTCACCATAGCCTTTATCTCCCCGACCGTTTTACTTGTCTTTCACAATCTCCTTGTGTTTCTCGGCGATCTCTTTTCGGAAATAGGAGTTTACATCCTCCATTCTCTTTTTGGGGCCTGCCACATTTTCGTCATAGACATTTCCGACGGAGCCGTCGAAGAAAGATCTCATCCCGCCCGTAAATTGAACCGACTTCTCGGCATTGGAACCAGGGGCCCCCTGGACCTTCAATCTTGGCGTAATCGGGTAAAGGCCCCGGTCCATGAAGACCTTCTGCCCATCCTCGCTCAAAAGGAATTCAATAAAGGCATGGCTCGCCTTAGGATGAGGCGCCCCCTTTAAAACGGCCATGGGTTCTGGGGTGACATAGGCATTTTTGGGATACACGAACATCACCTCATATCCGGCCAGGACCTCTGCAAAGGCCATGTAGCTCGGGACGGCAAATCCCACTGCAAATTCTCCCTTTGCGACCACATTGGGCACGTCCCGGGACCGGGCAGTGAAGATTCCGGTGTTGGATGCGAGCTTTCTCAGCCAATCCCAACCCTTCTCCCACCCATACATCGCAAGAATCACCTCGTAGCTTGCATGGCTGCTGCTCGAACGGTCAGGGGTGCATTGGGCGATTTGCCCCTTCAGTTTCGGGTTGAGAAGGTCATCCCAGTCTTTGATCTCGACACCCAGCCGCTTCAGCAGTTTCGGCTGGTAGATGATGCCGTAAGGCTCCAGAGTCGTCCCCACCCAGAATTTCTTATCATCTTTCAGAGGAAGACCGATCGGTTTCCCGATCGTGGATGGAATCTCATCCCACATCTTCTGCGGAAGCTTCACCTGCTCCAGAAGTCCTTCTGCCGCCAGATTGTCGAAGAGCGTTCCCTCCCCACCCCAGAAAACGTCCGCCTGGGGCCGACCTTTCCACTCCAGAATCTGCCCGTAAGCAACGGGGGTCCCCTTCGGAATCGCGCTGGTCTTGACATCCACATTCCATTTTTTCTTTGCATAAGCGGCAAAAGCCGCCAGCGCCGGGTCATGAACGTCTTTCGAAACCGGGGTAATCAGGTAGAATTCATTTTCGATCGACTGTCCGAATGACCACCCTCCCAAACAGAGAAAACCCATCATCAACAAGGTCAGAAAAATAAGGATGCGCTTCATTTTTTCTCCTCCTCTTCCTTGGATAAACTTTTCCCGGAAAGACATTTCGCGGAACCCGCCTTCCGGTTCGAATGCCGAATTCGCTGTAATATTACCCATGAATTTCAGTAATGTCAACCAACAATTTAGCAGGCTGCTGAAAAACGCCCATCTGCGGCGTTGCCCTCGTTCTTCGTCGTTGCGGCGTACATCCAAGTACACCTCACTCCTCAAGATTTCGGGCGCCTTGCATCTGGGCATTTTTGAGCAGCCTGCGAAGAATGAGTCTTTCAGCAAACTATCAGAATAAAAAGTCCTCCTTGCTTTTTCTTCCAAAATCAATTAGAAATGAGACTAAATCTCCGAGCTTTCTTCCTAAGTTCTGCTTTGCGGATATGGAAGGAGGCCGCCAGGGCATCGCTGGAAACGGACATGCCTCCCGTGTTTGGAAAGGAGATGGATTAGAAAGTACAGCCGATACTCCAAACACGGGTATCGGCTTTATTTTTTCGACGGGAACCCTTTTATCTAAGGAGTCGAATCGTTGATGAAAGGTTTTTTCAAGGTCCAGACGCCGGATGAGCTCTACGCGAAACTGAGCCGTTTTAAGCCGGTCTCGGCCGAGAGGGTTTCCATTGAAGATTCGCTCGGGAGGGTGCTGTCCGAGGAGATTGTGTCCCCCATTCCCCTTCCCGAGTTTCCCCGTTCCACTGTGGACGGGTTTGCGGTGAAGGCCAGAGACACCTTCGGGGTCTCGGAAAGAAATCCGGCCCTCCTGCGCGTCGTGGGCGAAATCCCGATGGGCAAGGTCTCGGATGTCGAAATGGGAGAGGGAGAGGCTGTGAAGGTGGCTACCGGCGGGATGGTGCCGAAAGGCGCCGATGCCGTCGAGATGGTAGAGTACACGGACTGGGTTGATGCTCAAGACATCCACGTTTTCAAGAGCCTCGCTCCTCTTGAGAATACGGTGCAGGTTGGCGAGGACGTCAAACCGGGTCAAGCCGTGTTGCACGCGGGCCAACGGATCAGACCTCAGGATGTCGGATTCATGGCCGGGGTCGGAATCCATGTCATTCCCGTGTTCTTGCGGCCCCGGATCGCCATCATCTCCTCGGGAGACGAGATTGTCCCGGTTGAACACCCCACGCGTCCGGGTGAGATCAGAGACATCAATCGCCATACCATTTCGGCCATGGTAAGGGAGGCAGGAGGCATTCCAAGCTTTTTCGGGATTGCGAGAGACCGGTTCGAACAGATCAGGGAGAAAGTGGAATCCGGGCTGCAGGAATCGGATATGGTGGTCATTACCGGGGGAAGCTCTGTGGGAACGCTCGATCTTACCCAGGAAGTTCTCCGATCCTTTCCGAATACGGAGATCCTTGCCCATGGGGTGTCCGTTAGACCCGGGAAACCCACCCTCCTGGCGGACATCGGTGGAAAACCTTTCATGGGGCTGCCGGGACACCCTGTCTCGGCCATGGTCATCTTCCACCTCTTCGGCAAACCCATCCTTGAAATCCTTTCAGGTCTGTCAAAACCGGAAAACGAGTTCGGGAAGAAGCTGAAGGCAAAGGCCAGCCGGAATATCCCATCGGGACCGGGCCGGGAAGACTACATCCGGGTGAAACTGGAGCAAAGGGACGGCACCCTCTGGGCTCATCCCGTTTTTGGAAAGTCGGGGGCCATTTCAAGCCTCGTCTATGCGGCCGGATTGTTGAAGATCGGTGTCAACGAAGAAGGAATAGAAGAAGGCGAAGAAGCTGAAGTCATCCTTCTGTAAACGCGGGGTCGAGGGTTAAGGTTTGAGGGTGAAGGCAAAACCCTTGGCCGCTTAAATCTTCAGCCTCAAACTTCAAACCCACTGCGATCGGCACTTATGAAGCGAAACATCTACTTGAAGAAGAAGACCCTGGAAGAGGCCCTGGCGATTGCGGCTGATGTGGCGAAGCTCATCCGTCTCCAAACGGAGACAATTCCGGTTGTCCGCTCCTCCGGCCGGGTGACCGCAGAACCGGTCTTCGCAAAGACATCTTCCCCCTCTTTTCACTGTGCGGCTATGGATGGCATTGCCGTCAAGGCGGAAACCACTTACGGAGCCTCTGAGGACTCTCCGAAAACATTGACGTTGGGAAAAGAGGCCCTCTTCGTCAACACCGGGAACCCGGTTCCGGCCGGAATGGATGCCGTCGTGATGATCGAAGATGTTCATCTCGTCGATGACGAGAAGGCTGAAATCAGGGAAGCGGCATACCCCTGGCAGCACGTCCGGTCCGTGGGCGAAGACATCATCGTTTCTGAGATGGTTTTTCCTGAAAACCACAGGATCACACCTTACGACCTGGGAGCCCTGCTGGCAAGCGGCAATGGAGAAGTGAAGGTGAGGCGAAAACCCAGGGTCCTCGTCATCCCCACAGGGTCGGAGCTGTTGGAACCCGATTCCTTCCTGGAATCCGCTCAATCCGGAATGATGCCCGGCGGCATCATCGAATCCAATTCTTACGTTCTCAGCGGGCTGGTTGCGGAGGACGGCGGCATTCCCATTCGTCACCGCATCGTGCCGGATGATCCAAAGGATCTCAGAGAAGCACTGCTTGCGAACTATGAGATGTGCGACCTGATCCTGATGATCGCAGGATCCTCGGCCGGATCAGAGGATTACACCCGTTCCATCATTGAGGAAGATGGGGAGATCTATGTCCATGGGGTTTCGATGATGCCCGGAAAGCCGACCATGATCGGAATCTTTAAAGGCCGCCCTGTCATTGGGATTCCCGGGTACCCTGTTTCTGCCATCATGGCCTATGAAGAACTGGTGAAGCCGATCCTTTATCGGTCCCTCCATCTGCTCAAATCCGAAAGACCCAGAATCAAGGCCATTCCGACGAGAAAGATTCCATCCAAACTGGGGACGGAGGAGTTCCTGAGAGTCAAGGTCGGAAACGTGGGAGGAAGGTTCCTCGCAACTCCGCTGCCAAGAGGGTCCGGCGTCATCACTTCCCTGACCAAGGCTGACGGGATCATCCGGATCCCCGCTTTTTCAGAGGGCCTGGAAGAGAATCAAGAGGTGGAAGTCGAGCTTCTGAAGCCGCTCGAAGAGATCACAAACACCGTCGTCATGGTGGGAAGCCATGACCTTTCCCTCGATATCCTGGCCAACCTATTGACCAAGCTTCTTCCCCCTGTTTACTTTTCCTCTCATCCTGTTGGAAGTCTGGGAGGAATCCTTGCCGTACGGGACGGAATCTGCCATCTGGCGGGTTCACATCTTCTCGATCCCGAGACCGGGGAATACAACTTCCCGTACATCCGCCAATATCTGAAAGAAAAGCAGGTGAAGGTGATCCATCTCGTCGGCAGGGAGCAGGGGCTGATCGTCCGGAAAGGCAATCCCAAAGGCATCAAAGGACTGGAGGATCTGCTCCGCAAGGGCGTTTCTTTCATCAACCGGCAAAAAGGGTCGGGGACGCGCATTCTCCTGGACCACACGTTAAAGACCCTGTCGCTGTTGCCCGGAAAGATCGAGGGATATGAGAAAGAGGAATACACCCACATGGCCGTAGCCTCGACCGTTGCCAGCGGCGTCGCCGATGCAGGGCTGGGAATTCTTACCGCAGCGAAGGCCCTCGATCTCGATTTCATCCCCGTTGCCAAGGAACGTTATGATCTCATCATCCCTGCCGTTTACGTCAAGGATGAAAAGGTGCAGAAAGTCATGGAGACGATCCGCTCGCAGGAGTTCAAGGAGGCAGTTTTCAAGATGGGGGGTTATGATGTCTCCCGTACCGGCGAAGAGCTCCTGTAGATTTCAGATGTGAAATCTCAGATGTGAGATTGAATGCCAGACCCTCAAGACCTAAGGTTCTCAATCTCAGATTTCATGAAATCTCACATCTGAAATCTTTGATCAGCCTACTTGAGGTTTGTTTTTTTAAATCTGTAAACTAGAGTTAGAGATCTGAAATCTGAAATGGTGTCGCGATGCTGCTTGATCCTTTTAAGAGACGAATCAACTACCTTCGAATTTCGGTGACGGACCGATGCAATCTGCGGTGCCGGTACTGTATGCCCGAGGAGGGCATCCCCCTCATCACGCACGGGGACATTCTGTCCTATGAGGAGATCCTGAGGATTGTTCGCATCTTTGCACGGGAGGGGATTTCCAAGGTTCGGCTGACGGGAGGCGAACCGCTCGTCAGAAAGGGCATGGTGGAGTTCATTTCCAACCTTTCCGGCATTGAGCAGATCGAAGACCTGAGCTTGACCACCAACGGGGTCCTGCTCAAAACACTTGCCCAGGACCTCAAGAACGCCGGTCTGAAAAGGGTGAATATCAGCCTGGACTCCCTCAAGAAGGAAAGGTTCCACCGGATTACCCGGAAGGATGAATTTGATCGGGTTTGGGAAGGTATTCAGGAAGCCTTAAGGGTCGGCCTCTCGTCCCGTCAAGATCAACATGGTCGCCATCCGGGGGATGAATGATGACGAGATCGAATCCTTTGCAGAACTGACCCTTCGTCTCCCCTTGACGGTCCGGTATATCGAATACATGCCGGCCGGGGAGGGTGAAACATGGGATGAGAAGACCCTTCTGCCCATTCCTCAGATCAAGGCTCGTCTGGAGAAGATGGGAACGCTTATCGCCTTGTCCCCCGACAGATGGGATGGGCCGGCAAGACGGTTCCGGTTGGAGGGAGCCGTCGGCGAAATCGGATTCATCGGGGCTGTAAGCAGCCATTTCTGCAATGACTGCAACCGTCTCCGCCTCACCGCAGACGGAAAGATCAGGGCCTGCCTCTTTTCGGACGAGGAGATCGATCTGAGGGAGATTCTCAGGGGAGGGGGAAGCGACCAGGATTTGAAAGAACAACTCTTTATTGCCCTGGGGAAGAAGCCTGCAAAGCACCAGATCGATCAGCAATTCAAGAAATGCCAGAGGAATATGTCCGCCATCGGCGGATGAAAGATAGAAGAACCTGTTTCACCGCAGAGACGCTAAGGACGCAGAGATCGAAGGAACCTGTTTCCTTTCTGCTTGCCTGCAACAGGCAAGCAGAAAGGAAACAACTTTCACTCAATGACTTCAATCCTTTGCGATCTTTGCGTCTTTGCGGTGACAAGAGTTTTGGAGGTGCCATGGCAAAGCTGACCCATTTCGATAAAAAAGGCCGGGCGAAGATGGTCGATGTCAGCCGCAAGAAAGAAACCCTCAGGGAGGCGGTGGTCCGAGGGTCCGTGTTCATGAACCCCGATACGTTCAAGAAGATCATGTCCGGTGAGATTTCCAAAGGGGACGTTCTTGCCGTGGCCAAGGTCGCAGGCATCATGGCTGCCAAGAAGACCTCGGAGCTGATCCCCATGTGCCATCCTCTCAACCTCTCTCACGTGGAGATCAATTTTTACCCTTTTGAAAAGGAAAGCCGGATCGATATCGAAGCCAAGGTGAGGATCAAAGCCCAGACCGGCGTGGAAATGGAAGGACTGGTCGCCGTAGCGACTGCGGGCCTGACCCTCTATGACATGTGCAAGGCGATTGACCGGGGAATGACCATCACGAACATCCATCTGGTCAAGAAAACAGGAGGCAAAAGCGGTACGTACATAAAACGTAAGGGGTAAGGCGCGCCTGCGCGCTGAAGCGCTGCGGTGCGCAAGCGCGAGAGCGTGAGGGGTGTACCACGATTAAGGGAGCTTGTAATATGACAGAAACTCAGAGAGGCAAGGTTCTTGCCGTGAATGTCAGCGAGAAAAAGGGGACAAGGAAGAGTAACATTCGATCTTGTGCCGTCGAGAAGGATTTTGGTTTGAAAGGAGACGCCCATGGCGGCCCGTGGCACAGACAGATCAGCCTCCTCGCCAATGAATCGATCGAGAAGATGAAGGCCATGGGACTCAAGGTGGGATACGGGGACTTTGCGGAGAATATCACCACGGAAGGAATCGATCTTGTTCATCTTCCTATCGGCACAACCGTGCGGATCGGAAACTCCGTTCTCCTCCGGGTCACCCAGATCGGTAAGGAGTGTCACCAGCGGTGTGCCATCTATTATCAGGCGGGTGACTGCGTGATGCCCAAGGAGGGTATCTTTGCCGAAGTGCTCTCCGAAGGCGAGATCCATGTGGGAGATGACATCCAGATTGAATAGTTGCTTGAATCCGAAGCACGAAATGGGTTCCTGGATCTCGAACACAGTCTCGAAATCTCCAAATTCGAATGGTTCTAGTCCTTTTTTGGATTTTCGTCACTTGCATACTCAATTTGATCCGAATTTCGATATTCGAATTAATCGTATTTCACGGGGTGCATATGTTTAAAGTGGCGATTCTGACGATCAGCGATCGTGGCTCAAAGGGCGAACGTCAAGATACGAGTGGTCCGCTCATTGAAGAGATGGTCAAACCCCTGCCTGCGGAAGTCATTCATTACGAGATCATCCCTGATGAGAAAGATCAGATCGAAGAAGCCCTGAAGAAATGTGCCGATCATATCAAGGCAGACCTGATCCTGACGACAGGAGGGACGGGAGTGAGCCCCCGGGATGTTACACCGGACGCGACAGAAGAAGTCATCGACAGAACGCTACCCGGTTTTTCAGAGGCCATGAGGGCGGAGAGTCTGAAAAAGACCCCCCATGCCATGATTTCCAGAGCCCTCTGCGGCATCCGCGGATCGACGATGATTGTGAACCTGCCGGGGAGTCCTAAAAGCGTAAGAGAAAATCTGGCCGTTATCCTTCCCGCCCTGCACCATGCGCTCTCGAAACTGAAGGGTGATCCCTCCGAATGCGGCCAGGGATGAGAGACTTCCCCCGCTGGAAATCAGTCCAAGACCTTCCGAAAATAGCATTTTCACCGCAAAGACGCGAAGGACGCAAAGAAGTCATTTTTCCATTTGGCGCCTGAGCAAAGGCGAAGGAGTGCCGCCAAATGGAAAGCATTCTGCCTGTTCAAAACACAAATCCTATTCCATCCCATGGTAGGGGCGTCATACATGACGCCCACCTGCCGGCTATGATTCAATTCCTGAAACCCTGCCGCGCTCCTTTTCCCGTGAATCGAGTGTCTTTGGCTAAATTTTAAAAGTGCACTCTTTAAACTTTAAAAGTGCACTGCCTTGAGATCGGAGTTTTTGACTTTTTGGACATCGATCAATTTCCCTTCACACCAGAATCGGATTTCAGAGATCTGGTCATTGAGGGGGTGAATCCGAAGATTGACCTGTTTTCTTGGATCAGCGTGGACTTTGAATTGCAGAGAGCTCATAGAGATTTGCCGATAAGAATCAACGATTCGATCCATTCTGAGGCAGAAGATATCCTTGGCAGATTGGAAAGGGGGCGGGATTTTGAATTCTCGAAAGAGAGACCGCTTCTCCTTTAAGGCTTTTTGAAAACGAAAATAGGGAATCTCCTGAGTGGTCGAGTGAACCTGGCGGTAGTTATATCGATGGACTTCCTGTCGAAGGATCTGCTGGGCCGGTTTGATGTCGGCGACATCTTCTCGGACACAGGTTCGAATCAAATGGTCTTGGAGCCAACCATAAGGCCGTTCGATTTTACCTTTGGCTTGGGGAGAAAGAGCATGGGTGACTTTGACATTGCAGTCCTGCAAGACCTGTTTCCATTGAGGGGTGGCCTCATCGGTCAGAAGGTGGTGTTTTCGCCAGACGGAGTCTCTTCCCTGGACAAATCGGAAGATGGAATGAGAATCGACATAATAGGCGAAAGGAAGGCCATAGCGAAGGATGACGGTCTGGAGGGCCTGGATGTGGGTCCAGGTGGTCTCTTTCTTGACCAGGGCGGCATAAAGGATGAACCGACTATGATCATCCAGGGAGGTGATGAGATACCATTTCTCCTTGGCGGCGGGTGCCCAGAGATGAACCGAGGAGTCATGCTGAATCAGTTCTCCGACATAACGGGTCAAGACTTCTCGGTCATGGGGAGTTCTTTTGGGTTTCTTGAGATAGAAGCCGTGCTTTTTGGCGCGATCAATGATCGTGGGCAGGGAGACCTTCTGACGGATATTTTGTCTTTAAACGCTTTCGAATATAGCTGTAATTGTAAGATCTTAAAGGAATCTCTTTGTTCTGAATGATTCTCTTTTCGATGGTTAATTCTTTGCAGGATATTTTGCTCGATCTCTGGTGAGATGGTTCGTGAAGGGGTGGCTCTTTGGTACCGAATCGTGAATTGCTGAGGATTCTCTTTGAACTGCTTTCAGAAGAATGAAAAACCGTCTTTTCTTGATTCCCAGGATCTCCTGGATATATTTTCTTTCAATCTCATTCTTGGTATAACGCTCCAGAAGCTCCTTGACCTGATCTGGAGTAAAGCGTTTATGTACTTGGGACATAATCCTGGACCTCCTTTGGGGTTTTGGATTATATCCCTCAGATCAAGTACAGACGCCGCAGAGTTATCCACAGAGTGCTACGAGAGCTCCGAGATTTTGCCCTTCGGGCCGCCCCGCTCCACCCGAGGGGCTGGGCTAAAATCTCTCCGCTCTCTACCCCTCTATGGATAACTCAAGATCTGAAATCAGGTGTGCACTTTTAAAATTTAAATCCATCAAAAACAGTGCACTTTTAATTCTTAAATGACAACCGAAAAATTTTTATTGACAGTCCAATTGGACTTTGATACGTTTTCCTCCGTGTTTTGTTGGTTCCAGATTCTGTTTGGTAGATGACAGGGGCATGTGGCGGAGTAAGCCTTCGCAAAAACAAGCTCGATTTCATGGCTGAAACGATTTCCGAGAAGTGCAGACACCCTTTGGAAGGAGACCTCATATGAAATCTTTCGAATATTTTGAACCGGCCACGGTGACGGAGGCCACCCAGCTTCTTTCGCATTATGGTGAGAAGGCCCGGATCCTTGCCGGAGGCGTTGATCTCATCCCCAGGATGCGGAAAGGTGATATCAAGGCGGAACAGGTCGTCAATATTCAGAAAATCCACGGACTCGACGCTATCGAGTACCGAGACAAACAGGGCCTCTCCTTCGGAGCGATGGCTAAACTCTATTCGATGGAAATGTCAGAGGCCCTTCAAAAAAATTACCCTATTCTCTTTGACGCTATTCATCAAATCACTTCGGTTCAGGCGAAATACATGGGAACGGCGGTGGGGAATCTCTGTGTCGGGACGCCGGCTTCTGATGTGGCGACGGCGCTGTTTGTCCTTGGGGCTCAGTTGAAGATCGCCGGACCAAAGGGTGAGAGGACCGAACCCATTGAGAAGTTCTATCTCGATCATCGCCGCACTTCTCTCCAGCAGGGGGAAATGGTCACCGGAGTCTTCCTGCCGGACCCGTTCCCGGGAACAGGCGCCTCCTTTCTCAACCTCGTCAGAACCCATGCGGATATTGCAAAGGTGAGTGTTGCGGTTGTTGTCATTGCCCAAAATGGGATCTGCAAGGAGGCCAGGATTGCCATCGGGGCGGCGGCCCCCACCGTGTTCAGAGCGGCCGGAGCGGAAACGGAACTCAAGGGCCAAAGACTAACCCCGCAATTGATCCGCCAGGCTGCGGCAACCGCCGCCGCCGAGACCCGGCCGATCAGTGACATACGGTCATCGGCTGAGTATCGTAAAGAGACGACAATGGTTCTGGTCAGGCGTGCACTGGAAAAGGCATCTGAAAAAACAAGGGGTTAAGCAGCGAGGGGAGGAAACGTTGTGAAAAAGGAGATTGCCAATTTCAAGATTAATGGCCGGACCTATGAAGTGATCATTACGCCGAACATCACCTTATCGGAACTGCTCAGAGAGCAGCTGGACCTCACGGGGACGAAGCATGCATGCGAGGTGGGTCAGTGCGGTTCCTGCACGGTTCTGGTAGATGGGAAACCCGCCCTGTCCTGTTCGACACTGGCCATTGCCGCCCGGGATAAGGAAATTGTGACTATCGAAGGCTTGTCGAAGGGGACTCAGTTGCATCCGCTTCAACAGGCCTTCATCAACCACGGGGCCATCCAGTGCGGATTCTGCACGCCCGGGATGATTCTGATGGCCAAGGCCCTTCTGGATGAGAATCCCAACCCAACGCGACAGCAGGTGAAGGAGGGGCTCGGAGGGAACCTCTGCCGTTGCACGGGATATGTCAAGATCATCGATGCAGTCATGGCTGCGGCCGAGACGATGAGAAAAGGAGGCCAATAAATGAGCCAGGAGCAATCCATCATTGGAAAACGACTTCCCCGATGGGGAGCGGCTGAGAAGGCCACGGGATCTGCCAGGTTTCTTGCGGATATCAAGCTTCCGGGAATGCTGGTGGGAAAGATCCTCTTCAGCCCCCATGCCCATGCGAAGATACTGAAGATCGACACGTCGAAAGCGGAAAAAATGCCCGGCGTTGAGGCCGTTGTGACCTGGCAGGATGTCCCGAAGAACCTGTACAACCCGAACAAGCTGGACCTGATCCTCGTCCATCCCGAACTGGAGTTTAAGGACATGTATGTCCTCAGTGAAAAGGCACGCTTCGTCGGGGACAGGATCGCGGCTGTTGCGGCAGTCGACGCCCCTACTGCCCAACGGGCATTGGAGCTGATTGACGTGAAGTACGAGGTGCTGCCGGCGGTTTTCGATCCCCTGGAAGCCATGAAGCCCGGGGCAACCAGAATCCATGACTACGCGGAAAACAACGTCTCCGTGCACTTCGGATTTCCCGTCGCGTGGGGTGATGCTCAAAAAGCATTCGAACAGGCGGACGTGGTGGTCGAGAAGACCTTCCGAACCGCCGGAAACCATATCTGCCAGATGGAACCTTGCACGTGCATCGCGAGCTTCGCTGCCGACGGAAGGTTGACGATCTGGTCGCCGAGTCAGCATGCCTTTCTCCATCGAAGGAAACTCGCTGAAATCTTCGGAATGCCGGAGGGGATGATCAGGTGGATGACACCCCATCTCGGGGGAGCCTTCGGGAAATACGGCAGCCTCAGCATCGAACCTGTTTGTGTCGCCCTCGCGAAGAAGGCGGGCCGGCCGGTAAAACTGGAGTTCTCCAGGGAAGAGGACCTGTTCGGTACGGAGCCGAGGCAGAGAGTTTGTCTCCACCGGAAAGATCGGCGTCAAGAAAGACGGCTCCATCCTCGCCCTGGAACAGAAGATGATTGTCGACGGGGGCGCCTACTATACCCACAACTTCTCGACAACGGCCGTGAATATGGGCGGCTTCACCGGACTCTACCGGTGTCCCAATGTGGCGGCAGAGGCGACCTGCGTCTACAGCAACGTCCCGCCCACGGGCGGTGTGCGGGGATATGGGAATCATGAGGGAACCTGTGTGCTGGAACAACTCGTGGATGCGGCGGCTCAGAAGATCGGGATGGACCCGCTTGAGATGCGGTTGAAGAACGCAAAGAAGGCCGGCGACCCCTCTTCGACGGGCATCCCCATGGAAACCTGCACCTTCGATGAGATGATCAAGCTTGGCGCGGAAAAGATCGGTTGGAAAGAAAAAAAGAAGCGGAAGAAGGAAGTCGGAACGAAACGCTACGGCATCGGGATGGGGATTGCCATGGATGTCAGCGGCGCCCAGCCCTTCAACATCCAGCACAGGAACGCAGTGATCAAGTTTAACGAAGACGGGTCGGCCAATCTCCTCTTGAATGCCGCCGACATGGGGCAGAATATCCTCGGGGCCATGGTCCAGATGGCGGCGGAAACCCTGGGCGTGAATTATGAAGACATCCATGTGGTTGCTGGCGATACGGACAGCACCCTTTATGACATCGGTCAGCATGCCAGCGGCGGTTGTTATCAAATCGGCCATGCAGTCATAAACGCTGCCGAAGAGGCCAAAAAGCAGCTGCTCGAACGCGCCGCCAAAAGGCTTGAGGTTCCCAAGGAAGACCTGGAGGTCAGGGCAAGACGCATCTTCTCCAAGTCAGACCCCGAGAAAGACGATTTCCGTCGGGGAGGTTGTGAAAGAGGCCATGTACAATTTCAAGGGGGAGCATCTGAGTATCTCCGGGAAAGGCTCTTTTTCCCCGACGCTCAATCCCCCGCCCTTCTCCGTCGTCTTCACCGAAGTGGAAGTGGATACGGAAACCGGGGTGGTCACGGTTCTGAAAATCCTCTATGTGGCGGATCCGGGCAAAGCCATCAATCCGGCTACGGTCGAAGGCCAGCTGGAAGGAGCCGTTGCACAGAGCCTTGGCTATGTCTTAAGCGAAGACTACGCCATCAACAAGAAAACCGGCGCTCTTGAGAGCGATAACTTCAACACGTACAAATTGTTCACGGCCCTGGATATGCCGGAAACAGAGGTCGTCCTTTACGAGAAGCCTGTTCCTTCCGGGCCATTTGGCGCGAAAGGCATCGCGCAGGGCGCCATGATTGCCGTGACGCCCTCCATTGCGAATGCCATTTATGATGCGGTTGGGGTATTCATCACGGACATGCCGGCAACCCCGGAAAAGATCCTGCAAGCCCTGAAAGGACAATAAATGTCAGGTGTTTCCGTATCTGGAGACGCCGATGTATTCGGCCTGGATCTTCTCGTTCCGGACGAGTTCATCCTTGGGGCCCTGATGCACGATCTCACCCTTACTGAGGACATAAGCATAGTCGCTCACCCTCAGGGCGAGGGGAACATTCTGCTCCACCAACAGGAGCGAGAGACCGCTTTGTTTCAGCCTTAGAACGACATCACCGATCATCTGAATGATCATCGGGGCAAGCCCTTCCGAGGGTTCATCCATCAGGAGCAGGGTTGGGTTGGCCAGAAGCGCCCTCGCAATGGCCAGCATCTGCTGCTCGCCTCCGCTGAGCTGGTTGCCCATGTTCTTCCCTCGTTCCTTCAGCACCGGGAACAGGGCGTAAATGGAATCCAGGGTGTAGCCTTTGCCGCGGGCTCCCAGCGTCAGATTCTCTCGTACGGTCAGGGATGGGAAGATACGCCTGCCCTGAGGCACCAGGGCGAGACCCATCGGGGAAATTCTGTAAGGCGCAAGATCGGTGATCTCTTTCCCTTTAAAGTGGATTCTCCCCTTTCGTGCGGGGATGAGTCCAACGATCGTATGGACACAGGTTGTCTTTCCCATGCCATTGCGTCCCAGAAGGGTGACGACGGTCCCGGCCTCAACCTTCAATGATACGCCGCGCAGGATATGAGTGTCACCATAGGAGCTGTGCACATCAACCAGATCGAGCATCTTTACCCTCTGTGCCCAGATAGATACTGCAGACCTTCTGGTCCTTCTGGATCTCCTCGCAGGTCCCGTCCGCGATGATTTCCCCGTAGTAAAGCACCAGGACCCTGGTACAAAGCCGATAGATGAAATCCAGATCGTGGGCAACCACCAGCGTCGTTGTCCCCACGGCAAAACCCTCTACCATCCGTATCAAATCCGACGTTTCACCACTGCTGAGACCGGCATTGGGTTCATCCAGGAGAAGAACCTTCGGTTGAGAAGAGATGGAGAGAACGATTTCGAGCCGGCGTTTCTCCCCGTGGGAGAGTTCATGCACAGCCACGTTCCTCTTTCCCCAGAGATGGATGCTCTCCAAAAGCTCGCGGGCCCGCTTGTTATGATCCGGATAGCCTGTAAACGAACGAAGCATCTGGTAGCGGCTTCTTTGAACCCCATATAAGGCCATCAAGACGTTTGAAAAAAGGGTCAACGCCGGAAAGAGGCTGCTGACCTGGAAAGAACGGGCGAGACCCAGCCCAACGCGCTCGTAGGGAGGTAACCCTGTCACATCCCGTCCAAGAAAGGAGATGGTGCCGGAGGTGGGACTGAGCAATCCGCTCAGGACGTTCACCAGGGTCGTTTTCCCAGCCCCGTTGGGTCCGATGAGGGCCACCTTTTCTCCCGACTCAAGGCGGAACGAAACGTCCTGCAATACCTTGAGCCCGCCATAACTCTTGGCGATGTTCTTAATCTTCATCACTTCCATGGCGCTTCTACCCTGATCCCGCATCAAGTAACTCACCTGGACCTGGACAGGCCGGTCGGAAAGGCTTCGAGGCGAACCTTTCAGCGTGTCGGCACCGTTGAGCCGTTTTGATACCAGAAGTTACTTAAGAGGATTTTCAACCGTTTCCCTTACATTTCCGAATACCGCCATTCGAAGCCTTGTAGATCGGTTTGTCCGGGTCCATTTCTGCAATTGCCGCATCTACTCACTTGACGGATTCAACGGATTCTCATCGGACGGCGACAGCCTTCTTCCATAACTTGGACAGGTGAGGATAAAGGCCTCCCCGGGCAAACATGACGGCAGTGACGAAACAGGCTCCCAGAATCAAGGGCCATCGCTCCGGCGTGAAGAGACTGACGAAATAGCTTAGAACATAGACGACGGCGCTGCCGATCATGCCTCCCCAGAGGGTGCCGCTTCCCCCGATAATCACCATGACGGCAATTAAGCCGGAAGAGGCCATATCCACACCCGTTGGGATGATGATTCCATTGTAATGGACGTAGAGGATCCCGGCGACCCCTGCAAACGCGCCGCTGATAACGAAAGCGAGAAATTTGTGCTTCCATGTGTTGAAACCCAGGGTAATCATCCGTGTTTCATTCTCCCGGATCCCCTGAAGACTGTAGCCAAAGGGAGATCTCAGAAGATGGTGCAGGACGAAAGCACAGAGGAGAATGACGATCAAGGTAAAATAGTAATAACTGGTCGGAGAAAAATCGATACCGATACCGGGGTAAGGGACATTGATCAGCCCCTGGGAGCCTCCGGTGATCTCTTTCCATGCAAAGACAACGCTGAAAATCAGTTGACCCAAAGCCAGCGTGACGAGGAGAAAGTAGATGCCTGCCATCCTGAGGCCTATCCACGCGAAGAGAGCCGATACGGCGGCAGCTGCAAGAATACTCAGCGGCGCTGCAAGCCAGAAAGAGGTGATCTCGAAGTGTTCAATGAGGATCGCATTGGTATAGGCTGCGACCCCGAAGAGGGCGGCGTGACAGAATGACCAGAGCCCGACATATCCAAACACGATATCCAGGCTCATTGCCAGCAAACCGAAAATCAGAATCTTGGTGATCAGGCTGATCAGACTGACATCCATCCAGGCAGGGGCTGCAATGAGAAACAGGACCACGGCGATGACGGGGGCAAAACGAAGGAATCGTCTGCGATGCAATCTCATTGAACTTCAGCCTCTGCCCAGCAGGCCCCTGGGCCGGAACATCAGAATGATCAGCATCAGAATATAGGGTACGAAGATGGCTGACTTCGGCAGGTATGTCCCCGCAATGGCCGAAAAAGTACCGATGAGCAACGATCCGGCCAGGGCTCCCTGTATCGAACCAGCGCCTCCGACGACCACAACCGCAACGGCCAAGAAGATCATATCCTGACCTAATCCGAGATTGACCCCTCCCAGAGGAGAAGCTCCAATCACTCCGGCAAAGCCGGCCAAACACGCCGCCAGAAAGAAGACAGCGATATGAATGGGCCGCAGATTGATTCCCATGACGGATACCATATCGGGGTCGTCCATTCCCGCCCGTATGATGGCGCCGATTCGGGTGCGGTCCTGGAGCCACCACAGCACAGGGCAGAGGCATACCCCGATCAGAATGATCACGATCCGAAAGATGGGGAAAGAGAATTGACCTATGGGCACCGAACCGCTCAGACTCGGGGGCACAAAAGCGGCTTGCGGCCATGCCCCATAGATCCAGAGATGCACGTTGGCGATCATATAGACAAAGCCGAACGTGACGAGGATCTGTTCCAGCTGCAATCTGTAGAGATTTCTCAGAAAACCACGTTCGATCAGCAGGCCCAGAAGACCGGAGAGGAGAGCTCCCACCAGGCCCCCCAGAGCCAGGTTTCCTGTTGCCTTTGCCGCGGCCAAACCGGCGTAGGCACCGGTCATCACCAGCGACCCATGGGCGATATTGACGATTCCCATCAACCCCAGGACGAATGAGAGTCCGGCGGCGACGAGGAAGAGAACAACGCCATGGGAAACGCCTGCCAGGATCGAAACAATGGCGACATCCACGAAATGAGTCTCCAGTCTGTAAGAGCCCGGATGGAAACGCCCCTACCTACGGCAGGCAGGGGCGTTTATTTTCGGGCAGTTCTACCCGTACCGTTAAATGAAACCTGTCTTCCTCCTCGCTACTTTTCGAGACTGTATACCAATTTCCCTTTGACGACTTCCGACTTGACACGATATTCCGCAACGATCTGAGGAACGAGATCCTTGTCGATCTTGACCACCGGAGAGGTGTAGGTGGCAATTCGCCACTTGTTGAAATAGAGCGGGCCGTGGATAGTGTCCAGTTTAAGGGCGAGCAGTTCCTTTTTCAAGGTCTCCGGCTTGGTATCGTTTCCCGCCTTCTTGAGACCTTCCAATGCTATTTGCATACTGCAGTAACCACATCCTGCGAGGGGTCCGGGAGGAACGCCGTATTTCTTTGAATAAGCCTCTACAAATTCCTTGTTCCCGGGGGTCTTTGCCAAATAACTGTACAGCACGGTCGCATGGGTGCCAACGATCACGTCTCCCAGACCCTTACTGGCTGCCGGATTACAGGTAACGCCTCCATCTTCAGGCTGAACGATGGGCATCTTGATGTTGAGCTCTTTATATTGCTTGAAACCTGCAAAGGTATCTGCACCGGGCCACCACGTGACCAGGCAATCCGCTTTCTTTGCCGCAACGAGAAATGGAACCATGTTCGTCGTTCCCGGGGGGTACCACTGCTGCTGGATCGTCTTCCCCCCTCTTGCCTGAAATCCCTGGACAAACCCTCCCACAAACTCATGACCGGCGGAAAAGTCACTGCCGATCGTGGTCGCCGTTTTATAGCCCAGTTTCTCGGCCGCATAGATGCCCATCGGGTAACCATTCGACTCGTCTGTTCCAGCCACCAAGAAGGTCCACTGGTTCTTCAGGACAAGCGTATTCTGCCCCGAGGGCAGGGTGATGACCGGAACGTGCACCCTGTCTGCATACCCGCCCATGGCATCCTGAGAGGCGCCGAAGATGGGACCGACGACAATTCTGACCTTATCCACCTCGACAAGCTTCCTCATCTTATCCATGGAGACATTCACATCTGTTGCCGAGTCCTCGACGACGAACTCGACAGGTCTTCCCATGATTTTGCCGCCTGCCTGCTCCAGGGCGATCAGGGCTCCCTGCTGGGCTTCTTTACCGATCGGAGCAAGAAATCCCGTCAATTCAAAAAGGCCGCCGATCTTGATCGGCTCTGTCTGTTGTGCGGCCACGGGGCCGGAATGGGACAGAACGAAGGCCAAAGCCACTAAGCACATCACAAAACATGTCACCCATCGTTTCATCTTCTCCCTCCTCTTCGTTTTTGGGATTCGTAAAAGGATAAGTGAAGCTCTCCGCCACCCCCATCCCAGCCCTCCCCCATCGATGGGGAGGAATTCGATTGAGGCCGTTTCGAATAAGTTTGGATGCTGGTTCGAGCTATCTCGATCACCTCACTTCGGCGGCCAGTCCAGAGATGGAAAGCCCTCATAGCTCGTCCTCTTATCACTCCGTTTCTTCCCGAGTTTGTATCTGTCGAACGGTTCATACGTATGCGTCGGGAGAATCATGCTGCCACGCTTCAACTCCCATTTCAGTTTGAAAAGCTCATCCAGCAAGATGGCGCGATTGAAACAGTTTCCTCCCGGGATGACGACTCCCGGTCCTGCCTTCTCTTCGAGCTGCAAGGGGATGTCGTAGACGGTGTCGCCGACCAGGATCGCTTTGCCTGCATCGGTTTGTACCTCCACGTGCTGGTGGCCTTCCGTGTGGGCGCTCGCCAGGACCAGTTTGATCCCGGGGAAGAGTTCCATGTCCCCGTTGATGAATTCGACCCGGTCCAGATTGCTGACGAACCACGGAAGGTCCGGGGAATGGCCGAGCTTGCTCCAGTAGGAAGCCTGGAATGCCATCTCCTTTCTTTGAACGAAGAATTTCGCATTCGGAAACAAGGGGGCTTTCCCCGTGTGGTCGATATCGAGGTGGGTTTCGATGATCACCTTGATATCCCCCGGCTCGATCCCCTCTTCCCGCAGAAGTTTTATCAGATCCTGGTCCGGTGTTGACCATCCTTTCATAATCGGTGGGAACATCGTCACATCCCGTACTCCGGTGTCAACCAAAATCGGGGTCTCCCCGCCAAGAATCAAATAGGCATTGATCGGGATACACGTTTTCCTGCCCGGGTTGTACCCGAAAAGAAGAAAGCTCCAATCCATCAGGATATCGCCGACATGCAACACCTTTACTTTGAGTCCCATTTCAATCTCCCCCCTTCGTTTCTATTTCGTAAGAAAACGGTTCTTTCCAGTTCTTTTCCTCGTTTCCCCCTCTTTCGGTTTTCCCCTTTGTCACCACCCCCTTCCCTTTCGTCACGGTCTGGAAGCACGCCTCATCGCCAAGGAATACGGTTCAAGGTTATTCATCGAGGGAATACTCCTTCAGTCCGAGACGTTCAAGTCTTTCCTTACCGGGGATACCGTTCTTGTTCCACCCTCTTGCCTGGTAATAACGATCAAGCAGGTCGTTCAGCTTCTCAGGGGGGACCCTGTGTCCTTTGTGCGGTCCCTCCGGGATCTCTTCCGACGTGACCTTGTATGGAAGCGTATCGTCTTTTCGGCGGATCCCCTCCCGGACGTTGAATATTCTCTCCATGTTGAATATTCTCTCACCGACCTCATGTCAAGTCCGCAGTGCTCGGGCGCCATCCGGTCACAGCCTCAAGGAGATGACCATAGTCGTCATTGATGACCTGTCCCAACCCGGCCTCCATCGCAAACCGGCACTGAACCAGCGAATCCCCTACGGCCGAGAGGTGTTGAGTCGCTATCGTCATTTCAACCTTCCCCTCGTAGTCCTCCCTGCCCGGCAGAAAGCGCGGTCTTGCGTCCTGGTGAGATCCACCGCGCGTGTTCGTGGCATATCCGATCGACATGCCCTTGAGCACCCGTGGCGAGTGCCCTGCCAGTTCCAGTCCCTTCACCTGGTAGGCATACTTCCAGGCGTCTCCGCCCAGTATTTCCGACATACGCTTTGTTCCCTGGGCAAGCAATTCCCCTAACCCGCGCCGGAAGGCGGTATCCGCAATCAACTCCAGGACAAGGGCGCTGTCCCCGAACCGGAGGCTGCGATGCCCCGTTTGGTCCGTCGACAGGAGGCCCTTTTCAAAACATTCGATGGCAAAGGCGATGCTGACTCCCATACTGATCGTATCGAGCCCGTACTCGTCACATAAGCGATTTGCCTCCAGAATCGTTTCCAGATCCCCTATTCCCACCATGGACCCAAGGGCATACAATGTTTCATATTCAGGGCCTTTCAGAAGTTTCCCCTCTACGGAGCAGAGCTTTCCGCAGGCAATGGGACAGCTGTTGCAGGTCACATTCTTCCGGTAATACCGGTCCTTCAATCTCTCTCCGCTGATTTCAGCTGCCGATTCGAAGACTTCCTGTTTCAGATTTCTTGTCGCAAAGCCTCCAAAGGAATTGATCATTGTGACGCCGGCAGCCGTGCCGAGCGACGTGAAATGACCCGTCTTATTCTTCAAATGGGTCAGAATCGTTTGGTTCAATTCCCGCAGGAGGTCAGGAGAATGGACTCGCAATCTTCTTCTCTCTGAGGCGCTGGATCACAATTGCTTTCAGGTTCTTGGACCCCATCACGGCCCCGAGTCCTCCTCTTCCCGCCACTCCGGAGCGGCCGGAAGTTCTGGGATGAATGATGGCCGCATATTTCACAAGATTTTCGCCGGCGACTCCTATCCCGCACATTTCAAAGTCATTGAAAGTCTCCGAAAGAATATTCCTGGCCTCCTCCGGAGACTTTCCAACAAGATGCTTGGCATCGTGAACCTCTATGGCTCCGGGTTTCACAAGGAGAAAGGATGGCGACTGAGCTTTTCCGGTGATGGTCAGGGCATCGTATCCGGTCTGTTTCAGGGCGCTGGCAATTCTGCCGCCCATACTGGAATCGAAGAATAGGCCTGTTAGCGGTGACTTGGCAGCGAGGGTCATCCGGTCGGTTCCCGGTAAGCCGGTTCCTGTGAGTGGCCCTGTGCCGAGGAAGAGGATATTGTCGGGAGAGAAAGGATCGAGCCCCGGTGTCACCCTATCGAGAAAGATCTTGATGGCAAGCCCATTGCCTCCTAAGAATTTCCGGAGGGAGTCCTCAGGGATTGTTTCAGAAAGTGTCTTTTTGGCGGTCAGGTCAACATTTCCCAAGGATCTCATCGCATTCCCCATGCTCCTCGCTTCAGATTGTTTTCAAAGCCTAGCTGCGACCGGAGTGCCTGCGAGCCCCTCGGGTCTATGGGCACAATATACGAAAGTACCTTACGGAAGTCCTTCAACAACCTGGATCGAACGCCGCTTGAAGCCTACTGCCACGAAGGATCGACACGTTACGTTAGCGCTCGTCGGGAATCCACAATTGTGTCGAAACGTTATACCAATTGGGTTTTAGTTGTCAAGAAAAAAATGGTCAAAAAGCGGAGGGCGAGTGAAGATCGTGTTCCCGGGAAACTTGACAACGGCAGTCCGAAAGGATACCAAGAAGAGCGGGGAGAACGCGTGATGAGAGAAGATGTCAAAGAAATCGTAGAGGATGTGAAGTCGTATCTGGGGTATCTCAAGGAGATGGGGGTAGAAGGACTGCCCGTTCGGGAAGAGGAGAAGAAACAGGTCCGGAGCAGACAGACCCCTGTTCCATCAGGTGGTCGAAGCAAGGGCAGGCACCCTGGAGGAGATTCGGACCGACCTGGGGGAATGCAAGAGGTGCAAGCTCCACCGGACCCGCAAAACCATTGTCTTCGGAGAGGGAAACCCGGCGGCGAAGTTGATGTTTGTGGGGGAGGGTCCAGGGTTCGACGAAGATGTGCAGGGAAGGCCTTTTGTGGGGAGAGCGGGACAGCTCCTCACCAAAATCATCGAGTCGATCAAACTCAAGCGGGAAGAGGTCTACATTGCGAACATCATCAAATGCCGTCCGCCCCAGAACCGCAACCCGGAACCTGACGAGATTCAGGCCTGCCATGGTTTTGTTCTCGCGCAGATCGAGGCGATCCGGCCCAAGATCATCTGCGCCCTCGGGACGTTTGCGGCCCAGACCCTGCTTCAGACCGATGCCAAGATCAGCACACTGAGGGGGAGATTTCACACGGTGAAGGGGATCAAGGTCATGCCGACCTATCACCCGGCCTTTCTCCTGCGGAATCCCGAGAGAAAGAAAGACGTCTGGGAGGATATGAAGAAGATCGCCGAAGAATTGAAGACAGCATAGGGCATAGAGCGAGGTCATTGAACCGTCAAGCATGACAAGCATCAGCGCAAGAGCGGCCTATGCAGGTTTGTCCGAGGTTATTTAAGCAATTGCCTGAGTTTTCTTACGCCTTAACGCCTTGAACCGACTGATTACTGATTTCTGATTGCTCTGCTTGCCCCATGCCCTATGCCGGTCTTATGGCACGGCGAGACGATAACTCAGCTCAAACCCCTTCTCGGAGAGCATTCTCGTGATCGACTGGGCCATTCCCTGAAGCAGGTAGTCCCAGATCGAGATCCGGTGTTCCGGGGAGACGAGGCTGGGCCTTCCCTCGATTCCCACCATCTTTGCCGTTGCATCGATGGCATCCTCAAGGTTTCCCATCCGATCCACCAGTCCGTATTCCTTTGCCTGCTCCCCTGTAAAAATCCTTCCGGTGGCGTACTGGGCGACTTTGTCGCGGTCCATCTTCCGCCCATCCGCTACCGCCTGAATGAACTGCTGATGAACTTTATCGAGAACCTCCTGCATGAGAACCCTCTCCTGGGAGGTCATCTCCCGAAAGGGCGATCCGATGTCCTTATGCTCACCGCTCTTGATGACAATGCCCTTGACACCGATCTTCTTGAGAAGATCCTCGAAACTGGAGAATTGCATGACGACACCGATCGAACCGGTGATGGTGCCGGGGTTGGCGAAGATAAGATCCGAAGCGCACGCGATATAATAGCCTCCGGAGGCTGCGACAGATCCCATGGAGGTCACCACCTTCTTCTTCGCCCTGGCTTTGATGACCTCCCGGTAGATCTCCTGGGACGGCCCCACCCCACCTCCCGGAGAATCGACCCGCAGGATGATGGCTTTAACGCCCTCGTCGTCTGCATATTGATTAATTGCGGCGACGATTTCCGTCGATTGCGAGATGACTCCCTTGATCTCGATCACCGCAATTCTGTCTGAAAAGGCGAAACCGGCCGACTTCCCTGACCGTCCGATGAGCCAGAGGAGCGAGAAAAAGAAGGCGAGAATAAATACAATGACCGCCAATCCCACGAGAACCCTTTTTCGTTTCATAGATTCCTCCCGCTCACCGCTAAGCGCAAGTTACAGGGCATAGAGCATAGAGCAAAAGGTCATGAGCCCTAGCGCATAAAGCAAAACATCTAAGTTACCTTGGTTGCCCTATGGGCTGTGCTCCTTGGCTATGCCTTCTGCCTTCTGCTTTCTGCCTTCTGGTCTTTGCCCTCTGCCTTTTCCTAAAGAGCCGTCACCCGGATGGTCTCAAAGGGAGCCATTTGAAAGAGACGAATCCTTTTGCCTTTGACGAGCTCAAGGATTGCCAGGAGCGTCACCACGAGGACCCGCCGGGGAGCCTGATCGGAAAAGAGGGTGTGAAAGGCCACCGTTCGTCTTTCCGTTTGAAAGAAAATCAGGAGTTCCTCGATCTTCTGCTCGACCGTGATCGTCTCCAGGGTGACCTGATGGAACGTCTCAGCCTTACGGCCCTCGAGAATCTTTCGAAAGGCATCCAACAGTTCAAAAAGGCTGACCTCAAGTCTCTCTTCTTCTTTTTCGCGTGTCGAGATCGAGAGGGGCCCGAAGAAAGACATCCCGGTTGAGCAGAGGCCTGCCACCCAACTCCGCTGCGGCGTCCTTGTATTTTTGATACTCCAGAAGCCTGCGGACAAGCTCCGCCCTCGGGTCTTCCTCGACCTCCTCCCCATCCTCCGCAACGGAGGGCAGGAGCATCCTCGACTTGATGTGAAGAAGGGTCGATGCCATCAGGAGGTACTCCCCGGCGGCATCGAGATTGAGGACCTTCATCAGCTTGATGTACTCGAGGTACTGCTCTGTAATGAGAGAGATCGGGATGTCCATGATATTCAGTTCGTTCTTTTTGATCAGGTGCAATAGAAGGTCAAGAGGACCTTCGAACCCCTCCATCCGAAAGGTATAGTCGGACTGCCCGTCCCCGTATGCCTCATCGGCGTTCATCAATTCTATCCTTTGCTCTCTGGAAACGAAGTCGAGTTCATCCTGTTTTGTGACGACTTTCTCATCCAATCTCGCCCTCAGGAGATCGGCAAGGATCTTCCCGACGGAAGGCCCGGCCTTCATCCCCATTCGAACGACATCGGAGCCTTTCAGGAGGGGGTGGGTATCGCGAAGCTGGGTAAAATAGATTGAGATATGACGCCGCGTCGCAGCTTTGAGCTGTCTTGGCCATCATGAAGAGCTTTGTCTCCGTGGAGAGAGGGTCGATGAGATCATAAATCTCGGACCGTTTCGGCTGAACGTCCGCTTGAATCCAGGCATAGAAGCGGAGCAGTGTCCGGTCAGCCTCCCGTTTTCCCTGCGTCGCCCTTCTTTTCTCCTTCTCGTTCATGGCCAGGCGCTGACAGAGCTGAAGGATCTCCTCCTCCTTTAAGAAGTCGATCAGTCCGTAAAAGTAGATGAGCCAGCGCTCATAACGTTCTTCAAGGAAGAGCAGGTCGAACCAGGAGATCACGTGATGAATCCGTTCAAAAAGACTCTCCCGTTCACTTTCGAATTTCAGCCGGGGATGGAGAAAGCGGAGAAGATCGAAGTCTTTCATCCTTCTCAACGCGGGAAGGGGGTTGTCTTCCTCGAGGAGAAGGATCAGTTCGGAAAGAACCCGGCCTCCTGACAGTCGTTCCATGAATCCCATCTTGACCGCATTCTTCATCAGCCTCTGGGTGTGTTTTCCGATCTGAAACCCCAGCCGCTGTTCGAAGCGAACGGCGCGGAAGACCCGCGTGGGGTCTTCGACAAAAGAAAGGTTGTGGAGGACGCGAACGACCTTTTCCTTGATATCCTTCATCCCTCCGAAGAAATCGATCAACTCACCAAAGGACACCGGGTTGAGCTGGATCGCGAGGCTGTTGATCGTAAAGTCCCTCCTGTAGAGGTCCATCTTGATCGAACCTTTTTCAACCTTCGGCAGGGCGGCCGGGGCTTCATAGATTTCAAGACGGGCGGTGGCGATATCGATTTTGGAATGGTCCGGAAAGAGGATGATGGCCGTTCCAAACTTCTTGTGGGTTCGAATTCTGCAGGGGGTCGTCTTCTGGAATTCCTCGGCAAAAAGGATTCCATCTCCTTCCACCACAACGTCCAGGTCGTAGTTTTCGACCCCCATCAGAAGGTCCCTGACAAAGCCTCCGACCGCATACACCGAATAACCCAGTTGGTCCCCTACCCCGCCCAGTTTCATCAAAAGGGTCCGCATCTTTTCCGGGCAGCCGCTCCTGCATCAGCCTGGTGATCATCTTCTTGCGCACGTGAAGTGGCTGGGTCTCCATTCCCGCCGAGCCGTTCGCGGACTTCAGCATGTCGTCCTGAAGGGTCCGGATCAGATCCGCTTCGGAGATCGTGCCTACCAACCGGTCCTGGTCGATGACCGGCAGGAGATTCTGGTTTTGCCCGATAATCAGCGCCTGAATTCGGGAAAAGGGCGTATCGGAAGTGACGACCGAGAACTCGGTCGTCATATAATCTCGCACCGGTGCATCTTTCAGGCCGTGACCAACCGCTCGTTCTACAACCTGCCTGGAGATCAGACCGATGACTTTGTCTTCCTGGATTACGGGAAGGGCGCTCAGATGATAGCGGGTGAGCAATTCTCCGGTTTCTTCCATGGTCCGTTCCGGTTCAACGGACTTTGGGGGGTAAGTCATCACATCCTTGGCCACCTTCTTCGGTCTGACCATCTCCTGCAGGGTTTTTACCAGCTGAGTGTGAGCTTCCAGAAGCGATATGCCCTTTACCGCTGCCGAAGCCGCGGTCGGATGCCCGCCGCCCCCGAACTCGCTTGCAATGTCAGCCACGTTCACCTCTTCGATGCGGCTCCTGCCGATGAGAGAAACCCGGTTCTCCATCAGGACAAGGGTAAATAAGACATCGAGGTTCTCCATGTCCATCAATTTATGGGCCAGGACGGCAATATCCCCGATGTAGCGGTCTATGGAGGCTTGGGCGATCACCACATCCACACCGTGGATGTGATAACGGCTGGCGGACTGGATCAGATCGTTCAGTAAAAAGACCTGCTCGGCCGTCAGTTCTTTCGTGATGACGTTGGAGAGAATACTGAGATTCGCGCCCTTCCGGAGCAAAAAGGCCGCCGCCTTGAAGTCCTCTTCGCGGGTGGAGGCGTAAGTGAGGTTTCCAGTGTCTTCATAAATGCCGATCATCATCACCGTCGCTTCGTCGGGTTTGATATCGATCTCTCGTTCCTGGAGGAGGTTCACCAGGAGGGTGACATTGGCTCCCACCTCTGCCGTGATTTCCAGGGAACCATGGATATCGTCCGAAGAAGAAGGATGGTGGTCATAGATATGGACCTCCACCCCGGGTTTGTGAACGATTTCGGAGAATTTTCCGATCCGGCTGATCTGACGGGTATCCACCAGGATGAGGCGTGTCACTTGCTGAAGGTCGATATTCTTCATTCGCTCCACCTCGAAGGCATAGAGCGTGGAATGGATGAAAAAGTCCCTGAGTGTCCTCTCCTGGGATCCTGGAAAGACAAGCACGGCATCCGGATAGAGTTTCTTCGCGGCCAACATGGACGCCAGGGAATCGAAATCCGCATTGATATGGGTGGTGATGACTTCCATAATGCTTACGTATGCAGAAAGAATGGAATGCTGGAATATTGGAATCATTGGGTTCTTCACAAACAGACGGGCCTCTTATCGCTTAGGATGTCACGTTCCATTACGCACGGGCCTCTTTTTTCCATTTATTCCACTATTCCAATCTTCCCACTTTCAGCCTCTTGGGTGGTATTTCTTATGAACCTTTTTCAACCTGTCTCTTGTGACATGGGTATAAATCTGGGTTGTGGAGATGTCTTCATGACCCAGCATCATCTGGACGGAACGTAGGTCTGCTCCTCCCTCCAAAAGATGTGTGGCAAAGCTGTGACGGAGCAGATGAGGGGTAATCCTCTTCTGGATCCCCGCCCTCAGACCGTAAGCCTTTAACATCTTCCAGTAACCCTGTCTGCTGATCCGGGTGCCAGAGCGATCGACAAAGAGAAACGGACTGTCCTTTTTTTTTGAGCAGCGTCGCCCGCCCCGTCTGCAGATAGACCAGGATCCAATGGATGGCCTCCTGGCCGAGAGGGACAGCCCTCTCCTTCGAGCCTTTTCCGTAGAGAACCACGAAGCCTCCCTCGAGGTTCAACTGATTCACGGGAAGTCCGACCAACTCCGACACCCTCATCCCGGTTGCGTAAAGGATTTCGAGCATCGCCCTGTCTCTGACCCCGAGAGGGGAACGGGTGTCGGGCTGACGGAGGAGCTTCTCCACGTCCTTGACGGTGAGCGTTTCAGGCAAAGCCCTCACCATCTCCGGGGATTCAAAATCCTCCACAGGGTTGGCTTCAAGGATCGCCTCCTGGACCAGGAACCTAAAAAAGGTTCTCACGGCAACCAGGTTTCTTGCCCGGGAGCGCGCAGAAAGTCCTTGTTTCTGCAGGGAGTGGAGAAACCCCTTGACCTCATACTTGTCGATCTTTCCTACCTCTTGAATGCCCTGTTTCTTTGCGAAATCAAGAAAGCGGACCAGGTCGTGACCGTAGGCATCGATTGTGTTGGCGGAAAGTCCCCTCTCAACGACAAGGTAGTGAAGAAACTGGTCTAAGGCCTGGTCCATGTCGTTTCCCGTAGCAATACCATCTCGTTCTCGGGTTAAGGTCACGGTGACGAAGCCCGTTTCGTCAAAAATCATTACGCGATGCGCGATGCGGTCTTCTGACGCAATCGTCATCACAAAAAGCAAAAGCAGAGGGAACGGAGCCCTCTGCCTTTGGATAACCACTTGGTTCTTTTCCTGCACATGCGCCCTTCCCGGCTAAAGACCCGTGTGTCCAAATCCTCCCTCTTGTCTGCCCGTCTGGGGAAGGTCGTCCACTTCCTCCCATGTCGCGCGGAAAACGCGGGAAATAATCATCTGGGCGATCCGGTCCCCATCGCGGATCGTCATGGCGTCCCGGCCGAAGTTGATTAAGAGAACGCCGACCTCTCCCCGGTAGTCCGAATCGATCGTTCCCGGAGCATTGACGAGGCCGATTCCGTTCCGAACGGCCAGTCCGCTCCTGGGCCGGACCTGTCCCTCAAAACCTTCCGGAATCGCCACGGAAATGCCGGTAGGAATCAGCTTGCGGTCTCCGGGCTGGAGCGTCCATTCGCCCTCGATGCAGGCAAAGAGGTCCATGCCGGATGCCCCTTCGGTCATGTACCGCGGGAGGCAGACGGGCCGGTCGCTTCTCAGACGTTTGATCCGGATCCGTAGCTGTTCCATCTGTTGGATTCAACCTCTATGCTTTCGGTTTTCCAAAGGAGACACTCTCCCCGTTCATCGGGCCGAGAACGGTCAGACAGAACGAGTCTTCATCGAAGAGTTGAGCGGCCATCGATTTCACGCCCTCCTCATCCACATGGTCAATTCCTTTCAGGATCGTTTCGATGGGAAGATAGGAATCGAAGTAGATCTCATTCTTTGCCAATCGTGTCATCAGGTTGTCTGAGCTTTCCAGGCTGAGCAGCAGGTTCCCCTTCAACTGTTCCTTGGCGGTCATCAGTTCCCCGTTCTTAAAAGGATCGTTCTTCAGGTGGTTCAGTTCCTTGAGGATCAGATCGATCACTTCCTGAAAGGTACTTCCACTCGTTCCCGCATAGACGACCATGAGCCCCGCATCGATATAGGTCGGCAGATAGGAGTAAACGGAATAGGCCAGTCCGCGATTTTCGCGGATCTCCTGAAAGAGCCTGGAACTCATCCCTCCCCCGAGGATGGTGTTGAGAACGTAGGAGTTGAAGCGGAGGGAATGATTGTGCTGGAGTCCCTTCATTCCGAGACAGAAATGGACCTGCTCGAGATCCCTCTTCCAGACGTTGGTTGCAGGGAGGGGTTGAGGTTTTTCTCTTGTCTTCACCTCCGCAGCCCCGGACATGCCGCCGAAGCTCTTTTCAATCTGTGCGACCACGTCTTCGTGCTGAAGCGCTACCCGCGGCACAGACGATCACGCGGTTCGGTTGGTAATTTTGCTGAAGGAACTTGAAAATCTGATCCCGCTGGAAGGACTGAATGAGCTCGGTGGTTCCGAGAATCGGGAAGCCGAGAGGGTGATTTCCCCAGCAGGCCCGGTTGAAAAGATCATGAACATAATCGTCAGGGGTATCCTCCACCATCTTGATCTCCTGGAGAATCACCATCCGCTCCTTTTCAATGTCTTTGGGATCGAGCAGGGAATGGAGAAAGATGTCGGAGAGGAGATCGATCGCCAGGGGCAGGTTCTTGTCGATGACCTTGGCATAGAAGCAGGTATACTCTCTTCCGGTGAAGGCATTCAGACTGCCTCCCACGGAATCAATCTCTTTGGAGATATCAAAGGCGGTTCTTTTCTCCGTCCCTTTGAAGAGCAGATGTTCGATGAAATGGGAAATCCCGTTCTCCTCCGGCGTTTCATCCCTGGACCCGTTGATGACCCAGACACCGATCGAAACGGATTTGAGGAAGGGGATCTCCTCGGTAATGACCCTGATCCCGTTACCGAGGACACTTCTCCGATATCCCTCTCCCGTAGAAAGCCAGGACTTATTCCGGGACCGTTCACGTTTCTTATGGGTATTCATGGTTTTAACCTTTGGATTTCTTTCCGGCCCGTCAGCGGCCCGCCAGGGACGTTCCACAGCCGGATTCCGCTATTCGTCCGTCCCTTGGTTCTTTTTCAATTCTCGAAGGGCGGCCTTCCGGCTCAGGCGGATGCGCCCCTGCGGATCCACTTCAATCACCTTCACGGGGACCTCGTCCCCTTCCTTCAGGACATCCGTGACTTCCTTGACGTGGGCTTCCTCCAACTGTGAAATGTGAACAAGACCATCCGTCCCCGGATAGATTTCAACGATGGCGCCGAAATTCAGAATCTTCTTGACCTTGCCCGAATAGATCGCGCCGACCTCTACCTCCTGCGTGAGTCCTTTAATCATCTGAATGGCTTTTTCGATCGATTCGTAATTCGGAGAAGCCAGCTTGACCTGTCCCGAATCCTCCACATCGACCTTGACACCCGTCTGGTCGACAATGCTGCGAATCGTCTTTCCGCCCGGTCCGATGATGTCCCGGATCTTTTCCTGCTTGATCTGCAGGGTGACGATTCGGGGGGCATGACGGGACAGATCCTCCCGGTGCTGGGAAATCGTCTCTTTCATCTTGCCGAGAATATGAAGCCTTCCTTCCCGGGCCTGATGGAGAACCTTTTCCAGGATCTCCTTGGACAATCCACCCACCTTGATGTCCATCTGGATCGCGGTCACGCCCTCGGCGGTTCCCGCCACCTTGAAATCCATGTCGCCGAGATGGTCCTCGTCGCCGAGGATATCGGAGAGGACGGCAACTCTTTCCCCATCCGTGATCAACCCCATGGCGATCCCCGCCACCGGAGCCTTGATGGGAACGCCCGCATCCATAAGAGAGAGGGAAGCGCCGCACACCGTCGCCATGGAGGAAGATCCGTTTGATTCCAGAACCTCGGAGACAATCCGGATGGTGTAGGGGAACGTTTCGCTGGAGGGGAGGATGGTTTGAATGGCCTTTTCTGCGAGGGCGCCATGGCCGATATCCCTCCTGCTGGGAGATCTCAGGGGAGAGACTTCACCAACGGAATAGGGCGGAAAATTGTAGTGAAGCATGAACGATTTATACGATTCTCCCATTAAGGAATCGATTTTCTGCTCGTCCTCGGAGGTGCCGAAGGTGACCACGGCCAGGACCTGCGTTTCCCCGCGGGTGAAGAGAGCGGAGCCGTGCGTCCTCGGGAGTATCCCGACCTCGCATGTGATGGGGCGTATGTCCGTGGTCCCCCTGCCGTCAATCCGCCGCTGGGTATCCAGAACCATGCTTCTGAGAAGGCTTCGGTCTGTTTCCTGCAAAACAGCTTTCACCATCTTCTGGAGGGCCTCATCCTCGGCATGAACCTCCTGCAGCGTCAGCTGAAGGATTTCGTCCATTCGCTCCCTGCGCCGGATCTTTTCGGGGATGCGATAGGCCTCTCGGAGTTTCTCTCCCGCGAAAGCCTTTACTTTTTCAGCCAGGGACGGATCAGGTTTTGCCAATTGAAACTCCCTGGTCTGGACGCCGCAGGCCTCTCTCAATGCCCTTTGAAGCTGGATCACGGGTTTGAGCGACCGATGGCCGAAAAGGATGGCTCCCAGGATCTCCTCTTCCCGCGCTTCTGCAGCGCTTCCCTCCACCATGATGATGGCATCCTCGCTCCCTGCGACGAAGAGATCGAGGTCGCTCAGTTCCAGTTCCTCACGGGTCGGGTTGAGGACATACTCACCGTTGATCCTTCCCACCTTCGCCCCCGCGATGGGGCCGCCGAAGGGGGCCGGCGAAAGGGTCAGAGCGGCTGAAGCGCCGATCATCCCGCAGACGCCCGGATCGTTGTCGGAATCGGCTGAAAGCACCGTGGCGATGATCTGGGTGTCATACTGGAAGCCTTTCGGAAAAAGGGGCCTCAGGGGCCGGTCGATGAACCTCGAAAACAATGTCTCCCGCTCGGTGGGTCTTCCTTCCCTTTTGAAAAACCCTCCCGGAATCTTTCCCGCCGCATAGGTCATTTCCTGATAGTTGACCGTCAAGGGAACGAAATCAAGTCCTTCCCTCTTCTTGTCGGAGGTGACTGCCGTGACCAGTACAACGGTCTCCCCGTACTGAACCAGGGCGGCGCCGCTGGCCTGCTTGGCGACTCTTCCCGTTTCAATGGAAAAAGGTCGTCCCCCAAAATCGATTTGCATTTTTTGAACCATAAGACTTTTTGCTCCTTTTTTGCTTTGTTCGTGCCGATTGGAACACGCAGAAGATGGACTACTTCCTCAGCCCCAGTTTCTCAATGATCGTCCGGTAACGTTCCGCACGGGTGTTTTTGAGATAGTTCAGAAGCCTCCTCCTCTGTCCAACGAGCTTCAAAAGTCCCCTCCGGGAATGATGATCCCGTTTGTGGACCTTGAAATGCTCGGTAAGATACTGAATCCGGTCGCTGAGAAGAGCGATTTGAACCTCGGGTGACCCTGTGTCCTGTTCGTGCGTTTTGAACTGTTCGATGAGCTCTTTCTTCCTTGCCTGCACCAGTGCCATGATATCCTCCTTCAGGATGGTGAAGCTCTGCGCCCTAAAGGGCGGGGCTTCTCCGTAAGGTAATTTCATCTCTATCGTGCCCCTTGGCTCCGGCGGTGAAAGCCGGGGCTTACGGGACACATGCCGGTCAATTAAAATATCGCAAATCGGCAGGGGTGAGAACCCCTGCCGATTTGCGACTTACGCTTTACGTCAGATGCAAGCCGACCCTTCCCTCCCCGGAGAGAGGAAAGGAGAAGGGTTGAAAGACTCTTACGGTTCGAAAGGCCACTCTGTCCGGATCCATCCGGCCCACCTCCGAGCCGCTGAATTCCGATTTGAGAATCGCAACCAGTTCCTCGTCAGGAGAGGTCATTTTCAACCACTGCCCCCGCTGAAAAACCGAAAGATCCTCAAGGAGAAAGTCCCGGATCCGCACCTCCTGGCCGAAGCGGATCTTTTTCAGGAGAGGCTCGTCACCGACCATTTCCCGCCAGCCTGAAAGCGCCTCCTTCATCGGAATGAAACTGCGGGAAAGGGCCGCTTTCCCCTCCGGCGTCAGCAATTCCGGCAATGAAACAGCCTGAGAAAGGGAGAAGGGGCCGCTTCGAAGCCGCCTCAACTGGAGGAGGTGAGCGCCGCAGCCGATCTTGCTGCCCGCGTCCCGCGCCAGGGTGCGAATGTATGTTCCCCGGGAACAGACGACCTTGAAGGTCACGCGCGGAAGCTCCATTTCCGTCAGGCGAAGGTCAAAGATCTCTACCTCTTTCTCTTCCCGTTCCACCTCGATGCCCTTTCGGGCCAGCTGATAGAGCGGTCGTCCTTGCACCTTCTTCGCGGAAAACATCGGTGGCTTCTGGCGGATTCTTCCCACAAAGGATTGAAAAACGTTTTGGATGATTTCCCGGGTTACCCCTGTCCAATCCCTTCTTGACCGGACTTCCCCTTCCGGGTCGTCGGTCGTAGTCTCCTCTCCCAGTGTGAGCGTTGCCTCGTATTCCTTGGGGTCTTCTTCCAGAAAGGGAACGAGCTTTGTTCCCTCGTTCATGACGATCGGCAGAACTCCCGTGGCAAAGGGATCAAGGGTTCCGATGTGCCCTGCCTTTGCGACCTGGAACCGGCGCTTCACGGCTCTGACGACATCCAGAGACGTCATCCCTGCAGGCTTATCGACAATGAGCAGGCCGCTAATTCTCATCGTTCTCCTTCTCTGACCGGATCTGCTGGATCACCTCTTCGATATGGATGGCATATTCGATGGAAGGGTCAAAGAGAAAGATGAGCTCAGGGGTGTATCTCAGCCGAATCCGGCTGCCCAGTTCCTTTCGGATAAATCCCTTTGCGCTGTCGAGGCCGTTCAGGGACTGTTTTCGCTCCTCATCGGTTCCCATGATGCTGAAATAGACCCTCGCCAAACGGCAGTCGTCCGTCACGGAAACCCGGGTAATCGTGACAAACCCGATCCTCGGATCCTTAATGGAACGCATCAGGATCTCAGATATTTCCTTCTGAATCAGGTCCGCCACCCGGGTAGATCGTTTTCCTTCCATAGCTCCTCATGGCTGCGGTTTCACCGGGTCGTGGCCCATCAGGGGGCACAAGATCATTGAACGTGCCTTCCCGGGACCCCCCAGCTTCACTCTCTCATACCGTTAAGATCTCCATCTCTGTTCGCAGGATATCGATCAAATGCATCTGTTCGATAAAATCAATGATCTTGTCCAGGCTGGAATTGACGTGCTGGCGGTCATTTCCGACCGTGCACAATCCGATCTGAGCCCTCTGCCAGAGATCATTATCGCCCACCTCGGAAATCGCCACGTTGAACCGCTGTCTCACCCTTTCCTTCAGCTTCAGCATCACATGGCGCTTCCCTTTCAGGGAGTGATTCTCCGGAATCAGGATGTCCATCTGGCAGATACCTACGACCATCTTTCAGTATCCTATGCTTGAAAAGCCGGAGTGAGGCCCTGGCCGGCTTCCCGAGAACGCACGAGCAGGCGACCGTTGCCATCCGGCGACACACTCGTTTCGCGGCGCCTACGAAAGCGTGGGCTGGATCTCCTCCAGATCATAAGATTCGATCGTGTCCCCCAGCTTAATATCGTTGAAGTTCTCGATCCCAATGCCGCACTCGAGGCCCTTCGGTGCAGTCCCTCGCATCATCCTTGAACCGCTTGAGGGAAACGATCCGACCTTCAAAGACGACGACATTATCGCGCAGAAGCCTGGCGTGGGACCCCCTCACCACTTTTCCGTTGACGACCCGGCTGCCCGCGATGGTTCCAACCTTATGGACCGTGAAGACCTGAATGACTTCCGCCCTCCCGAGGAGGTGTTCACGGTAAGTCGGTTCCAGCAGTCCCTCCATGGCCTTTCGGACATCCGAGATCGCATCATAGATCACGGAGTAGGTCCGTACGTCGACCTTTTCCATCTCCGCCAGGGTCTGGGCCTTGGGAACAGGCCTGACGTTGAAACCGATAATGATGGCATTCGAAGCAGAGGCCAGATTCACATCGGTCTCCGTGATGCCTCCCACCGAATCGTGAAGGATATTGACCTTGACCTCCTCGGTAGACAGTTTTCTCAGCGCGTCTTTGATCGCCTGGATGGATCCCTGAACATCCGCTTTGATCACAACGTTGAGTTCCTTCACGTCGCCTTTCTTGATCTGGTTGTAGAGCTCCTCCAGTGAGACCTTGCTCAGTTTGGAAAGCTCTTTTTCACGGGTCTTCTCCTGACGGTAGAGGCTGATCTGCTTGGCCATCCTCTCATCCGAAACGGCGATGAAGATCTCTCCCGCATCGGGGACATCCGAAAAGCCGACCACCTCGACGGGCGTCGCGGGCCGGGCCTGGTCGATCTTCTGCCCCCGGTCATTGAGCATCGCCCTGACCTTTCCATAGTGGGAGCCTGCAAGAAAGACATCCCCCGGCCTCAGAGTCCCTTCCTGGATCAGAATCGTGGCCACAGGCCCCCTTCCCTTGTCCAGCTTCGATTCGATAATCACCCCGCGGGCAAGTTTGTCCGGGTTGACCTTCAGTTCAAGAATCTCAGCCTGGAGAAGAATCAGTTCCAGCAGTTCTTTGATCCCCGTTTTCTGCTTGGCCGACACCTCGGCAATGAGGGTGCTTCCTCCCCAGCTTTCGGGAACGAGCCCATATTCGGCAAGCTCCTTCCTGACCTTATCAGGGTTGGCGTTCGGTTTGTCGATCTTATTGATCGCCACCAGGATGGGGACCTTCGCGGCCCGGGCATGGTCAACGGCCTCTTTGGTCTGAGGCATCATGCCGTCATCCGCGGCGACCACCAGAACCACCACGTCCGTCACCTGGGCTCCCCGTGCCCTCATGGCCGTAAACGCTTCGTGTCCGGGCGTGTCGATGAAGACGACGTGGCCGTTTTCCAGTTCCACGTCATAGGCCCCGATATGCTGGGTGATCCCGCCGGCTTCGCCCTCAACGACGTTGGTCTTCCGGATCGCGTCGAGGAGCATCGTCTTGCCATGATCCACGTGCCCCATAATCGTGACCACCGGGGGTCTGGGCTGAAGCTGCTCAGGAAGGTCTTCCTTCCTTTCGAGGAGGTCCTGCCGCTCCAAGGAGACCCGCTCCACTTCGTAACCGAATTCACTGGCGGCAAGAGACGCAATATCCGCGTCGATCACCTGGTTGATGTTGACCAGGATTCCCATCTCCATCAGCTTTTTGATGATTTCACCGCTCTTGACGCCCATTCGCTTCGCAAAGTCTCCGACGGTAATCACTTCCGCAATCCGGATGATGCGTTTGATGGGCTTCGGGACGGTCACCTCCGTTTTCCTGGAGGTCTTGACGACAACCCTTCTCTTGACCGGCCTGAAAGGCTTGGCGCTGACCTCGGTCTCTTTTTCAAGGTCAACATCCTCTTCTCCTTGGTCCACTTTGATCATTCGCTCTTCGATCAGGCGTTTCTTCTTTACGAACCCTTTCTTTTTGGCCTGGGCCGGGGTTTCCTCTTTTCCGATCAGTTCGCCTTTGACCGGGGGCTTCATTTCCCTCTTCCCCTCCGGAACAGCTCCAGGGGGCTTGGATTCCGGCTTCTCTATTCTTCCCTCGGCTTTCTTCCCTTCTCCCCGGACAGCGGTCTGTGCAGGTCTCACCTCTTCCGGGACGATAGGATGCGCTTCCTTCCTCGTTTCTTCCGCGGGCACGACCGGAGCTGCCGCTTCGGGCGCGGTTTCGGGCTTTGGCTTCCTCGTGACCACCCTGGGCTTCAGGGAGTCCTCAACCGTATGGGCCGGGGCCATCACTTCAAAAGGAGGAGGCTCAACCGTCGCGGCCGCGGCCGAAACGGCGGACCCCGCATCAGGAGCGGATGATTCCGTCTTGCCCTCCAGGTTTCTCGTCCGTCGCCGGATGACAGTCGGTTTCACCCGTTTCTCAATGATCTCTTTTTCAGAATCTCTCTCGATGATCTTCTCGTCGGAAGTAGCAGCGGCCTTTTCCGCTTCGGCGGGTTTCTTGTCTTTACCCTTACCCATCCCCTTCAACTTCATGACGTTTTCGATTCCCACTTCGCGAGCAAGGTCGAGAACTTTACTCTTTGACATTCATCTTCCTCCTGTACGGTCTTCCTATCCATCCCGGCGGAAAATCATCCTCGAATCAGCTTGAGATCGATCCGGGGGATTCCCTTTGGCTGTTTCTTCTGCGCCCTGGTGAAGCATTCCGGATCCGGACAGAGATAGAATCCCCGGCCAGGGGAGTTCTTCTTCTCACCAGGAGCGAATGCCCCTTCGGCATTCTTGGTCAGTCGAATCAGTTCCTTTTTCTCCCTCCTTTTCCTGCAGCCCATGCACATTCGGATCGGAATGTGGCCTCTCTTACTCACCCTTTGCTTCCCCGGCATATCCCTGGGCCACCTGCAGTAGTTTTTCGGCCTTTTTCGGACCGATCCCCGAACAAGCCGAGAGACGCTCCACGTCCGACTGGAGAACATCCCGGACGGTTAGAATTCCGTTTGCCTTCAGAATCTCCGCGGTCTTTTCCCCCACCCCTTCCAGCCGGTCTACCGAATCGAGGAGAGGATCGCCTGAGACCATTTCCGTCTGCTTCTCCTTGGGCTCTTCAGCGGGAAGCTGCTCCTGCTTCTCTTTGGGCTCTCCAGGAGGAGGCTGTTCCGACAGCTTTCGCCGGGCCGCCTCCACCATCTCCACGGCCTTTTCTTTTTCGAACTCCAGAACCCGTGCAAGGTCCTCCGGGTCTACATCTGCAATGTCTTTGACGGACCGAAACCCCTCGTTGTAAAGGACCCGGCCGGTAACGTCACCGATATAGGGAAGCCCCTTGAAGCTCTCCAGGATTTCCGTTGAGATCTTCTCCATCTTCGATTCGCTCTTGATATCGATCTTCCATCCGGTCAGTTTGGATCCCAGGCGCACGTTCTGGCCTTTCTTTCCAATCGCCAGGGAGAGCTGGTCGTCCGCCACAACCACTTCCATGTGGCGGTTATCCTCATCGATGTAGACACGGGAAATCTTGGCCGGGGCAAGGGCGTTGCAGACATACTTCGCGTTGTCCTGATTCCAGGGAATGATATCGATCCGTTCCCCGCGCAGTTCCTGAACCACGCTCTGGACACGAGAGCCTTTCATTCCTACGCAGGCCCCCACAGGATCCACATCCCGGCTGGTACTATAGACGGAAATCTTGGCACGCTCACCGGGCTCCCTGGCGGCGCTGATGATCTTGATCACCCCTTCGGAGATCTCAGGCACTTCCAGCTCGAACAGTTTCATGAGAAAACCCGGATGGGTCCTTGAAAGAAAGATCTGAGGTCCTTTTGCATTCTTCTGGACGTCGAGGATGAAAGCTCGAATCCTTTCTCCCTGTCGGTAGACCTCACCCGGGATCTGTTCCTTCGACAGGAGGACAGCCTCCGCCCTGCCGATATTGACAAACACGTTTCCCTTTTCCATCCGCTGAACGGTTCCGCTTGCCAGGTCCCCCTTGCGGTCCTTGAATTCCATATAGACATTTTCCCGCTCGGCATCCCGGACCTTCTGGATGATGACCTGCTTGGCCGTCTGGGCTCCGATGCGGCCGAAATCGGTAGTCAGTTTCACCCCCAGGCTGTCGCCCAGCTGAACTTCCGTATCGAGTTCCTTTGCTTCCGCAACAGAAATCTCCGTTGCCGGGTTCGTCACGTCTTCAACAACCTGCTTGAACTGGAAGAGCTCCACTTCGCCTGCTTCCTCGTTATAGTGAACCTCGATCTCACCCTGCTGGCCGTATTTCTTTCGGGAGGCGGTCAGCACGGCCTGTTCGAGGGCCTCGATGATGACTTTGCGGTCAATGCCTTTATCTTTTCCCATCTGATCGATCATATAATTAAGATTGGATGGCATTGTCACATCTCCTTTTCAAGGGTCAATTTCCAGATTGGCTTTTGCCACATTCGATAGGGGAATGCGAAAAACGTCGTCGTCCATCGCGATTTCAATACATTGCTCAACCAGACCGAGAAGCTTTCCCTTGAACTGTTTTCGGTTCCCAAGTGGAGCAAAGGTCTTAACCCGAATGGTCCGGTCGCGATACTTGATGAAATCCTCCTCCTTTCGGAGAGGACGCCTCAGTCCCGGAGACGAAACTTCCAGCGTGTAGGGAACGGAGATAAGATCTTCCACGTCGAGTATTCTCCCGACTTCGAGGCTGATTCGGGCGCAATCATCGAGCGTAACGCCCCCCTCCTTATCGATGTAGAGCCGGAGGACCCATCCCCTTGCTTCTCTGCGGTATTCCGTCTCGACCAGCTCCATCCTCTCTTCTCTGAGAAGTGGGGCGGCCAGGGACGCCACCTGTTCCATAATCTCTCTGGACTCGGTCATATCGTTATCTATCGGCGACCTATGGGGGCCCTCTAAAAAAAAAGCGGGCAAAACAGCCCGCTTTTTCCAGCAGACCCACATGATCTAACTATTAATTAGCATAATTTTTTGCGAAAAGCAAGAAAAAAAATAGCCGCGGATAACGAGTAATGATCAATGATCAATGGGCAATGGTCAATAGGCAAGGATCAATGGGCAAGGCTTATTGGTCATTGGTTATTGGTGATTGATCGTCACCGGTGACTGATCACCGCTTTCTGCCTTACTGCCTACTGCTTTCTGATACCGGGTGGTCACTGTGGACTCAATGCGGGATCAATTCCGGGAGGTGAGAACAGAGCACATCCAGCACGCTCTCTCTCGCTTTTCGCAAATCAACGGAAGAAAAACCCTGTCTCCAGCCGCTCTCCCTCAGTTGATCGGAGACCAGGAGGAGCGCGCCGACGGAGATCGTTTTTCACCATGCCGACAACAAAAGCCGCGGACATCTCCATCTCAACGCCCAGAATACCATCCTTTCTGTACCGCGCCACCTTTTCCCGGGTTTCACGGTAGGGGGCATCCGTCGTCCAGATCGATCCGCGGTGTATTCGAGAGGTGGGAGTCCTGAATAAGGCATGGAGTCTTCCCTGAAGCCGGAGGTCGGGCAACGCCGCCTCGCCCTCCTCAAGGTAGTGGTAGGAGGTGCCCTCTTCCCTGAGTGCGCGGTCCGCAAGGACGAGGTCCCCGATGCAGGCATTCTCCTGCAAAGACCCGCAGTAGCCGAGAAAAATCACCCGCTCCACGCCGAAGGCGGCCATCTCCTCGAGGAGGATCACCACATTCGGAGCCCCGAAACGGGACTCCAGCGCCACCCATCCCTCTCCCCTGAAGATCCGGTTTCGTCCGCTTCCCCATATTCGAACCTCTCCCTTTCTTCCTTCCTTTCCGCCGTGCCTGATGACCTCCTCAAGATCGGGACGGGTAAAGGTCACCACGGCGAGCCTTTCCAGAAAGAGATCCTCGGGTTTTGCGCCTTTCCCGTCCGTAGAGGCTGCAACAAGGTCATGGGGGCAGAGAACGGAATGGGGATCACGGCTCAAGAAGTCCATCGTTCTCCCTCTTTAGAAAACCCATCGTGTCCCATTTTTTTCGTTTCGGAAACAAAGGCTTTGGGATTCGAATTTTGGATATTGTTTCGGATTGGTCCCAAGAGGACGCTCCGCCCGACATTCGGATCTGGGGTTTTTGCCGCCCTGCGAAGCCCTGGAGATCGGGCGGTCTTTCATGAAAGAAGAGATTACTCGCCTTGAGGCCTCCGGAGAGATTGAATGTCCTTCTCAAGCCTCTCGATTGTTTTCTGATGCTGGGTAACGGTTCTTCTGAGTTGAATCCCTCTGAAAAAGTCCGCGACTGCCCCGATCAACACACCCAGCAGGACGGAGGTCAGGATTGCGACAAAAAGAGGGACATGGGGCGAAATCCATTCCTGATCCAGGACAGGGGATAGGCTGAACCGCACGGCGATATCCTGATTATTCTGAATAGCGAAAATAGGGACGAAGAGAAAAGCAGCCATCCAAAGGAGTGTCTTGAACCATCTCATCTTCCCGGTTCTCCTTTCCGCCTCTTCTTTGCCATCGTGTCAAAGGCATGCTGCAACGTGTGATAGGTATTCAGAAGGTATTCCGGGATCACCTTGGTCTCGCCGACCACAGGCATGAAGTTCGTATCGCCGTTCCACCTCGGGACAATATGGATATGCAGATGCGGGATCCCGGCCCCTGCCGCCTTTCCCAAATTGATTCCGACATTGAACCCGTGGGGCTTAAGGCTTTCCCCGAGCACCCGGTTTGACATCTTCAATAAGGAGAAGAGTTCCTCCGTTTCCCCGCGATTCAACGCAGCCAGATCGACATGATGGCGATTGGGAAGAATCATCAGGTGACCATTGTTGTAAGGAAATCGGTTCATCATCACGAAAGCGGTCTTCCCCCGGTAGACGATGAGGTTCGCTTCGTCATTTTCCTCTTTCAGGGTTTTGCAAAAGAGGCATCCTCTTCCCTTTCTCTGCGAGCACATAATCCATTCTCCATGGCGACCAAAGGCATTTCATTCGATTTCCTCCGGCTATTCCGTTGAGAAACGAAGTCGGATCGGCGGGCAGGTTTATCGTGTTCAGAATGTCAGGATACGCACTCCGAGTTCAGATACAGGTAGTCTCGCCAGAGGGCGGGCGTTTCCTGAATGCCGAGACTCATGGCAATCAAGGGGATCCAGATGGGGGCCTTCGGTTTCCGGATCAGGTACATTCCGGCCTCCTCGGGTGTGCGGCCCCCTTTGCGCAGATTGCATGGTAAACAGGAGGTGACGACATTCGTCCATTCCGTCTGTCCCCCTTTTGACCGGGGAACCACGTGGTCGTAGGTCAGTTCTTTTTGCTCAAAAGAGACTCCGCAGTACTGACACTTTCTTTTGTCACGGATATAGAGGTTCTGTCTTGAGAACTTGATGATCGGAGTCCGTCTCCTGATAAAGCGAGTCAGCCGAATGACAGCCGGCAGCCGAATCTCGGAACTGACCCCCCGGATCACGCGATCATATTCGCTCACCACTTCAACCTTGTGAAGCACAACCAGAACAATCGCCTTCTTCCACGAGACGACCTTGATAGGCTCGAAGGTAAAGCTGAGAAGCAGAGTCCACTTCATAAGCCACCCTACCCGTGTGCCGGATGATTGTACGCTAAACAGGAGTATGTATAGCGACTTTTGCATTAATTGTCAAGCTCTTGGCAATGAACAATTCTTTGACAACGGGAACAAAAAACGTCACATTTTGCCTGACCGACCTGGACGATTTTTTCCACAATTAACATATAACCCTCTATTTACAGGGAGTTAAGTGATAGTTCTAATGAAGGGCCCCTTTGGCGCCCGTATTGCATAAACGAATACATATCCTCCGATCACCTGGAAACGATATGACGTTTGTAAAGAAAGAACTCTGGCTCAGATTCCATCTTCTCAAGATCTACTTTCATCTCTTTCGGGTGTTGATCTCTTCCCAGTTTTCGTCCCGATTGTTGAGACTCTTCCGATAGGATGAAGGTTGCCGGTCCTGAAGTTGACATCAGGGCATTACTTTGCTATGGTAACATTAAGTCACACCAATGGGAGGGAAAACATGCGGAAGGAACTGAAAAAAGGATGGTTGCTGGCATTGATCGTTGCCCTGCTTGCAGGGGGGGCTTCTTCCGGCGCATGGGCCCAGACGGATTCAATTGCCGATGAGTACAATATGCTGGATGTGCTTGTGGCGAGGCCTCTCGGGGTAGCGGCGGGCATTATTGGAACGGGTGTCTTTATTGTCACCCTTCCCTTTACGGTTCCTACAAAAAGTGTGAACGCCGCGGCTCAGATGTTCATCATGGAGCCTTTCAAGTTTTCTTTCACCCGGCCTTTTCCCGATGAGAATCTTATGATGCAAAGTTACTGATCGGGGAGAGATCCGATCGAGCCCTTCAGGCTGAGGCGGGGTCCCCCTCTTTACCGGATTTCCCTATCCAGGGCTTCTCCTTTCAACTTCCGATGACAAAAGGGGCAGGGCTTTCCTTCCTGAAGCAAGAACTCTTTCATCATCTCGACAAGTTCATGGTCTTCGAGGATTTGCTTGACGATATGAGGGTGTGGTTTTCGATCAAATTTCCGGTAAGGAAAGCTGCTTTTTCCACTCATGGATGTTCTCCTCCGGCCAATATTATAAATTCCCCTCTTTTTTTTCACAAGAGGAGAATAGGTCTTCGAAGACTGGGAAAAGGGTTCCTACGTGGAAAGACTCCTGAGAAAACTCTTCAGTTTTGTCAGATCCTCCGGCGAGATCTCCGCGAATCTTACCCCGGTTGCATAGTCTCCCCACTCCACACCCAGATGGAGGTCCGTCCAGACGACCTGCGCCACGACTTCAATGGTGGTCATCTCAGTACCGAAAGCAAAGAAAAGCTTCAGCCTGAGGTGGGATCCGACCTCCGCCCGTTCCGGAAGCACGATCAGAAGACCGCCTTCGCTGGCGTTGATGGCTCGGCCGGGATGATTTTCCGAGAAGGCGACCGCATGATACTCCACGGGTAAATCTATGGCGAACCTGGGATACTTCCTCTTCTCAAAATGGACGATACCGACATGAGGCTTATGTCTCTTCTCAATCGAATTCATGGCCCCTCTACGATTACTATCCTCAAGGTGGTAAAAATGGCCCCGCAAACACCCGCTTTGCAGGGCCTTGGGAGCATTTCAGACGGGTCTGCCGATGCAACGATGAAGTTGTTTTGACCTTTCAGAAATGCGACCGGGGAGAGATGTGGTCTCCCCGGCGGCAATCATCCTTTTCCTGACTTAGACTGCCCATTTCTTCCGATGACTCCTTTCTCCGCCGGATTGAACGTGAGGTACTGCTTCGGGCAGAAGGCATCAAAGAGGCATCGAGCACAACAGGGCTGGATTGGAAGGCAGGGACCTACCCCATCCAGTCCCATCTGTTCCATAGGACCTTCCACTCCGGCCGGATCGTCCGGGAAGACCGCTTTTGCAAAAGATTGAATCCTGAGATCCCCCATCGAATGAACACCATGATAGAAATCGAAACGGGGATCAACGATTCCCAATCGGGCGGCCACACGATAGAGATTCTCAGTGACCGTAACCGTTGTCCTCGAAGAATCGATTCCAATCATGCCGGGTAAAAGATCTTTCATCCGCCGAATCGACGCCCGGCTGATTCGGTCGCTCATGTGAGGGACAACCTGAACGAGTCTCTCCAGGTCCGGTGCATTCCACTGCCCCTGTTCCACAATCTGGCGGCTGATCTGGTGCAGCCGCGGGATCGCCCGGTACAAGAGCTCTCTCCATTGTTCGTCCGGAAAGAAGGAGGTTCCTTCCATCGGAGGAATCGCCTCACGGGACGGGTTGGGCTCGACCACGACGGCATACACCTTCCGGGTATTCCGGAGAGCCTTCTCACCCTGCGTAAAGGGGTCAAAGCGTGAATAGAGCAGTATCGTCAGGACAGCGTGAAATGGACTCTGGAAGCCAGCTGTACCTTTGATCTCGCGAAACCATGTTGAGAACGGATCTTGATCCCGTTCAGAATAAGCAATGACCGAATTCCTGAAATCCTCCATCCAGGGAAAAGACGGAAGCCCTTCCTTTTCCTCTTCTTCAACCGCTCTTTCCCCAGGCTGCGGGGCTTCCGGCTGCTCCGTTTCCGTCCCATCGAAAAGACCCAGCAGAAGGGGTGAAGCCTCTTCCGGCGGAGGGGGCCCGACGGGGGCCTGAGAAACCTCGTTTTCGTCGACCAATCTCCCCTCATTTCCGGTGACGACCGATTCCATCTCCTTGAGTGAGAAGAGAGGGGTCTCTTCTTCCGGCGAGTGCTTTCCATTTTCGAGCCCCGAAGCCTGTTCTTCTTCTACGGGGGTTGTCTCTTTTTCCGCAGGAACGGACGGATCTTTCGGCAGGAAGAGATCGTTCTCCTCCGAAGGGGGGTGAGATTGGGCTCCTGGCATCGGTTCGTTTCCCGAAAAACCCGACGAAGAGGGGGATGAAACTTGTTCGGCCTCATCTTCTTCCTCGTCGACCTTGACCCACTTCGTCTTCTTCCTCCCGTCTCTTGCCGAAACGGGAACTCCCGAGGCAGTCTTAAAGGCGATCGAGAGGCTTTCAATCCGCATCTCCGCATCCAGGATCACCTTGAAAGGGGAAAAGGCTTCAGGAGGGAGAGGATTGATAGGGAGGGTGGACTCCTCAAAGGTCAGAATTTCGCCATTCTTTTCAAAAACCTGGACGAGAACCCACAGGTCGACCAGGTCTGCTCTGCAGAGATTTTTGATTCTGCCGATGAGCGTCCACTGTCCGCCCGCCGTCCTGCGAAGCCGGGAAGACACCAGGAGTGCCTGAGGAGGAATGATCTCCTGAAACTCAAGAGAGATGGGGCGCAATTCTCTTCTTTCTTCTACCGCGGCCAAGGCGCCGTAGGATCTGAGGACCCTCACAAAGGTTTCGGCCTTCTTCCGAGAGAGGTTCTTCCTGAGGACAACCGGGCATCGCTCAACGATTTGATGCAGGAAGTCAAGGGGGATCCTGTATTTCTCAGAGAGGGTACTGCAGAAGATCTCCTTTTTCTCCGGCGTATCGTCGCCAAAGCCGAGAAGGAGAACTCGATAACTCCCCTCTTCCAGATTCGTATCGTTCATGAAACAGCCTTGTACGGGGTGATTTGGTTATCCTTTTTCATGACAGTTTAACGCTTTGAAATGGAATGGGAATAGGATTGGGACCCTGGTCAGGCATCCCTGCCTACCGCAGGCAGGCCTGAACGGGGCCCCAATGGAGCCAGTTCTCAAGAGCGCTGAAATGATATCTATTCTCAAACAAATTCTTCTCAAATTCAAGAATATTCTTGGATAACGTCCGATTCGCCTTAAGCATCAGCGTGTGGGAGGCTACAGGAGAGGCGGGCACGGAGATCCAGGGAGAAGAGAAAGGCGATGTGAAAGCAAGAACGAAGAACGGGTCAAGATGAGGGACTTCAAAGGAGGCTGCACGTAACCCAAGGTCCTCCTTACTTTCCAACTTCCTTGAGCAGGGCGGACAGGCGATTAAAATTGTTCTCATCAATCTGCTGAAACTCCAATCCATAGCGATGTTCGCCGAGCCCGTCTTTCGTGGTCAGGTCCTGCCATACCACTTTTGCAACAGCTTCGATCGTATTCAACTCCAGACCATTTACATAAATGATTTCTATCTTGAGAAAAGCCCCGATCTCTATCCTTTCGGGTAGATAAACCAGCACCCCCCCTTCGCTTGCATTGGCCACAATACCGCCGTAGAGCTCCTTTCCTTCAATCCTTGAATAATCCAACGGAAGCTCCGTATTGAACCGGGGGTGTTTTCTCTTCTCAATGGCGAGAATTCCTCTCCTGGTACCCGATGCGGTCTGCTGAAAGCTATTCATTTTTTCCATGGCTTATTCACCTCGGGGAAGGAAATTGCAGGAATGATGCCAGAATAGGCCCGGGAAAACAAAAAGGACTCCTCTGGTTCAATTCCGTCAGAAAACCCCAAGAAACTGGTCAGATTCTGTCCTGCTGGATCCGTAGCAAGAAAAATACCAACTATATCCGCGGGACACCCCCTATCCAAAGATGTGTCATTTTGTCCATTCTCTTATACATCTTTGTCCTACCCTTTGCCCCATTTGGAACTCAGGGTTTCACCCACTCGGGTTTTGCCTTGAAGAGCTCCGCTTCTTCAGGAATCTTTTTTTCGAGCATCATTTTGGCCTCGCTGACCTTCTCCCGGTGATCGTCGATCTCTTTCTTAACCTGGTCTCTTTCCTTTCGAAGGCTCGATCTCTCGACAGAGCTTTTTGAATCGTTCACCTTGTCGGTCAACTCATTGTACTTTCCCCTCAACGTCTCAATCCTTTCTTGAGACGCCTTCATCTTCTTCTCCCATTCCTGGACCATTCCCCTCCAGTAATCTTCACCACGGCCAAACCGATCGGTGGAGACCTCCCCCTTCTGTTTGGCGGGCGAGGCGGGATCCGCCTTCCTGTCCGATTCGGTGGATAATCCTTCCTGTTTTTCAATTGAGCCGCGGTGCTTTTGCGGAATTTGGTTGTAATCGTCGGTGAAATGGAGGCTGCCTTTGTCATCCGTCCATTTGTAGACTGCGGAATGAGAAAACGTCACTTGGAATACAAACAAAAACACCGCAAAAAAGAGAAAGCGTCGCATAGTGTCTCCATTTGAATATAAAGTATAACAATATTGCAGAATGTAGAAGCAAAAAGTGTGCCAAGATACAATGTCATCAGGTTGAATTATCAGGACAAATGTGGTATCATAGTATTTGGCTGGTACGTCAACCTGTATCACCTCCTTGTTTCACCCCCGATTGACGGACCGGTCGGGATCAGTTAAGACCCTCCTCTAACTGATCCCTTTGTTTTTCAAAGAAAAAGACGAGGCCCCGGATCAGATCGTCTCTCCTTCAACGTTTCATTCCCCTTACCACTTCAGAGGGAAATCCCAGTTGCGAAATGAATTCCCGTTTGATCTCGCTAAAACCAACCTTTTCAAGAAAGGGCTGGGAAAGCACTCCTCTGCAGCCGGCCAGGAGGGGAGGTTTCAGTTTGTACAGGCCTTCGTAGAACTGATTGATCCATTTTTCGCTCTTGGTCATGTTCACAACCACAATCCTTCCTCCGGTCTTCAGCACCCGCTTGAATTCCCGGAGGATAGGGGTGAAATCCTCAACAGGAAGAATATCAAACAGGTACTGGGTCATCACAATGTCGAAGGTGGCGTCCCGGAACGGAAGATAACGCGAATCCGAAAGATGAAGGGTAAAGTTCTTATGGCCGGTCTTGGAAACCCGCTTTCTTGCCCGCTCAAGCATTTTGATGGAGACATCGATTCCTCCCACCCAGCCAGTAGGATTTCTTCTGACAAGCTCGACAAAGTTGAGTCCCGTCCCCAGGGCAACTTCCAGGATTCTCTCCCCATTCCGGATGCTGGCCAGGTCCAGGGCGCGCCCCCTTGCCTTGGATTCCATCAGAATCCCGAAGAGATCGTAGATGCAAGCGATCCGGTTATATTTCTGAATGATTTCCTCATGGGAATTCCGAGCTTCCAGTATTTCATGATTCATGGCTCTTTCCTCGTTGTGCTGAAGTATTCTCTTATTTTTCCCAGGACGATGTTCGGGATGTCTTCTTTCTTTTTGACCGCGTAGATCGTAATATTTCCCCGTTTCCTCACGGCTTTTCTGAACCGGTCTGCATAGAGGTTTTCCCCGATATGGACGGCCGTAATCCGGTTTGGAAGCTGTCCAAAGTACCCGATCATCGCTTCGAGATTGGTAATTTTCATATCTGTAATGATGAACAGGTCCGGATTTTTCCTTCGCTGAATCAGAGGGATCATGTCATCGAGATCCAGGGCGGTCCCTCCCCCAAAATACTTGCACAACACCCTGTAGAGGTTCTGCCGCCGATCGGTGTAGTCCAGAACCTCCCTTCCTCCCATCGGAGCGTCGCTGAAGTTATAAACGGCGACCTTGGCATGGTTTCTCAAGTAGGCGTCGACCGCACACGCTGCTCCAAGGACGGCGTAGGAAAGGCTCTTACGGGGATTGGTCATACTCCCGGACGAATCAATGGCGATCAGACAGTCGGGGATGCCTTCAATCTTTCCCTTCCCTCTTCCCTCCATCCTCTTCCAAGTCTGGGTGATTCCCGGCATGAACTTTCCGAAGCTCGTCCAGATATCCACATCCTGGATAGGACCTCCCACCTCCCAGGGAGAATGGGAGTGAGGATGGAGGACTCCCCGTCTCTCCAGAAGAAGTTTCCTTACCGGAACGGCGTAATTCTCGGCCAGTTTCATGTAAAAGAGGACGTCCGCATCAATCGAAACCCCTTTGCCCCGGCCCATTCCCCCTTCACTCCCATAGCCCGTTTCTTTCAACTCTTCCGAAAAATCTTCCACGAGTTCACGGAAGGCGGGAAGGGTCATCGTCTCCCTGGCGTAGTCCCTCAAACCCTGATCGATCTCCTCCGGGGAGTAGGAGTTCAGATCATGCCCCCCGGTCGGGTTGGAATCACCTTGAGTCCCCCCGGGGCTCCCCTCCCCGTTCTGTTCTTCGAGCAGAAGAGGTTTAAGGGAGCGGGCGAATTTCCGGATGCTTTCCGGCCATCGTGACCGGTCCAGATAAGGGATCCGGGCCAGACGGCGGACGATCCCATCATGCTTGTCGTCCGTTTTGCCCCGGGCCCCGAGCAAATCCATTCCCCAGATTCGCTGGCAGAGAGAGGCAAGAACTTCTTCCACCTTTCCTTTCTTTAGGGAACGGTGCAGTTCCGGAATCTCTGAAAACTGCTTCTTTACGCAGTGGGTGTCCGCAACGACGTCGATGAAATAATCGGCCGTCTGTTTTGCCAGGGCCTTGTCGCCGGTCACTTTCTTGGCTTCGGCATAGAGCATCATGTGGGTGTGGAAATCCCAGGGACAGAAGGTGTAGTGACTGATGCCGTGGTCCAGAAGGGCCTCGATTGCCCTCTCTTCCGTCATCCGGTCCTTCAGTCCGGAGAGAAAGGAGCCATTGATCGTCAGCTGTTTCTCCTTCATCTCCAGCCCGACCCCGTCGTTTTCTCCCATCCCGTCCTTTTCGGGGTCCGGTGTCGGCTTTATTCTCGGGATCGGGATTTCCGGATAGAGATGTTTTCTCTTCACCCGGGGCCAGATCTCATCAAGTATCGCCTGTGCGTTTCGCTTTTCCATCCTTGAAACAGCCTGCTAAAAACCGGTGCCGGGAGAGCGAACCTTCCCGGGATAAACCAGTCTATCCTTCTCGAAGATCTTTCCTTCGACGATATTTCCCATGCCTCTCACTCTCCCGGCGACGTGGATCTCCCCGCCCATCATCCACTCTCCGGTGTGAAGGCCGATGTTCTTCTTCACAAGAATTCTCCCTGACCGCATCCCTGCCCCGGTCCAGTTCTTGGCATTCCCTTCCACCACCAATTCGCCTCCTTCGAGGCCGATGCCGGTGAAATCTCCCGTGTCTCCATCGATGAGCAGCCGTTTTCCCTTCGGCAGGCGAAAACCCAGGAGATTGATCTCCGTCTTCAGTTCCGCGAGTTTCAGCGTCAGCTCATCTTCCGGCGCATAGTTGCACAGAGCGGAGATGTACAATCCTGCCGGTCCGGGAATGAGATAGGGTATCCTCTGACTATTCTCCAATGCAAAACAGAAATCTTCGATGTCTTCCGCGGCGTATTGAATCTCCCTGACATGTTTCTCCGCGACCTCGTAAGCCTTGATAATGGTGTTGTACTGGACCATCCAGACAAGTTCTTTGGCCTCTTCTTCCAGCAGTTTTTCGTATCCCTCACGGATCCGCCGCATGACCTCTTCGCTGGATTGAACGATCTTCTCCAAGGGAAGGGAAGGCGACTGGAACGTGTAGGTCCGAAACTCCTCAAAGGGGTTTTGGATGGGAATTGGAGACTTGCCGTAGGGACCTTCGGAATCCTTCTTTTTAGAATCAGGCAGTGTCATGGCTGCGTATCACGTCTCCAGAGAGGGATCAGCTCGGCGAACTTCCGTTTCTCCGGGCGTGAATGTCCTTCTGGATCTCCGCATACAGGGGGTGATCCCCTTCCAAGGGTTCCAGAGATTCCCCCCGAAAGATCTTGGAAGCCGCAGCCAGGGCGTCCTTCACGTGGTCGCTTTGTTCACGGTACCGCTGGGAAATCACCTTGACCGCCTCCTTGGCAAGGAAGATCGGAAAGGGGTCGTCCCGTTTCATCCTCTCCTTCTGCGGGATCACTTCTTCCTTCCACTGAACCCGGTGAGCGAGCGTATAGGGGATCACCGCTTTCACATGTTCAACGCCGACTTCCGAATCCTCCAGCAGCCAGGCCAGACCCTGGGAGTAGAGTTTGATCGAGGCAGGCAGCCGGTTTGAGGCACAATTCTTAACCTGATGGCAGAGATACCCTGTATAGTGGCATCCTTCATCGCAGTTCTCTACGGACCGCTTCTGGCCGTAACGGTCGCAGAAAGAGAACTCGGCAAGAAGCATTCGGGTGAAGGCGCTTCCGTCCAGATCCATCGGCAGATCCGTCATCTCGGCCCGGATCCGATCCCGATCCTGGCGCTGAAGAGGTTTGACGCCGATTGCTTCATGGACGGCATTTCCAAACTGGTTGCAAATTTCCTCTACCTTCGGTATCTTTCTTTCATAGGACATCTTGGCGTTCAGGATCCGGTGAAGTTCCTTCTCGTATCGCGGATGTCTCAAGGCAAGATGCTTCTGGTTGTCCTTCCCGATCAGGAAAGAGAGGTTCGGCCCCGGATACCTGGACTCTACCATGACATCAAACCGGTCCGTCAGGGGGGCAATCATCGCATTCGTTCCGCCGTCCTGATAGTTGGCGGTGGCAAAAAGGGAGTATTCATCGTTGATGATCATCTCGTTGAGGTACTCCCAGTTCCCCCGGTCCACTCCGTCGAGGATCATGCTCTGCTTGGTTTCCGGAAGACGATTGATTTCGTCCACGATTTTCGCCGGGAGTTGAGTAAAATTGCTCCATATGACGGCTTCCTTCCCCTGGTTCAGTTTTCCCAGGTCCGGTCTTCCGATGATCTTTTCTTCCGTCTGTTCCGGATGGCCTGAGACCTCGCTTCCCCAGATCACGCCGAGGGGAATTTGATAGGTCAGCGAACAAACAAACTCGGCAGACGTCGTCTTTCCAAGTCCGGGTTCACCGATGATCAGTTCTTTTCCCTTTTGGATGCCGGTCAACAGACTGAAGAGGATTGCGGAGTTGAACCGTTCCCCTTTGATCTCCATGTCCGGACGGTTGTAGTACAGGTGGTCACTGATAAATTGGTAGATCTCTTCAACTTGTTTCTGATAGCCTTTTCGTTTCACAGCGTTGAATCCGTCCCTCTATCTGAAAATAAAAATCAACTCAATCAAATCCTAACATAGCCCCCATATCAAAACAAGGCGCTTCAGAGGAGTTCCAAGCCCTTTTGGGCCTGTAGAAAGCTAAGATCCTACCCTGAGCTTCCCGGGGAATGGCCCGGACGCCTACGAGGATAGATAACCGCGTTTGCGAATCGAAGGACTATGGAGTCCCGGAAGCACCCTGGGGGTCTTTCTCTTTTTTCGGCCGGGTGAACCTTACCTTTCCTGTGGCCACTTCCCGCAAAGAAACCACGACGGGCTTGTTGTCGCTTTCCACAAGTGGGGTAGCTCCCCGGAGGAGCATTTTGGCCCTTCTCGATGCGAGGACGACCAGTTCGAAACGGCTCTCAACATTTCTTAAGCAATCTTCCACGGTGATTCTTGCCATGTGATCCCTCCTGAACGATTCTCATCTTTTTCAAAATCGCAGGCTTGTCCCTGCGGGTTTGTTCCGCCACGACGATGGCCTTCAGTTTTTCAACAGCCTCCTCCACGCTATCGTTGATGATGAGGTAATGGTACCACCGCGCCTCCTTCATGTCTTTTCTCATGTTGGCCAGCCGGAGTTTGACCACTTGCGGGGGGTCAAGGCCTCTTCGCACCAGACGCCGGGTCAGGATCTTGATTGAAGGAGGAAGAATGTAGATGAGCACGACGGACTTCATCTCCTTCAATACCTTTCTGGCTCCCCGACTATCCACGTCGAGGACTAAATCCTCGCCCCTTGCGATCAGTCTCTTGATTTCCGTCTTGGCCGTCCCGTAGCGGTTTCCCGACACCTCGGTCGACTCCAGAAACTGGCCCCGGTTCAGCATGTTGTCGAATTCGGATGAGGTGATAAAATAATAGTCCTTTCCCGGTTGCTCGTTAGCGCGGGGAGGACGGGTGGTGTGTGAAATCGAAAATTGAAGGCCCGGAAGTTGTTTCAACACCTCCCTGAGAAGGGTCGTCTTCCCTGCCCCTGAAGGGGCCGAAATAACAAAAATCAATCCCTTCCCGGCGTTCGGTGCTTCATTTTCCCGAGTTCTTCCATCTCTTCCTTCCTGCAGATGCCTGATTCGTTAGGCGTCAGGCGCAAGGCGTGAGGTGTAAACCCCTTACCCGTAACCCCTTACGACTTACGGCTCTCACGTTTCACTCGATATTCTGTATCTGCTCCCGGATCTTTTCCAACTCACTCTTGATCGCAACGACCCTCTGGGAAATCCCCGCATCGTTTGCCTTGTTACTGATCGTGTTGACCTCGCGATGGATCTCCTGAATCAGAAACTCCATCTTTCTGCCGACGGTCTCTTCCTTATTCAAGACGTGAGTGATCTGGGCCAGGTGGCTTTCCGCCCGGACGATTTCCTCCGTGATGTCCATCCGGTCCGCCAGGAGGGCGATCTCCTGTTCAAAGCGCGATGAATCCACCTCCGTTCCCTGGAGAAGGGCTTGAAGCCTCTCATGGAAACGACCCCGATACGCTTCAAAGTTTTTCGGGAACTGCTCTTTGACCTCCTGTAGCTCGTGGGAGATCCCCTTGAATCGCTGTCCGATGTCCCGGGAAAGACTTTCTCCTTCGGAGCGTTTCATCTCGTTGATCTGCCGGACCGACTGCTGAAGGATGGGGACGATTTCGTTCCAGTAGGGTTCGACGTCGTCGACTTCTTCTTTGGCTGTGATGATGTCCTTGGCCCCGGTCAGCATGTCCAGAGTGATCTCCCCGGGAAGCTGAAGGCTTTCTTTGAGGGTCCGAAGAGCGCCGTAATACTGTCCCGCAAGGACCGAATCGACGTTGAATTGAACTCTTCCTTCACCGGACGAATCCAGGCGGAGGGTCACGTCGATCTTCCCCCGAGAGATCGACGCCCGGATCATCTCCTTGATGCGGTTTTCGAAGGGGCCCAGCCGTTTGGGAAGCTTGACGGCGACATCACAGAAGCGATGATTGATGGAACGTATCTCCACGGAAACCCTCCCAAGGGTTGTCTCTCCTTCTGATCTCCCAAAGCCGGTCATTGATTTCAACATGATCGTCGTCACTCCTTTTTGAGGTCCTGCAGATATCTCCCTCGGAGGTGATTGAAAAGGCTCACGATTTCTCCCTGGCGATAATCGGGATAGGTCCATTCGAGAGGACGAAACGATTTCCCCTGAAAGATCAGCGTCAGATCCGCAAAGACCCCGTTGCGCAAATACGGCCGATGGGTATACGCCTTATGCGTTGCCAGGATGACATGCTCAAGACAGAGATACCCGGGATCGATATTGATCCTGCGCTCTCCGGACGCAATAGCATATCGGGTTTCAATTTTCCGGGTTCCCTCTTTCACTTCCGGAAGAGAGGGAATCGGGATGAGAGGCCCGAACGTAATAAAGTGGCGAAAGAGGTCTCTCCCCATCTCCTCGGAATAATAGTCGGTAAAATCAAAGGGAAACCTCTCGCTGAGATAATCGATCGCTCCAAACGAGACGGTGAGATCCTCCATGGCGCCACGAAGAACGGCCTCATCACCCGTCATCAGACTCATAAAGAGTTTCGCCGGTTTTGGTTCCTTCGGATTTCCCATATCACACTCAGAATTGCGGAAAATGGCCAATCGAAGCCTTGGAGAGCGATCGGGCCGGCTTCATGTCCTGCATACGCTCAAGCGGTGTTCCCGTCTACCCTCAGCCGGATGAAGAACTCTTTGTTCCCCTTGGGACCCAGGAGAGGGGATTCGATCATCCCCAGCACGATGAACCCCGCAGTCTCACAGAACCTGGAGATCCGCTTCAGCACCTTCTGATGCAACTCAGGGTCCCGAACCACCCCGCCCTTTCCAACCTCTCCCTTCCCGACTTCGAACTGAGGCTTGATCAAACTGACGATCTCCCCCCCTTTCCTCAGAAAGAGAGCGAGGTGGGGAAGAAATTTCTCGACAGAGATGAATGAGGCATCGATGACGACGAGATCCAGCCTCTCCCCGATCACTTCCGGCTTCAGATAACGGATATTCGTCCTTTCAAGGTTGACGACTTTCGGATCGTTACGCAGTTTCCACGCCAGTTGGCCATACCCCACATCCACTGCATAAACCTTCTCCGCCCCTCTCTGCAAAAGGCAATCGGTAAACCCCCCGGTAGACGCCCCCACATCCATGATGACCATTGCCTCCGGGATCAATTCCGAAGACCTCCAGCGCCTTTTCCAGTTTCATTCCCCCCCGGCTGACGTAGGGGAGATCCTGACCGCGGATCTGAATCAGGGCCTCGGTGTTCACCCTTTCTCCCGCCTTATCGACCACCGTGCCTTCGACGCTCACTTTGCCTTCGAGGATCAACGCCCGTGCCCTTTCACGGCTTTGAACGAGTCCCCTGTCCACCAGGAGCTTGTCGATTCTTTCCTTACGCTGATGTTGCATAAAGCGAATCACATGGACGCGTGCGGCCTTCGACCTACTTTGAGCGAAGGGAGACGCGGCTCAGCGGGGTCTTGACCGATTCCACAGGGCGGGGCGATGGGGACCCCTTTCCAACCATCTCCCGGACTGCTCTGAAGATCCCCTCTTCGTCGATTCCGTACGTCTTTCGCAAAAGGGACTGGGAGCCATGTTCCAGAAACTGGTCCGGAATCCCCAGGCGAAGGACAGGAATCGTCAAAAGGCCCTCTTCCTGGAACAGCTCGAGCATGCCGCTTCCAAACCCCCCCTGAAGCACATTCTCTTCAACGGTGACCACCCGGCCTGTCTTGACGGCCATCCTGCAGATCAGTTCTCTATCAAGAGGTTTGATGAAGCGGGCATTGACCACCGCAGCATTGATGCCGATCTCCTCCAGCCTTTCGGCCGCATGGAGGGAAGGAGCCACGACCGAGCCGATTGCCAGAATGAGGAGATCTCGCCCCTCCTTGAGGAGTTCTCCTTTTCCGATCTCGATCGACCTTGGCACCGCATCCATTTCGATTCCGAGTCCCCTTCCCCTCGGGTATCGCAGGGCCACGGGTCCATTCCAGTCGATGGCGGTCTTGATCATATGCTGAAGTTCATTCTCGTCTTTTGGAGCCATCATCACCAGATTGGGAATATGACGGAGATAAGAGAGATCGAAGACGCCGTGATGGGTGCCGCCGTCTTCTCCAACGATCCCTCCCCGGTCCAGCGCAAACACGACCGGCAGATTCTGGAGGCAGATGTCCTGATGGACCTGGTCATAGGCCCTCTGGAGAAACGTAGAATAGATCGCCACAACAGGCTTCATCCCCTCCAGGGCAAGGCCTGCCGCAAAGGTCACGGCATGCTGTTCCGCAATGCCGATGTCATAAAAGCGGCCGGGAAACTCCTTTGAAAACTTTTCGAGGCCCGTTCCATTCTGCATGGCCGCCGTAACGGCCACCAGACGCTTGTTCTCCCTGGCCAGTCTGCAGAGGGTCTCTCCAAAGACATCGGTGAACGTAGGCGCGCCTTTCGACGAGTCGGTGAGCGCTTCACCCGTTTCAATATTGAAAGGACCCATTCCATGAAAGCGCGCAGGGTTCTCTTCCGCCGGGAGATACCCCTTCCCCTTTTTCGTAATCACATGGATCAGAATCGGTCCTTTGAGTTTCTTCACATTCTGGAACGTTTCAATCAGATGGTCGAGCCGGTGACCGTCGATGGGTCCGATGTACTTCATTCCCATCTCCTCGAAGAGAAGGCCGGGCATCAGAAAACCCTTCAGAGATTCCTCTGCCTGCTTGGCAAAACGGAGGACCGACTTGCCGATCCCGGGAACCGTTTCCAGGAAAGCCCTCATATCCTCGCGAAACCGGTTTACAAACTGGCCAGTCATCAATCGGTTGAGGTAGGAGGAGAAAGCCCCCACATTGGGGGAGATGGACATTTCATTGTCGTTCAAGACAACGATCAGGTCCCGGTCGATGTGGCCTGCCTGGTTGAGCCCCTCAAACGCGAGGCCCGAGGTCAGGGACCCATCCCCGATAATGGCGATGATCTTTCCCTCCTCCCCTTTCTGTCTTCGGGCCTCGGCCATTCCAAGGGCCGAGGAGATGGAGGTTCCGCTGTGCCCGGAATCAAAAGTATCATACGGACTCTCGTCCCTCTTCGGAAATCCGCTGAGTCCGCCATATTGTCGCAGGGTTTGAAAACGTTCTCTGCGGCCGGTGAGGAGCTTGTGGGCATAGCTCTGATGTCCCACATCCCAGACCAGTTTGTCCCTTGGAAGATCGAAAACGAAATGAAGCGCAAGGGTCAACTCAATGACCCCCAGATTGGAGGCCAGGTGCCCTCCATTCTTGGAAACCGTGGTGATGATCTCCTGGCGAAGCTCATGACTGAGCTGCGCCAATTCCTCCCGGTCCAGTTTCTTGAGGTCATGGGGATGACTGATTCGATCCAAAACCTGATTCATCGTTAATGTTCCCTCGAATGGATGAAGCGGGCGATCTCCCTCAGGGGATCGGCTTCCGGTCCGAAGAGGCGCAAGGCCTCGATCGCCGAATCCACAAGTTCTCCGGCTCTTCGCTTGGACTCCGCAAGGCCAACCAGGGATGGATAGGTTATCTTACCCTTGGAGAGATCGCTTCCCGGGAGCTTGCCGAGAACCTCGGCTTTTCCTTCAATGTCCAGGACATCGTCAACGATCTGAAAGGCAAACCCGATCTGCTCACCGTAGCGGCTGAAGGCCCTGAGAAATTCTTCCTTGGCCCCTCCGAGCCTTGCTCCCACCCGGACCGACGCAAGGATCATCGCCCCGGTCTTGTGGGTATGAATATATTGAAGCGTCGGCAGATCGACCTCTTTCCCTGCGGATTCCACGTCGACGACCTGACCTCCCACCATCCCGGAAATTCCCGCGGCCCTTGCAACTTCGTGAACGAGGTCAAGAACCAACTCGGGGTGTTCCATCCTGTTTTCGCTGACGTGCCGATTCGTCATGACCTGGAAGGCCTCTGTCAGGAGGGCGTCTCCCGCCAAGATGGCGATGGCTTCTCCAAACATCTTGTGACAACTGGGCCGTCCCCTGCGGTAATCGTCATTGTCAATGGCAGGCAGATCATCGTGAATCAACGAATACGTATGAATCATTTCAAGGGCGCAGGCAAAAGGAAGGACGCTGCCGTTGCTTCCTCCTGCGGCTTCAAAGGCGGCAATCGAGAGGATGGGCCGAACCCGTTTGCCTCCTGCAAAGAGACTGTGCTCAATTGCCTGGCGGAGGGAGGATGGATACTCCACCCGGCTGAGAAACAGGTCGGCAAGGGCCGTGTCGACAATCTCTTTCTTTTCCTGGAGGTACTTGCGGATATCCATAAGAAATCAACCGGCTGATTCGACAGGCCCACCACGAATGGATCGGTACAGGTTAAGTATCCATCCGTTTGGGGTTCTCCCTGAGCCGCGAGCCTGTCCAACGGTCAAAAGACGAACGCCGAATTACAACGCATTCCCTTCGGATGAGGGAGTATCCTTTTCGTCGGGCGAGGGAGACTGAGAAAGGTTTCTCGAAGGCTCAAAGTGCTGCAGTTTCACCTTTCCCTCCTCGTCCTTCAGAAGAATCTCCACTCTTCTTTCAGCTTCGTCCAGTTTCTGGCTGCAAAAGCGGGAGAGACGAATTCCCTCTTCGAAGAGCTTCAGTGACTCTTCCAGGGGAATATCCCCCTCTTCAAGCCGCTCAACAATTCCTTCCAGCTTACTCAGCGCTTCTTCAAACTTGTCTTTTGCCATTGATATCCCTCAGCAATGGGCACTTAACTCAATATTATATAATATCTTTATAGGATTATCACCCTCAGGGTACCCGGCCTTCTCAGGGATGAAAAAAGCAAACGAAATGAAAAAGTAAAAAGAGCCAATGATGGCGGGCCGTTTGGAAAACTTTAGAGCCTGTCTACCGCAGGCAGGCGAAACCTTATCGAGCGAGCCGGTGCGTAAATTCAAGAAAAAACCGTTGACTCACTACCAGACTGGCTTTCCCCATCAAAAGATCGCAACTCTAAAGTTTGGAAAGCGGTCCGCCTTCGTTGGGCTCCAAAAAAACAGGACCCTATTTTTTCAGACCTTCTCCTCCACATGACAGAAGAGCTTTCCTTCATGAAGTTTCACCTCGACCCTGTCCCCCGCCTCGACCTGACCACTATTCTTCAGAATCTCCATGGCAGGGATTTTACGGGTGATACTGTACCCCCGTCGAAGGATGGAAAGGGGACTTAAGGAATCCAGTTTCCCCACTGTTGCATCCAGACGCTGTCTTTCCCTTTCAAGGGTATGCCCGACGCGCTGGTCCAGGCCTTTTGATAGCTGAGTCAGGGAGGTCCTGAGATTTTCAATCCGTTGAGCCGGGAAACAAAAAGAAAGCTTCTCCCGAAGGTGAAAGAGCCGATCTGCCGCGCTCTTCAACCTCCATTTTGTTAAGTAGCGACATCGATTCGTCAGATCATCCACCCTGAGGAGGTGCTCTTCTATTCTCTTCCTGGGACCCGTGCACCTCTTTCCGAGATGGACCAGGAATTGACGGTGATCCTCGACCGTCTGACGAACATCATTTTCCAGCCGGATTCTAAGTGCTTGAAGTCGCCGCGTGATCTCTTTCTTTTCTCTGACGACGAGTTCGGCGGCAGCGGAAGGGGTTGGGGCTCGCACATCGGCGACGAAGTCAGCGATGGTGTAATCCGTTTCATGTCCCACTGCGGAGACAACGGGAACCCTTGAGGCGAAGATGGCCCTTGCCACTGCCTCCTCATTGAAAGCCCAGAGGTCCTCCAGGGAACCCCCTCCTCTCCCAACAATGATGACGTCCACGGCCATCTCTCTATTCAGAAAATCGATGCCTTCGGCCACTTCCCGGGCTGCCTCTTCTCCCTGCACCCGGACAGGGTAGAGAAGGATCGTTACATTCTCAAACCGGCGTTGGATGATCTGAATCATGTCACGGATGACGGCCCCGGTGGGAGAGGTAACGATTCCGATCCTCTGCGGGAGGAAAGGGAGCGGCTTCTTCCGGGCCCCATCAAATAAACCCTCCTTTTCGAGTCTCTCCTTGAGCTGCAGAAAAGCGAGCTGAAGAGCGCCGACTCCCTTGGGCTCCAATTCCTCCAGAATGAGCTGATACTCTCCTCTCTTCTCATAGAGGCTGACTCTGCCGCGGCAGACGACATGAAGCCCATCCTTCGGGGCAAAACGCAACGACCTCGCCTGCATCCGGAAACAAACGGCCCGAATCTGACTGGAGTCGTCCTTCAACGTAAGATAGATGTGCCCGGAGGGCGGGATCTTGAGGTTCGAAATCTCACCTTCCAACCAGAGATCCGAAAACCCGGCTTCGAGAATGTCTTTGATCTGCCGCGTCAGTTCGGAGACGCTGAGAATGTGGCGAAAGGGGGAGGTGAACCGAACGCTCATGATCGTCTTCAGGCTTTTCCTGGATTCTGACACCGGAGAAACGATGCTAATATAACAGAAAGAATAGAAAGCTGTAAAACCCGGCAAGAGCTCCGGTACGGAAGAGAAAGGGAGGAACATGGCAGAAAGTTTCTGAGACGACCGGTAAAAGTTGACGAAAGGGGATTTAAATTATAAAATTCCAACAATACTTTCGCGCTTTCAGAAAAGAGCCACATTCTCTTGAATTTCGCCGTAGGAGCGGCTTCCAGCCGCGACTGGGTGTCCGAAGCGTCCGATCGCGCAAGCGCGATCGGGTCGCGTCAGGATGCCGCTCCTACACGGGTTTTCTAATAGCGCTAAAGTGTTGCGAATGTCCTTATGCCTTCCGGGCGCTCATCCATGGGAAAGAAATCACTCGATGAATTGAGAAACATTGCCAAGACGCTCTTCTTCAAGGCAGTTGAGGCTGTAGACCCTTTCAGGAGACTCACCGAACTGATGCGTGTCGAGAAGGGACGTCTCTTCGTGAAGACCGACGACCTTTCCGATAGGGTCTTCGATCTGGAGGCCTTCCGAGGAATATTCGTCGTGGGGACGGGAAAAGCCTCGGCTTCGATGGCTCAGGCGGTCGAGAGTATTCTTGGCGACCGCGTAACGGATGGAGTGGTCACAACCAAGTACGGCCATGCCCTCCCGCTCAAACGGATCACTCTGGTGGAATCGGGACATCCGATCCCCGACCTCAAAGGCGTGGAGGGAGCCAAACGGATTCGCAGTCTTCTTAACGGGGCGGGGCCTGAGGATCTGGTGATTTTCCTGCTGTCCGGGGGCGGATCCGCCCTGCTGCCCTACCCTGCGGAGGGCATCAGCCTCGACGAGAAACAGGAAGCTACCCAGCTTCTTCTCGATTGTGGAGCGGAGATACACGAGATCAACAGCATCCGGAAGCATATCTCTCAGACCAAAGGAGGCGGGTTGGCCAGGTGGGCCTATCCCTCTCCTTCACTCTGTTTCATCCTTTCGGACGTGGTAGGGGATTCACTGGACGTGATCGCCTCAGGGCCTACGGTCCCTGATTCTTCAACATTCGAGTACGCCTGGAGCGTACTGGAGAAGTATGATCTGCTCTCGGAAATCGCCCCGTCGATAAAGGCTCATCTGTCGCTCGGCCTGCGGGGAAAGATCGAGGAGACTCCAAAGCCGGGGGATCCCACCTTTAACCGGGTCTACAATATCCTGATCGGGTCGAACAGGATCGCCCTCCAGCAGGCTGCCACCCAGGCTTCTTCCCTGGGATTCAACACGTCGATTCTCTCCTCCTCGATCGTCGGTGAGACGAGAGAAGCTGCCCGTTTCCATGCCGCCATTGCAAGAGAGATTGTCTCGTCGGGCAACCCTCTCCGAAGACCGGCCTGCATCCTCTCAGGTGGAGAAACGACCGTTACGATCCGGGGCGGGCGGTCGCGGCGGAAGGAACCAGGAATTCGCTCTGGCGGCAGCCCTGGACATCGAGGGGCTTGAAGATGTCCTGCTTCTGAGCGGTGGCACGGACGGAACGGACGGCCCCACAGACGCGGCCGGGGCCGTGGTTGACCGGACCACGGTTCAACGTGCCCGTGCAATGGGACTCAATCCGCGGACCCATCTGACGAACAACGATGCGTACCCTTTCTTTGAGAAGCTGGGGGACCTTCTGATCACAGGCCCCACCCATACCAATGTGATGGATGTAAGGATACTTTTAGTCGACTGATCGGAGAACAAACGATGTATGTCATTACTGTTCTGTCGCACTTTGCCGGGGCCCATCGCCTGCGGCATCTCCACGGAAAATGCGAGGCCCTTCACGGCCACAACTGGAAGATTGAAGTCGCTGTCGCTTCCAGTCAGCTCGGCAAGGAAGGGATCGTGATCGATTTCGGGATCCTGAAACGAAAGGTGGAGCGGGTCTTGAAACCGCTCGACCATACCTTTCTGAACGATCTCCCTTTTTTTTCGAAGCAGGAGCCCTCTTCGGAAAACATTGCCTGCTATATCTTTGACCGGTTGGAGAAAGACTTGAAACGCTACCCCGTGACGGTTCACAGTGTGACCGCATGGGAATCGGAGACTGCCTGTGCCACGTATTTCGGGAAAAAAGATACATGACATCCAGAACCGGAAGGATCACCGCAAGATCGAGATCAATAAGGTCGGGGTGAAACACATCCGGTATCCGATTACGGTTCTGGACAAGGCCCGCGGGGTTCAGCAAACCGTTGCGAACGTGAACATGTATGTGGACCTTCCGCACCGGTTCAAAGGGACCCATATGAGCCGGTTTGTGGAGATCCTGAACAAGTACAAAGGGGATATCGCCATCAAGAATATCTCCAAGATCCTGACGGAAATGAAGACGAAGCTCAAGGCAAAGACCGCGCACCTGGAGGTGGAGTTTCCCTATTTTGTCGAGAAGGAAGCCCCTGTCACCAAATCGAAGAGTCTCATGGAGTATGTCTGCCGTTTTTGCGGTTCCAGCAATGAGAGAGAGGACTTTTATGTGGGTGTGGTGGTTCCGATCACCACGGTTTGCCCCTGCTCCAAAGAGATCAGCCGGTTCGGGGCGCACAACCAGAGATCGCTCGTGACGGTGAACCTGCGGTTCAGAAAATTCATCTGGATCGAGGACATCATTCAGATGGTGGAGGAATGCGCTTCCTGCGATCTCTACGCCATCCTGAAGAGGCCCGACGAGAAGTTTGTGACGGAGAGGGCCTATGAGAACCCGATGTTCGTGGAGGACATCGTGAGAGAGGTGACGCGGCGCTTAAAGAAGGACAAGAACATCACCTGGTTTACAGTAGAATCCGAAAATTTTGAGTCGATCCACAACCACAGTGCCTATGCCTTTGTGGAGAGAAATATGGCGGACTGAAAAAAAGGATATTTCAGATTTCAGATGTGAAAGATTTACGCAGGCGCGAGATTGAAGAAAAATGTGCAACATCCCGCCAGGAGACGTCCAATGGATACGAGGTCCTGCTTCGACTCCCGCTCGCGTGCTACGTGCTTACTTCCCGCAGGGATGAGCCTATTTTAGTCGTTGCGGGCGTCTTCCCGCGATCGAAGCAACATCTCGCTTTTGAGCCTCTCAGTGAATTGCAGCGGTACAGGCCTAATTTGAAAAAGACGTGACATCCCGCGATGTGAAAATCTTGATTTTCACTTCTTCTTTGTGGAGTCTCATTCATCTGACGATCTAAAATCCGCAATCTGAAATCTTCTCTACTTTTTCCTTGCTGTTCTTGTCATGGCCAGATCCCAGCAATAGTCGTAGATATGGAGCCCCTTGCTGGAGGCGATGATCTCTCCGTCTTCGACGCCGATCTCTTTGGCCATGTATTCCTTGAGGAGCTGGAGACCGGCAAGGTTGGAGGGAAATCCGGCCCAGAGGTCCCACGAACGGAAATAGAGCATAAAGTGAAGCTTGCCGTAGCGGACCCGGGTGTCAATCCCCCGGAGACACTGGGGGTCTTCGAGCAGCAACGAGGCTGCGTTTCCAACAGCCATGTAGGCCTGATTCGTATTGTGACCGTCTTCACGGTACATCCGGATCACTTCTTCGATCTGTTTTTCGAGGTCCTCCCCGTAGGTGTAGGTTTCATGTTTTCCCTTGATCGAAGTAATCAGTTTCTCCAGGTATTGCTCTACGTATTCCATCGAAGTCGGAGGAGGGACGTTCAGTCCCGGAGGAATGTCGGGAATGAGGGGGCGGGTTCCGGGGTGCAAAATCTGGACGACGATGTAGTCGTATTCGATTCTCTTGTGGCCTTTGAAGCTCCCGCGGTCTATGAGGTATTCATACCCCTTGTCGAAAATATTGTATACGCACTGAAACCATGCATCCGGCAGATCCCTGGCCTGAATGAATTCGATCTTCATCACCCACCTCGGAAGGAGTCTTCTTTTTCAACGGTTATTAACCCACCGGTTTTGAGCTTGTCAACAGCCGTAACCGTCACTCCCGAAGAGGGTCTTCTAAGAACCCGGTCTACGCCATTCCTGCCCGCATGATCTCTTTTTCCTTCTCCTGCAGTTCACCGGAGGAGGGGTCTGAGACGATCAGCAGACTCATCAAGACCACACCAAGAAATACCCCGATGAATAGCCCTGCCAGTAATCCAATCGAAAACATGAGTTCTCCCTCCCTTCCGGAGCATCTCTTCCCCCAGCGACCGATGCTACCATAATCCCAGGATATAATCTTATCTTTGAGGTGTAAATGAGGTGAACCCAGCATTCGGTGCAAAAAATCCCTGTATTCGGCAGGAGATCCTCAACCCAACCTTGCCTATTTCGGCGAATTCTGCGAAAATAGTAGACTTGGAAAGGAAGAACAGGATAGATGAGCAGGCTGAAGGAGTATTTTCTCGTCACGCTGATCATTGCGATTCTGCTGGGCATCCTGCTGCCTCTTATGATGGGCTTAAACAACCCCACCCTCATTGCTCTTTCCTTCGTCTTTGTATGGTGTATCTCTTCGATTCTCCTTTTCATTATGGTCTTTTTCATTGAAGGGATTCGCTTGCGACAGGAATGGAAAGCAAGGAATAAGAGTCTATCGGAGTCTTCGGCGAAGCTGATGCAGGAGTGGGAAGCATTTTATGAGGCTGTGATGAGCAGCGGAGAAAAGACCAGTCATCAGTGACCAGTAGAGAGTATCAGTGATCAGTGAACAAATACACGCATAGGGCAGAGAGCATAGCGAAAAGCCGTGGGGCGCAAGGCGTTAGGTGTAAAAAACCGGTAACCCGTAACCTGAAACTCTAGGAACTCTAGAATTACCAGTTCGTCACTCCGGCGCCGCCGGAGTCCAGTGATGTCAAGGGCTTCTGGATTCCGGCTTTCCCGAATGACATTTCTATAGGACCTAGTAACTTAATTCTTTAACCTTGGGTCTTTTACCTTCAACCTTTAGCCTTCAACCTTTAGCCTTTCTCCTTTCACACCTTCTCGATCTGAATCAGGTTTGTTGCCCGTGCAGGGGCGTGGCAGCTCTCGAAATCGCCGCCCAGCAGGGTGGATGGCGCTGCCCCGTAATCGATTCCATCCTCTCCCAGCATGTTCTTTCCTCCGGAATGGATCAAGGCCAGCCCGGGCATCAGCCTGGGAGTGACGTAAGCCGGCATGATCACCCTACCCCGGTCATTGTAGGCAGCGACCTTGTCCCCGTCCCTGATCCCTCTGACCTTGGCATCCGCCACGTTGATCCATACCCTGTGCTTATAAAGGCTTCTCAGCCACTGATGCTCCCAGAAGAGATAATGGACCCTATAGCGCGAATGAGAGGTCAGGAGCATGATCGGGTATTTCTTGACCAGGGGGTCATCCATGCCGCGGCGTGTGCTCATATAGGTGGGATAGGGAGTCATATCCAGCCAGTCCGCAGGAAGGTTATCGATCACCCTGCCACGTGAATCAAGGTGATCGCCCTTTCCCCGGTTCTTCTCGTCGGCAATATATTCGGAAAAGAGCTCGATCTTGCCCGATTTCGTCCTGAAGGGTTTGTCTTCCTTGACCTGCTCATTCCAGCCGGTAAAAGGCATCTCTTCCAGTTCATCGCAGTTGATGAACTTCCCCTGTTTAAACTCTTCCCAGGTCGGAAGGGTTTGCCCCCTCTTCTCGTAGAAGTTGATGATATTCTGGTACCCATCTCGTTGATACCGTTCCCAATCCCGGTCCCAGTTCTCATCAGAGGTGTAGTACTTGAAGTACTTCTGGGGGGCGATCCCCAGTCTTTCGGCTATCTTGCAATAGACCCATATCCAGGATTTTACTTCACCGGGCGGGTCGACGACTTGAGGACACATGTTGAAGGACTCAAAACAACCGTAGGCCGTGCCGTGGACCAGATACTTGTCTTCCCACATCGGATCCCGCGCCGGCAAGATGATGTCGGCATATTTGACCGTGGGCGTCATGATGCTGTGCATGGAAACGACAAAATCCATCTTTTCAAAGGCCTTAACCTGGTTGTTG